>JAZNBR010000058.1:0-2037 GCA_045587105.1 Ruminococcus sp.
ATTCCTTTTACTGTCAAGGCTGAAATGCACGCTGATGCGACCTTGACAGTAAAAGCAATTCATGATTTTTGCAATTAAGCGATCATAGCAGAAGAATATCGATAAGAACTTAAAGTACTTACTTTTTAAGCTCCAGATAATCGCCATGATGAAATCCGCACGAAGCGTCGGGTGACAGTCATTGAAGAAGGTATCAGCATTATAGCTGCCAAGATTCGCTTCAATGCCACGGATGGCAAGGTTCATCTGTGCCATTTTCCAAGTGGTCGGATTGGAGTCCTGACCGAACACGGAGATCTGGTTCAGATTACCGCTGTGGTTCTCGATGAATTTTGCACTCTGTACAAACATACCGCCGCTACCACAGCATGGATCATATACACGACCATTAAACGGTTTCAGCACTTCAACAAGCGTCCGAACCACGCAGGAAGGTGTATAGAATTCACCGGCGAGCTTGCCTTCCTGTTCTGCGAATTTCGAGAGACAGTACTCATAGGTTCTGCCGAGAATATCACGGCTTGAACCTGCCTCCACCATCTTGATATTGGTGAACAGATCGACCACATCTCCCAGACGACGCTTGTCCAGCTCCGGACGAGCGAAGTTCTTAGGTAGAATATCTTTAAGACGCTTGTTTTCCTTTTCGATGGCTCTCATCGCTTCATCAATCACTGTACCGATTTCTTCGGTATGTGCCTTGGAAGCAATGACTTTCCAACGAGCGTTTTCAGGAACGAAGAAGATGCCCTCGGAGGTGTACTCGTCAATATCTTCCTCAAAGCCATCGCCTTCTTCTACAAGCTCGTTGTATTTTTCATCAAAGCGATCGGATATGTATTTCAGAAATATCAAGCCCAGAACAACGGACTTGTACTCGGATGCGTCGATATTTCCACGAAGGACACATGCTGCGTCCCATATTTGTTTTTCAAAGCCGATAGAGGCTGTGTTTTTTTCTGCCATGGTGAATCTCCTTTATCACTAAAACGTTTCATTACATTATTTTAACAAGAACGTAGATATACATAAAGTTATTATACCACTTTTCACCAGAAATTTCAATCTTTCTGCACATTTTTTCTGAATCCTACACGAATAATCATTATCAGTTTACAATACCGGCTATTCAGAAATTATATATCTGCAAAAAATCCCCAGATTGCTCCAAGGATTTTAATAAATTTTTTTCATAGAGATAATTTATTGTGATATTCAACTCAATTGTTACTCTTCATCCTTGAAAAGAACACGCATATAATCGCTATTGTCATATTATCAAATACATGGTATAATAGTGGTAGTTTTATTGCTGGGGTGAGGAGATATGGATACTAAAAGGGTTAAATGGTTTCTGATTTTCACATTTTCATCATCATATATTTTACAAATTATAGCAGGAGAAAACGAATTAAGAGAAATGGCTCCCTTGATTATGTTTACGCCTCTTATTTCCTGTTTTCTTGTTGGTGCAGATGTAAAGGAAATGGGGTGGATTCCGAAAATTGAAGGAAATATTAAGCCATTTCTCATTGCGTGGTTTAGTCCAATAGTACTGGATATTGCAGGTGCTGTATTGTTTTTTGTAGTTTTTCCCGATAGATTTGACGGAACTGCGGAGTCGTGGGCAATTAATTATCCTGAAGAATATCAGATGATTATAGAAGAATACGGTTCTTTCGGTAGCTACGTTTTAGAGCAAATTATAAAAATGATTATGGGAGCATATATCGGAATGATTACAGCTATCGGAGAGGAAGCAGGCTGGCGAGGCTTTCTCTATCCACAGCTGAAAAAGGGCTTCGGAAAAATAAAAGCTCTTATTATAGGCGGAATAATCTGGAGTTTTTTCCATTTCGTTATAATAGTTTTCTACGGCTTTAATTACGGACTGGAATACATCGGTGCGCCTGTTATGGGAATGCTTGTATTTGCTGTTTTTTGCATCGCAGACGGAATAATTGCTGATTATGTCTATGAAAAAACGGAGTGTATATGGATTCCTGCACTTTTTCATGGAGCAATCAATTCTACAGG
>JAZNBR010000059.1:0-30494 GCA_045587105.1 Ruminococcus sp.
AAATCTCGACTGGAGCTTCCATTATGCTAACGATACAAATGGTTTCGGAGGCAATGCTGTTGCCGGCGATGAAATCTGGTTAGACGACCTTTATTTAGTTCGTATAGCTGATGAGAATGAAGAACCCATTGATTGGAAACCGAATACAGTACCAACTACACCTTCCACTAATCCAGAAGAAACTGTTTCAGGTGATGTAACCGGTGAAGGTGATGTGCTTCTGAATGATGCTGTTCTTATCCTCCAGCACCTCGGAAATCCCGATGATTATCCGCTTACAGAACAGGCAAAGATAAACGGAGATGTTGATAATCCCGGCAGCGGTCTTACTAATAAGGACGCTCTCAAAATTCAGCAGTATCTGCTCGGAATCTCCGGTCTTAATGATTAAAGTACCGACAGCTCTTTACTGAATTTAATCCCTGAGGACTATTCCTCAGGGATTTCTTTTTTTATTTCCATACTTTTCATGGAACTGATATCCTGTCCTGTAAAAGCAATCTGCATAAGGGCATAGGTAATATGTGCCGACAGCACTTCTATTTCTTTATCTGCATGCTTTGGAATATGACATATTATCTCAGCAGCGTTATAGCGGTTTCTGATAACACCAATTATCTCAGTTTCTGTTTCCGTTTCACTGATAATATCATACTCTGTACGCTCCCACATGGACAGATTTTCTTTCATATGTTTCGCCATTTCAACAACTCCTTTCATATTGCTCCCTGAACTAAACCCAGCCGTCAAATAGTCGGCAAAATGCGACAGCTTCCTGCGTTTTCCTTCTTTGATAAATCCCTTTATACTTTCTTAATTGGTAGAGCAATAGAATTCTATGCGATACAGCCTGTACCAATTGACTTATTCCGCATTATTTCGAGTAAGGTGTAATATTCTGTATTATTAGTATCATTAAAGGAGCAGCACAATGAAAGACTACTGTATGTATCTGCGAAAATCAAGGTCAGATGCTGAAGCAGAAGCTCGTGGAGAAGGCGAAACTCTTGCACGTCATCAGAATATGCTTACAGAGCTTGCCGGACATCACAAGCTTAATATCGTAAAAATATACAGGGAGATCGTAAGCGGTGACAGCATAGAAGCACGTCCGCAAATGCAGAATCTTCTTGCTGACGTTGAAGCAAAAAAATATGAAGGTGTTCTCGTTGTTGAAATAGAACGTCTTGCAAGAGGAGATACCATAGATCAGGGTATAGTTGCACGAACATTCCGTGAATCCTCGACCAAAATAATCACGCCGAATAAAATCTATGATCCCGACAACGAATTTGATGAGGAATATTTTGAATTTTCGCTTTTCATGAGCCGTCGGGAATACAAGACTATTAAGCGACGTATGCAGACGGGGCGTCTTGCTTCCGTAAAAGAGGGCAATTACATAGGAACTAATGCTCCATACGGCTACCGGAAAATCAATCCTGCCCCTAAGATTCATACACTTGAAATTATTCCGGAAGAAGCTGAAACAGTCAGAATGATGTACAGAATGTACCTTGATGGCCACGGAGCAAAATATATTGCAAAAGAGCTTAACCGAATGGGAATAAGTCCGCAGAAAAGCCAGTTCTGGGAATATCCGAGCATTAAGAAAATACTACAAAATCCGATTTACTGCGGAATGGTAGGATGGAAAAGCAAATCAAATGGCAGTACCCTTTATACCGGACTTCACGAACCAATAATCACCATAAATATCTTCGATTCTGCTCAGGAAAAGAAAAAGAAAAATCCTTCCGCACAGATCCATTGCGGTGATAAGCTTCTTAATCACTACCATAACGTCCTATACTGCCAAAACTGCGGACATCAGTTACGTCGTCGGGTAGTCAGAAACAGCAGTCGGGAGTATATGCTGTGTACACGCAGAGAATGTCAAGGAAAAACAGTAAGCTCATCAATTGATACTATTGACGAAGCAGTCATATCTTCTCTGAGATATCGTTTAAACAAAATAAGTAAGCTCAAAAGTAACAATAAACCTAACACCGAAATACAGCCCGACAAGAAAGCGTTGATAATCGCAGAGCTTGAAAAATCAAAACGACAGCTATCAAGGATGTATGATCTTCTGGAACAGGAAATCTATGATACATCAACTTTCCTCGAACGCTCCGGAATATTGACTGAAAAAATACATTTCCTCGAGTCCGCTGTGAAAGAAATCAGTATTGAACAGAAGAAGCTGACACAAGACGAAGCAGTCGTATCACTAAAGAATATTATCGAAAATTTCACTCATTCAGAACCTGAAGAAAAAAACAGACTGCTTCACGCAGTCGTAAAAAAAATATACTATACCAAGAATCAAAGAACATCCAAACAGAATTCATTTCTCACGCTGAATATTGAATTTATTTGATTCATATCACTAATGTATTGAAATGATAAAACTGCCGTCCCTCCCACAAAATCAATTTATCTTCCTCTGAAAATCCATTCTGACCAATGCCTTACCATTCGGCATTGCTTCAGACATTCGCAGAATCAGTGCATAACCAATCTCATTCATCACTGTATCAAGTACCTTTTCCTCCATCTGATGATGAATGGTATCAAGCCCGTCAAACGCATGGAGATAAGGCGAATCTGAAATCCAACTGTTTTCGTCCGTATTAATCTGAATCACGCAGGACACATATTCGGGATCCGCCTGCAAGACAGCTTTCTGGAATGCCGCATATCCGATGTACTCAATCAGAAGATTGGCAATTACAAGCTCCGCAGGTGGAATCTGTTCCGCATCCTGCACGAGATCAATCCGTAACAGCATCAGCACATCCAACAGTTCAGCATATCGCTCGGATACCGCACTCAGATATGTTTCATTGATATCAACACCATAAACAGTGTTATATTTCTCTGTACGGATGTGTTCCAGTCCATTACCGCCAGCAATACCGAGTATCATAACCGTTTCGGTTGGATATGCCTCGAACTGCTCTTTCATAATGGAATTCATCGCCTGAAGCTGACGGACAGAGTCCAGCTGCATATGGTTTTCATAATCATCCAATCTGATTTCTTCCCATGGATTTGACATCTCATTCAACCTCCAGAATTGTAAGATTCATTTATGCTCCCACACATAAAACTGCATTTCATGATCGCTCCCCCTGATATAAGAAGCATTCAGTTCGGTGAGTTTTCCCTTCGCCCAAGCGGCATTTTTTCGTTCCCAATTGATGGGATCGTCCTCGTATTCCCAGATTGTCGCCATATAGAGCTTTGCAGTTACGCCAAGTTCCTGTGCGTAGTATTTCAACTTTTCGTAGTCAGCAATAATATCATTATGCGGTGTGAAACCTGCCTTGTATTTAATTTCGATAACAGCAAGGCACTCGGTCACATCATCGCCCCAGTATTTCGACGGAGCATTCATATTCACACGGGCAATAACCATATCGGGACGACATCCAGTACCCTTGAATTTAGCGTCCGTGAATTCTGTGAATATGCGGACATCGTTATATTCAAATACTGTCTCCAGCTTGCTACGCAGATGAAAGTACAGTGTGTTTTTCAGCGTATCTTCCTTGAGAAGCCAGCCGCACTCGTAGTCGGATTTAATTTCATTTTCCCAGATATCAACAAGTGTCCGGTCGATCAGTTTCATAAGGTCTTTCGTTTGCATATTACATCCCCTTCGTTTTTCAAATTATACCATATGCAGTCACAAAGCAAAAGCCTGACTTTTTCAACAGACTGACAGCATCTGATACAACTGCCATTATTCAATAAGTTTCCGACGCATAACGACAAGATCAAACGCATCAATTACATTGTCTTTATACATATCCCCTGCCTGCCAGTCATTGAGTGTTCCTGTACCAAGAATATATTTCTCAAGCATAACAAGATCAGCCATTGTGAACTCCCCGTCAGCGTTCACATCGCCTTCTATATTTCCCTCATCTGCTGCTGCCGCCAGAAGATACACCAAGGACGCATTTCCGTATACTGTATGTTCATTGCATACCCAGTCGTTCTGATTATTAATATAACATTTTGCTGCAAATTTTGAATAAGTTTTAAGAGCAGTATAATTCGGTCCCTGCGGCATATATCCGTCCGGAACCTCGTCTATTCCGTCACTCTCGTAAATCTGGCTGTATATCGTATTTATACTGTTTTCACCGCATCCTGTAACATAACTGATTCCAAGAGGATTTGAACCTAAAAGCCACGAAAGAGAACTTAATGTGCACTCAGCAGTACGACTGTCGTTAAGATTTAAAATCCTGTCAGTTATAGTTAATCCCATTGCCATATTGCAGATTTCAAGGGTAATGCCTCTGAAATAATTCCCCTTATGTAAAGGAACTCCCCAGATATTTTTCTCCCATTTTGTCGTAAGAAGAACATCCCGCCAGATATCAATTTCATCAACAAGCCATTTATTTGTATTCTCATCTGTAACATCACACAACAGATAATTCCAACAGCCTGTCAGCCAGTTATCGCCCCATCGGTTGCCATAGGTATAGCTTTCTTCAAAATCCTCTTTAAGCTTCTGACAATTTTCTTCAAAATATTCCCTGCACGATTTATCACTGTTCGCTCGATATAAAGCACCTGCTGCCCATAATCGGTCCGGAATATCGTCAGAAACCACATACACATCGTAGGACTGGATATTCGAAGGATTTTCCGACAGGAATTCCCAGCCTTTTTTTGCAGCTTCAAGACATTTTTCAGCGAATTCGGCGTCAATCTCTCTGTATACCAGATACGATTCTGCAAGAACTCCGACTGCACAGGCTGTATCATCAGTCGTACAACCATTTTTATCCATTATGGAACGATCTCCGGCATCCCCCTGTATTCTCGGATAAAATCCGCCGCTTTCAGTATTCTGCATGGTAAGAATCCATTCAAGCTCCCACCTTGCTTCGTCAAGCACATCAGGAATACCATTTCCGCTTTCGGGAATATTCAGCGAATTATCCGTGAAATATTCCGGATACATTTCATACGCCCAAAGAAGCGTTGAAACTGCACCCGCTCCGGTATTCACATATTTTCCGGAATCTCCTGCGTCAAACCAACCCTTTTGTGAATCTACTGTTCCTGTCTTTCCGCTTGAAAACGTAACCGCAGAATCGTTAATATCAAGATCATCCCTTGCAAATTTTTCTGCATACTTTTCGTCCAGTGCAGTTCCCTGACGCTGATAATAGAAATATTTCTGGGCTGCTGTAAGAGCTTCTGCATACACATTATCTGCAATTGAAAAATTCACCGATTTTTCCAGTCCGTCCACAGAAATATAATATCTGCCTTGTTCTTCAAAATCAGAAAAATCAGCTCTAAAAACCTTCTCGCCGCTGTCACGCTCATCGAACTCTGAAAGTAGCTTTAAACTTCCGATGTAGACGGCTTCTCCGGTTGCAGAATCACAAACAGAGAATTTATCCCCTTCGCAGATATTGTACAATTCCGGATAAAACGAAACAAGAGCGTATTTTGTACCTTCCGGATGAAATCCCACCTGATTGACTTTAATCGGCGGCGACTCCGGCTCAGATTCATCACTTGTGACTTCAATATTTGTTATCCAGAATTTCTGTGAATCAGTAGTGCCGTCATTTTTAAGATAAAGAAGCGTGATATCGCTCAGATCAACATCTTTATTTGCGGCTGATATATCGGACAAGGGAATTGATATATGCTGCCAGTCCGTTGTGACTGTCGTATAATCGGAAATCGAGACGGAAGCAATATCTTCTTCATCGGTTTCGGAAATATTATCTGCAAAGCCGATAGTAAACCTTTCTCCGCCTGCATTTCCCTTTATATCAAACTCAAGACGTCCGCTTGGCTGAAATCTCAAAAAATCCATGGACATCCAGCTTCTTACTACAAGACGTACCGTCCACCAGTCCGATTTATCCGTTACATTCACTCGCAGTGAGGGTGTGCCGTTATATGTAACATTACTGTCAACGGGAACTTTCGAACTGACAACTTCAAGATTATTTCCGCCGCACCAGTTGATATTTCCGGTGCCATTGAAAATTGCGTAATCCTGTATCTGCCGGTATGATATATCGGCTTCGGCACAGACACATGGCATACTGCTCGTCATCATAGAAGCAGCACAGACAACCGCTGTCAGTTTATTTATGATTTTCATTTAAACACCTGCTTTCTCTTTTTTACTTTCAGATGAATTTTCCCTTTCAAAATCCTCTGTAATTTCAGCAAAATAATCCTCATAAAGCTTCACGGCAGTGATATATTCATAATCGGTTTATATGCAAATTCAATTCTCTTTTCTCTGTATATTTTGGGCTTGCGTTTCTGAACTTTTCACACCAAGCTATTGCTCCACCAGCTGCTATCTCTATGCCCTATTTACAGATTTAAATATGATTTTTTGTAGTCTGTATGGAATCTTTTGTAACATTTTTTCTTTATAACAATCAGAACAGTTTTAATTTTTCACCCACAATTTTAATATTCCTGCAACTACATTCGGGGCATATTATGTTCAAACTTTTATTTTTCTTCATTTTTATTACTTCCTGAACATCATTATCAATCATTGAGGATTCTTTTCTGTTATATTATAACAGAAACATCGATGTTTTTCAATAATTTTACTATATTTCATTATAATTAATTATGTACAACAAGGACACATTAATAAATTACAATACCCCGTAAACATTAAGACTCCAAATGCAAAGCTTGCGAAAGTAATCATAACTCAGCTTGGAGGTCTAAGCTCCAAAGAGATATAGTTTCTGAGTAAAAAAATTAAAGCGGAGACAAATAGGCAATCTGGATAGTCATTTTCTTTCTGTCAAAAGTGATATGAGATATTATTCTGCGAAGGATTTTGTTTTTTTCATCTTCTAAAATATCATTTTCCGAAATCTTCTCTAAGGCTTTCATAGCTTCTCTTCTGAAATTTGCAAATAATTCTTCCTGACTTGGCTGAGGAACAGTAGCTTCAAGCTCGGCAATGCGATTCTGAATACGGGTTTTATTCATCTTGTATTCATCGATTGTGTCAATGCCTGCTTCAAAAGCTTCCTTTACTCGTTCAAGTTTCTTATATTCCTTTTCAAGCAAAACAGCATTGATATTATCAGTCTGACTGTCAGGCTTTTTGGGAGCAACAAACATAATATCTGTATTTTTAATGTCATTTTTAAGTTGTTCGATTACAG
Source organism: Ruminococcus sp. (assembly GCA_045587105.1). GTDB lineage: Bacteria > Bacillota > Clostridia > Oscillospirales > Ruminococcaceae > Ruminococcus. Next base: position 7,200 of record JAZNBR010000059.1, read on the forward strand.
CAGTGTTCATTTTCTCTATCGTAATACTGTGAGAAGTATTGCACTGCCCTCTTGAGTATTTATGGCACTGGAGAGATTTCCCCTTTACTGCCTGCACAAGAGTTGAGCCGCATTCTGAACAACGACATAAGCCACGAAGCATAAAATCCGCCTGTTTCTGCTGTGCGTGACGTACATATTTTTTCTTCTGCTCTTTCAAACGGTCGTTTGCCTTTTTGAATAGCTCTTCACTGATAATCGGTTGGTGCTGTCCGTCAACAATAACTGTGTCTTCCGACTGATGAAAACGGTCTGTACTATCACGTCCGTTTGGATTACGACGGAGCTTTCCGAGATAGGTTGGATTCGTCAGGATATACTCAACAGTTCTGTTTTCAAATGGATTTCCTTTAGTGGAGCGTATACCCATATCATTGAGCTTCATTGCGATTTTGCGCCCCCCCATCCCTGAAATATAGTCCTCGAAAATCATCTTGACGATAGGTGCAGTTTTTTCATTGGGAAGAAATACATCATCCCCCATCTTATAGCCGAAAGGCGGCTGTGAAACAACTCCGCCACGAGAGAACTTTTCATTCATACCACGTTTGACTTCTTCGGCAAGGTTGATGGAATAATATTCGTCCATAGCTTCAAGGAGAGCTTCGATAAGGATAGCGGTTTTATCTTCACCAATCTGCTCGGAGATTGAAACTACATCAATTCCGCATTGCTTACGGAGCATTGATTTGTAAACGATACTATCCTCACGGTTACGGGCAAAACGGGAGAATTTCCACACGAGTATCATATCAAAAGGCTTTGGCTTTGTTTTCGCAAGTGCAATCATTTTCATGAATGCAGGTCGTTTTTCAGCCTTTCGACCGCTGATACCCTCGTCAAGAAAAATAAACTCGTCGCTGATATGTATATCGTTGTGCTTGGCATATTCTTTGATTTTCTTAATTTGGCTGTCGGGCGAATATTCGAGCTGGTCATCCGTTGACACTCGAATATATGCGGCAGCTGTTCTTATTGGCATAGAGTTCCTCCTTTTTGTGTATTATGAGCCGACTTCACTTGAGGTCGGCTCGTATTTTACAAGCTTGTTAGCAATTTAATTGATGTTTCCAATTCTTCTATTGTAAAAGTATTTCCTGAGTCGGGATGATCTATAGCATTTCTTATGTATGTGGGTAAGGTTTCATAGGATGTTCCATGTGGGTTTGTTGATGGTTTTCTATGCAAAGCAGGAATATATGCTTGTTGTGATTTTATATAGTCGTCAAGAGCTTTTACAGCAAATCTATTTTCTCTGCTCTGCAAGTAGCTATATAATTGGATATGATAATCATTGGATATAATTCCAAAGGCTAAATAATTGACTTCTGCTGAAGTAATTATCGGAAGAAAAGTTGGTGTTGTCACATTTGTTGATTCTATATTGCCATCTTTATTATGGAGAACTATAACTAATGTGTCGTCGGGATTTTTAAGTGCTTCTTTCAAAACATATTCTGAATGAGTGGAGATTATAATTTGCGATGTTTGAGTTCCGCTTGTAGTAAATAAGTTTTTATAGAACGAAAGAACCTTTTCTTGCCATTTTGGATGCATACTTAATTCTGGTTCATCAATCAAAATTAATCCACCATTTAAACTGTTATTATTTTTGAGCAGATGTGTCCCTCTAAATACAATCTGTTTTTCTCCCGTGCTTAAACTATCTACATCAATATCAGTACCATTCTTCTCGAAGATTATCTTTTTCTCGTTTTTATCATGTGTATCAATTTTTTTGAATTGTAGATATTCAAAGAAATTATTGAAAGCGCATTTGAAACGATATAGTTTTGATAACGCTTGAAATTCGTTAATAGTCATTCCGTTTCCAGAGAGGCTGTGTTCCATCCAATCTGAATTATCTTGAGCATCAATATCTATGAGCAACTGCTTAATATTATTAAAATCATCCTTTGAATCATCGATATAAATTTCATTATCCAATTGTTCAGTTGTTACCGAAGTTACTTTTTTGGTATTAAATCCTGAACGTGCTTTTGAATAAGCACAGCCATAGTGTCGCAAATCATATAAGTCGCTTTGTATTGTAGAAAACTTATTATCACGATTAGAATTTATTTTTTCAGTAGCACCAGTTGTTTTATTCTTTCTCAAATGGAACCCTATTCTTACCAAGTCTTGTTCTTCGCGAGTTTCGATATACATATCATTATTCTCCATAGTATATCTAATAAAATCAAAAGGTTCAAAGGTCCCTAAATTAAGAAAAGTACAAAGAGTTTCGAGAATTGTTGTTTTTCCTGTTCCGTTTTCGCCAGCTAAAACAATTGTACTATAGGGAGAACCATCTGGTTTTTTGAAGTCTAAATGTAAATCCCCAAGAATCTGATGCTCTTTCCATTTTACTTCTGTTATCATAAAATTACCTCATTAATTATCGTAGACAAGCTATCCTTAACATTGAACAAATCAACAAATTTTGCCTTTACAGTTACTCCATCAAGTGAAGAATATTCAATCGTTTTTTCATCGTCAACCTTATCGGTCATCGGATATAGGAGAGTAACGCTTTCAGCACAGTATTTCTTTTGATACGCATACATTTGATACATATCCACTTGTGAAATTCCATAGTTTGTTTTTGCTTCGGAAAGAAGCTTCCATTTCGTATCCATAACAAATACATTACTATCACTTTTTATGACTATATCAGGTTTCATAAGGAATTTGGTTGGATTTTCAAACAGATGATGTGTCTTATCCTGTGCTGATACTGTGTAATCGGAATTATTCAAAAGTCGTTTTAATTGTACTGCGATATAGCTTTCAAACAGAGTTTCCATAGGGAAAAGCAAAGCAACTGCAATTTCAGAACCTGAAAATGAGGTAAAGCTCTTACCTGAAAGGAATACCTTACTCCACAGCATTGCAAATGTGTAATCTTTCATATTGCGGTCTGAAACAACCTTAGCAAAGTCGCTTTGATAATTCAATGAAGCTTCAACCTCAGTAAAACTATGCAGCAATGTTTTAATATCACTCTTATTTTTCATTGATGAAGAAGTTTTGTACAGATACTGCAATGTGGCTTTAATCAGTTTATTTTCAGCTCTGTTGACATTGAATACATCATACTCTACATAGCTCTTTTCTTTGTGTATGAAGTTATGCTTTATCTGCTTTGAAAAAAGCATTTTACCTTTAAATACGTTCTCATTGGACTGCACAGTTTCATAATTGCATTTCAATCCACGCTTTACGATGAAGAAAATCTCATCAATATACATACGAATGAAGATTTCAAATATATTCATCTTCTCAATGCTTACATTGGTAGTTTGGAAAGACTTATATGTTGTATCTTTCAGCGTTTTCAGCATATCAATAAGCAGTTGTTTTGCTCTTGGATAAGTATATATATCGCTCGAATATACCTTTGGAAGAATTTCAATGGACGTTCCATCGGTCATAGTAATCACGCCAACATAATTTTTGGCTGTAATGATTTTCCCTATGCCTTTTCTTGAGGAAAGCCCCATAATTTCCAGAGCTTCGGTATCTTCATCGTTATTTTGGAGAATAAAGTTTTCTAAGGCAGAAAAGGTGCTTGCAGGTAAGGTGGTGTATCCATCAATTTCCTTACCCGTGATGAATGAGCCATATTCAGTTATGCGATAAGGTTCTTTCATTTCTGCACCCCTTTTCCTTTATATTTTGCGGTACGCTTCTATGTTATAAAACGCTTCATTGTTTATCTCATATGAGAACGAATCATCAAATCCTTCAGTATTTCCAAAGAGGTCATTATAATCGTTCTGTGTTGCGATAATGAATCTGTTGGTATCATCGACAGACTTTTTATTATCCCCAAGCACTAAGCGAATTTTTTCATAATCTTCGTAGAAATATTCCTGAAGCAATGGAATGATGTCATCAGAGAAGATAACTGCTAAAGTATCCAGAGTAGGATTATCTTTCAATGGCCAAAAATAGGAATGTCCTATTGTATGTTCTCTGTCATACAATGCTGTGATACGCTTATTGATTTTGTCAAGCATATTTTTGATAATAACTCCCTCGACAGTAATACCGTTAAGCACATCTACATCAGGCATTATTTCTTTAAAACGGAAACGACGTCTGAGAGCTGTGTCAATAGCAGCGATTGAACGGTCAGCAGTGTTCATTGTTCCAAGAATGTAAACATTATCGGGGACACCGAACATCGTCTGTGAATAAGGAAGCTTTATCTTCATACCCTCGATTTGTCCAATACGTTTCGTAGGCTCGATAAGCGTAATAAGTTCGCCAAAGATTTTAGAAATATTGCCTCTATTGATTTCGTCAATTATAAAGACGTGATTTTTCTTTTCCTCTACAGCCTGTGGCAGATATTTTTCAATAATAGCAATAGCGTCAGAAAGAGTAATGTTTTTCAGTCTGTATACAGAAGCTAAAGTCATTGTATTTCCACCATTAATTTCGACGATATCTTCACGGATGTCCTTTACAATCCAATTAACTTTTCTTCTGCGGTTAAGGTTATCATACTCCTTTCCACACCATTCATACTCACCGCTTACAATACCGATTGCATCAATAGTTGTGCTTGAATAACAAGAGAATACAATATCACCGATTTTCATTTGAGAGATAAAGGCGTTAAGTACGTTTTTGCCGCCGTTTTCGGAAAAATCAGTATCTTCAGTGATTTCAGCACCATACATATCCCATCCAATGCGTATATGACCGTTTTCGTGGCACTCGGTTCGTATTGGATTATCGCCGGTAGACCATAATGATACTTTCCATATTGTAGGATTTTTATTAAGACCAAGTTCCATATCGGATTTTTTAGCGACAGGAATAGAAGACCTGCTACAGAATGCCTTGAATAGTCCATCCTCAATAGTGTACTTAACATCACTTTCGTCGCTTTCAGAATTCAAAATCGGCTTTATTCCTTCGATAAATTCTTCATATCCATAGGACTGATGGAATGTTGTAAATTCAATCAAGCCTTCGTTCTTGTATTCATTATATCTGGAAAGCACATCATTATATTCTTCTGCTTTTACCTCAGAAAGATTTTTATTCTCGATTATTGCAACTGCATACAATACCGTGTTATATGTCTTTCCTGTTCCGGGAGGTCCGTAAAGAATAGTATTTTTGCTGATATTCATTTTAAGCTCCTCCTTTGCTGTTAAATCAATGTTTGATAAATCGGTATTTTCTAATGCAGCTTTCAATTCATCACGAAGCTTCCACGAATAACGCTTATTACCGTTTTCGGTTATGTAGCGTCCGAGGAAAGGTATCGGGAAGAAACGAACTTGACCATCATCAATACAATCGGGACAATCAAGTGCCTTTTTTACCCTCTCGCCAAAATTACTGCCAAGCTTATTATAATGATTATGGGTGTTTCCATACTTTTCTGCTAAATTCGCACAAGTGCTTTCTCCGCCCTGTATTAAAATCATTTTCAGCATTCTGAGTGTATCAATAGTGGTAATGTCACGGTCATTCAGAACATCCATCCATTCAGCTTCGCTGATTTGAGGGTCGTATTCTTCAGGAGAAGGCCAATACACGCCGACTTCTTCATCTTCTGGAAATACATTCTGACTTCCGAAGTAAATAATGTCGTGAGCAAGTATATGGAAAGCTTCGTCGGCATAACAGTTTTCATCTAATCTTTCCATACTGATTTCTTTCACTTCGTCGTCAAGCTGTTGCAGCACTCTATTGCATACATCCGATAGCAACGAGTATTTTTCAGCATCGGACATCGAATCAATATTGCCTGAATTATATCCGATAGCTTTGACGAAGTTCTTCAATACACGATATTTGTATATGTAGTGCTTTTCGGGATATTCAAAAGTCAAATACACAGAAACAGCGTGTAAATCCTGATACGAATTTAAGTTCTGCGGTCCGTAGAACTTGTTGAAGCCACCTCTGAAAGCTTTAAAACGTTTATCAAAAGGCAGAGCTTCGTTGTATAGGGTTTTAAACAGAGAACGCACAGTTTCAGGCTCTGCTTCTGCAAAGGTTATCAGCATTTTATAAGGAAAATAATTGCCTGCTCTTAAGAGTGTGCCGTGATTACGAAAAGCCGAGCTTATCATTGAAGCAAAGTTTTCAGTGTCAATATCCCATACCTTTTTATATGTATGGATAGCTTCCCATTTGAAACGTTCTTCATTATTTATTCTTTTAAAATCATCTTTGTAAAGAGTTATTATGCTTTTGATTTTTTCGTTCACTTCGTCATCTGAATTTATGGAGTTTCGGAATGCAACATATTTTATCAAATGCGAGTGCATATCACTTGCCGCTTTACGCTCTGTTTCTGATAATGAATTGTCTTTTTTTCTGAATTTAAGTTTTTCAATTAATGAAGCGCATTCGTCAATACCAAAACGCTCGTCAATATTTGTATCGTAAAGTTCTTCAATACGCTTTAAGCCAGATACATAGCTTGTAGCGGACTTGGGACCTACAAAAATTTTGAAATTCTCTCTATCGAACATTGCACTTCTCCTTTTATAATTTTAAATTTCTATTAAGCACAACTGAATCAGAATGAGAAATCACTCCTCATCCTTCCTATACTTCTTAGGAATGTATTTCTTGTTCTTCTCTTTGGAAAGCCAGTACGCCTCCTGAATACATTTCATAACATTATCACGGTCTTCTTCGGGAAGTTCGCCGCCGAAGAAAAAAGCACTGACCTCGCTGACAAGCTTTTCGGCGTAGCGTCTGTCCCTTGTGCCGCCTCTTTCGTATGCGGCATTTACAAATCTATCATCATCCGAAATAAGATAATCGGGAGTTGTATCAAGCACCTTGCACAGCTTGTTTACAACATCCTGATTTTTCGGAAACAGGTTCTTGCCCTCATAATTCTGAACTGTGCGAAGTGTCACACCGACAGCTTCTGCAAGCTCGGTCTGGGAAAGACCTTTTTCTTTTCTCAGAAGTTTTACTTTTTCACCGAATAACATAAGAACACTCCATTTCAAAATGATGTGAAATAAATTTCATAAAAACGCTTGACAACGCATCGACTTTCGTGTATAATAAAAATACGAAAGTACTTTCATTCATTATATCTCATTTTTCATATTTTGTCAATAGGAAAGAGGGTGGTTTTCGCCTTACAGCATAATTTTTTAATACTGCCGGTTAATATTCTTTAAAATCTTGTACATAGCGTAAAGCTGTGTCGGTCAATGACTGATTTTATTACGAAAGGTGGAGTTGTAATGACTACACGAAAAAGGCAGGTATTATCCAACGCTGTTTTTTACAGCAGTGATTATGCGAAAGGCGGTGATACAAAGTGACCACAATGACAGAAGAAAAGACACAGATTACAGACGAAACTGAAAACTGCGTATGGTTTGACGGAAAAACTGTGTATGAAGTTTCGTTCTGCGAGGAGTTCCTCAAAGAAAATCCGATGATGTACGTTGACGGTGTGTTCTATAATTGCAATGGAGCCGTTGATGTGCAGATAATCGAGAAGATGATTTCGGACAGGTTGAAAGAAAAGCAAGTACAAAAGGATTTCGCCAAGAAAGTAACCTCGCTTGTAAATGCTCTCAGGCGTATTTGTTATGCACCTGATTTTAATGTCAGGTCGGACGAAATTCATTTGCTCAATGGCGTATTGAAAACTGATGGCACATTTTCAGAAGAAATCCGTATATGCCGAAACAGGCTCAATGTAAACTACAATCCAAATGCTCCCGTTCCTGAATGCTGGCTTAACTTTCTGAATGAGCTTTTAGAACCTGAGGACATCAAGACATTGCAGGAATTCATTGGCTACTGTCTTATTCATTCCACAAAAGCTCAGGCTATGCTTTTCATTGTCGGAAATGGCGGTGAGGGCAAATCAAGAATTGGTGTTGTTATGTACGACATTTTCAAGGATGCGGCATACTTCGGGAGCATTACCGAGCTTGCTTCGGACAAGTTCCTCAAAGCAAATCTTGTAGGCAAAATGGTGCTGATTGACGACGATATGAACCTTGAAGGATTAAAGGACACCAGCTTTCTGAAATCACTTGCGACCTCAGAAACTCCGCTTACTGTTCAGGCAAAGGGTAAACAGGGTGTACAGGTAAAACTGAAATGCAGAACTATGTGTTTTGCAAATGGCACCCCAAAATCCCTTTATGACAAAACTGACGGTTGGGAACGCAGACTGATTATTCTTTCTGCAAAACCAGTCCCAAAAGACCGAGTCGCAGACCCGTTTCTCTCGGAAAAGCTTATCGGAGAAAAGGAAGGAATTTTCTTATGGGCTTTGGAGGGACTTCACAGGCTTATGGCAAATAATTTCAAGTTTACCATAAGCGAAAATGCAAAAGAAAATATTATTCAGATGAAAGAAGATAACTGCAATATCATCAGCTTTCTGAAAGATGAACAGCTTGTAAAGTTCGGCTCAGAGCTTGAATGTTCAACGGCTGACTTGTATTCGGGGTATTGTTATTGGTGTAATCTTAATGGCGTGATTGCTTTGAAGCGTGAGAGCTTCAGCGTGTGGCTGAAACAGAACTATCACAACTACAATTTGGAATACAGTGAAAAGACAATATCCCATTCTTCACAGAAATTCGCAAGAGGGTATAAAGGTATAGACACCACATTCCGCAGCGTACTGAAATGAAAATAAAAAGTGATGTGCCAGCCGTGCCAAATATGAAGTGCAGCCATTTTCGGTGTGCCGAGCAATGTGCTGCTCCGTGCTTTTCGGCACAGCATAAAGTGTGTAATATCGTAGTCGGCACACCCGGCACGGCGGTTTTTAATTTGTATTCTTTATTTAGGCAGCATTGCCGAATACCCTCGGAGAGCGCAATGATACTTTTGATAGAAGCCTATGCGGATGTCGAAAGTATCTTTACGTTACTTCTGGAAGAAGTAACAAGACCAAAGCAAGCTTATTCAGAGAGGAGAATTGCTTATCGAAAAAAGAAGTATCAGCGGTGTTATAGGTAAGGGCGACCTTTATCATAACAACCGCAGATTTGTTGCAGAAAATGTTGACAAGAGCAGAATTGCCGACAACATTACAATCATCAGCGAGGATGTGAAAGCAGTATATCACGAGCTGTTTGATAAATCACTCGCTGAGTATAATTCCAAGCAGAAACGCAAGGACAGGATAATTAAAGACTATCACGACCATATCAGACACAGCCGACAGGAAAAGGAGTTTCACGAGGTCATATTTCAGATTGGAAATAAGGACGATACTCCCTGTGGTTCTGATATAGCAAAGAGAGCAACTGAAGCTCTGAAACAATATGTGGAGAGCTTTCAGCAGCGCAATCCACACCTGAGAATGTTCAACGCTGTTATTCATCTTGATGAAGCGACACCGCACATTCATATAGACTTTGTTCCCTTTGCAACGGAGCAGAAGCGAGGTCTTTCCACAAGAGTTTCGCTTTCAAAGGCACTGGAACAGCAAGGCTTTAAAAGTGAGGGCAAGCTTAATACCTGTTCTAAGCTGTGGATTGAAAATGAAAAACAGGTGCTTGCAGATATTATGAAAACTCTTGATATCGAATGGGAGCAGAAAGGAACTCATAACGAGCATTTGTCGGTTCTGGATTATAAGAAAAAGGAACGCAGTAAGGAAGTTGCGACACTTGAAAACAAGCTGTCAAAGCTCGCTGACAAGGAAACAAAAATCAAGGCTATTGATAATATTCCTACGAAGAAAACTCTGCTTGGTGATAATCTGACGGTCAGTCGTGAGGATTATGAAAACCTTGTGGCGACTGCTAAGAAACAGATTGCTTCTGAGAAAAAGGAAAAGAAGCAAAAAGCGGAAATCACGCAACTTCAACAGGAAAACGCTCAGCTTAAATCAGAGCTTACTGCCGAGAAGAAAAAGAACGCAGATTCGAAATCCATAAATCTGCGTATAGAAAATGCGAAGCTGAAAGAGCAGAATTCCAAAATGGAGTCTGTTCTGAAAAAAGCTGAGGAGTTTCTGAAAGGCAAAGGACTATACGAGCTGTTTCAGAATTTTGTTCTCGGGGTTGGTAGGAATATGGGTAGAAATAAAGACGGATTGGAGTGATTTAAAATTTTCAGGCTTGTTCTCTGACATATCTATAAGGGTGGAAAGGAGGTCATTAGCATATTGAACAAGCACTTCGACATAAAGTATTTTATGCGAGGTGGTTTAATGGCAAGAACAATCACAGCACTGCCATCTGTTGTCATTATGCCAGATGGCAGTGAAAAGGAATTAGACTCTTTTTCTCAGGAAGAACGAGAAAAATGGAATAAAAAAATATGTCAGCAAATCGGTATCGCTATGTGCGAGGAATATGCCGACAGGATAGATAAATGGAATATATTTGCCAAGAAAATGGCGTCATAGTTTAAGACGGTTATGCTGTTTCATGCAGTATAGCCGTCTTTACTTTTACATATCTATATGATATAATAAGTGAAAAGATATAGTTTTTGCGTGATTTGCGAAAACTATATCTTTTTGGTGTATAGAGGTCCAGACGGAGAACTTGCAGCTTCTCTCAGATATCTCAATCAGCGTTATGTGATGCCATACGGTGAGGTTAAAGGTATTCTGACGGATATAGGCACCGAGGAACTCGCACACGTCGAGATGATCTCGGCAATTATCTATCAGCTGACCAAAGATCTCACTATTGACGAAATAAAGGCACAGGGTTTTGACACATATTTTGTAGATCATACCACCGGAATTTACCCGATTGCAGCATCCGGAGCACCGTTTACAGCAACTTATTTCCAGAGCAAGGGAGACATCATAACAGATCTTCACGAAGATATGGCAGCAGATGATGCACATACATATAAACAAAAATTTTATTGCATTAATATTGTCTCTCAGACTATACAGTCAATAAGTGAAAACGGATAACTCCCCTTTTCAAATCAATGATTTTATTGTGACTATTAAGGCAACAACGCACAAAACTTGTGCAAAAGATGCGATGTCAGATTCTGTACAAAGCTGTCAGACATGCTTTACGCAGTCTTATCTTAAAACAATAAGCTCACAGTCATTTAGCTGTGAGCTTTTTAACTTCATACTTTTTGCAGTTATGCCTCTGTCTGTCTCCTGTTCTTGGAAATCAGCAGCGTCAGGCAGAACAATGCTGCCGCAAATGCAATCTGTACTCCGATACAGATAAAGAATCCGCTTATGGAGAATATCTCCCCTTCCTTTTCCATTACATTATTACATCCTTTTACATACCAATAAACCGGCAGAAATTTTCCAATACTTATTGCTCCGTCTCCGAGATATTGCTGCGGAACAAAAACTCCGCAAAGAAAACTCATTCCGAGTCCGATGACATTCGCAATCATACTGATAGTATTCATTGTCGGTGAAAGCGACGATATAAACAGACATATCATCATAGCAACAATTATGAACACAAACGCATTCAACATTGAAAGCATACCTTTTCCTGTAAACATATTTCCGCCGAAAAGTACTGCACCTGCTCCGATAAGCAAAACATAAACTCCGATGACAAATATGAGTGTTGCAAGCATTATCTGCATGAGCTGTGAATACGAAGAAACTCCTGAACAATTGATTCTGTTGTTTATATCCTTTTTCTTTAATGAAAGATGAATCGGGCAGAGTCCGTTTATCAGAACAGATATGAAAATATAAGCAAGATATACGAAGTAATAATATTGAACTTCTTCCTTTTCAGAGTTCTTTCCCGCATCATTTAACATTACTGTTTCTATTTCCTGAGAAAGTACTTCAGACGCCTTTGCAGAAGCTTCTGCAGGTGTTTTGCCTCCTGCGATTGAAGCACTTACAAGACCGATATATCGATTAAGCTGTGAATCAAAAAGCTGTGACATATTTGTACCGGGAACACTGATTTCAGTGAAAAGTCCTGTTGTTTCGCCACGTCCAAGCTTTTCGGAATAGCCCTCCTCAATAGTAAGGATAATATGTGTGTTTGTATAATACAACGAGTCAAGCTGTTTATCCTTGTTTTCGCTGACCTCAACTATATCATGATTTTCAGCTATAAAATCAACAATTTCACGGCTTGCCTCCGTATCATCATGATCTGTAACACTGACTCTCAGCCGTCTGTCGGTATAGCCAACGTCACTATTGGAGCTTGATTTTGTCATCATAATTCCAATTACCACAAATATCGTAATATATATAAACGACGTTGTCAGATGCTTACGCATGATTTTCATGAATGACTCAAAGATTTTCATATATCTTTCTCCTTGTAAGCAGGAATCCGCCCGTAATGAACAGCACCGAAATTATAAAGAGCGATAATACATTCTCCATATATCTGTCATAATCGTCATATAACGACAGACAATAGAAAAGATTGCTTGTAAGTGCCGCAGGATTAATTCTGTTGATAATGGGGAAATGCTCCTCTACGGTGGCTTTCATATCGCCCACCATAAGTCCGCTGAGGAAGCAGAGAAACATTGAAACAGCAGTAGCCACAGCTCCCTTTATTTTTTCCGAAGCACTTCCGACTGCTCCGATAAAGAGTCCTATTGATATTCCTGCAAGTGCTCCGATGGCTCCTGATAAATAAATCATAGGAATATTATTACCTAAATTGATTTTCAGAATAAAAATTACAAAGGTTATTGCAACAATTACAGATATAAGCTGAGTGATATATGCCGCTGTCAGAGATGATATCAGTGTAACGAAGCCATGCTTCGGAGATATACTCTTTCTCGCACCAATAGCTGAAAGATTACCCTGATTTCTTGTTGCACACAGCACTCCTGTTGCCATTCCGAACATCGCCGCCATTGTAATAAGATTCTGGAAATATGAATCGTATGGATTCATGTTTCCACCGGAAGGCGATTCGTTTTTTATTGCATCCGGAACAGCATTAAGCTTCGCCATAACCTCCGGAAGCTTTTCCGGAGAATGTGCAGCAACATCTGTTATCACAAATTTCTGTGATACAAACTGTTCAACAAACGATTTGATGATAGTCTGGTTCGTTTCACTTTTGAAGAACGAAAGAGAAATCTCATTGTCAAGGGTAATTATTCCTTCGACATCTCCCTCTCTGAGAAGCTTTTCAGCTTCTGCTCTTTCCGTATAAGCGAAGCTGAAAAGAGGTTCTTTCTCAGTCTCGATACTCTTAACTACCGTATTGAACGCTTCATCTTCAGTCACTTCTACAACGGCAACGGGAATCTTTGAAAAAGCAATTTCATTATCGTAGACCTTTCCGAAACCAAGATAGAAAAATGTACCCAGAATTATCGGAAAGCATAGCATCCAGAAGATAAATTCCTTCATGCGGATATTGCTGAGCAATTCATATTTAAGATTATGCAGGAACATTATTGACCCTCCGTATCTCTTAGCTCTTTGCCTGTAATTTCAAGGAACACATCATTAAGCGTAGGCTGCTCTGAGTAAATTCTGCCGAGAAGTGTTCCGCATTCTTTGAGAATCCCCAGAATATCCATAAGATTATGAGATCCCCCGCTGCAATAAACCGTAAGCAGATTATCCTCAACAGTTGTTTTATAGACATATTCAAGAGCTTTTATACGTTTCAGGACTTCTTCGGAAAGATCCATTACCTCAATTTTTATAGTTTCAGTATTGTGTATCATCTTCTTTAGTTCGTCCTTTGTACCAACAGCAATACTTTGTCCCTTGTCAATAATTGCAATGCGTGTGCATATCTGCTCTACTTCTTCCATGTAATGTGATGTATAGATAACTGTGGCACCTTCGCTGTTGAGCTTCTGTATACCTTCAAGAATCTTGTTTCTGCTTTGAGGATCTACGGCAACAGTCGGCTCATCAAGAATAATGAGATCAGGTTTATGTGCAATTCCGCAAGCTATGTTAAGACGTCTGAGAAGTCCTCCAGAAAGCTTTTTAGGATAGAATTTTACGAATTCTTCAAGCCCCGTGAACTCAATTGCTTCCTGCACGCATTTCTTTCTGCTCTCCTTGTCATTTATATATAGTCCGCAGAAGAAGTCCACGTTCTCATATACGGTAAGCTCCTCAAGAACAGCTACATTCTGCATGATTACACCGATACGTTTCTTAAGAGCATATGATGAAGGAGTCATTTTTTCACCGAAAATTTCAATATCTCCCTTATCATAAGAAAGAAGTGACAAAAGACAGTTTATCGCCGTCGTCTTACCGCTTCCGTTTGGTCCGAGAAGACCGAAGATTTCTCCTTTTTTTATTTCAAGATTAAGGTGGTCAAGTGCAACAAGCTCCTTGTAACGCTTAACAAGGTTTTCTATTTTTATAACTGTTTCTGACATTTCAGATACCTCCTTGTGTTTCTGAATATATTCTAACATATTTTATAAGTATTCGTAAGTGTTTAATGTCACTGTTTTAAAGTGACAAATGTCATATTCTGCTGGACAAGCTTTTACACTTATGATATAATATATGTAATAACTTAAAGGAGGTAAGCAATTATTGAGAAAAATTACGGATAAGCTTATTCTTATTATATTCTGTTGTTTATTCTGCGGAAAAACAACTCCGGAAATTATCGCAATTCTCGTTGCAGCTGCACTTTCGGCACTGTGTCAATATACCGAAAGCAGAAAATTCACATCTGCCGCAGGATTATTGTATATAATAATGAGTGCAGTTTTTCCGTCTTTTGTTTCGGCACTCCCACCTATAATGTATGACCTTTACAACTATAAACTGTTTCCACATATTATCGCAGCAGGTGGGGTTACTGTATTCATTCTGGCAGCAAATCTTTCACTTATCCCTATTCCGACTCTGATGATTTGTGCTTTTGCAGTTTATCTCGCCCATAGAACCTCCGCCTTTGAAAATCTGTATAAAAGCTATATAAATTCTGTCGATCATTCTACTGAAGTCACACGTCATCTCAAGGAAAATAACCTTAGACTTACTGAAAGCAAAAATTATGAAGTACACCTTGCAACGCTCAACGAAAGAAACCGAATTTCTCGTGAAATTCATGACAATGTAGGTCACCTGCTTTCACGTTCAATTCTTCAGGTTCAGGCACTCAGGCTTATTAACGACGAAAATGTCAGGAAGGATGGTCTGAACGATCTCGCAGAAACGCTCGGAAGTGCTATGGATTCCATCAGACAAAGCGTGCATAATCTTCATGATAATTCACTTGAGCTTGATTATGCAATCAGAGAAGCCGCGGAGCCTCTCTACGAAAAAGGCTTTACGGTCGAATGTCAGTGCTGCTGCTCGGAAAATGTTCCGGTAAGAGTCAGGCTTTCACTGATTTCTGTTGTAAAAGAATCTGTTTCAAATATAATCAGGCACAGCAGCGGAAATCGTGCATTAATAATCTTTACAGAACATCCCGCCTTCTGGCAGCTTAAAATCGAAGATAACGGAAATTGTTCCGGAGCAATAAATGAAAATGGTATAGGTATTTTCAATATGCGTACCCGTGTCGAGGAGCTCGGCGGTATTATCAATATCAACTCTGACAAAAATGGATTCAGAATATTTATTTCGATAAGGAAAGATTAATCATGAAAATAATTATTATAGATGATGATAAAATAGTTACTGTATCACTTAAAACAATCCTTGAAGCAACAGGCAAAATCACTGTTGCCGCACTCGGACACAGCGGAAAGGAAGCTATTGAGCTTTACCGTCTCCATAATCCCGATGTCGTGCTTATGGATATAAGAATGGATGGCATGACAGGTATCGACGCAGGCAGAATTATTCTTTCTGAGGATAAGGCGGCGAAAATCCTGTATCTTACCACCTTCACAGATGATGAATATATAAAGAACGCTCTTGAAATCGGTGCAAAGGGCTACATACTCAAACAGAATTTTGAAGGAATCGCTCCTGCTCTTGAAACTGTTATGGGAGGTCAGACCGTTTTTGGAGAAGCCGTTGTCAGTCATATGCAGCAGCAGATGACACGAGAACAGATAATTCCCGATGGCTCAATGTACGATCTGAATGAAAAGGAAATGCAGCTTATAGGTCTTGTAGCAGAAGGTCTCAACAATAAGGAAATTGCTTCTAACCTTTATCTCAGCGAAGGTACTGTCAGGAATTACCTGAGTATAATCCTCGAAAAGCTTGAGCTTCGTGACCGCACGCAGCTTGCTGTATTCTACTATAAGAATCTTGCCTCTGAGCATCTATGAGGAAATAATTCATCCCAAAACAATCCTTACAGACGCTCTGCCGATTACTCAGAATAAAAACACCGCACATAGCCGTCAGACGGTTTTGTGCGGTGTTTATTTAAAGAATATGAAATTATTATACAATTATTCATTACACCAATGTTAGGTTCTGCCTTAAACTAATTCAGAGCGTGATACGACCCACGAATTGCACCCTTCAGCTTTCCAATCAGAAGAAGCAAAGCATTCATGGCAATAAAAATCAGCTCATTCGTCGCTATTGTCCAGGCATAATTGCAGCTTATAATGAAAAACACAAGGTCAAGGAGTATCAGTGTACAAACAATAATTCTGTTGCGGTTCCGCTGAGATCTGTTCAAGGGATTGTTCTCATTTATAAGCGGTGCAAAGATTATTATTACAAGTACAGAAACTATTCCGATTAATATTCCGGCATTTGAAACAAACAACATCGGAATAACCTTTGAAGCTGCAATTGATGCTCCGAACATAATTGTTGATAAAATAAAACAGCTTTCACTTGTTTCAGCGTGGTATCCTCCTGAAAACGATCTCAGTGGGAGAAAAAACATCAGATATGCAATAAAATTTATAATTTCTCCGCATAACAGACTGATTATCAGAAAAACAACCAGAAGTCCTCCGTTCAGCAGGATGATTTCAAGAGCATATATATAAATGTTTCTGTTTTCGACATCTACTATTTTGTTTCTGATTAACCAAAATGTAATATCCATCGCAAGATTATGAAACATTTACCACACCTCACTTCTTTTCAGATTTAACAAGTGTCTTAGGAGTCTTAGGCTGATAAAGTGCAAAAACAGAAGTAGTTTCGCTTGATGAAACTGCAATGTTCTTGAGAGTCTTCTTGATAACAGCAGAGAATTTTGCTTTCATAACTTTCCTCTCCTTTCTGGAACACCGAAATTATTTCTGTTCCGATTTTAGGCAATACTATTACTTGACCTTGTAGCTTCATTATATCATAAAAGAATTTCTTTGTGTCAGATCATGCGCGAATTGTCACTTTTTACGTGCGAATTGTATATTGTCTGCGGAAAATGTCGAAAAGCTTCCACGTCATCCCCTACTTTTTATAAATTATCCACTCTTATTTTTGCTTTAAATACATATAAACTTCAATCTGATAATTTCAGATACAGCAGCGATGAAGCGGGCATTTGCCGGAATATTTTGTTCATCGATATACTGAGAATCAAATATTTTATTCGATAAATTAATTTTATCACTGTACCATGCGGCTTCAAGTGACATTCTTATTGAACGTTCAACGCTTTTCAGTGAGACACCATGACCCTCAGCTATAATACCATATAAATCCTTGACCGTTTTATTAGATCGAATTATACCTGGAAACTCGACGACGGCCTTTACGATGTAGCTGAATCCCTTAAGTACAGGATCCAATCCCAGATCAATGAGAAATTCTGAGATATACTCAATTACATATTTGTTATTTACGTTTGAAGTTGTAAGGTGATTATTCATTTTCGTCCATCCTTTTTTAATTTATTGTTACAGCAATCCGGAATTATTACTGTAATATAGTCGGGATTTTACAGAACATCTTTTCACTGAATTATTCTGAATAAAATCATCGGCTTTCCTTATAACTTCAGTATATCATATAAATTATGATTTGTGTCAAATCTTGCGCGAATTGTCGTTTTTTATGCGCGAATTGTCATTATTTCAAAAAAACCGGTCTGAAAACACGTTTTCAGACCGGTTTGATATTCATATAGGTATCATAATTTCTGCATTAAAAATACCATCCTTATGCTCTGTAATAAAAGTTCCGCTGTAACCTTTTACAGTTTGTCTAACTGAGTTCAGTCCTATTCCGTGAAGCTGCCTTTCTGATTTTCTCGTTTCAAAATCAATATGTTCCCTTGTACATTTATTTGAAATAACTATCATCAGGTAGCTTTTAACAGGCTTTATCTTAACTTCTATAAAGGGTTCTTCCTCTTTTTCGGATGCTTCTATGGCATTATCCAGAAGATTTCCGAGAATAGAGGCAAAATGTGATGAAGCAACCGGACATTCCTCAGGAATTTCAGCATTAATTATAAAAGTAATCTCCTTTTCTTCGGCGGTATACTGCTTGATATTAAGAATTGTATCAACTGTATCATTTCCTGTCTTGTAATAAAAGAGTTTTCTTGTCAGCAGATCATTTTCATTTTTGAGAAATTTTTTTATTCCCTCTACGTTGTTATTGTTCGCAAGCGTTATCAGATCCGCAATATTATGTTTGTAATCGTGCATACTTTTCTTCCAGAGCATAAATGTGTGTTCTGTTTCAATGATCGACTTTTCCAGCATCTGATTTTTAAGCGTTGTGAGTTTTAGTTCCTGTTGATTTTCATAATATTCCGCAAGCTTGAACGACCCGAAAAAGACCGTCATAAGCAGTATCAGCATAACTGAGAAGAAAAGAATTGAAATAGTCGAATTTGTCGCTTTATCTTTAATTTCATTAAAGGTTATCAGCACAGTGACAAAAAACATTATAGTTGTAATTCCGAACAGAATAAAAAGATATTTCCGCTGAAGCGTTCTTTTCTTTACAAGCAATTTATTAATAAGAATAACAATCAGTAAAAGTACTGTCTTTGAGCTTATTATCGCCATCACACGATACAGAGAAAATTCCTGATAAATTTCATTTAACGGTATTTTTAAAGTGTATGATATGAAGTTGATAAACACATTGTCAATGATAGCAATAATCAACAAAAAAATAATTCCTGATATTGATGCTTTCTGCCAATCAGAATATATTATTATAGCTGTAAGCGGCATCAGTACAAAACCCAGTATAACCGTGACATAACTGAATATATTGATACGGTTTATTGTCAGCATTACAGATGATAGGATAACAGCTACTATGATTTTTTTCAGATAATTATCTTTTGATTTTTTATTCTCAATAAACGTACCGCAGAATATAGCACACAATAAGAATTCAGTAAATGTAGAACAATATTCTATAATCCAGAAAATACTATTCATATAATTGTCCCCCATATCATCAGAATCTTCTGCTTCACATCCTTATATCTTGTACGGCTTACAATCAATACTTCTTTGTTATCAAGAGTGATAGTAAAGTCATTGATATTATCCACATGATCAACGTTGACAACACATCCCCGATGAATCATTATGAATTTTTCACTATTAATATGCTTCTGCATTTCAGCAATAGTTTTATTTAAGGTAAGAATAACTCCATTTTTCAGGTGTACGATGATTTTCCGTTTATCAATTTCATAATACATAATTTCAGAGAGCATTACTTTCTTTTCTCCATTATCTGTATTAAGAATAACCTGTTCATCCTTGTTTGCATTGATGACTCTTATTGCTGAACGTATTGCAATCGGCATTTCTTTTTCAAGCCTTATCTTTCTTATGTACCTGAAGGGCTGGAATTCAATCGCTCTGAACACAAAATCCTCATGT
The DNA here is from genome assembly GCA_045587105.1 of Ruminococcus sp. Lineage (GTDB taxonomy): Bacteria > Bacillota > Clostridia > Oscillospirales > Ruminococcaceae > Ruminococcus. Next base: position 26,931 of record JAZNBR010000059.1, read on the forward strand.
GCAGAGAGAAAAATAATAATTATATCCACTCCTTTTGAACGAAGCTTGCTGGCAAGCTGTAATCCGGTAATTTCCGGCATATCTATATCGAGTATAAGAATATCAAGGGGTTCTTTCTTTTTCAGCAATTTAAATTCAACTTCTGAGGCAGTAGAATAATAATCAACATCAGCAGGAATATGGAGTTCTTTTGTTGTTTCTCGTATAATATCAATTGCATAGAACGCATCGTTTTCGTTGTCATCACATATTGCTATATTCACTGTGTTTCACCTCGCAGAGTGTATAATCCTATATAAATTATAGCACACTTAAACGAAATTTTCAATATATCAAGCATTTTTTTATTACGTTATAACAAAAGTTTTCTTTTTGTTCATCATTTCATAATTTTTTGTCCGCTTGATCAGTTATAAGAAAAGTCATATGCCGAACGATTTATCGTAGCCTGACGGTCCAAGAAGAACGCAATTATTATTTCAGCACCGTCTTACAGCAGGCAGCACAGCTTACCTCTGAAGCTCCCGCTGAAAGAAGAAGCTTTGTCAGTTCCGTAAGCGTACTTCCGGTAGTTGATACATCATCGACAAGAAGAATACGCTTTCCTACGATATTTTGCGGTTTACGAACGCTGTACGCTCCGGCAAGATTCTTCATACGCATTTCACGGTCAAGAGATTTCTGCTGTTTTGTTTTATGTTTCTTAATCACAGCTCCGACAGAAACAGGAATATGAAACCGTCTGCCTACGACATTTGCTATCAGTTCCGCCTGATTAAATCCCCTTACTGATTCGTCACTTTTATACATAGGCACAGGAATTATCACATCAATTCTTTCCGGAACTCTCTGATCAGCAAGACAGTCTGCAAGCTCGTTTCCCAGAGCATAATCCGCATTTCCGCATATACCGTCTTTAAGAAGCATTATGGCAGGTCTGGTATTCTCATCATACGCAAAAGCCGTTGTAAAGCTTCTGGCACCTCTGATTTCTTCAGAATCAACAATATTTTCCAGCTTATCCCTGCATTTTAAGCAGAATCTGTCCATATATCCTATAACCTCACCGCATACAGGACATCTTGCAGGAAAGAAAACATGAAGTATCTTCCTTTTAAGTCTTTCAGACATTGCTTTTCTCCTTTTTACTTAGTGATTATATATATTATATCATAAAAAAATATTAAGGCAACAGATATTCAGAAAATCAGCGAAAAAAGCCTTCGGATTAACCGAAAGCTCATTATCTTTTATTATATTATTTTCAGAATCATTTTTCTGCTATATCATACTATATACTCGAGATATTGTAAATAGTTATCGGCAAATCCAACAAATCGAGCTTGAGATAAGGACACAAAATCATCAACATCTTTTACGCATAGCGGTACCACTAAGATTTTTTTCATCAGCGAACCACATTCAATGCTACTTCCAGTCCATCTGATAACAAATTATATAAAACTATTGAAAATTTCTGTTGACTATGATATAATATTATATAATAATATTGGGAGGGAAGCAATTTGTTACATGGAAAAAGACCGGCTATTGGCGTTATTACTGCAAGAGCAACAGAATCAGAACAGAGACAGATACTAAGCGGTATTCTGACACAGGCTGAAAAAGTCGGTGCTGATATAGTCGTTCTTACCAATATTTACGATTTTTATAAATACTATGCTGAAGTTGAAATAGAAAATAAAATATACGAACTTATTGTTTCAGAAAAACTTGATGGGCTTATCTTTACTGCTGAATCAATTAATAATGACATTCTGACACAGAGAATCCTTGAATATATAAAAATGCGTAAGAATGTTCCTGTCGTTGTTACGGGAATTGAGATTCCCGGATTTGACTGCATTGACAACGATGTAAGATCGGATTTCATTGATATTGCACATCATCTGACGGATGTTCATGGATTCACAAAAATTGATATGCTTGCGGGCTATGAATGGCATGATTCAAATCAGCAGCGTATTGACGGTCTGCGAAGCGTCCTTCATGAAAAAGGAATTCCTTTCGATGAAAACAATATTGTTTATGGCAATTACTGGACTGATTCAGGTGAAAAACTTGCTATGGACTATATAAACGGAATTCGTCCTCTTCCGGAAGCTATTGTATGTGCAAATGATTATATGGCATTCGGAATGCTTGACGCCTTTTTTGAACACAATATATATACGCCAAAGGATATCACTGTTATCGGATACGAACATATCGGCGACAGAATATATCACTCCCCTATTCTTACCACTTATCGCCGTAACAGATATGCTCTCGGTCAGAAAGCTGTCAATATGGTATTCTCTGAAATATCAGGCACACAAATGGAGGATATTACTGTAAATGGCTGTATGATATGCGGCGATACCTGTACCTGTGGTGTAAACCGTGATTTTCTTGGAAATGAGCTTAATATAGTCCGAAGAAAGAATATGTATGATAATATGAATTTCAGCGGTAACTTTGAGCAGAAATCATCAACATGCCGTTCTCTTGATGAATATATAAAAGTTCTGAGTGATTTTTCATTTCTTATAAGAGATGTCAATGGAATATATCTCTGTCTTTACGAGGATTGGTGTTCCCGCGGAAAAACATCTTCGCTTGATGTAAATTCTAATTCTGAAACAATGGTGTGTTACAGAATAATCAGTCCGGAAGAATCAGATAATAAACCGATTTTTTTTACAAGAGGTTCGTTATGTCCTGCTGAGCTTCCGGGAAGCGGAGGAAAAGGCTTCTACTATTATGTTTCGTTATTCTCCGGAGGAAAGGATCTCGGTCATATTATACTTCAATATATCCGACCGGATGTCTATGATCCTATTTTTATAGACTGGCATAAGATTGCTATTAATGCCTTATGCAGCTTACAGATGCGTAATGATATTAATATTCTTCTGGAATGCCGCAATCTTTCTGAATATCATGATTCAGCAACCGGTCTCTATAATAAAGCCGGTCTGATTCATGAGCTTGATATGGTTTCAAAGCAATCTTCAGAGAATGATAATCTGCTGATTGTTCTTATCCGTACCAGTCTTTTCAATAACGATATCAGAATAGACGAACAACATTCTGCGGTAAGAATTGATACTGAACTTTCAGATAATTTCAGGCGACTTGCATATAATTCAAAAGAGTTTCTTGCCAAAATTTCCGATAAGCTTTATGCTTTCGCTGCTATCGGTAATTATAACGATGATATTTCAGAACTGATAATTGATAAAATTAATGCAGTAATTTGTCATTCTCCTTTATATATCCAGAAATGCGGAATAGATTCTTATGTATGTGCTGCATCAGTTGTTCCATCTGTTGGTGTTGATGTGGATAGGCTTATCAGGAAACTCAACGATGATCTTACAGAAAAAATAAGGATCTTGTCTGTGAAGCGTGAAGACTCTCAGTACTGTGCTTTCCTGAACACACGAAGTATGATGTATCTCAACCCAAATGAGGACTGGGACGCTCAGAAACTATGCCGTGATTATCATCTCAGCTATGGACATTTCCGTGCCACATATAAAGATTTTTTCGGAACAAGCT
>JAZNBR010000060.1:0-9644 GCA_045587105.1 Ruminococcus sp.
AGAAGCGCTTCGCAAAGGGTGAATTGAAAAACAGTCCGGTGGACTGTTTTTCAAGAGGGAACGCCTTGCAAGTGAAGGCGTTCCCTGACAACAAAAAACATATGGACGGCATTTATATGCCGTCCGTCAGAATCCCAGCATTGGTGTCCGTGAAAAAAATAATCCCGAAGCATTCCGGTACTTCGGGATTTATTGTTATAGTTATTTCTTCAAAGGTATAGAGTTGCCGTTTTCGTCGTAGAAAACGATATTATCAATATAAAGATTGGAATCATTTTCCGATCCCCAGCGCATCACAAGGAAGTTTGCGTCATCCATATCCTCAGCCCAGCACACACCGGTCTCAGCAAGCAGGAATTTAAATCTTGCATGGACAGCTCCGGAGCGTTCGCAGTTATATTCGCCGCCCTCGAATTCAGCGAAATCGTACCATTCGCCCTCTCCGTCAGAGCCTTCCTTTGCGGTCACGGTACCGCCGCCGGCAGAGATAGTTCCGGGAACCTTGACCTTTTCGCCGTCCTGATTGGTGTAATTTTCCGATACAGCGTCGGCATACATATCGAATTCAATGGAACGAACTCTTGCAAGATCTGCCGGAGCAAGAATCGCAGAGGCATTTACACTGAGCTTCTGCACCTTTCCTTCAAGCGGAACAGAGAGATCATCGGTAAACATCAGCATCTTGTTTCCCTCAATTTCCGTTATGGAAAGGATGCCCTTTGCAGACTGATTGTCGTCGTTGATAACGCTGACGAAGGAAAAATCGTCATTATCAAAGGTGACTGCATTGGGATCGTCACATTCTGCCGGAGGAGGGGGGACAAGCTTTTTATTTTTTTCAGAATCCTTATCCTTTCCGCAGGAGGTTAAACATACCATGATACAGGCTGCCGAAAGGATTGCTGTTATTTTTTTTATCATTTTCAGTCTCCTTATATCTTTGAGTGGAGCAGTACGTTATTGTGTCAAAAATATTTTACCATATTTTTTTTTCAATGTAAAGACAAAAATGTAAAAAAATCATGAATTGCGGTTTTTGCAGAAAATTTCCACCGTTTCACGCATCATATCAAAGGGACGGATTTTCGGGGATATCTTTACAGAAACATAGGATTTACCCATTCCGTTGAAGGTTATTCTGCCCTTGTATGCGGCTGAGAGTGCGGCAATCTGTTCTGTCGAGATGTAGCTCGTATAGAAGTACATGGAGCCGTTTTTCTGCGATATTTCGGTGATTCCGATGTGAGCAGCCTTGTTTCTCAGGAGAGAAACATCAATAAGTCCGACAACTGATTTCGGAGGATCACCGTAGCGGTCTATAAGCTCGTCTATGAGATCGGATTTGTCAGCGTCCTCGGTGACGGTCATAATTCTGCGGTAGATATCTATACGCTGGTTAAGGCTTGAAATGTACTTTTCCGGTATATGTGCGTCTATCTGGATATCCACAAGACATTCCGGAATCTTCTCCGGCTGTTCGCCCTTTTCTTCGCAGATAGCCTCGGAGAGCAGCCGCAGATACATATCATATCCGACTGCCTCCATGTGACCGTGCTGTTTTCCTCCGAGAATGCTTCCGGCACCTCGTATTTCGAGGTCACGCAGAGCAATGCGGAAACCGCTGCCGAACTGAGTGAATTCCCTCATGGCACTGAGACGCTTTGAAGCAATTTCGGTGAGAACCTTGTCACGCTTGTATGTGAAATACGCATATCCACGGCGGTTTGAGCGTCCCACACGTCCGCGGAGCTGATAGAGCTGAGAGAGTCCGAAGCGGTCAGAATCCTCGATAATAAGAGTGTTTACATTGGGAACATCAACTCCGGTTTCAATGATAGTCGTGCAGATAAGGATATCAATTTCGTGTTCCACGAGCTGTTCCCAGATATCTGACATTTCATCCTCGTTCATTTTTCCGTGAGCGACAGCAATTCTTGCTTCGGGGAGATATTCCTGAAGCTTAGCGGCACAGCCCTGAATAGTTTCCACACGGTTGTGGATGTAGTACACCTGACCTCCACGGCGGAATTCACGCACGATAGCCTGAATGATAGTTCCGATATTGTATTCTATGACGTAGGTCTGGACGGGATATCTGTCCTGCGGAGGCTCCTCGATAACGGACATATCCCTTATTCCACTCATTGCCATGTTGAGAGTGCGGGGAATGGGAGTTGCCGACAGCATAAGCACATCGACCTCGGTGAAGGCTTCCTTGAAGCGTTCCTTGTGAGCTACGCCGAATCGCTGTTCTTCGTCGATTATCGCAAGTCCGAGATCCTTGAATACTACGCTTTTCTGGATTATCTTGTGAGTTCCGATAAGGATGTCGATTCTTCCCTGTTTCAGCTTTTTGATTATCTCGTCCTGCTGTTTGGGACTTCTGTATCGTGAAAGAAGCTCTATATTTACTGGAAAATGCTCGAATCTTCGCAGGGCGGTCTGGTAGTGCTGATATGCAAGAACCGTCGTCGGTGCAAGTATAGCACACTGCTTTCCTGCGAGGACGCATTTCATTGCGGCACGGAGAGCAACTTCTGTTTTTCCGAAGCCTACATCGCCGCAGAGAAGCCTTTCCATAGGACGTGCACGTTCCATGTCAGCTTTGATTTCCGCAATAGACTGGAGCTGATCGTCTGTTTCTGCGTAGGGAAAGCGATCCTCGAAATCACGCTGAATCTCGTCGTCGGGATAGAAAGCGAAGCCGGTACTTTTCTCACGCTTTGCGTAGAGAGCGATAAGCTCGTGAGCCATATCCTTTACGGCACGGCGGACGTTGTTTCTTGTTTTCTGCCATTCGCCGGAGGAAAGCTTGTGGAGCTTCACACCGGAATTGTCTCTCGGTCCGATATATTTTGATACAAGGTCAAGCTGGGTTACGGGGATGTAAAGCTTATCTGTTCCGGCGTACTGAATGGTGATGTAGTCCTTTGTCACACCGTCGAAATCAAGCTTGTTTATGCCCATGAATCTGCCTATTCCGTGACCGGAATGAACTACAAGATCGCCGACTGCAATATCGGAAAGACTGCGGATTTCCTCAGCCTTGTTTTTCTTTTTCCGGATTTTTCGTCGTGACGAATTCATAGCCATTCCCTGAGTTATGAGGACAGTTTTGTTTTCGGGATATTCAAAGCCGCCGCCGAAGCTTTCTGCCATGAGACAGACTCTTCCGGCAAGGGGAGAGGTGTCGTTTCTCAGGATATCGCACGGAATACCGTTTTCTTCAAGATCCTGCCTGATTATGGGAAGCGTTTTTTCACTTCCGGCGGCCAGAATTATGCGGCATCCTCTTCTGCGGAAGTCCGAAAGATCATCGATAAGCTGTTTCATTTCACCGCTCCACGGAGCAGTCTGCATAGCCTCGAAGCTGACAAGACGGCGGAAATCAATGCGTTCGCCGCCCTGCATGAAGCTGCTCATATAGAAGCAGACGTGCTTTTCCGCAAGGTGCTGAATTTCCGGCAGATCAATGATATATCCGTCAAGTCCACGGCAGAGCTGACCATCCTCGATAAGAATTTTTATATCCTCGTTATAACGTGAGGATACACCGGCGGCACTGTCCATAACAGCCGAAAAATCGCTGAAAAAAACGGAACCGTCAATGTAGTCGAAGATTGTTTTCGGCTCGCTGTATACGAGAGGATAGTACTTTACGCTGTGCGTGAGAATTTCTCCGGCACGGAGCCTGTTTACGTCAGCACCGAGATGTTCACGGATAAGCTCGGCACGCTTTCCTCTTGCCTTTTTGCAGAGTGCCTCGATTTTATCTGCGAGTTCTCCGCTGTCATAGAGAACTTCTCCGGCGGGAGAAATACTTATCTTTTCAAGAGATTCCGTGCGTCGCTGTGTATCTGTTTCAAACTCGGAGATCGTATCTATCTCATCGCCGAAAAGCTCGATTCTAACCGGCTTGTCGCACTGTACCGGAAAGATATCGAGAATAGCTCCGCGTACGGAGAACTGCGATGCTCCTTCTACCTTTTCGCAGCGCATATAGCCTGAGCGTGAGAGGTTGGCACAAAGCTTTGACAGATCAATCTCCTGTCCGACGGACAGCTCAGCGGCAGAGGCGATAAGCGTTTCCGGAGGAATTACCGGCTGCATGACTGCTTCAACGGAAGCACAGAGAACTCCGCAGTTACCGTGAAGAGAACGGTCGAGTGCGGAGATACGCATATATTCGTATTCGTGGTTGGAGCTGTCAACGGGAGTTAGTACAAGCTCCTTTGAGGGGAAAAGAACTGCTCTTTCGGAGCCGATCATCATGTTGATATCATCGCAGAGCTTTCTGGCTTCTGCTTCTGAGCCGGTTATTACAAGATTGACCTTATCGCCGTCAAGAGCCGTTATAAGCTGAGCCCTGTGTATATGCGAAAGCCCCGTCAGAGAGACGGGTGAGATGTTTTTATCAATAGCTTCCCGTACGCTTTTAAAGCCGGAAAGCTCACTGAACAGCTGCTTGAAAATATTCATTTCCTACTCCATTATGAATTGAATTTGTTCATAGCCTCGTCTGTTTTTCCCTGAACCATAAGCTCTGCGCAGAGACAGGCATTTTCAGCGGATTTTTCCATTTCTGCTGCGTCATCCTTACCGAATTTTCCGAGAACCCATTTTGCAAGGTCGTAGTCGGGGTGAGGCTTTTTTCCCACGCCCATTTTTATGCGGAGGAAGTCGTCGCTGCCTGTAAGCTCGCAGATGCTTCTGAGACCGTTATGACCGCCGTGACTGCCCTTTCTGCGGATTCTGAGCTTGCCCGGATCAAGGGAGATATCGTCGCAGACAACGATAAGCTGCGAAATATCCAGCTTGTAGAACTCCATTGCCTGAACGATACTTTCGCCGCTGTTGTTCATGTAGGTTGTCGGCTTGAGAAGCAGACAGCGTTTGCCGCCGATAACAGCCTCGGCGGTTTTTCCCTTGAACTTCAGACGATTGATATTTGCACCGTTTTTTTCTGCAAGCTTGTCAAGAACCGCAAAGCCAGCGTTGTGGCGTGTATTTTCATATTCCATTCCGGGATTTCCGAGACCGGCTATTATAAATTCTATTTTACCTCCTGCGGCGGGAGAATTCTGTGAAATTCTGTCGAAGATATCAAAAATACTCATACTAATATTCCTCCTGTTAAGTTACGTTTAAAATTATATCACAAATTTACAGTGATTTCAAGAGCTGAATTCTACATATAAATATGAATAAATTTTCAAAAACACTTGATTTTTCCGAAAATCTGTGATATAATACATGAAGATGATACTACTTAGCAAAAGACCGGAACCTTCCGGTCTTTCGTTTATATATGGAAAGGAGATATTCTGAGCCTATGAAATTCAAGAAATTCGGCGGCACTGAACAGAAGGTATACGACCTCATAAAGCCCATAACAGATGAGCTTGGCTACTACCTCTGGGATGTCTGCTATGAAAAGGAAGGCGCATTGTGGTATCTGCGTATCTTTATTGATCAGGACGAGGGCATTTCCATTGAGGACTGTGAAAGAGCAACTGCTCCGATAAACAAGATTCTCGATGAAACAGATCCTATTTCCCAGAGCTATATGCTCGAGGTCGGATCGGCTGGTCTTGAACGTGAGCTTCTTAAGGAGGAACACTTTGAGGTGTGCAGGGGCGATACCGTAAGAATCCGCTTCATCAGGGGCGAGGGCGGCGAAAAGGAAATCAATGCCGTTCTTAAGGACGCCGATAAGGAGGGCATCACCGTTGAAACGGAAAGCGGCGAAGAAAAGAAATATCCCCTTCCGGATATCGCATTTGTAAAGCTTTATATGGAATTTGAATAATAATATATACACTGGAGGAATTGACAAAAATGAACAAGAATACCGACTTTTTCAAGGCACTTGAATCCCTTGGAGAGGAAAACAGCGTTGAGACAGAGCTTCTTATCGAAAAGGTGAAGTCAGCAATGCTCAAGGCTGCAAGAAAGGCTTATCCCCACAGCGAGGAAAATATCAGGGTTGATATAGATCCCGCTGCAAAGAAATTTGAAATGTACATCGTTCAGGAAGTAATCGACGATTACCCGATCGACGAAAACGAGGTTAATATCGACGTTGCAAGAACTATTGATCCCAACGCTTATGTGGGAGGAACAATCCTTAAGGAAATTGATATATCAAAGCTCGGAAGAATGGCGGCACTTTCCGCAAAGCAGTCTATCAAGGGCGATCTCAGGGAAATCAACCGTGAGCAGATGCTCAACCGCTTTGAATCCAAGGAGCATGAGTGCATTACCGTTAAGGTATCACAGATTGATCCCGGCAGAGGAACTGTTACCGTTGATTATCAGGGAACAGAGCTTTACCTTTTCAGAAACGAGCAGATTCCCGGCGAAAAGCTTGAAGAAGGAAAATCAATAAAGGTATATATCACCGGTATCGTGGGTAAGACAAAGAAGCCTATCGTAAAGATTTCCCGTACACATAAGGATCTCGTAAAGCGTATCTTCGAGCTTGAAGTTCCCGAAATCTACGACGGAACTGTTGAGGTTAAATCCATTTCCCGTGAGGCAGGCTCAAGAACAAAGATCGCTGTATGGTCAAAGGATCCCAATGTTGACGCAGTAGGAGCCTGCATCGGTGCGAAGCGTTCAAGAATCACAGCTGTCGTGAACGAGCTCAGCGGCGAAAAGATTGATATCATACCGTGGAGCGAGGTTACTGAGGAGTTCATCGCAAAGGCTCTTGCACCGGCAGAGGTTCTCAAGACCGTTGTTACATCCGCAGAGGAAAAGACCTGTACAGTTATAGTTCCGAACAACCAGCTTTCACTTGCTATCGGAAACAAGGGACAGAATGCAAAGCTTGCCGCTAAGCTTACAGGCTTCAAGATCGACATCAAGCCGCAGTTCGACAACGCTACAAATAAGGAGGCAGAGGAGCTTTCACCTGATTTCGTTGTTCCCGTGAAGGAGGAGCCGGTAAATGAGGCTCTGGAGGAATACTTTGAAATGGATGAGACTGCTCCTGCTGAGGAGATTTCTGAAAACGAAGAAGCAGCAGAAATCACAGCTGGAGACGAAGCGTCTGAAAACAGCGAGGAATAAAATATGAAGCCGAAAAAAATTCCCATGAGAATGTGCCTCGGCTGCGGAGAAATGAAACAGAAAAAAGAGCTTATCCGTGCCGTGAAGTCGCCGGAGGGTGAAATAAGTCTTGACTTTACCGGAAAAAAATCCGGCAGAGGAGCATATATATGCCGCAGTACGGAATGCTTTGAAAAAGCCAGAAAAGGCAGAAGATTTGAAAAATCATTCTCGTGCAGAATAGATGAAGCCGTTTATGAGGTGATGCTTGATGAACTCGGAAAAGAACAGGAAAACAGCTGATCTGCTTACCGTCTGCTTCAAGGCAGGAAAAGCGGTAAAGGGGTTCGATCCGGCTGTTGAGGCTCTGAAAAAGGGGCAGGTATATTGTATCATCACCGCCTCTGACGCATCTGCAAAGACAGTCAAGGAAATAGAATTCCACTGCGGCAGATACGAGGCAGTACATCTTCCGTCGGGACTTTCCAAGGATGAAATAGGACGTCTTTCAGGAAAGTCGGCAGCTGTAATAGCTGTCTGCGATAAGGGATTTGCCGACGGTTTTGCAAAGCTTCTCAGATAATCGCAGAAAAGGAAAAGAGTATTCCTTCTGCATTGACATATACAATTGAATAACCTTAATTCCGCAGACAATGCGGAGAGACTAATGGAGGTAGTATAGCCTATGGCAAAAAAGATAAAGTTAAACGACGCTGCAAAGGATCTCAATGTTTCTTCACAGGAGATTATCAGCTATTTTTCAGAAAAGGGAGACAATAAGAAGAAGTCGGGATCATCTCTCACAGAGGACGAGATGAATCTCCTTCTGGAGCATTATACAAAGGCTAACGAGGTAAGCTCCTTTGACGGATATTTTGCTTCAAAGGATAAGCCGAAGCCAGCAAAGAATGCAGATCCGGAAGCAGCAGAAAAGAAGCCTGCAAAGAAGATTAAGAAAAAGGCAGAGGAAAATAAATCCGAAGCAAAGGCAGCTCCTGCTAAAACTGAGGAAAAGAAGCCGGAGGCAAAGGCGGCTCCTGCTAAAACTGAGGAAAAGAAGCCGGAAGCAAAGGCGGCTCCTGCTAAAACTGAGGAAAAGAAGCCGGAAGCAAAGGCAGCTCCGGCAAAGACAGAAGAAAAGAAGCCGGAGGCAAAGGCGGCTCCTGCTAAAACTGAGGAAAAGAAGCCGGAGGCAAAGGCAGCTCCTGCAAAGACAGAAGAAAAGAAGCCCGAAGCAAAGCAGAATTCCAAAAAGAAGAACGACAAGAAGGATAAGCCTCAGGCTAAGGCTCAGGACAGAGGCGAAAGAACAAAGCTTAACGTATCCTTCAGCTCAGAGACAGCTCAGACATCTACTCAGAGAAGAACTGTTGATACAAGAGGAAGCTACATTGATCTTGACAAGTACAACGAGCGCTATGACCAGATGGCTTCCGGTAACAATAAAAAGCACGGCGGAGAGAATTATTCTTCCAAGAAGCAGAAGATCAACCAGAAGTCAAGCCAGAGAAACCGCCAGCAGTTCTCCAGAAAGGAAACTGAGGCAGAAAAGCTCAAGAGACTGGAGCTGGAGCGTGCAAGAAAACAGCAGCTTAAGGTTCTGATTCCCGATTCTATTACAGTCGGCGAGCTTGCTACACGTCTTAAGGTTACAGCAACCGACGTTATCAAGAAACTCATGGGACTCGGAATCATGGCGTCAATCAATCAGGAAATCGACTTCGATACAGCTTCTCTCGTTGCTGAGGAACTCGGTGCAAAGGTTGAAAAGGAAATCATCGTTACCATTGAGGAGCGTCTTATCGACGACAGCGACGATGACGATACAAACCTCGAGCCAAGATGTCCCGTTGTATGCGTTATGGGACACGTTGACCACGGTAAGACTTCTATTCTCGACCGTATCAGAGGTGCTCACGTTGCCGCTGGAGAAGCCGGCGGAATTACACAGCACATCGGTGCTTATCAGGTGAATGTAAACGGACAGGATATCACATTCCTTGATACTCCCGGACATGAAGCGTTTACTTCAATGCGTGCAAGAGGTGCGAATACAACTGATATCGCTATCCTCGTAGTAGCCGCAGATGACGGTATCATGCCGCAGACTGTTGAATCCATCAATCATGCTAAGGCGGCAGGAATTTCCATTATCGTTGCTATCAACAAGATGGATAAAGAGGGAGCAAATCCCGACAGAATCAAGGAAGAGCTTACAAAGTACGATATCGTATGCGAGGAATGGGGCGGCGATGTTATCTGCGTACCCGTATCAGCCAAGACAGGCATGGGCTTTGATGATCTTCTTGAAAATGTTCTTCTCGTTGCCGAGGTCAAGGAGCTTAAGGCTAATCCTGACCGTCTTGCAAAGGGAACAGTTATCGAAGCACGTCTTGACAAGGGCAGAGGTCCTATCGCAACACTTCTCGTACAGAACGGTACACTCCACCAGGGCGATGTGATCATTGCCGGTACAGCTGTGGGAAGAGTACGTGTAATGACAAACGACAAGGGCAGAACTGTTAAGACAGCCGGTCCTTCAGTTCCTGTAGAGATCACAGGTCTTGCAGAGGTTCCCAGCGCAGGCGATA
>JAZNBR010000061.1:0-12958 GCA_045587105.1 Ruminococcus sp.
ACGAGAGCAAGCTATAGAAATGGAGCCGGCATGACCGGCTCCGTTTTTTCAATAGGGTGTCCGTTATTATTGCAATATTGCAAAAGCGGAAATATCACTTATGTGAAATGGTTTTACTGTGTTTCAATAGACTACGGGCTATTGAAATACATCAGGATTTGTTATATATCAGCTGCTTTGCTACTTTCTTCATACAATTCTCCAGGAATCGGCTCCGACGAGATACAAAGGTCGCGGTCTGCTTTCTCCCAAATTCTTCTGCAAGTATCCGTCATTTTTCTGCAATCACAGACATACACTAATGCGTTTCCAAGCTTGGAATATGTCACAGCACCTGTATATTCGAACGCTTCTTTGTAATTGGGATAGTATTCTGAAACGCATGTATCTGATGCGGCTGTGAAATGCGTATGGAACGGAGGAGATTTCAGAATCTTTCCATCATAGTCCACGATTGTGATCTCAAAAGGGGTTGGATTTAGTCTATCCGGAATCCTGAGTCGCTCATCCACTGAATGGAGATATGTATTACGTTCATGTCCGACACCAACGAGGAGGACTTTTCCGTTTGCTTCGTAAAGTCTGCTGATGCAACTGCTCATAGGCGCAGGAGATGCACATTTTTCTTCTCCCCTGACAAAATCAGCCGCACCTTTGCCAAACACTGCAACAGAATGAGTCGGGTGCAGGGAACGTACCCCGTCTTTACGAAAAGCCGCAACCTCAGCAAGCGTTCCAATGTCAGGAACAGTCGATCTGACATCGTAATACGGTGACTCCTTCCAAACCTTATCCCATGTATGCGTCGGTACAATAAATAGTCCGTCATGCAGGTACTCGCAGAATGCATCGATCAAGCCGTCTGCACCGTTCTCAATTTTGCCGATGGCACGTAAAGAGCAGTGAATTGTCACTATGTCATCAGGTTTTATTCCTGCGTCTTCCAGGAAGGTAAATATTTCATGTTTCGTTATCAATTCAACCCAATTCCTTTCATATTCTTTTTTTAATATTGTTCTTCAAAAATTCCAATTCATCTCATTCCACTATAGCCTATATATCGCTCCTGGTATAAAAAGTGCTTCTGCCGCTGCCGTGCTTTAGTAGAAGTCCCTGTTCAACAAGCTGCTTGATAGAGTTTTCTACCGAGGCTTTGCTGAGTGTAGGGCAAAGCTCCATGACCTCGCTCTTGGTGAACTTACCAATCTTATTATAAACAGCACGCCGTACCATTTCAATTGCAGGCAGCTTTTCAGCGACTAATGCCACACGCTCCTCAAAATCACGGTATGCAGCAAGAATAGTCTGTAGTAAGTACTTTATGAACGGAGCAGGATCTTCTTCGTTTTCGTGCCAGCCTTTCTGACACTGTTCTAAGGCGTCATAGTACAGGTTCTTGTTCTTGGCTATCTTGCTTTCAAGGGAGCTATATCTGCCGATTACATAGCCTGAACGGTATAGCAATAGAGTTGTGAGCAAGCGACTCATTCTACCATTACCATCGTTGAAAGGGTGAATGCAAAGGAAATCGTGGATGAATACAGGTATCAGAAGCAGGGCGTCGATATCCTGCGTTGATATTATACGATTATAGCTGTCACATATCGATTCGATAGCAGCAGGAGTTTCATAGGGCGGAAGCGGCGTGAACAATACGAATTCACGTCCATTCGCATCTGTCGCACTTATATAATTCTGAGAATTCTTGAATGTACCGCCGATGCTTTTATGAGAATACTTATACAGATCACGGTGGAGCTGGAGAATATAATTCGATGTTATTGGTATATACTCAAAGTTCTCGTGAATAGCATTCAGCACATCACGGTATCCCATAATCTCTTCTTCATCACGGTTACGAGGAGTGGTCTTATCTTTTACAAGTTGCAACAGACGGGTGTTTGTAGTTCGTATGCCTTCAATCTCATTTGAAGCTTCTGTACTCTGTACCTTTGCAATCTCAATAAGGCGGTCAAGCTCAGCAGGCTTCTGTTTCAGATAAAGCTCCTGTCTGCCTTTATATTCGTGAATCTGGGCTACCAGACCTATGATTTCGCTGTCCCATAAACTTTTTGCAAGTTCACTATAATCGAAGTTTCTCATATTTTCACGCTCCTTTCTCCTAATTATAATCTGTTTTAGGAGAAAAGTCAAGTGGTTAGGCGTAAATTCTCTTAAATATTATTATGTGCTAGGAGATACGAATAATTCAGCTCTTGTATTATAAATGATTGAAGCCTCCAATGGCGGCTTCAAGTATCATTCGCCTCCTTATTCAAATTATGAGAAATTTATAAGAAAAAGTCAAGAGAAATTCTAATAAAATTCTTATAATTTCAAAAACTTGTCGAATTAAGTCCTGCGATTTTCATAATTATAGAATTCTATCGAATAAAAGAGAATGCAGAAGCCTCCAACGGAGGCTTCAGGTATCATTCTGTTGGTAAATCTATAAATGTAGGCTCGTGTTTTGCTTCACGAACATATCTCAACATATCGTCACGGAGCAGACGTACAGTAGATGTGTTGATACCCGGATGACCGCAGATGTATTCATCTTTCATAAGGTCGTTGTCAATAACAAGCTGTATATTATTATCTGTATCGAATATCAATTCCAGAGCTGATACAGAGCCTGGGATAGTGTGAAGATACTCCTGCATTTTATCAGCTTCTGCAAAAGAAAGTCTTGCACAGCCAAGCTGCGAAGTCAGAAACTTTGTCTTGAATGGCTTATCTCCGGGCATAAGCAGCATATAAAAGCTTGTTTTCTGTCTGTTGCAAAGGAACAGGTTTTTGCAGATTTTTGCTCCGAGAACTTTCTCGATAGCGAGACAGTCTTCCATGGTGTCAGCATGGTCGTGGTCGGCACGTTTGTAATCTATGCCAAGAGCGTCGAGTCTGTCGTATATAGCCATTTCAACTTCGGAGCGATTGTCAGTTGGGCGTCCGCTGTAAAGTGTGTTATCAATATTCATTTTTTCTTCCTCGTTTTCATTTATTCAAAGTCATCTTAAAATGCTTTGTGTTACATTTATTATATTATTTCTATTTCCCCAAATCAAGATATTTCTGATTTTTGGGAAATAGAATTCAAATTATAGCATATAGAAAACCAACTCACGTAAGGGAGCTGGCTTGTTGTAACGTTATACCACCTTTTCTTCGTGTGAATTTCGTGTGAAAACGTGTGAAAAACAACTGTTTTTTCTTCACACGCAACTGCAAATATGCAGTTAAAACTATTTTTGATAGGCAAGAAAAAAGCCTGTATTTCGGCGTTTTCCGCTTAATACAGGCTTTTTGTATCTGGCAGGGGCAGAAGGACTTGAACCCTCGGCACGTGGTTTTGGAGACCACTGCTCTACCAACTGAGCTATACCCCTACATTATTACTTCAACGGTATTAATTATATCACAGATGAAGTATTTTGTCAATACCTGAAATTTAAATTTATCATTTAACTTTATAATTCATTCCCGTACCTGAAAGCTCTGCCGGAAAGGAAGCTCCTCTCCGGCAGTAAATTCTTCTGCTTAGATGACTTCTGAGACAAAGTCTGCACAAAATGCACAAAGCCATCACCAGAAATTTATGCAGCATTATCTCAGCGTTTACGTCTGATTATTCCGCCTCTTTTTTTATAGTCCTTGTCGATTTTCTCAGACCATCCACCAGCAAGCGGTGCACAGCTTCGCACACAGCTGACGGCATCCGCAACCGTTTCATACAGAACAGCAGTTCCCTGACTATCCGCGTGATAATTCACTGCACGATCACTGCCTATTCCGTAAACGGCGGCAGTTTCAACAGCGTCGATATTCGCACCAATAAACAGAAATTCCCAGCCGTATTTACTTTTCTGTCTCTCAATCATTTTTTTCACCTTGTCGGCAGTAAAGAGATGACTTGCATTTTCCATTCCGTCAGTTGTGATAACGAACATCGTATGCTCCGGAACATCCTCAGGGCGTGCGTATTTGTGAATATTTGCGATATGATGTACAGCTCCGCCGATTGCGTCAATGAGTGCCGTACATCCCCTGACGGTATACTGCTTATCCGTGATCGGAGACACCTCAGACAGCTTTACTCTGTCGTGAAGAACCTCGCTCACATTATCAAAAAGTATAGTAGATACATAGCATTCTCCTGCTTCCTTACGCTGCTTTTCGATCATTGCATTGAAGCCGCCTATTGTATCAGCCTCAAGTCCTGCCATTGATCCGCTTCTGTCGAGTATAAATACCAGCTCAGTAATGTTGTTCTTTTTCTCCATAATAAAACTTCCTTTCTATTGCTCCCCCCAACTAAACCTTGCTGTCAGATACTCGGCAAAGTTTAATTGGTGGAGCAATTTAAAAATGTGGTTGTAAGCTTTTCTCAACCTTACAACCACATTATACACTGTTTTTTTATGGAAATGGTCGCTTGTCGGGAGACTTTTTCAGCAGCCGAGAAGCACCTGATCGAATTCAAACAACGCTTCATTGATTTCGTAGATATCGTATATCCCCTTCTGAATAAAATACCGGATTATCTTGTCGAATACAAAGCTTCGTGAAAGAGTAAGTCCCGCAGACGCCAGAAGCTCCTGTGTTTCGTCAAGATTAAGCCTGAGAGCTATTGCAAAGGCAACCGCCGTCTGCTTGGATGGTCTGTATTTCTCAGGATGACACTTTATCTTGGAGAAGGTCTTTTTATCGACGTTGGCTTTTTTGTAGCATTCAACATCAGTCATGCCCCGACTGTCGATAAGATCAAACAATCTGACTGCAAAAGGCTTATCAAGGGATTTCATGTATTCATGCAGGCTTACACCCGCAGCACTTCCGCAGGAATCCGCACTGCTCATGTACGGGGCAGCATCCTCAGCCCTTTTCTCAGACTTCCTTGAAGCAGATAATCTTACTGTATCCGGAGCCGCATTAGGACATCCGACAAAGACTTCATCAAAGAAATCCGATTCCTTATCGCTGTATAAAAAGCTGCTTAATTCTGAGAACAGCGTTCTGCTGAACTGATATGATGTCCTGTCGAACACACAGAGATATACCATAAGTTCGTGTTCAAGCAGGAATTCTCTTATCACCTGCACAGCGAATTTCAGTACCATATCCTTGGGAAATCCGTATGTTCCCGACGATATCAGCGGAAACGCCAATGAACGGCACCTGTGCTTAACTGCAAGACGGAGCGATTCCATGTAGCATTCTCTGAGGAGTTCTTCTTCGCCGGAATTTCCTCCCCTCCACACAGGACCTGATGTATGTATTATGTATTTTGCTTTGAGCTTATGTCCCTTTGTTATCTTTGCCTTTCCTGTTTCAAGCGGAACAAGCCTTCTGCATTCTTTTTCAAGAGCCGGACCGGCTGCCCTGTGAACAGCAAGATCAACCCCGCTGTAACCTGTCATTTCACTGTTTGTTGTGTTTACGACAGCGTCAACATCCATTGTTGTTATATCTGCCCTTACTATCTGAAGCGGCATTCTTCTTTCCCCCTCTGCGAATGCTTTTGTCTGAACGTCTTGGTAAGTTTATTTCTGCTTTCCTTCATCTGTAATAAGCTTTTTCAGAACACAGAGATCAAACGCATCAATCTGATCATCCTCGCATAAATCAGCTGCCTTCCAGTTAAGCATTAACTGTTCACTATCCCCAAGAAGCCATTTCTGCAAAGAAACCGCATCAGATACGCTTACTTCACCATCAGCATTTATATCTCCGTCAGAAGGCATAACATCTCCCGAAAGCGGTGGGATTTCCTCTGTTGTCGGCTGAGTAGGCATATCAATACCTGCAAGTGTAGGTATTTCAGTTGTTGTCGGCTCGATGTAGTCATCCGGTGGCATGGGAACTCCGGCAGTGGGCGGAAGCTCCATTGTCGTCGGCTCGATATATTCATCAGGCGGCAGCGGTTCTCCCGCAAGCGGTGGAATTTCCTCTGTTGTAGGCTCAACAGGCATATCAACACCTGCAAGCGTGGGAATTTCTTCCGTAGTAGACTCTGTATTGTCAGGAGGCATAAGTCCTCCCATAATCAGTGTTTTGCCTGTTGTAGTTGTGTCAGGAGGTACTGTAACACCACCAAGCGGAATATCATCCACTGTTGTTTCAATAGGTGCAGCAGCTCCGCCGGCAGAACGTTCAATTTCCTCCGAAGCTGAAGAAACAGCAACAGCAGCAGTTCCGACAGAAATTGTCGCTATCAGTGCCGATATTTCTCTTGTAAACTTTCTCATTTTAAATTTCCTCCTTTTTCCTTTGATATCATTTCAAGTGCAGTAAGTATATGTACCTGCTCTTCCATGCAGGCTGCTTCTGAAATATCCCTTACGGTACCAGTTGTCGCCATTTTCCTGCACGCACATGAATTACGGCAGTATTCCGCTATTTCACAGCCGCCGCATCTCTCAGAAACCATTGAGTAATCGGGATGCTCTCTTCTTGCCTTTTCCGCTTCAATCCCGACCGAAATATCACCGCAGTGATATTCAGGATTGTTCTGGAACTGAATACACGGATAGAATTTTCCGTCCCAGTTTATAAAGATTTTCTTTTTGCAGATTTCGCAGGTACTTGGCTTTTTTTCCTTTATGCTTTTCTTTTTTAGTGCAAGCTCGTATACGAATAAATCCGGTATTTCAGCGATTTTTCTCCATTGCTCCCTTAAGATATCACCAAAGCTGTCGGGATTATCAGGGTTAAGAAATGAATCCATTGCCGCAGAAACCTTTTTTACGCCAAGATTTTTCAGATACATTATATTATCGTACAGCTTCGGAAGTGTTTCCTCCGTATAGACGAGCTGCACAAGCGTTTCGGGCTGATATTTCAGGAGCAATTTCAGATTACCGTCCAGAACAGCCGTATCAACACCACGCTCAGTACACTCCCTGCCGTCGTGGGACATATTTATGATAACCCTTCTGTCTATGCACCATTTTATAAAATCCTCGTCAAGAAGCGTTCCGTTTGTAGTGATAACAAATTCTCTGGCTTTAAGTTTTTCACAGTAGAATTTCACTGTTTCCTTGTAGAGAAGCGGCTCACCGCCGAAAAGATATATAGTTCCTGCATTTCCCTGACGATTTATAAAATCCGCAATTTTCACCATTGTATCGTCACTGATATGCCCGTACTCAGTATTCATATGCCTTTCATAGCAATAGCTGCACCGCAGATTGCATTTGTTCGTTATGCTGATTGTATAATCCAAATAATTCCCTCGCTTCTGTTATCACAGTAATAATTCTCTCCTCATAATGCAGAGATCAAACGCATCAAGAACGCTGTCGCCCAGCAGATCGCCTGCCCTCCAGTTTATGATATCTCCTGCTCCGAGGACCCATTTCTGAAGCATTACGATATCGGCAATATTAAAGTTTTCGTCTGCGTTCACATCTCCCCTGACGCTGTTGTTTCTGATATACTCGTCATACGAATAGAAATCTGCACCAAGCTCGTTTTTATCAGTATTAAGCTCTGCAATTGCAGTGATATCAGTGCCGTTATAGCAGTAGAGATCATAACCGCCGTTCATCGTACTGCTGAAAATCATTCTGTCGCCGTCTATGGGGCAGATATCCGAGCAGTCGTATTTATCCGAATTAAACGGAAGGCTCTGTATCATTTTTCCGTCCCAGACCATGAGCTGGTCGCAGTGATTATCCTTACTGTACCATTTCGTAAAATAGAGATTATCGCCGTTCACAATGGGATAATAAGCGGTAATTCCGCTTTCGCTGTAAATTTCCGTAGTTTTGCCTGTTTCCGTATTCATAGCGTATATGGAGCCGATACCGTCCTTATAGCCGGCATAGTATATCGTCTTGCCGTCTGCTGAGAAGCACGGCATTGCTTCCTCTGTGAGATCGTCCGTCAGCATGGTGATCTCCCTTGTTTCCACGTCAAGCAATGCAAGATTATAAACGAAATCATTTACGCTGTGATCCCATCTGCCACGCTTGAATATAATGCTCTTTCCGTCCGGAGACCACTTCGGATCCTCGTTGCGATATCCGCTGTTCTGAGTGAGATTCACGATTTTTCCATTTTCAACGATATAGATATCCCACTCGTCAGCCTTGCTGTCTATCGCCATGAAGGTTATCTGATCGGGCGAATTACCAAAGCTTCCGTTCATAGCATGAATAAAATCACCGGTAATCTTCTCGGTCTGTCCGTCGGGATTACGCAGATAAAGTCTGCTGTCAAGGGCAGAATAATCGCTGTAACTATGCCACAGCAGCCAGCCCTTTGTATTGCTGTCGAAGGTTGAATTTGTGACAAGATTTTCTGATTCAGCGTAAACAGGCATATATCCGGCAGTTCCCGTAAGCAGAACCGCCGAACACATTACTGCCGTACATCTTCTGAAAAATTGTTTTTTCATTGTATTCTCCTGTTTTAAGGTATAATCTCTTTCCTCATAACGCAGACATCAAACGCATCAAGCACGTTATCCTCCAGAAGATCTCCCGCCTGCCAGTTGATTATCTCACCTGAACCGAGAATCCATTTCTGGAGCATTACCAGATCGGCAATATTAAAGCTTCCGTCTGCATTGACGTCTCCTCTGATACTCTCCGGCTTATTCTGAGACATCATCGCGGATGTGAGGAATATCATTGCCGCATTGCCGTAAATAGTGTTTTCGTTTGTCGTATATTCGCCTGTGCTGTCGGTATAGCACTTTCCGACAAACTTTGAAAGATGAGGATTATTATGGTTGTTTGCACCCTCAGTGAAGTATCCGGCAGGACTCTGATAAGGTTCAAGACGTGCGTCCTTGGTGTAGATCGCACTGTATATATTCTCCACGCTGTTCTCGCCGAAGCCTGATACATAGCTGAACGAAAGAGGATTCACTCCGAGCAGATAATGGAAATGTCTTTCGATAACCTCACGGCTTTCGTCCTTCACCTCTCCGTATGCGGCAAGATCACCAAGAGTAAGCGTCATTGCAGTCTGTGCGACATACTTATTGGAACCCCACCAGAAGCCCCATGTGGGAATTATGAGTCCCCAGTTGTTGTTTTTCAGGAATTTTGTACGCCATTCCGTGTACTTCGCAAAGACTTCCTTTATCGCAGAATCTGCATCATCATTATTATAGAGATAATGGAAGAATCCAAGGAACGATCTTGAGCTATGACTGTAACTTATAGATGATGAGGTGAAGCAATTATTAATACTTTCCTTCTGACAGTTTGCAAGCAGATAATCCTCGTACTCCGAGGTATCGCCGCCCGCAAGCTTCACTGCCCTGTAAAGCGTACCTGCCGCCTGAAATCTGCTGCGTTCAAAATCAGCTTCCTTGAAGGTGTATGTACGATTTGCCGCACCTATCGACATATTAAGCTTATTTTCAGGATTATTTATCCAGTCCCACGCACGGAGCGAGGTTTCAAGGCACTGCTGTGCGTAATCTTTATACGCCGGAACATCCCTGTAAACCATGTATGCGTGAGCAAGCACTCCTGCCATATCGGCAGTTGCAAGATGACATCTCAGGTCTGTCTGAGAGCTGTCCGAGTTATGGTCTGATGTCTTATAGAGCGTATCTTCAATATAGATTATTTCTGTTTTTGTATCGTAGTTTGCCGCTGTATAGAATGAACCGTCCTTGCTTCTATGCTCCAGCTTAAGGAGCATATCAAGCTCATATTTTATCTCGGAAAGAATTCCGGGAGCATCAACATAAAGCGGATTATCAGAATCAGTTTCCGGAATATTCATTTCAAGATCTGCAAAAATATCGGGATAAAGCTCGTAAGCCAGCAGCAGATCGTTGATTGAATTTGCTCCGGGAGATGTATATTTTCCGTAATCGCCTGCATCGTACCAGCCGCCGGAAACATCGAAGGTTTCTGCGTCGGGATTATCCCTGTCAGACCAGCGTTTAACAGTAATATCATCAGGATGAAGATTTTCTCTGGCGAAAACTCCGGCATACTCCTCCTCAATCTCAATTCCCTGACGCTGATAGTAATAATACTTGGTCAGCTCGCTGAGAAGGTCATCGTAAACATTGTCGCTGATTTCAAACGAAACGGATTTTATCAGATCAAGGTCAAGCTTCTCGCTGATATCACGGGGAGAGCGTGCAGAGCTGTCAAGTCCTGCGTCCGGAATCCGGATATAATATGTTCCGGCAGTTGTCAGGTCATCAAAGCTGATAATATGTACCATTTCGCCTGAAAAATTTTCCTCAATGCTTCCCTCAGGGATTTTTCCGGAATATACAACCTTATCAGTCTTTGAATCGACAACCTCGAAGGTCTTGCCGGTCAGAGAACCGAATTTCTCAAAATAGCTTATGCGTGCAGACTTTTTCCCCATTGTCGGATATCCTACCTGATCCACCTTGATAATGGGGAACTGATGCTCATCATCGGGAGAGGTTATCGTGACGTTCTGGAAAGAAAGCGTAGTTCCGCTTGGAACGCCGCCGACATATACTACTCGCAGATCAGCAAGACTGAAGCCGGAATCCGGAAAAGCATCCACAAGCTCCCTGATGGGAAGGGAATATGATTTCCAGCTTGAATCTGCACTGATATCCGAGTATTTTGCGATATCAGTCCAATAGATACGGACGTCCTCACCGTGACCGTACGAGCCAAGCCCTATTTTGAATTTAACATTACCGGAACCATTATTTTTTACCTCAAAATTTACAGTACCGTTTTCGTAATAATCACGGATATCAAGGGTAGTCCAGTTTGTATTGGGAATCATATTTTCTCCGCCCCAGCTGAGCGTCGTCCAGTTGTTGCCATCGTTGTCAACAAGAATCGTCTGGAGCTGAATTCCGGGTGTTTCCTGAACGTTGGCGGCTGTCACGGTAGCCGTCGGAATTGCTGAAGCAAACATTGAAGCGGCTATCAGTGCTGATATAAAGCGATTTCTATAATATTTTTTCATAAAAATACACCTCTGTATTAACAAGATAAATTCAAAGTACCAAAGAATTATAATATTCCAATATAATTATAGCATTATAAAACAGAGCTGTCAATAATATGTGATTTATTTTGTTGATTTAAGACAAATATCGTGTGTGAAAATAATATAAAAAAGCCGTAATTATTTCAATTACGGCGATTTCATATTCTCTATAACATCAGCAGAATTCATGACATACTTGTATTATAGTCAAGTGGACTGATATACATATGTTTAAAGGAATCCTTGTTAATATCTATATCATAAAACTTAAATAGTAAATCTGTATAACTTATATCATCTAAAATATAACAAGTAAACAACTGCTCACTTCCCAGATCATCCTGAGCTAAATCACTATAAGGTAATTCAATTATTTCGATCATTTTTTTATTGTCATTCATCTGTTCCTTTATGTAATCAAAACGGATGTCATTCCAGATTTTATTTGAAATATTCATATTACTCATTAATATTCCTGACAATACTGCAACAATAGAAATTGAATTCTTAAGCTCGTTACTTCTGAAAAAAGTGAATTTTTCATAGCACGCAAAAAACAACTCACCTGTCAAAAGAATCCAGAAAACAGCATCGGCTAAAAAACATCTCGGCGAAACAGGATTAACCATCGCAAACGGTGCTACAACAACTACCGAACTTACAAGATATATCGTAAATCGCAGGAATTTACTTCTTTCAAGTAAATTAAAGGCAAGATATATCAGCGATATGAGATAAATAAAAACAAATGCAGTTTCTAAGGCTCTCATTTTCATGCCGAAATCAAACTGTACAAAATCTTCGAAGCAATTTACCCAGACAGAGTAAGCTGCATAGAGAACAATAATATTTATACATATTTTAGCGTAACGGCTCTTTGAAGCGTCCCAGCCGCTTCTATCAGCTTTATAATAAAGAAGCACAAAGCAAAAAGCAACAAGAATATGTATTACAAAAAAGTCCCTCGCAAAAAATGGTCCGACTGATTGATATATCTGCATAAAAACATCGCTGAAAGAAACTTCGACTTTTCTGATTCCAAGAGAATCAATCTGATTGTTGTCAAAAACTTCACCGTAAGCGTCAGCTGACATCATTACAATAAATCCGATTATTGATGTAAGCAGAAATAAAATATTTGAAGCAAAAAATTTTTTTCTTAGTCTGAAAATAAGGATAATTGAAAAAATTCCGAATAATATGTTATATATACTGATATTTTCGACACATAATGCTCCGGCAAAACCGAGTAGTGATGATAATATAATCCAGATTTTAGACGGTGTATACATTTTATCGAATATGATTTTAAAGCAGAAAAAAAAATATATAAGTGTTATCAAAATTGATATAACATAATTAGTAAAACCTGAAATCCATGTTATTGTGTTTGAATATATTGCAGTCGGAAGCAAAATAAACATGGTAAAGGTCAATCCATATTTCAAAACTGCGGATTTTTTTTCATAGTCAACTAAATGAGAAATTAAAATTATCAGTGCAGACAAAGCTCCGCAATAAATGAGATATTTCATCAGCGGAAATTCCACCATAATATATGTTAAAAAATTAGTAAAATATCTTCCGTTTGGGACACGATAACCAGACATTTCGTCGATATCATTAACGAAATACCATATAAAATCGTCGCCCTGAAAGATCAAAGAATACGCCGAAATAAGCGAGAATATTATAATCAATGCAGCAGGAAGAATATTTTTAACAGGCAAGGCTTTTTTCATATCGTACCTCCCATAAATTCATAATTATTTTATCACCAATCTGTTCATTGGAAAAATTGGAGATTATTAAACAAAAGTCGTCCTCATATTCAGGGACGACTTTTTGCGTGTAATATTTGCATGGTGGACCATCAGGGACTCGAACCCCGGACCGACCGGTTATGAGCCGGGAGCTCTGACCAACTGAGCTAATGGTCCAAAGATATGTGAAAAAAGGAAACTGAGAACAGTTTCCTTTTCCTTTAAGTACCGGCACCTTT
>JAZNBR010000062.1:0-7839 GCA_045587105.1 Ruminococcus sp.
GAATTGCTTTTACTGTCAAGGTCGCATCAGCGTGCATTTCAGCCTTGACAGTAAAAGGAATTCATGATATAATGCCTGATGCGATTATAGAAATAATTCTTTATAGATAATGCTCCTAATCCAGATAATATATAATCCGCCTTTTGGTACAAGACCACAGGGCAGCGTAGGTATTGACTTTGACGGTCGTGGATTTATAGAAACTTCCGATAATCAGGTTAATTTCTTACAGCATATCATGTCCATTGTAAAGACAGGCGGACGTGTGGGCGTTGTTCTTCCCGACAGCGTTCTCACGGACGGAGGCGCTACAAAGAAAGTCCGTGACAAGCTTATGAAGAATTATAATCTGCATACTATTCTGCGGCTTCCCACAGGCATATTCTACGCAAACGGTGTTAAGACAAACGTACTGTTCTTTGAAAAGGGCAAGCCTACACAGGATATATGGGTGTATGACTACCGCACCGACATCAAGCACACTATGGCTACAAAGCCTATGACAAGGGCTCATCTTGATGAATTTGTGGAGTGCTACTGTGCAGGTCATATTCAGGACAGAAAGCCTACCTGTACCGAGGACAACCCTAACGGCAGATGGAGATGTTTCACGGCTGAGGAAGTAAGTCAGCGTGAGGACCTGAACTTCAAGTGGATAGACTTTACCGAGGAGGACGAGCGCTCTGTTGACGAGATAATCGGCGATATGCAGGCACAGGCGAATATTATCAATAACGCTCTGACTTCTCTGAGGGAGATACTTGGAGGGATAAGCCTTGATTGATACAAAAGCACTGAAAAGCCGAATCCTTGACCTTGCAATACAGGGCAAGCTGACAGAGCAGCTTCCGAGCGACGGCACAGCGGAAGTCCTATTTAACATAAACGATACATCATTTGAAGAAGATATTCCTTACGAAGTTCCTAATAATTGGAAATGGGTTAAATTATCTAATATCGGAACGACAAATATTGGTTTAACTTATCACCCTTCAGATGTAGATAATAATGGAACTATTGTTATTAGGTCAAGCAATATTGTTAATGGAAAAATGGATTATTCCGATATTGTCAAAGTAAATTGCAGCATAAAAGAAAATCAATATGTAAATAAAAACGATATTGTTATTTGTGCAAGAAATGGTAGTAAAGCATTAGTTGGAAAAAATGCAATATATAACGATGAATCTGGTAAGGTCGCTTTTGGCGCTTTTATGGCGATTTTCAGGACTGAATACTATGCCTATGTTCATCTTTTCTTTAATACAAAATCATTTCGACGATATTTTTCAAGTGATGATTCAAAACAAATCAATCAAGTTACACAAGCCATATTAAAGAACTCTATTATCCCCCTCCCACCCCTCGCCGAGCAAAAGCGTATAGTTGAGCGAGTTGAGGAGATATTCCGTTTACTCGATACCATTGACAAGGCACAGGAGAAATACTCCGCAGATTCGCAGATACTCAAAGCCAAACTCATTACCGCAGGCATTCAAGGCAAGCTCACAAAACAGCTTGAAAGCGACGGTACTGCCCATGAACTTTATCAGCAGATACAGGCGGAGAAACAAAAGCTTATCAAGGAAGGCAAGCTCAAAAAGGAAAAGCCCCTGCCTCCTATATCCCCCGATGAGATACCTTTTGAGATTCCACAGAATTGGATGTGGGTGAGGTTGGGAGAAGTATCAATAAATGTTCAATATGGCTCATCTAAAAAGTCGTCTCCCGAAGGCAAAATACCTGTTATCCGAATGGGAAATCTTCAAAATAGTAGGATTATATATGATAAATTAGTATACACATCTGATGATGAAGAAATTGAACGATATCAGCTTGAATATAATGATTTATTATTTAATCGAACCAATAGTCTTGAAATTGTTGGCAAGACTGCAATCTATAAAGCTGAAATGCCAGCTATTTATGCAGGTTATTTAGTAAGAATTACTCCGTTAATTGATAGCGATTATCTTAACTTTGTTATGCAATCGCAATATTATTGGAAGTACTGCGAATCAGTTCGTAGTGATTCAATAGGTCAATCCAATATAAACGCAGAAAAACTCAAAAATTTCCCAGTACTTATGCCGCCCCTCGCCGAGCAGAAACGCATTGCTGATGTGCTGGAAAGGGTGTTGGGGGAGATAGATAATAAATAATATAAGGAGAATATTATGACCGATGTTGAAAAGCTCAAACAAATAATCGATGAAATTGATGTGCTTATAAGCCATAATGTTAAATTCAGCACACCTGAATTCAAAATATGGCAAGGAAAAACAAAACGTTTTCTTGGTAATAAATATGGTTCTGAAAGCCTCGAACTCCAAGAATTTAATAAAATGAGATTCCAAGTCATAGCACCAATCCAAATTCCTGATTATAGAAATATAGAAAAATGTAAGCAAGACCTAATAATTTCAAAAGGTATTTTTCAGAACTATCTTTCTGAATTATCTGAAGAGAGCGTAGATACTGATGAAATATTTGATTCTGAAAAAGAACTTGAGCGTATCTTTACACGTTTTAGGGAAGTTGCTGTTCAGCTGACAAGAAGACATTCTAAACGTAATACTATAGAAATCAAAGATGAATATGATGTACAGGATCTTCTTCATGCTCTACTGAAACTGTATTTTGATGATGTGCGTCCTGAGGAATGGACTCCGTCATATGCAGGCGGTGCTGTCAGGACAGACTTCCTTATTCCTGAAATAAATACCATTATAGAAGTGAAGAAAACCAGAGAGTCTATGACCGATAAAACAGTTGGTGAAGAACTGATTATCGATATAGAAAAGTATCAAAACCATCCAGACTGTGATAAGATATACTGCTTTGTGTATGATCCTGATAGAAAACTAAAAAATCCTGCTGGTATAAAGAAAGACCTTGAGGAGAAGCATCAAGGTCTTGTAAGAGTGTTTATCGAGTCATAAGGTTAATTCTATGAATAATCAGGATAAAAAGAAAGAAACTGAATTAAAATGCCTTAATACCGCTATCCGGAACTGTCTCTCTCAAAAGGGAGATAGCAGGCGCATTGGTATGCTTATGTCAGGCGCTGATGTTGAACGGAAATCCGAGGAACGTCCTGACTTCATACGCTATGTAGCTCTTACAAATAAAAATGAAATGTGCTTGAGAGGATGTTGGGTGTCTTTGAATAAAAAAGGGATTACGGTTTCCGAAAATATGATTATAGCTTCTCCTATCGTGGAGAAGCTATTTTTATAATCTTTTGTAAAACTAATCTTCATCATCATGAGGAACAAAAATTCTTGAACACTCCCACTCTTTTTGATTTTCTTTTCTGACAATAAGTTTTGTCGGTTTTCCTGTAATATCAGCCATACGCTGAGCCATAGCGAAGTTAGTCGCATTATCACCGTACAAAATTGAACCGTCATAAAAATTAGTCGGACTTACAACGATATGATCATGATATGAGCACTCATCACGTTCCTTGAAATGCGTTCCTATTACCGAAAGATGAGTATCAGTTATCGGCTTGAATATTTCTTTTCCAAGTTCCATTGCCTTTTCAGGTGTTGGAGCGGTTTCATTCGTAAAGGATGTCATGTAGTGAAATACAGGTGTTTTATCCTGATTATTGTGGAACTTCGCTACAGCCTTGAACTGAAAAGCTGCGTTTTTTGAATTGTTGATATCAATTCCGAATCCTTCCTTCAGAACCTGATCTTTCCCCATGGGATAATTCACGACATTCTGTAAACACTTATCGTCTCCGTTGGTATGTAGAATCACTTTAAGCGTTTCCATAACTTCATGACCTCCTTCTGTAATTTGATAGCTTCTTCGGGCTGATCTGGTTTGAGTTCTTCATACTTCTTGTTGGCATCATTCTGAAGCTCAACCATAAGCTGCGGCGTAAGAGGAGTAGCATAATGCTTAAGTCTGTATTCTGCTTCATCTGAACGTGGAATGCCCTTTTCCTTAGCTGTCTGATCAACCTCATCGAATACTGATTCATGAACTTTAAGCGGTAATGGAACTTTCTTGTCTTTCTGATTATTCATAATAATCACTCCTGTAATAAATATTATTCCGTATTCACTCACCATATTTCCTGAATATTGGTTTTAATATAAATTACAGGAAATATGTATAGAGCAAACGTATTACGGAATTATATTACAGTACAGATTTTTACAAAATATCTAACAAATGTTAATTGTCTATAAAAGAATATGAAAGCTTATAAACGGAGTATACATCCACAAGTTTTTCACAGACTGAATACAGCTACATATATATAAAACAAGCCTCCGTTTTAATAATCTATCAATTATAATATAATAAATCTCTCCTGTATCTGTTCATTTACTGAACGACACAGGAGTTTTTTCATATATAATGCCGCCCGAAATGGGCGACAAGAATATCCCCCATAACGTTCCTTCAAAATAACAATATATATTTACATTCCCGATTTTTTCGCTTTTCCAAATGTATATTATTAAAGTGAGCATATGAAAACACACTTCATAGTCGCTATAAAATACAGAAAGGAGAAGCCCGAGATGTTCAACAACAGCCGATACTTAACACAAGGAGTTCAGGCGGAAATACCGCTTGAACTCCAAATCTTTATGTGGGAGTGCATTGATAATCTGCCTGAGCCAAAGGACTATTTACAGGTATTCAGTCTCGAACCCTTCGGCGAAATGCAGAGAATCACCCACACATCAGAAAATCCTGAGTATAAAATGGAGTACCTCATACCCTCAGAAGCACCAATTACAGCCAAAGTCTACGTAATAGATGACGGCGACCACAGCACGATGTTACTTGCAGAAGAATATTAAATTTTAGCCAGCCCTTCGGGGCTGGCTATCGCTATTTATGGAGGTTTTACAATGGAAGAAAATAAAATAATGTGCTCACACTGTGGAGATGAAATCACAGATGATGATTACGGCACAATTAACGGACAGATAGTATGCTCAGACTGTATTTCCCGATATACCGTAGTTTGTGACCGATGCGGTGCTACTATCTGGAATAGCGACTCACACGGGGACGAATATATCAATCTTTGCCACTCATGCTTTAGCAATTATTGCAGATGTGAGACATGCGATGCTATCATTCACATTGACGATTGCTTTCATCTCAACGGCTATGACTACTGCAGCGATTGCTACCACGATGAAGTGGACAGATGCCGAAATATCCATGATTATAGCTATAAACCTGAGACTATTTTCTATGGGGATAGTTCACGATATTTCGGTGTTGAGCTTGAAATCGACGGTGCCGGCAAAGATGATGATAATGCCGAAGAACTGCTAAGAATAGCCAATTCAGACGACAACAGTGAGCGTGTCTATATCAAGGGCGACGGTTCTCTTGATGACGGCATGGAGATAATTTCACATCCCATGTCCCTTGAATATCACAAGAATAATATGAACTGGGAAAATATCATGAAAAAGGCTATATCACTGGGATATCGCTCACATCAGACCTCGACTTGTGGACTTCATATCCATGTAAACCGTGACAGCTTCGGTGATTCCAGAGATGAACAGGATGAGGTTATCAGCCGTATTCTGTACTTTGTCGAAACCCACTGGAATGAAATGTTGAAATTCTCACGACGTTCGGAGTACAGCATGAACCGCTGGGCAGCTCGCTACGGCTTTGAAAAGACAGGTCGAGAGATACTGGATAAGGCTAAGAAAGGCAGTTATGGGAGATACACTGCTGTCAATCTTTGCAATTATAGCACAATTGAGTTCCGTATGTTCAGAGGTACGTTGAAATACAATACACTTATCGCTGCACTGGAACTCGTAAATGCAATTTGTGATATTGCTGTTGGAATGAGCGACGAAGGATTACAGAAGCTTTCATGGTCGGAATTTGTAGCGAATATTACAGATATAGAACTTATTCAGTATCTCAAAGAACGCAAACTCTACATAAATGAAGAAATTGAAATACAGGAGGAAATGTAAATGAAACCAATTGATTTTATCAAGGCTGTACCGACCGGAAGTCCTGTCGGTGATGTGCTCAAAATAGCTACGCTGATTGCTGCAACAGTTCTTGTTGACAAAATCGGAGAAGTCGTAATGGAATTATTAAATGACGGAAATCAGGCACTTTTAGACGTCAATTACAAGGAGGAGAATTAGAATGTGTGCACTTTTTGGTTGGCTCGATTATAAACAAATTGTGCCGTATAACGTACTGAAAAAACTCACTCAGGCACTTGCAAATGCGGCGGAAGAACGTGGCACGGACGCTGCCGGTATCAGCTACATAAAAGACGGAAAAGTTGCGATATATAAAAGACCTAAGCCTGCTCATAAGATGAAATTCAACTTTCCCGAAGACACAAGGGCAGTCATGGGACATACCCGACTTACAACTCAAGGAAATCAGAAGCTTAATTACAATAATCACCCTTTTTACGGCGAAACTGGCAGCACGTCCTGGAGTCTGGCGCACAATGGTGTTTTGTGGAACGATAAGGAACTGAGAAAGGACAAGCTTATTCCCGATACCCACATTGAGACTGACAGCTATGCCGCTTGTCAGCTCATCGAATCTCAGCAGAAACTTGACTTCGACAGTCTCAAATATATGGCGGAGACCGTTGAGGGAAATTTCACATTCACTATACTCGATGACGAAAATTCTCTATTTATCGTCAAAGGAAGCAATCCCATGTGTCTGATTCACTTCGAAGCTTTGGGTATCTACATTTACGCTTCAACAGAAAGCATCATGAAGAACGCCTTGAAAAAGGTCGGATTCCATAAGTTTGCATACGAGCGAGTTGAGACTGATGAGGGCGATATTCTGTGTATCAACAAGAACGGTGAAATTACACGTGCTGAGTTCGAGCCGAAACTCTACCGTTCAAAATATGCTGCGTGGTATGATTACGACGACTCTTCTTATTATAGTATACATGAAGAAATATTGCTCGCATATTGCAGTATGTATGGTGTGGACTCATCGGATGTTGAACTTCTGCTGGAGTACGGCTATACCTGCGATGAGATTGAGGATATGCTTGCTGACCATAGCCTGCTCCATGAGGCTCTTCGGGATATCAAGTTTATGTGCGGTGAAGCTGTGTATGAGGAATGCTGTGGGGTGTTATGATGAGCAAGATTGGCTATATTCGTGTTTCAACGGAACATCAGGAGACCGCTCGTCAAGAAGCGATAATGGAGCAATATCAAGTAGAGCGTGTATTTGCAGAAAAAATGTCAGGCAAGAATACTAATCGTCCTGAACTGAAAGCTATGCTTGATTATGTCCGAGAGGGCGATACCTTATATATTGAAAGTATCAGCAGGCTTGGAAGGTCAACAAGAGATTTGCTTAATATAATAGATGTACTTAAAAGCAAAGGAGTAACACTTGTCAGCAGCAAGGAAAATATAGATACCAATACTCCGCAAGGGCGGTTTGTTCTGTCAATATTTGCCGCTCTCTCCGAGCTTGAGCGTGAGCAAACCTTACAAAGACAGCGTGAGGGAATTGCTATAGCCAAGGCACAAGGAAAATATAAGGGCAGACAGCCTATCTCTATTGATTGGGTGAAGTTTGGTCAGTTGTATGATATGTGGAAATCTCAAGCTATCACAGCAGTTGAATTTCAAAAACGCATGGGGCTTCGTGCAAACACCTTCTACCGCAGAATTAGAGAATACGAGAGCAAGCTATAGAAATGGAGCCGGCATGACCGGCTCCGTTTTTTCAATAGGGTGTCCGTTATTATTGCAATATTGCAAAAGCGGAAATATCACTTATGTGAAATGGTTTTACTGTGTTTCAATAGACTACGGGCTA
>JAZNBR010000063.1:0-11622 GCA_045587105.1 Ruminococcus sp.
AATATAATTACAAGATTTCCTTTAATCGAAATGAATGCCAGTGCAAAGGAATTCTTTATAAGATTTTTCAATGAAAGATTTGTAGCTATAAGCATAAGATATATGAAGAAATTCATCATCAGAACTACAATAGCAATACTGAGAGTTATTGTCATCGGAACATAAAACAGCTTTGTGTTATACGTCTGTGCCATCAGGGGATAAATCCTTAATGAAGCATATACTGATAACACGATTATACAATCCAGAAAACCGATTACTGCTGCTTTTCCGAAACTGCGTCTGAATGCTCTGAAGAAATCACGGATAATAAACGTATGCTTTTCAATGAGATAACATCGCATAATTTTTGTTACTCCGGCAGTTGCGGGACCTATTGTCAGCATAAAAGTCAGCAGGCATACTCCGGCAGCAACAAGCGATAAAGCCATACTTATTTCTGATAGAAATACGATTGAAGCAACCGCAAGGATTAAAGGTATAAAAAAGAGACTATAAAGTAAATTCACTTCAAGAAGCTTCCAGAATTTTCTGAAAAAGATATCAAAAAACAGGCTTAACCCTTTTTTTCTTGGTGCGTTTTTTGATATTCCTGCTCCCGCACTTTCATAATCAAATAAAGCCAATTTAAACATTCCTCCGTTTTTTAGCCGGCAAGCATAAAATTGATCATTGCATCACCAGCTGATATAATCAATGAAATAATGATAAGTACAAGAAATTTAATGCAATACAGCCTTATATCTATTTTTCCATACTCTCTGAAGCCCTCCGGAAGCCATACACTCAGTGTATAAGATGACGCCCTCAGAACCTCTCTGATACCGAGTCCACAGATAAATAACGATACCACCGCCTTTGGAAGAACAAAGACCAGCATTCCTGCCACAGCTTTTCCTCCGTGAAGTGTATACATCATTGCAGCTGAGGCTCCGACACCAAATCCACGGCTTATCATAATCAGAATGCCGAATGGTTGTCCGACAGCAGAAAAACCAGACAGAAAAGCTGCTGTAAGAAAAAAAGCAGCTGCTCCGAAGCTTCTGCACATGTATCCGAATAGATCCGTTCCGTTGTAAACAGGTGCAAAATACTGATGAATCCAGAAGGACGGCTCCGGTATTTTCATAGTCTGATAAAGTGCTCCAAACGCAATTCCAGCAGTGGCAAGACCAAACAATACTGGCATCAAAGGACTTTTCTTCTGAGTGTTGATATAGCTGATTTGCTTCATTCCGCATCATCCTCTCTTTCTGATTAAGGTTATGCGGAAGCTTGTACATTTAGAACTTTTCTTGACTCAATAACGCAATTTGTTATTTTGAAAGCTCGTACGCCCTTCTGGTACAGCTTTCACAAGCGTTTTTTACGGTATCTGTCAGTTTTCCTTCATAAAGCCTGTCAAGACCTGCAAGCGTTGTGCCTCCAGGAGAAGAAACCATCTTTATAAGTTCGTCGATAGAATAACCGGAATCTGTTATCATTTTAGCAGATCCGATAAGAGACTGCGTAAAAAGCTTCATTGCAGCTTCTTTACCTATTCCTGAGTTTTCTGCAAACTCTATGAATCCCTTTGCAAAGAGATATATAAATGCCGGACTGCTGCCGTTTATGGCGATTATCTCCTTCATTTTATCAACAGGAATTACAGCCGCTTTACCGCAGATATTGAATATATCGAGAATTACATCAAATTCCTCATCTGTAACACGATCATTCCTTGAAAGAGCTGTTGCACCTTCTCCGAGAAGAAGCGGTGTATTAGGCATAACAAGTATTACCTTTGCATCAGGTATAGTTTTTGAAGCTATAAATTCTGCTGTAATTCCTGCCGCAATTGAAACAAAAACCTTTTCACTATCCGCCGAAGGAGCAGCCGCTTCAAGAGCTGTCTCTATTATCTGAGGCTTTACCGCAAGAAATACATAACTGCATTCTGCTGTAAGTGACGCTTCATCAGCCGCTTCAATAACTCCATACGCACTGAGATCTGCTATTTTTGATTTGTCCGGATCATAGGCATACAGCTGGACTCTTTCTGCAACAGAGCTTCCGGCAATGCCTTTCATAATGGCGGCACCCATATTTCCGGCACCTATAAAACCAATGTTTATCTTATTCATTTTCATCATCCTAAAAATAATATTTCTATAATTATACAACATATTCAAAGGAAAATCAAGAATTTTTTCAGAAATTTGTTTTTTAGAGTTTTTTTATAAAAATAATGTCGCATAATTGTATAACTATACTCTTTCCTTTCTACTTTATTTCAATACCATATGCTTTTAATATCTCTAAATTTTCATTTTTTCTTTTTTCGATTTCGCACATTACCCAACTATGGAATTCATTATCGTTCATAAAATTGGCAAGGAAATCGGGGCATTCTTCATTTTCTTTGGCAGACAGAAAATATAGAAATGCTTCATCTTCATCCGGATAAAAGGTGCATATTTTAGTACATTTTTTGGGATTGCATGGTTTCAAGAATTTTTGCATATAATCCAGACAAGAATCAATATCAATAACATTGTCCATTATGGGCAATACATATTTTATCAAATTTTCAGCACCATTATTTAAAACTGATATGACCGATTCCGGTCTATCAGAATAGAAACAGGATTTATAAAGCTGACCAATTACATTAACGTCACTTTCAGCTATAAGTGCCTTGTAAAAATTAAATATATAATTAAGCCATAAATTATTTTGTTTAGGACTTAAATCAAGAGTAATCTTTTTACGATATATTGTAGCAATACCGCCCATTATTACAAATGCCTTATCCAGCGGATAGTCAGGGTTTGCCGGACAGAATGTTATAATGTGCAATATTTCGTTGTTGATCACTCTTACAATATATGGGTGACGACCTTTGATAACCTTAAACCCATAAGGTTCAAGAGCCTTTCCGATTATTTGTTTAAACGCAGTATTAAGAGTGAGTTTTTGCGGTGCTTTTTCAACAATTCTGCCGTCTTGGGACATAATTATTGAAGGTCTTGCCTTCTTAAAATCAAGAAAAACTGTCTTCTCATCTTCCTGTGCATCCTCATATTCAAAAAGAATATTTCCGCTGTTTATTCCGATAACAGAAGCAAGTTCCGATAATCCGTCTTCTACAAAGACATAATCTCCCTGCACGACTGACATAAACTGTCCCCATGTGCTGTCAGCTGAAAGGAACTTCTCCCATACAGCTTTTGCAGGTTCAGGAATGTCATCCCCCAGATAGTCATCAGCTCGTCCCATAACAGCCGTGTCTGCTTTTTTTCCTTTATCATCATAAAGGTCGAGCACTGCACAATCGCTGTCAATGACAGTTGTGTTGATGCAGGTAGTTTTCAGCATTTTGGCAATTCTTGCAGTATCAGCCTGTGCAGTACGATTACCCTGTTCATAGGCTTCTGAGCTTATTGTCACCCATTTGCAGTTATCAGCAAAAGCAATTACATAAGATAACTCAGCACAGTCTGCCTCACATATCTCGTAGCCCTCTTTTTTCATTTTCTTGCAGAAATCAGCCTTAAATCCGTCACGGTCAAGCTGTTTAGGATTGTATATCTGCGTCGATGTAAAAAATCTTCCCATAGATTCCTCCTTGTTTAAATACGTATACGTTCTATGATTGATGTAATTTCTCGAAAACTAATCAGTAAAAAAGCACCGGAACGAAGCCGGTGCATTATTTACGGAACAGCATAAAGATTTGTTTCCCATGCAGGTATATACAGCTGATGCCTGATATACAGCTTATAATTGGGATTAAGCGATTTTATGAGCAGCGGAAGTTCAAAGATATCCTCATTTCTGTGATAGAGGGATACCATCAGCTTCGGAGAATAACGTGATATATTCTGTGATGCTCCCCAGATTGCTTCACGCTCAAAGCCTTCAACATCCATTTTAATAAGCGTTGCAGGACGCTTACCGAGAATACTGTCAACGGAAAGTGCAGTAATGAGTGTGTCAGAAGAACCAGTAATAGCCGACTGTCTGCCTGCTTTAGAGGCAAAAGGAAGCTCGGTATTTACACACCATGCAGCAGAATTAAATGCGTAGACGTGCTTCATGCCGTCAACTGATTTTGCAAGCTTCTTGAAGTTCTTCTTATCAGGTTCCAACGCATAAATACAGCGGTAAACACCATGTGTGAATTCCATTAACTCTCTTATAGTATCGCCGTTATATGCACCGAGATCAACATACGTCTCATTTAGCGTAGGCTTGATAATCTTTTTGTATATTTCTGCCTTCGGTGTTGTAACAGAAGAAAGATATTTTATATCTCCGCAGATCTTGAAGTTAATGATATTCGCATAGACCTTGCGTGAGTAATCGTCAGCAAGGCTATCGTAAACCTTCTGGATCTTTTCAGCATTTTCGAGGCAGTATTCATAAGTGAAAAGTCCCTTGCCGACAACAGGAACATCAGGAACATAAAGAGTATGACGAAACTCAATTTCATGAATTTTGTCAACTATCTCCTGATATCCTGCGGCAAAAGCGAGAACTACCACAAAATCGTCGACCATTTCTTCGACTTCGGAAAGCTTATGTACCCGGAATCCTTCAAATGAATGTCCGCGTACAAAATCATCACTTGCAAAAACTCCGGAAACCGTGATCCCCTTTTCTTTAAAGACGGACATAATCTTGAGTGCACCGTCTCCCATGCCATATATGAATATAGGTCTTGTTTCAGCCTTCAGCCTGTCCCATGTAGAAAGTTTTTCAGTTATAAAAGACAGCATTCAGTATATCACCCCGCAATTAGTATTGTTCGTCGTAGCTATCGCTGTAATCAGTACAATCATCACCATGGCAGCCACCATAAGACATCATATCTCTGCCACGGATACCGTAACGATCACGCACAATTGTGAGATGTTTATCAAGAAGCTCAGAAACCTGACGAACATTTTTTATGCAGCGTACTTCCTTTGAAGGAGTATCAGCATCACGGCTGTAAATGATTATAGTACCGCATTTAAAAAGTCTCTGGAAGAAAGGAAATCTCACCTTTTTATCAATTATTTTATACAAATCAATTTCATCTTCGTCAATACTGAGGAGTCCTGTGCGTGTTATGAATTTTGTTTCTGTAAGATAATAGCGTGTGAATGAAATCGGCAGACCAAAGATAGTACGTTTTTTATCTGTCCACACATACTTGAAATCATTTTTTTTCATTTAAATTCCCCCTTAGAAGATTAATCTTTTTTTTATTTTAACACAAAACACACCAATAGTCAACATTTTTTTATACTTTATCATTATTATATAAAAATTACGATCTAATTTGTACAAAAACAACTATACGGATAAGGTTTTTTATAAAAATTTGAAAAAGCTCTTTACAAATCAAGAATAATATGCTATAATATAAAAACCGTGTACCCGGACTAAGGCGC
Organism: Ruminococcus sp.; assembly: GCA_045587105.1. GTDB lineage: Bacteria > Bacillota > Clostridia > Oscillospirales > Ruminococcaceae > Ruminococcus. The sequence continues at coordinate 5,421 of JAZNBR010000063.1, forward strand.
GACCTCTTATTTCACCTTTATCTGAGTGAACGCAATATTATTTTATGAGGTGCTTTCAATGTTACTGAAAGAAGAAAAAACAGCCGTTATCGAGGCTAACAGAACACACGCAAACGATACAGGTTCTCCTGAAGTTCAGATTGCTATTCTTACTAAGAGAATCAACGATCTTACTGAACATCTTAAGAGCCACAAGAATGACCACCACTCCAGAAGAGGTCTTCTTAAGATGGTAGGTCACAGACGTAACCTTCTCGGTTACCTCAAGAAGAAGGATATCAACAGATATCGTGCTATCGTAGAGAAGCTCGGTCTCCGTAAGTAATCCAATGCGTACTAAGGCAGAGGGGCTTTCCTTCTGCCTTTACGTCTATATTATTAAAACAGTTAAACAGCAGAATTAGGCTTTTAGCATTAAACTGTGCTTCGTATTACTATAACCTGCGCAGCAGAGTTTATTGCTAAAGCCTCTGCAAAAAAACAAGGAGGATTAATCTATGTTTGAAAATTACAGAACTTTTGAAACCACATATGCCGGCAGACCTATCATTGTTGAAACAGGTAAGGCATGCGGACTGTCAAACGGCTCATGCTGGGTAAGATACGGCGAAACTGTTGTTATGGCTAACGTTACAGCAAGTGCTAAGCCCAGAGAAGGTGTTGACTTCTTCCCGCTTTCTGTTGACTACGAGGAACGTCTCTACTCCGTAGGAAAGATCCCCGGTTCTTTCACAAAGAGAGAAGGCAAGCCTTCAGAAAAGGCTATACTTACTTCCAGATGTGTTGACAGACCTATCCGTCCCCTCTTCCCCAAGGATATGAGAAATGATGTTTCCGTAGTAATGACAGTTCTTTCCGTTGAGCCGGATAACTCCCCTGAAATTGCTGGAATGATCGCTACTTCTATCGCTATCTCCATTTCCGATATTCCGTGGAATGGTCCTGTTGCAAGTATCAATGTAGGTCTTGTTGACGGTGAACTCGTTCTCAATCCTACTCTCGAACAGAGAGCTAAGACAGATCTCGTCCTCACTGTTGCAGGTACTGCTGAAAAAATCGTTATGATTGAAGCTGGTGCAAATGAAGTTCCTGAGGACAAGATGCTTGAGGCTATCATGACAGGTCATGAAGAAATCAAGAAGATGGTTGCATTTATCGACGATATCCGTACTCAGATCGGTAAGCCTAAGTTTGAATTTGAGTCTCAGGAAGTTGACCACGATATGTTCGACGCTATCGAGGAATTCGCTTCTGAACAGGTTAAATATGCTCTTGATACAAATGACAAAAACGTAAGAGATGCAAGACTTGCTCCTATTGTTGATGATATCCACGCAAAATTTGATGAAGTATATCCTGAAAAAATCGCTATGATCGATGAGTGTATCTATAAGCTTCAGAAGAAGATTGTCCGTGCATGGCTCTATGAAGGCAAGCGTGTTGATGGCAGAGGTATTGATGAAATCCGTCCTCTCGCTGCAGAAGTAGGTCTTCTCCCCAGAGTTCACGGTTCAGGTCTCTTTACAAGAGGTCAGACTCAGGTTCTTACTATCGCAACACTTGGTTCTGTAAGCGAAGCTCAGAGAATTGACGGTCTTGATGAAGAAGATACAAAGAGATATATGCACCAGTACAATTTCCCGAGCTATTCTGTTGGTGAAACAAAGCCTTCAAGAGGTCCCGGACGCCGTGAAATCGGTCATGGTGCTCTCGCTGAAAGAGCTCTCGCTCCTGTTATCCCCTCAGTTGAAGAATTCCCCTACTCCCTCAGACTTGTATCTGAAGTTCTTTCTTCCAACGGTTCAACATCTCAGGGTTCTATCTGCGGATCTACACTTGCTCTTATGGATGCCGGTGTTCCGATCAAGGCTCCTGTTGCAGGTATTTCCTGCGGACTTATCACTCTTCCTGACAGTGATGACTTCATGACAATGGTTGACATTCAGGGTCTTGAAGACTTCTTCGGCGATATGGACTTCAAGGTTGGAGGTACTCACAACGGTATCACAGCTATTCAGGTTGATATTAAGGTTGATGGTCTTACTCCTGCTATTATCAAGGAAGCATTTGAAAAGACCAGAAAGGCTCGTCTCTACATTCTTGACGAGATTATGCTCAAAGCTATTCCCGCACCAAGAGATACTGTAAACAAGTATGCGCCCAAGATGCTCCAGACAAAGATTCCCGTAGATAAGATACGCGAGGTTATCGGTCAGGGCGGTAAGATCATCCAGAAAATCTCTGCTGACTGTGATGTTAAGATCGACATCAACGATGAAGGTAACGTATTTGTAAACGGTATCGATGGAAACAACACAAAGAAGGCTATCCAGATAGTAGAAACAATTGCTAATGGTCCTGAAGTGGGTGCAATTTACAGAGGTAAGGTTGTAAGAATCATGGAATTCGGTGCTTTTGTTGAGATCGTTCCCGGAATGGATGGTCTTGTTCACATCTCCAAGCTTGATAAGCAAAGAGTTGAAAAGGTTGAAGATGTTGTTTCTATCGGTGATGAAATCGTTGTAAAGGTTTCTGAAATTGACCGCATGGGAAGAATCAATCTTTCACGCAAGGACGCTCTTGCTGATATAGAAGCAAAGAGACAGGGTTGATTTATCTTTTGAAATAGTACGAATAAAGGCGGCTAAGCGTGAGTTTAGTCGCTTTTGTTAAAAGGAGGAAACAATGATAACCTATAATGAAGCAAAAAAAATACTTTCAGAATATAATCAGGAACACATTCTCAGTTATTATCACGAACTATCTGAAAAAGAAAAAAACAGTCTCCTCAGACAGATTGAACTGACAGATTTTTCCGTTCTGAACGACCTTATTAATAAAAATGAAAAAAACGGAAAAAGAGGGTTCATTGAGCCTCTTGGTGCTGTTACAATTCAGGAAATCGAAAAATACAGAGAAATATTTCTTAATACTGGTATAGAAGCAATAAAGGCAGGAAAAGTCGCTGCTGTAATGCTCGCAGGAGGTCAAGGAACTCGTCTCGGCTTCAACAGTCCTAAGGGTATGTTCAACATCGGAGAAAATAAGGAGCTTTATATATTCCAGTGTCAGATCAACAATCTGTTGGATGTTGTAAAGCTTACCGGAAAATGTATTCCTCTCTATATTATGACAAGCGAAAAAAATAATTCCGAAACAATTGATTTTTTTGAAAAAAACAATTTCTTCGGTTATGACAGGAATTATGTAAAATTCTTTATTCAGGATATGGCTCCTTCCGTGGATTTTAATGGAAAAATCCTTATGGAAAGCAAATCTGAAATGGCTGTATCACCAAACGGAAACGGCGGATGGTTCTCATCTATTGTAAGAGCAGGTTTTCTTGATGAAATAAGGAATAATGGCATAGAATGGATTAATGTTTTCGCAGTTGATAATGTTCTTCAGAGAATCGCTGATCCTATGTTCGTCGGAGCTGTTATATCTTCCGGTATGATGTCCGGAAGTAAGGTCGTAAGCAAAGTTTCTCCAGATGAGCGTGTAGGCGTTCTATGTCTTGAGGACGGCAGACCTTCTATCGTTGAATATTACGAAATGACTGATGAAATGCGTATCCGTGTCAATGAAAACGGTGAGCTTTCATATAAATACGGCGTAATTCTCAACTATCTGTTTAACGTGAACAAGGCTGTTGAAATCCTCAATAACAAGCTTCCTATTCACATTGTAGAGAAAAAAATTCCGTATATGAACGAAGATGGTATTCTTGTAACTCCTGAGAAACCAAACGGATACAAATTTGAGACGCTCGTACTGGATATGGTTCATATGCAGGACAGTTGTCTCTCATTCGAAGTAATCAGAAACAAGGAATTTGCTCCTGTAAAAAATGCAGTCGGCACTGATTCCGTTGATTCAGCAAGACTGCTTCTGAAAGAAAATGGTGTTGATTTATAATATATGAGCAGGTTATTGATTTACCTTAAAAATTATAAAAAGGAATTGGTTTTAGGTCCTTTTTTTAAGCTTCTTGAAGCTATTTTTGAACTTATCGTTCCTATTGTTATGGCAAAAATAATCGATAAAGGAATTGGTGGAAATGATACCGGATATATCCTCAGAATGAGCGGACTTCTTGTAGTACTCGGAATCTGCGGTCTCGGATTTGCTCTTACCTGTCAGTTCCTTGCGGCAAGATGTGCATACGGCTTCGGTACAGAACTGCGAAGGGATTTGTACAAACACATAAACAGTCTTTCATACAGCGGAATTGACAAAGTGGGAACGTCATCCCTTGTCAATCGTCTTACCAACGATACCAATACCGTCCAGAACGGCGTGAATATGTTCATACGTCTTGCAGTAAGGGCACCTTTTCTTGTATTGGGTGCCGCTGTCATGGCAGTGATGATTGATATACGTCTGTCACTTATATTCTTCTTCGTTGCTCCGGTTATTTCTGTAATTATCTTCCTGATAATGAAAAAGACAGTTCCTATGTACAAAAAAAATCAGCAGAAGCTCGACAGAGCCGCAATGCTTACCGCAGAAAATATTGAGGGAACGCGTGTTATCCGTGCTTTTTCACGTCAGCAGGAGGAAATAGATGAATTCAAAGAGGCTGTTGACGATATCGCAGAATGTTCTGTTGCAGTCGGAAAGATATCTTCTGTACTCAATCCCGTTGCTTTTATGGTAATGAATCTTGGAATCGTTGCTATACTCTGGTTCGGAGGAATCAGAATTGACAGCGGAAGTCTGTCTCAGGGTGAGCTTACTGCCTTTACAAACTACATGACTCAGATTCTTCTTGCTCTTGTAGTTCTTGCAAATCTTGTAATCATTTTTACAAAGGCATTTGCATCGGCAAACCGTATTAAAGAAATTTTCGACATTCTTCCTGAGGAAAAAGGAAATATTACTTCTCCTGATGAAAATTGCGATACTATCATTGAATTCAGAAATGTCTCCTTCGCATATCCTACCGCCGGAGATCAATCGCTGACAGAAATTTCATTCAGTCTGAAAAAAGGTCAGATGCTCGGTATTATCGGCGGAACGGGAAGCGGAAAATCTACTCTTGCAAGTCTTATCCCCTGCTTTTACAGAGCTACCAAAGGTGATGTATATATATCCGGCGTTAATGTCAAGGATTTTGATCCCGACTCTCTCAGAAGAATGATAGGGTATGTTCCACAGAAATCAATACTTTTCTCCGGATCGGTACGCGAAAATATGAAATGGCGTAACGAAAACGCATCAGATGAAGATATCATTTCTGCATTGAAAACAGCTCAGGCATGGGATTTTGTATCATCAAAGCCTGATGGACTAAACACATTGGTTTCTCAGGGCGGAAAAAACTTTTCCGGTGGTCAGAAACAGCGTCTTTCGATTGCCCGTGCTCTTGTCGGAAAACCTGATATCATTATTCTTGACGACTCAACCAGTGCTCTTGATTACGCTACCGATCTTTCACTCAGAAAAGCTCTGAAAGAAGATCTGGAAAGCTCAACCGTAGTAATGATATCGCAAAGAACAACATCCCTCAAAGAAGCTGATCTAATCATCGTTATGGATGACGGAGAGGCTGTTGGTATGGGTACGCATGATAATCTGCTTGAAAATTGCAGTGTATACAGGGAGATCTACCAGTCCCAGATAAGTGCAAAGGGGGACAATGAAAATGTTTAAGACGCTGAAAAGAGTTGCATCATACGCACGTCCCTACATCATTTACTTTATTCTTACGATTTTTTTTGCTGCCGCAGGAGTTGCACTTTCACTGTCAGTTCCGGTATTTATTGGAGAAGCAGTTGATCTCTGTGTTGAAAAAAAACTTGTGGATTTCAGCAGTCTGAAAAAACTTGTAATAACTCTTGCTGCAGTAGTGATTTCAAGTGCCTTTTTCCAGTGGCTAATGAGCTTATGCACTAATAAGTTGGCGTTTTTGACTATCCGTGATCTTCGTGCTGATATATTCAGCAAGCTTGAACGTGTACCTCTCAGTTACATCGACAAGCGTACCAAGGGGGATCTCACAAGCCGTGTTATCAATGACATTGAAATTATTTCTGACGGTCTTCTTCAGGGGTTCGCTCAATTCTTCAGTGGAATTATTACTATTGCCGGTACCCTTATTTTCATGATGACTATTAACGTCAAAATCGCTCTGGTAGTCGTATTTCTTACCCCGCTTTCCTTTATTGCGGCATCAAAAATTACCAAGGCAACACATTCC
>JAZNBR010000064.1:0-38290 GCA_045587105.1 Ruminococcus sp.
TCTCCGTGATGCTTTATCCCATAGTCAGCAACTGGTGGAATTCCAGAGTACAGAGCCGTGCGATTGCCAATTACGAGGCAGCCATTTCAAATATGGACACCAGCGAAATTGAAGCAATGCTTGCACAGGCGAATGAATATAACGAGAAGATAGCAAGACTTGATTCTCCGTTTACGAATTACGATCAGATTCCCGGTTATGATGATATACTTGATGTATCAGGCACAGGAATTATGGGATATATTTCGATTCCGGTTATTCAGGTTGAGATTCCGGTTTATCACGGCACAAGCGAGGCGGTACTCAACATCGCGTCAGGACATCTTGAAGGCTCATCGCTTCCGGTAGGCGGAATCAATACGCATAGTGTAATATCTGCACACCGAGGACATCCCACAGCGAAGCTTTTCACCGATCTTGATAAGCTGGTGGTAGGTGATATATTTACAATAAACGTACTCGGAGCTGTATACACATACGAAATAGAGGAGATAAATATAGTTCTTCCGCATGAAATGGAAAAGCTCTCGGTAGTGCCCGGCGAAGATTTTGTAACTCTTATGACGTGTACTCCGTATGCGGTAAACACACACAGACTTCTGCTGAGGTCGCATCGTATCGAGACGAAATATGTTTCCAATGCAACGGTAATATCTGACGCAACAAAGGTTGATCCTATGCTTGTAATTCCGCTGGTAGCTTCTCCGTTGGTAATTGGACTGCTTATTTTCTGGGTATTCGGCGGAAAGAGACGTAAGAATCCCGATCTCCGGTATATGATTTATAATTAGTAAAACTATTCTGATAAAACCAGTATTTCTGAAAGGGTGGTGAACGATATGCGTTTGAATATTCAAAGGTATCTGAAAGCAATGCTTTGCACGTTGAGTGCAGTACTGTTGATTCTGACTGGAGCTGTATTCACAGTTTCTGCTGAGACGATTACAGGAACTCTGACTCTCACTTGCAAAACGGAAGAAGTTACTCTCGTCGGTATGAACTGGAATATTTATCGTGTTGGTTCAAGAACAGAAACGGGTTTTGTACTTGACGGAGATTTCAGTGATTATCAGGTCGATCTCAGTGATTTAATCACAGACAGTAATCGTAAAGCTGCTGCAAAGACACTTGAAAATTATGCAGTACTTGATAAGATTGTACCTTTATTTTCCGGAAAAACGGATGATATGGGTGTAGTAGAATTTGAAAATCTCGTTCCGGGATTGTATCTGATATCCGGAGATGAACTTGTTATAGAAGATACGACGTATACTCCAACGACATACCTGATAGAGATAGGACTGAGAGGACAGTCAGTTGATATTGACGCATATCCGAAGATCATATCAAGCGAAAAGAATCCGGAGGAGATTGATTATATACTCAAAGGCTTCTGGAGGGATGAGGACGGAGAAGATATCGTTGATGCTTCACCTATAAAGGTTGAGATTTATAAAAATAATGAACTTTTTGATACTGTAATTCTTGACAAAACCAACAACTGGACGCACAGCTGGAAGGGAACTCAGGATGACGAATGGCGTGTAAAGGAGATAGAGATTCCTGATGATATAACTGTTGTGTATGACTCAAATGAAAGACAGTTTGTGGTTGTAAATACTCCGAAATCAGAGAAACCTCCGGTAACGACTACAACAATAACAACATCTGATGAAACAACAACAACTACAACGGCGGCAAAAACAACATCAACAACTACAAAGAAAAAGAATGATAATAAGATACCTCAGACAGGACAGCTCTGGTGGCCGGTGCCGTTGCTTGGACTTATGGGAATAATAAGTATAGCAATTGGTCTGAGAATCTGTTCTATGGAAAAAAATGAGAGAAACGATGAAAATAACTAAAGGAAAATGTTTAGTAATAATCGGATCGCTGCTGCTTCTGGCGGCAGCGATTCTGATATTCAATAATATTCGTCAGGACAAAAAAAGCGGAGAACGTGCCAGAGAGGTTCTGGTGGCACTTGAAGCGAAAATAACTGACGAGGTAAAGAAATCAACAGAAACTCCGACTGAGCAGTCAGAGCAGAAGTATACTGCTCCGATTGAGGATCTCTTTGCCCAGTACGGTACTGAGGAATCTGTAACTCAGGAGAAGCTTGCAGAAATAGACGGAAACAGCTATGTGGGAATTATAGATATACCTGATCTTGGAATAAGGCTTCCGGTTATGAGTGAATGGAGCTATGAGAATCTTAAGATCAGTCCGTGCCGTTATTCCGGAAGGGCAGACGATGGAAGTCTTATTATTGCGGCACACAATTACAGTTCGCATTTTGGAAATATTAACTCACTTTCTGTGGGAAATGAGATGATATTCATAGGTGCTGACGGAACGGAATTTCATTATGAAGTGATTCAGATTGACACTCTTGATGGAACTGATGTTGAAGGACTTCTTGCAAATGACAGCGGCAATTGGGATCTGACGCTTTTTACCTGTACATTAAGCGGACAAAGCAGAGTATGCGTGAGGGCGGAAAGAAGCGACAAGTCAGATGAAGCATCGCTGAGTGAATTGAGAATCATCAGATAGATAGGGATTAATGAGTACAACGCTCACAGCCTGTTACGACTGTGAGCGTTATTATTGTGAGGAGGATGAGATTGTCTTTAAATCTGATTATATGTTGACTTATTATGTCGGACATGGTATAATAAAGCAGTAAATTAAAATAATATGTAAGAGAGGGTGCGTAATGAAAATAATAAAATCAAAAGCAGCGTATCTGAGGCTGATGCTTATTATGTTGATGGTACTTACAGTACCGCTGACATTGTTTTCGTGCAAATCAAAAAAAGGAAGCGAGCCTTCAAAGGTAAAGACTATTGATGATCTTCCGGGTGCTGTTATTGGTGTTCAGCTTGGAACCACAGGCGATATTTTCGTATCAGACTACGAAAAAGAAGGGTCGACGATAGAACGCTACAACAAGGCGGCAGATGCAGTTCAGGCACTGAAGCTTGGAAAAATTGACTGCGTAGTAATTGATAAAGCACCTGCCGATGCTTTTGTAAAAATCAATTCTGATCTTTCTATTCTTGAGGAGAATTTTGCTGTTGAGGAATATGCAATCTGTATTTCCAAGGAAAATCCGGAACTTCGTGAGAAGCTTAATTCAGCCATCGAAAAGCTTAAGGCAGACGGAACACTTGACAGTATCATTTCAAACTATATAGGCGACGATACAAAGGGGAAATTCCCGTATATTTCACCGGAAAACGTTGACAGAAGCAATGGTACGCTCAATATTGCAACAAATGCTACTTTTGAGCCTTATGAATATATCGAAAAAGGTGAAATAACCGGAATTGATATTGACATGGCGAGAGCGATTTGTGATATTCTCGGGATGTCTCTGGAAATTCAGGATATAGAATTTGACAGTATAATAAGTGCAGTACAGTCGGGAAAGGCTGATGTTGGCGTATCAGGAATGACAGTTACCGAGGACAGACTGAAAAGCATTGATTTTACAGATTCTTATACAACAGCCACACAGGTGATCATTGTCCGTAATGGCACAGGTGCGGCAGAGGTGAGTCTTAAAGAAAAATTTGAAAACAACTTCATCAAGGATCAAAGATGGAAATATATTACCGACGGTGTGCTTGTAACGCTTGAAATAAGCTTTTTTGCAGTGCTTATCGGTGTTGTTCTCGGATTCCTTATCGCTATACTGAGAAGTACTTGTGATAAAACCGGAAAATTCAAGATTATGAACCTTATTCTCAAGGCATACCTTACGATAATAAGAGGAACACCTACAATGGTTCAGCTTCTTATAATTTACTATGTTATTTTTGCGTCCTCTGATGTCAATAAGGTGTTTGTAGCAGTAATTGCTTTTGGACTGAATTCTTCTGCATATATTGCCGAAATCGTAAGAGGCGGCATAATGTCTGTTGATGCCGGACAGTTTGAAGCAGGAAGAAGTCTTGGCTTTAACTACGCACAGACTATGAGATACTTTATTCTTCCGCAGGCGTTCAAGAATGTTCTGCCGGCTCTCTGCAACGAATTCATCGTACTTATCAAGGAAACTTCTATTTCCGGTTACATCGGAATAATGGATCTTACAAGAGGAGGCGACTACATCCGCAGCCGTACATACGAAGCGTTCATGCCTCTTATTGCCGTTGCACTCGTTTATCTCGTGATAGTTGTTGTACTCACATCACTTGTATCAAGACTGGAAAAGAGGCTGAAAAACAATGAAAAATAATGTTATTATAGAAGTAAAGGAATTGAAGAAATCCTTTGACAAAAACGAGATACTCAAAGGGATAACAACAGAAATCCATAAGGGTGAAGTGGTGGTTATACTTGGTCCTTCCGGATGCGGAAAATCCACTTTTCTGCGATGTCTTAATCTGCTTGAACAGCCGACGGGCGGAAGCGTGATTTTTGACGGAGTTGATCTTACAGCTTCATCAACTAATATCAATGAACAGCGGAAGAAAATAATGATGGTGTTTCAGCATTTCAATCTGTTTCCGCACCTGACGATTCTTGAAAATCTCACTATTGCTCCGAGAAAACTGAAAAAGCTTCCAGCAGATGAGATCAACAAGAAGGCTATGGAACTTCTCACGAGGGTTGGCTTGCAGGATAAAGCCAACAGCTATCCCAATCAGCTTTCGGGCGGTCAGAAGCAGCGTGTAGCTATATGCAGAGCACTTGCAATGGAGCCAGAGGTAATTCTCTTTGATGAGCCGACTTCTGCTCTTGATCCTGAAATGGTAGGGGAGGTTCTTGAGGTTATGAAGCAGCTTGCAGGAAGTGGTATAACAATGATATGTGTTACGCACGAAATGGGATTTGCCCGTGAAGTTGCGTCAAGAGTCATGTTTATTGATGAAGGTATTATCGCAGAAGATGATACACCGCAGGAAGTATTTTCAAATCCGAAGCATCCTCGTCTGAAGGAGTTTCTTTCAAAGATAGTATAAATAAACTTACAGCTCCCTGAAGAAATTCAGGGAGCTGTTTTGATTAGTAGTCGCATACGTTTGTTTTGAGAAGTCTTCTGGTTCGTGTGATTATAAGCGGTACAACCGTCATGATGTTACAGAGAACAAGTGCCATAATTGCTACTGGTGCATAGTAAACAATGTACAGACCATCCGGAATAAGAATGAGATGATTGAAGAGGTATAATCCAAGGAAGAATATTATTCCTCCGAGAGCAAGAACTATTGCGTCCATGCAGAGAATTTCTCCGCAGATTTTTTTGATAATTTGTTTTTTTGAAATCCCGATAGCTCTGTATACTGCAAATTCAAACTCTCTGCGCTGATACATTCCAACGAAAACGGCATTTACTGTGACAGAAAGAATAAGTGCAAGGAAGATAACCACAATAATGAATATCGTATTAAAAATACAGTAAGTATCCGAAATATCCTCTCTCAGCGGTATCCCTATCTGAACCGGATATTTCTCTGCTTTGGTATGAGCGTGTTTTAATATTTCTTCTTTAGAAATTCCTTTGCCCAGAATAAGCATTTCATAGCTATTTTCTTCTTCAGAGCCGATGTAATACTGGGTATATCCGGGTTCATCAGTAATTCCGGCTACTGTAAAGTCATAATAAAAATTATTTTCATCATCATCAGGAGAGATTACATCTCCTACTTTATATCCCTTAGTGTCAGCCATAAGTCTGCTGAGTACTACGGTGTGTTCCTTTACATTATCGAAACTGCATTTGATATCAAGCTGTTCACAGAAGGTTTTGAAATCGTCAACTGTGCGGAAGGTATAACTGAAAGAGCCATCTGTAAATCCCATTATGGTTTTGCGTTCAATTTGATTGTACCAGCCTGTTTCGATTACGATAACATCATCACGCTTTTTTATTTCGTCACGGAAGGCATTGTAATTTTCTGCATTTTCGTCGTTGTTGCTGCTATATACCTCAATAAATTTATCATTGAGACTGCAGGCGTAATCCCAGTTCTCCTGAGGTGTATATATGTATAAGCCGCCAAGATATGCACCGAAGCTCAGGAATATCATGAACATAAGCAGTATACAGCGTGATTTATTCTGCTTTATGAAGTACAATGGTGAAAGCGGCTTCATACTTCCTCACCGCCTTTGACTGCGCTCACATCTCCGTCCCACATTTCAATGATGCTGTCGGCGTCGTTCAGAATTGAACGGTCGTGAGTGATTACAAGCACGAGGTTTTCCTTTGAATATCTTTTAAGAATCTTCATTACAGCGAAGGCATTTTCGTGATCAAGAGCAGCAGTTGGTTCATCTGCAAAAAGAACCTTAGGCTCATTTATCATTGCTCTTGCAATGGCGGCTCTCTGACGCTGACCGCCGGAGAGCTTTGCCGGACGCTTTCCGAATTCCTTTTCAGTCAGTCCGAAGCCTGCAAGAAGCTCCTTTGCCTTATTCTCAATTTCGGGAGTGTTTGTGGCAGCAGCAACAGTCACATTGTCAACAGCACTCATGTATGGTACGAGAAAATGTCTCTGGAATACAAATCCGAATTCATTGCGGCGAATATTTTCTCTTTCGCTGTTTTTGAGTTTGGTAAGCTCCTTGCCGTTGTAGAGAATACTTCCGTCAGTAGGCTTTTTCAGTGTTGAAAGACAGTACATCAGCGTAGATTTTCCAGAACCAGAAGGTCCGATAATACCGATAAGACCTTTATCGGGGAGCGTAAGATCAAATCCTCTGAGTGCATATACCTTTTCTGCTTTTTCCATATCATAGATCATTGTGATTTTCTTAATTTCAAACATTATATATTTCCTCCTATCAGTACAGATCGTCTTCCATTGCGTCTATCGTTCTTATCTTGTAAAGTGCATATCTTATCGGGATCTGAAGAAGTCCGAAAAACAGTACAAATGCAGAGACTACTTCTGTAATTTTATCCGGATAGAAATACTGACAAGCGATGCCCTTGGGTTTCATTATTATTATATCAAGTGCATATACCATTAAAGCAGTTACTGCAAGTCCGATTAATACTGCGGTTACGAAAGTGAACAGGAGCTCTCCGATAATTGAAAGGTATATAGCCCTTCTTGAATAGCCGATTGAGCAGTACAGACACCATTCGTTGTGACGGTCACGAAGATAAGTTGTATATACTACAAACAGCGAAACGAAGAGCAGTACAAAAATTCCGATATAAATGTATTTTGTTGCTGCTTCCATTTCATTTTTCACATATTTTGTAAAATCATCCATCTGGTAATTATAGTCTATAACATAATCGTTTTCCTTATCGTATTCACGTCCGATTACTGAAAAATACTTTGCTGCGTCCTCAACACGCTTATCAGTAAGAAGATATATTGTGTGATATCGTTGTTCTTCTTCCATAATGCCGTATCCGAAATACAAATTGCAGTCAAGCATACCCGTTATGGTGTATTCTTCTTCTCCGTATGTCATACCGACTTCAAAAAAGTTATTGAGCATTGTCGCTTTGTCAAGAACAATTTCCTTTGGATTTTCAGGCAGACGTCCATCAATCAGCTTTGCATCCATGTGGTCAAGCAGAATATCAGCATATTCAGGTTCAATCATAGGAATATGATAACCGATCTGAGCTATTGGCGGCGTTATATTAATCCATGTGGCAGAAGCAGGAAATGCTTTTACAACATCTTCAGCACCGTCAAGCTTATTTGCGAATTCCCGATACATTTTGTTCCATATTTCTTTCATCTCATCTATATTCATGTCTCCGTATTCTTTTTCGTCAAAATCGAGAGAAATACCGATTCTGCACATACGTTCATAGGGATCCAGCCATGCTTTTTTTGCTGTTGATTTCGTTGACATTATAAGAAAGTTTGTGACGTAGATAATGGCAAGACACAGGGACAGACTTATAATAAGCACTGAAACTCTTCGCTTGTTATGGCGTATGTACCGCATCGACGAGAGCTTTTGTTCTTTTGTTTTGTGTTTCATTACATCTCCTCCATATTTTTGATAAATTTATTATACAATATTTTTCTGAAGAATAAAAGTAACCGCAGTCACTTTTTTATTATGACTGCGGTCATATAGTGGTATTACCCTTTTATTGCCACAATAAGTTTTGCTCTGTCGTGGATTCCCGTTTTATCATATATTGACGATATGTAATTCTTGACGGTTCCCTCGGAAATATAGAGCATTTCAGCGATCTGCCTGTTAGTAAGTCCCTGTGCAAGAAGGGAACATACTTCCTTTTCACGTTCGGTAATAGTATCCGGAAGGGTTTCATTTTTGGAAGAGGAGTTCATTATTGCAGCAAGACGGCTCATCACTCTGCTGTCGATAACATTTCTTCCGCCCATAATCTGTTCTATGGCTCCGAGGATAGCGTCCTTTCCGCTGTCCTTGAGGAGATAACCGTCGGCACCGCCGGAAATAGCGTCAGTAATATTCTTGTCGTCGTAAAATGTAGTCAGAACAAGAATCCTGATGTTGGGGTATTGCTTTTTCATTATGCCGATGAGTTCGATACCGCCCATGCCCTTCATATTCAGATCTACAAGAGCAAGCGAACATTTCTTTTCTCTGAGAATGGAAAGAGCCTCGTTTCCGTCGTGAGCCATGCCGATTACATCCATATTGTTGAGAGTCAGAATAATTTCAAGACTTTCAAGCAGAAGTGTTTCATCATCAACAAGCAGAATCTTTATCATGTTCATTGGTACCTCCTTCAAAAGGCAGTATTATTTCAGTTTTGAACCCATTATCGTTTGAGAATGAAGCCGATCCTCCGCATTTGTCTGCGTATGACCGGATTTTTTTCAGTCCGAAGCCGTCTATTAGCCGTGCAGAGGCATTTCCGGCAGAAAAATCGCTTATGCCGTTATCCTTTACAGTAAGTTTTATATGAGTGCTGTCGGCGGTAATATGCAGGAAGAAAACATCAGCGTTTCCGTGTTTGACACCGTTTGAAAGTATTTCCTGGAAAGCTCCGGTAAGGAATTCAGTGTGTTCACGGGGAATAAGAAGATCGTTGCTGTTTTCAGGGACATCTCTGTGGATAATTCTCATGGTATCCATAACAAATTCGTCAGCAGCCGTATTGATTCCCGAAAGGAAATCTCCAAGAGAAATGCTTACAGCCTCGTTGTCAAGAACACGGACTGCATGACGGATTGAATCAAGACCTGAGCGAATGCGTTCTCTTGCAGTAATTATTTTTTCGCAGGCTTTCTCAGGCGATTTATCAAAGAGCATTTCAGCCGCGTCAAGAGTAACAATTGCCGCTGTAATTGAATGTCCGACGCTGTTGTGAATACTGCGGCTTATGTTTTCACGTTCTTCAAGACGTGCATTTCTGTCTGAAAGGAAATTTTTAATCACAAGCTCCTGGTTCAGCTTTTTAGTGTACATTTCACTGAGAGCAGTTATACTGACGGCTTTTGGAATACTTTTTCTTGCTTCGTGGTATCTGAGGAAAAACGTTTCAGCGGCGAAAAGAAGAAAGGTTTCTGCTATAAGCATTATGATACGGAAAATCAGTAAGGGGAGATTTTCAACACTTGAGAACAACGAATAAAGAAGGTATGCAGATGAAGGAAGAAAAAGGCTTGTTTTTTTTCTGAATCCAGCTTCATACATTATTGTGAATGCGTGGGAATTCCCTGAAAATACTGCAAATAATCCGGTAAGGACAGGCATTGAATATGAATGGAAATTATTTTCATCGTCAGAAATACTTCTGAGTGTCACGCAAATCATTATAAGTCCATAAAGGACAAATGTTGCTTTTATATTCAGTGTTGTAAAAAGAGTGGCTCCGGTCAGAAGCGTTATAAATACAGATGAAAATACATAATTGTAAGTTTTTTTCATATATATCACCGATACGATTATAGCACATTCCAGATGGGATTTCAATATGTCTGCGGTAATATTAGAACTAAAAATATTGTAAATCCGGAAGAAGTATGATATAATATCTGAAAAGATGCAAATTAAAAAGGAGGATAAATATGGTTATTGAAACAGAAAGACTGATACTGCGTCCGTTTCATGAAAATGATGCAGAAAATGTATATTTATATGCAAAAGATCCCGATATAGGACCAATTGCCGGCTGGCCTCCGCACAAGAGCGTCGACGAGAGCAGAGAGGTAATCCGTACAGTTTTTACGGGCAGAGAATGCTATGCTGTATGTCTTGAATGTGACGGAAAGGCAATCGGAGCCATTGAACTGAAACTGAACGGTCATACTGATATGACTGACAGGGACGATGAATGTGAACTTGGCTACTGGCTTGGTAAACCGTTCTGGGGGCAGGGGATTATACCTGAAGCTGTCATGGCGGTTCTTCGTCATGCCTTTGAGGATATCGGAATGAGAAAGGTATGGTGCGGATATTACGACGGCAATGATAAATCGAAACGTGTGCAGAAAAAATGTGGATTTGTATATCAATGGACTACACCGGATGTTGATGTTCCTCTGCTGAACGAAGTAAGAATAGGTCATGTCAGCTGTCTGACCAAAGAGGAATGGAAGAAATTTTCAGAGGCTGAATAATTTTTATGCCGGATTATCAGGAGGATTTATGATACAGGATATTTACCCAAGCAAACTTGATAACAGCTTCGGGAATCTCGTACCGGACAATCAGGATTACCTTCTTTTCTTTGACGGTGAGGGAAGGCTTCTGACGAGAATCGAGGATGGTTGTCTCAGCTTTACAGAAGCTTATGAAACGTCTGATGCTGTATATCTTTTTTCTTTAGATGACAAACGCTATTTTCTATCAGTAAAAAAGTATGAATGCTTGCAAGAGGAATATGAATTCCGTTCCTTGAGAGAACTTCGTGACAAATGTATCGGAAAAGAGGTGTTTGCGGCATTCACTGCGTATCATCTGTGGAAATGGTACAGCGACAATAAATACTGTGGAAAATGCGGCGGATATCTTACTCACGCCACAACAGAAAGGGCACTTTATTGCAGTAATTGTGGAAACAGGATTTATCCGAGAATTAATCCTGCTGTTATTGTCGGAGTTATGAAAGGTGACAGCCTGCTCATCACACGGTACCGACACGGGTATGCTCATAATGCACTTGTAGCAGGTTTCACTGAAATCGGTGAGACGCTCGAACAGACTGTTGAACGTGAGGTGATGGAGGAAACCGGAATAAAGGTGAAGAATATACGCTACTATAAATCTCAGCCATGGGGAATGGCACAGGATATACTCATAGGATTTTTCTGTGATGCGGCTGATGATAGTGATATACATATGGATGAAAATGAACTCAAATATGCTGAATGGGTAAAGCGTGAGGATATCGTATTACAGCCGAATAATTTCAGCCTGACAAATGAAATGATGAGTGTATTCAGAGACGGAGTGTAAATGTACAGGCTTACGGTATCTGTTTATAATAAGACACCACCGTATCAGATGATATGCGGTGGTGATACTTTTATGTCTGATTCATTGTTGTAATTATGTAATCAAGAACATCGTTATTGACAAAATAATCCTCATGCCTGACATCGTCAAAGATTTTTATTTCTGAATTATTAAAGCATTCTGCAACCTTTTTCTGCAGAGAAGCGTTCAGAGTTGTGTCAGAATCAGAACCTATAACATATACAGGACACGAAACATTCTTTGCATACTCTGCTGTCTGAATATTGTCAGCGATAAAAACTTTGAGTGGTCCCCAGAAGACAGGCACCATTTTGTTATACAAATCAGAAACATCACGATAACCAGCCGCTATGAACAAGGACTGTGCTTCACGGACGCCTGCAAGATATGTAGCTATTCCTGTTCCATAACTATGTCCCATAATTACGATATGTGCCTGTGGATATTCTTTTTCAGCCCAGTCATACAATTCAGTTGCTGTCTGTTGCATTGTTTTCAGATTCATCTTGCCTTTGCTATGCTGAGTACCATAATAGTCGGCAGATATAAACGGACAATCAAACTTTCCTGAGTATATACCGACGGAGTTATATGCAATATAATTTGAACCGCCAAAAAATAAAATTACTCTGTCAGACGGTTTGTCAAGATTATAGCCATATCCCGTTAATGTATCATTGAATTTAATAAATTGTGGCTCGTATGATATTTCAGTTATCTTTTTTGCCCTTTTATAAAACGAATAACTAATTGTCTGCATAATAAAATTACAGGAAAAACCTAATATTAAAAACCACATAAGTATTTTTAAAAAATTTCTTATTATTTCCATTGTTATTTTCCTTTTTGACATTGTATTCTTTCTTTGGCTGAAAAAATTGTCCCAAGCAGAAAAAATAAAGCCACTTTTGATATAAAAAATGGCTTTATTTTTCTATAAGTGAATAGTATTTATCTTTACTTTATTTTGTTTTTGTGACAATAGTTCCTCCGACCTTGTAGATGCTGTCAGATGGTATAACTCCTCTGACGCAGCTTGTCGGATAAATATTTGAGTTTCTGCCAACAATTGTTCCGGGATTAAGCACGCTGTTGCAGCCGACTTCCACGAAATCTCCGAGCATTGCACCGATTTTTTTAATTCCTGTTTCAAGAGCTTCGCTGCCGTTTTTGATAACGACATTTGTCTTGTCAGATTTCACGTTTGAGGTTATTGATCCTGCACCCATATGGGATTTATAGCCAAGAATGCTGTCTCCGACGTAATTATAGTGAGGAGTCTGAACATTATCGAAGATAATTACATTTTTGAGCTCAGCTGAATTTCCTATAACACAGTTCTCGCCGATAAGAGCACTTCCACGAATGAAGGCACAGTGACGGACTTCAGTTCCGGCACCAATAATGCACGGTGAGCCAATGTATGCACTCGGAAATACTTTGGCTGTCTTGTGAATCCATACGTTTTCAGTGGGATTATCGTATTCATCAGGATCAAGACGGCTGCCAAGCTCGATAATAATATTACTTATGCCCTTGAGGGCTTCCCAAGGATATGTAAACCGGCTGAGATATTCAGCGGAAGCTGTATGTGAAAGATCAAAAAGATCAGTGATTTTTACATTGTTCATTGAAAACCAACTCCTTTAATATATAATTATACTATATATCGTCTCTGATGTCAAGAAAAATGGATGAAATCACATAATTCTGCTGATTTCCTTTACAATTTCTCCTGTATATGGTAGAATATGGATATCAGAGGATGTGAGAATATGAAAGATAAAATAGTGGATTTTTTCAGAAGTCCTTTTTTTGCGTTTGCTGTTATCATGACTGTAATGCTTGCTGTATTGTGGATGTTTGTCTTCGGACGTGAAAATAAAATTTCCGGAGGAAATACTCAGCCGGAAGCAATTGTTGTATCAGCCGGAGTTACTTCCACCACGACTGCCGTATCAACGACAACATCCACAACGACTTCTTCGACTACAACGTCTGTCACGACGACAAAAACTTCAGCTACTACTTCAACAACCACTTCAACTACTACATCCACTACAACTACGACGACCGCCACAACGACAGAACCGCCAGTTGACGTCTACGAATCAGGACAGGTACTTTCACCGTATCAGAACACCGGAACTTCACCTAACAGCAGCTTCTATCAGGAGCGAATAGCAATTGCAGGAGATTCTATTGCATCGGGCTTCTGTTTGTATGGATATATCCCTCCTGAGCATAATATTGCTAAAGAATCGGTTGGGTTATGGAATTACGCTTCAAAGACGTTCAGTAACGGTATGGGAATGATCGACTCGATAGCTTATATGCAGCCTCGTCTGCTGTATATTTCTATGGGTATGAACGATCTCCCGAACTGCAATCCTGACGGCTTTGCAGCTGCATATTATGACCTTATAACACAGATCATGGCTGTTGCTCCGAATACACAGATAGTTGCTGCAGGAATCTCTCCCGTTGCCGATTATGTGACCTACTCTACAAACGATAATATCCGCAATTATAATTACGCCCTCAAAAATATGATATACTCCATAGGCTCGCCTCAGGTTTACTATTTTGACGCATATTCCGTTCTTGCAGATGGAAATACACTTGCTCTTAGCAGCTATTATTCGGGCGGCGATGGTATCCACCTTGCCTCTCATAGTTATAATGATATTCTTACAGCACTGTTTAATTTCCTCGATACAACCCCTGTCCTTGAACAGATAATGTATACAGAACAATAAAAATATTACCATAACAATTATGTAGGGGACGGCGTCCTCGACGTCCCATTCATGTTTTATACGTTCTGACTCCCATACTGATGTATGGGAGTTTTATTTCGCTATTATATAGTTAAAACAAAAACATTTATAAAAAGTTCGTCTTTTTGCCCCTTGAAAGTCACTTATTTATATAAAGACAAGTTATGTTACGTCAGACATCGCAAAAGGAGGAACTTTTATGAAAAAAATTACAGCATTTATATTCGCTCTCACAATGGTATTTACATCTACTGCCTGTGGAGGAAAGAAAAAATCCGACGTCAGCAAACCAAATGTAGAAGTAACCGTAACACAGACCTGCTACGCAATAGAGGAGAAGTCTATTGACCTCAGCGATTTAGCCTATTCCGGTCAGACTGCTGTATACGATGACGGAATATGTCTCTTCTACAATGATTTCAGCAACTGCACAAGATTTGCACGAACTGACAAGGATTTCAATATTGTCGCATCTGGCGGACTTGACGGAATTATGGGTACATACAGTGTCAACAGCGACGGAAGCTTCGATGCTGTTATCGCTGAGACTGACTACGAATTTGAATACGATGAAAGCGGCATGATCACCAATTTCGATGATTACTACGAAAATGCCGTATTTACATTCCGGCTTGTTTCCTACGACAGCAGCGGAAATGTCCTCAGTGAGTGCGAAATTGAGGAAATCTCCGACTACTACGACGCAGAAATTTCCGGTTCAAAACAGCTTGTTTCATGCGGTGACGGGAAATTCATCTACAATTTCGGAAGTGGTCTTGCACTTTTCGACAGCGAGGGAAAAATTATCGAGATAAACAACGGCGATGAATATTATGACTGCTTTCTCACAAGTCTGCCCAACGGAAAAATATTGTATACCAATAGCTTCTCATACGGCTATATGGAAGAAGATAGCATCAGAGTTCCTGCCGACATGAAATATACTGAAAAATTCGGCTCAATGTATACGCAGCCGATAAGAGGTACGGGAGGTTTCATTGCTTACTTCAATCTCAACGGCGGTTTATATGGTCTTACCGAAAACGATGAAATAATTCTTGTGGTGGATTACAACAAATCGCTCATTTCTGAGGCTTATAATATTTTCCCGATCGACGACGGAAAATTCGTTATCAGCAATGGCACGCCCACGCTTAAATTATGTACACGCCGTCCCGATGACTATGTTGAAAGCAGAGAACCCATTGAAGTTTGGATGATCGAACGTGCTTCATCTCAGATGCACAACAACGCAAAGGATTTTTCCGCTCTCCATGACAATTACTTTGTAAACGTCAAGGAAAATGTCAAGTATGAAGATGTTCCGGCTGCAATGCTTACCGGCGACGTTCCGGATGTACTTTATTACAGTCAGACTGGTGATATGATAAGATACACAAATCTCGGTGGTCTTGCCGATCTTACACCAATGCTTGAAGGCGATACAGGACTTGCAAAGGACGAAATTCTGCCAAATCTCCTTGATGCACTTGAATACAAGGGCGGTATATATACAATTCCTGAGACGTACAGCATAAAAGCACTGATAGCAAAAAAGGATTTCATAGGCGATGAGTACCGTGACTGGTCTATTGAGGAATTTATGGAAATATACGACAGCCGTCCGGAAGGAATGAGTATATTTGAAGAACCATATATGTATTTCAGTCTGCTGGGACAGGATATCTGGATCGACTACATGAATGGCACCTGTAATTATGATTCTGAGGAATTTATAAGGCTTCTGGAAATAGCCAAAGAAGCTGAAAAAATGAGAGGAGAAATTGACTACGATGATCCGGAATATTACAAAAATCGTTTTTCTATGTTAAAAGAAGGAAGAACAATGTTCGGCTCAGACTCTGTAAATACCCCGACTTTACACCAGTTTTTCAGTGATGTTGGTGTGAGAGGAATGAAAATAGACGACGTATCATTTCTTAATTATCCCGAAAGCGGAGGAAAAATACACCTTGACAGCTGCTACTCAATAACATCCGAAGCCAAAAATCCTGACGGTGCATGGAAATTTGTTTCCCATGTCATCACGGAAGAAGAACAAGAAAGGGGCGGATATACAGTATGGTCTCATCCCCTGACAAAGAAAGCATTCGATAGATATCTTGAACACTATATCACTCCGCCGGAAGGTCCCGATATAAGCAAGCACAATATAAATAATATATCTTACGATGTGGAAATGTCCGCTTCTGAGGAACAGGTCAAGCGTCTCGGCGATTTTATCCTCAGCTGTGACGAGCTTGCTTTCTACGACAGAGAAATAGAAACGATTTTTGTATCTGAATATAACCGCTTCCTGAACGATCAGATAACAGCCGAAGAATGTGCACAGAATTTACAGAGCCGAATTGAGATTCTTCTTGCGGAACAGACATGACTTTAAACGGAGGTAGTATTATGAAAAAATTATCAGCAATTTTACTTGCACTTACGATGCTTCTTACTGCGGCTTGTACGAAAAAAAACGGAAACAGCTCAGATATCAAGGGGCAGACAGCACAGGAGATTTCCGTTGTTCAGACGCTTTATAAGGAGTCGCAAATAAAGATAGGTGAGAACTTTTACGAATGTATAAGTCTCCGGAAATGCGGTGACGGATATTACTTTTTCTATGAGGATTTAAAGCGTGAGCTTAAGCTTGTAAAGCTTGACAGCGATTTCACAGTATCAGAGCCGATAGCTCTCGGAAAATCTCTTGCTCTTGGCTGGGGAATCACCGTTCATGAGGACGGAAGCTTCACTATACTTTCGCCAGTCACCGATTTTGAGCTTGAATATGAAGATTATGGAACTATAAAGAATTATGTGCAGTTCACGCAGGAAGGAAGTGTTTCCTTCGTGCTGACCGACTACGACAGCTCCGGAAATATTACTGCTCAGCATGATGTTACCGGAATGGATGAATACTTCAATATACGGCAGAGCAATTTTTCGGATATGTATTCTTACAGGGAAGGGGAATATATTGTTTCTCTCGGATGCGGTGCTGTTATTTTGAGCGAGGATGGAACTGTTACTGACGGACAGGTATACGAACAGCAGATTGCGGATTTTGGTATTGACAGCGACGGAAAGCTTATCATGTCAATGCACCATGGCTTTGCGTACATAGAGGAAAATTCGCTTAATATTCCGGATGAGCTTATAAATTACGAAGAAAGGCTTATGCTGGAGTCATCTGCGAAGACCGGAACAATGGGCTTCAAGGCTTTTTTCTCAAAGGATGACGGTATGTATGGACTTACGGGAGATGGCGAGCTGATGCTTGTTGCGGATTTCAGAGCTTCACTTATTGACAGCAGTACAGATGTTGCTGATTTCGTATTCTGCGGAGACGGTCAGTTCCTGGCGGCTGGAATGGAAAGCGATTACCTCACGCTCCACACACGCCGTCCGGATGATTACAAGGAAAACAGAAAAACAGTGGATTTATGGCAGATTTACGGCGGAGGAGGAGACGGCAACGCAACTGCGTTCAACAAGCAGAATGACGGTTATCTTGTCAAAATGGCGATTGATCTTAAAACTCTTGAAGACCTCAGTGAAGCAGTTCTTACAGGTGATTCACCTGATCTGATTTTCTATACTGACAGGTCAGTTCTTGACGGAATGCTGAATCTTGGTGCCGCTGCGGATATCTACCCGTACATGGAATCCTACGACGGTGTAAAGCGTGATGACCTGATGCCGAATGTTCTTGAAGCCTTTGATATGGACGGAAAGCTCTATGCGATACCGGAGAATTTCTGTGTTTCTTCATGGCACGCAAACAGCGAGGTTATTGGTGAGGAATACCGAAACTGGACATTTGATGATATGTATGAGATTTTTGAAAATTGTCCGGATGATATGTGCTTTGCTGATGAGGTATTCAGCAACGATCTTGTCAATAATCTGATATTGAGTCACCTGACTCCTTGGGTTGATACGGAAAATAACACCTGCAATTTCGACAGCAGTGATTTTGTAAAGCTTCTGGAATTCTGCAAAAACACTAAGAATGCTTCTGCACTGGATGTGACAGCTGAATGGGATGCGGAATACTATAAGAAGCAGCTGACAGTAATGGATGGAAAACAGGCAATGCTCAGTATAGACAGCGGTCCGAGATATGGTCTTGGGCAGTCGGCAGAAACTCTCGCAGGAAAGGGACTGCTTTATTCAGACGCTTCTATTCTCAATCTGCCTGGCGGAAACGGCAAGGGACTGCTTACCTGTGACAATAGCTATACAATTCTGAGTACCGGTGATTGTCCTGACGGTGCATGGGCATACGTTTCGTATCTTCTGAGCGATGAAAGACAAATCCCAATGGGAGAGGAATTTCCCGGCTGGAACTGGACAAACAAGGAGGCTTTTGAAATAGGTGTACAGAAGCTGATAACCGATGAACCGAAAATTCAGAAGGTCAGTGCAAGTCTGGAAAACAATGTGGTTTTTGAATTTGAATATCCCGTTGTTATTACTGAGGAGGACGTTCAGAGATACAAGGAATTCGTAATGAACTGCATGGAGCTTGAATACAATAATTTTGATGTACACGGCATAATATGGGATGAATACGAGCGATACAGAAACAATGAGATTACTGCTGAGGAATGTGCTGAATATATCCAGAGCAGGGTTGAGATTCTTCTGGCAGAACAAGGATGAATATACACCGCATAAGGCATTTTTAGCGGGGGAGAGGGGCGGACCTGTGTGTCCGCCCTGTATTTTTTTCAGAACTGTGAGGTATTATATTGTCCCCAAAACTAACTCTTGAATTTTCTATTTTGTCTGGAAAGTAAAATTCTGCATCAGGAAGCGTTGAAATACGACAGTATTCCTTATAAAATCTGAATTCATAAAACAACGGAATATAGCCATTTGTGCAAAATGTGCATTTTTGATGTGAGGTATCGTAAGACTATATAAAGCTGAAAAGGTCACATAGAAAATGCACAAAATGCACAAGGTCTCATGACGGACTTTGTGCGGTACTGCAATTATTAAAGAAACTATAAAAAATTTCAACAGAACATATTGACAAATATCTGTATATGCTGTATAATAACATATAGAAAAATATCAATGGGTGGTGAGCGAATGGAACTGAATGCAAAAAAGACCGCTGTTATTTTCAAGGCCTTCTGCGATGAAAATCGCATTAAAATTTTACAGCTGTTATCCGATGACGAAAAATGTGCCTGCAAACTGCTTGAAGCACTTAATATTACACAGCCAACCCTTTCCCACCATATGAAAATTCTCTGCGATAGTGAAATTGTCAACGGACGCAAAGAAGGAAAGTGGATGTATTATTCTATTTCAAAGGAAGGCTTGAAAAAGGCACAGGAATATTTGAATTACTTAAATAACAACAGAAAAGAGGAATAACTATGACAAAATCTGAAAAGGCTTTAGAGCTGTTCTCAAATAATTTTAACTGTTCACAGGCAGTATTAACAGCATTCGCACCCGATTTCGGACTTGATGAAAAGCTTGCGTTAATGCTTGGAACGGAGTTCGGAAGCGGTGCAAGAAACGGTGAAATGTGCGGTGCTGTATCGGGAGCGTTAATGGTTCTTGGACTTAAATACGGACATTATGAATCTGAAAATCATGAGCAGAAATCCCGTGCATACGCTATTGCGACTGAATATACAAAACGATTCAAGGAGCTTAACGGTTCAATCGTCTGCCGTGACCTGCTTGGATATGACCTTACAATCCTAAATGATATGGCTTGTATCAAGGAGAAAAATCTGTTTGGCAGTGTATGTCCTGAAATGATTAAAAGTGCAGTAGAGGTGCTTGAAGATATAATTGCAGATTATGAATAAAAAACAGCCGTGTAAATGCACGGCTTCTGTAAAACACTTGATATTGATATATTTCAATGCCTGAATATAAAAAGGAGATTCTCTATGGAAATAATCAGAACAGGCTGGGAATTTTTTCAGAACGAAATTCTCGGCATGGCTTGGCTGAATCGGATAATCAGCACGATTCTGAACTTACTCGGACTTGACACAAGCGAAAAAATCGGAGGTAGTATACAGTTCTTTATTTACGATGTGATTAAAATTATGGTGTTGCTTGGCATCTTGATTTTCATTATCTCATATATTCAGAGCTACTTTCCGCCTGAACGTACAAAGAAAATACTTGGCAGATTTCACGGTGTCGGGGCAAATATTATTGCCGCACTGCTCGGTACTGTAACGCCGTTTTGTTCCTGTTCGTCAATACCTCTGTTTATGGGCTTTACAAGTGCAGGACTTCCGCTTGGGATAACATTCTCGTTTCTGATTTCCTCGCCTATGGTTGATCTCGGCTCTCTTGTGCTGCTGATGAGTATTTTCGGCTGGAAGGTTGCAGTTGTATATGTACTGCTTGGACTTGTGATTGCAGTTGCGGGCGGTACTTTGATTGAAAAAATACATCTTGAAAATCAGGTGGAGGAATTCATAAGAAATGCAAATGCCATTGATACACCGCAGGAAGAGCTTCACTTCAAAGAACGTGTAAAATACGCTTGGGAACAGGTGTGGGAAACAGCGAAAAAAGTATTCCCTTATGTGCTTGTGGGTGTTGGTATAGGTGCAATTATCCACAACTATATTCCCGAAGAATTTATTATCAAGGCTCTTGGCGATAACAATCCGTTTGGTGTAATTCTTGCAGCAATTTGCGGTATACCTATGTATGCAGATATTTTCGGTACAATTCCGATTGCGGAGGCTCTGCTTACAAAGGGAGCGTTGCTTGGTGTTGTTCTCTCCTTTATGATGGGTGTTATTACACTATCGCTCCCGTCGATTATTATGCTGAGAAAGGCTGTCAAGCCGAAACTGCTTGCAGTTTTTATCACGATATGTACTGTCGGAATTATCCTTGTTGGATATTTTTTCAATGCGATACAAGGATTAATTATATAAATTTATGGAGGTAAACTACTATGGTATTATTCGGTTTTGGCAAGAAGAAAGAAAAGAAATCCTGCTGTTGCGGAGAAAATATTAAAAATCAATCTGTAACACCAGACGTTTCAGTCGGAATGATTAAAAGTATCAAGGTGCTGGGTGCAGGCTGTAAGTCCTGTCACGAGCAGTATGAAAACGTAAAGAAAGCAATCGCTGAAATGGGACTTTCCGTAGAGGTTGAATATATTAGCGATATGGAAAAAATAGTGGCTTATGGCGTGACAAGTATGCCCGCTATTGTTGTAAATGAAAAGGTATTAGCTATGGGAAAGGTGTTGAAGCCAGCAGTTATTGTAAAGCTTCTGGGAAAAGTAAGCGGCTGATATGAAATAGTTGTGTTTTATGCTTATAAGAATCCAGGTTATCAACTCAAGGATTTTCGATATTTGTGCAAAAAACATCCCCCAGCTCTGATGGGGGATGTTTATTCTGTACGGTATTTTATATAGTTATGTGTTTTCTCAGACGTTTTGTAATCATAAGGGACAGAGAGAGCTTTATAAGGTCAGGGATTATAAACGGAATGACGCACCACTTAAGAGCCTGAGCAAGAGTAATGGCTCCGGATTCTCCGGTGTATATTAGTATAAACCAGACTGTTCCGGAAATGTACATAGCGGCAAGACCAATAAGCATCGCTGAAACAATGATTGCTGTATTTCTGACAGAAAGCTTTTCCAAAGCCCGGTATATGAGGGCGGTGAATATGAAGCCTATCATGTATCCTCCGGTGGTATCGAATAATCTGCTGATTCCTCCGGTGAAGCCTGCGAATACAGGAACTCCGGCAGCTCCGACGAGAAGATATGCCGATATTGCAAGCAGGCTTCTTCGTCCTCCGATGAGCGACACAGAACAGAAAACGGCAAATGTCTGTAAGGTGAAGGGGACAGCAGATGGTATAGATATCCATGAGCATACAGCGATAAGCGATGTCATCATGGCAGTCATAACGGTGTCGTGAGCAGTGAATTTTCTTTTTCTCGGTGATTCCGGCATAAAAAACCTCTTTTCATAAATACTGCCTGAAGGCAACACCGCACAAAGCCGTCAGTCGGTGTTATCTTAATTATAACATAAACCTGACGATTTGTCATGTATTTTTGTGCTTTCTTCAGCTTACCCACCGTGATATGCTCTGGAATAAGGTTTGGGGGTAGAAAAAACAGGTTCAAATCACTTTAATTCTAACAAAAAAATCAGTAATTTTATATTCTTATCTTTTTGGTTTTCCTCTCTTGATTATTCTGAATTTCTCATTATAAAGAATATATTTATTCATTGTTACAAGATCGGAAATTGATATATCACCATCGGAGTTAACATCGCAGAAGATATCCTTCTTGTTCTCAACAAGTGCCTTACGCAGAAGTACCATATCGAATGCGTCAATAACACCGTCAGGATATACGTCACCTGTCATAAAGTATTCCTCTGTAAAGTTGTTTTTCTGCGGATATATATTACTAAAAACATCAAGAGATTCAAGCGGTCTGCCTTCAAAATCAAATAATGCCTGATTGTCATATGCGGAACCGCCTGCTGCCGTTACCGAAGAATCGTATTCTGAGGCATAATCTGTTGCCCAACCAGAGCCGAATTTTTGCCACAGTTTATTTTGCTCTTCCCAAGATATGTTATACACTCCAAGCCATGCCGGCTCCCAATAGAATACACCTATACCTTTATTTCCGACATCAGCTACAGCCTGGAATACATCGGTAAGGCATTGTGCCTGTCCCTTTACAGAAATGGGATAACGCAAATCCACGTTGCTGCTGTATTGTGAAACAGCATTGGCAAAATTATCACCGTCATCACTGGTATAGGGATAAGCGGTTTCAGCTACCATAACATATTTATTATATTTATCTGCTATTTTTTTAAGAACTGAAGTAAGATTATCTGTTGTACCGTGCCAATATGGATAATATGAGACAGCAAATATGTCATAATCAAGTTTGCATTCTTCCATAACCTGTGCGTACCAGTCGAAATGTCCCGATGAAGGGTCAGCGAAATGATGTGCTATGAGGATATTTTTATCAAAATCACGGACGGCCTTATTTGCACTTGAAAACAGGTCGCATATCTTGTACATATCCTTTTCACCGCAGAAAAAGCAATTTGTTTCATTTCCTACCTGAACCATGCCGATATCTCCGCCGGCATCTGATATAGTTTCAAGCACCCATGTTGTATAGCGGTATATCTCATGCTTCAGTGTTTCGTGATCATGTGATTGCCAGTATTTCGGACGAGTTTGTTTTGAAGGGTCAGCCCAGAAATCAGAATATTGTATATCTACTAAAAGCTTTATATCGTATTCAGCAGCACGTTTTGCAATTTCGGCAGCAACATACAAATCGTTGTTTCCGCCGCCGTAGGTGTTGCCGTTGCTGTCATATGGCTCATTCCACACACGGACACGGATATAGTTCACACCTTTTCTGGATAATATAGCAAATATATCTTCTTTATTTCCTCTTGAGTTGTAAAATTCAACACCTGCATTTTCTATTGAGATTATTGAAGAAATATCAACGCCCTTTACAGGCTCGCCTCCGTTTATTGATGTATTAAAATTTTCAAATACAACCTTGGAATAATCTTCTGGTGATGACATTGTATAACCAGTAGTTGTTCCACGCAATGATGCAGTGAGAAATACAGCCGATGTGAGTAACATTAATTTTTTCATCATAATATTATCTCCTTTCCGCTTTTTATTGAATTATATCATATATAAGATATATAGTCAATAGATGTTATTGACCTCATCAGACCATACGCATTAAAATCACCGGGAGTCTTATAAACAGATTGATCATAGCCTGACACAAGACGTCCAAGTACTTTTATTCCTGCAACATCATTCGTTTTGAGTATCTGTGCAGTAATCTTATCATTATGAAAACACTAAGCTTTTCAATTAAGAATAAGAGTGCTCTCCAATTAAGTCTTTTTGAACAATTTCAAGTTCGATTTTAATGAGACAAAAATTATATTTTATGGTGTAAAAAGTAATATGAATCTCTCTTTTGATGATGTATAATAAAGGCAGAAATAAAGCAACGGCACGTTGAGAGTGTCAGTAAATATCAGGAGGGGTTTTGAAATGAAAAAATTTTTATCAGCGTTATTGTCCTCAGCAATTGTAATGAGCAATTTATCACTTTTGCCATTCAGTTCAGATGCAGCAGGAAAAAGTCAGTACGAATTTGAAAAAGGAAAAATTGTAAATTCCGGCGAAAATGGTGCGGAAATCACAGCAGTAAGCGGTGCAAGTGCCGGAAAAGCTGTTGATCTTAAGGACGGAGGAAATACTGTTTCGCTGACGGTAAACGCAGAAAATTCAGGTGCGCACCGACTAAGCATACGCTATAATCAGCCTTATGATGAGGGTGGAAAGTATCAGAATATTATCGTAAACGGGAAAAATGCGGGAGAAATATTCTGTGAATACACCGGAGATGATTTCGGAGTTGTAAGCGTAAATGCCGATCTGAAAAAAGGCAGTAACGAAATTGCAGTTGAAGCTTCATGGGGCTGGACTAATCTTGACTGTCTGCTTGTAGAGGAAGGAAGCTTCTCAAATTACACAGGTACTGCGAAGCTCTCAAACCCGAATTCTACGGCAAAAACTCAGGCATTGTACAATTATCTCTGTGATACATACGGAAAGAACGTTATCTCAGGTCAGCAGGAGTCCACATGGATGGGCAGTGATAACTATGAGTTTGATATAATCAAGAATGCCAGCGGAAAATATCCGGCAATCCGTGGACTCGACTACATGGGCGATGATTT
This sequence comes from Ruminococcus sp., assembly GCA_045587105.1. Lineage (GTDB taxonomy): Bacteria > Bacillota > Clostridia > Oscillospirales > Ruminococcaceae > Ruminococcus. Next base: position 24,986 of record JAZNBR010000064.1, read on the forward strand.
TTCCGGCTGTAACCGACGTGCAATAGATTGGTACAAAAGAGGCGGTATCGTGACTATATGCTGGCACTGCGGCAGTGACTTCAGAGGCAGTCATACTGAATCTATGAATACTGATCTTAACTGGAGCAGTGCACTTACTCCCGGAACAAACGAGTATAATGCACTTATTGCCGGCATGGACAAAGGAGCAAAGGCTCTGCTTGAATTAAAGGAAGCAGGCGTTCCTGTAATATGGAGACCTTTCCACGAGTTCGACGGAAAGTGGTTCTGGTGGGGAAAAGGCGGAGCCGAAAACTTTAAGAAGCTCTGGAGAATCATGTATGACCGCTATACAAATTACTGGGGACTTGACAATCTTATCTGGAGTCTTGGTTACTGCGGAGACGTAAACAGCGGCTGGTATCCCGGTGATGAATACGTTGATATCATAGGTGCTGATACTTATGTTAATCATACGGAATCGCTTGTGAGTATGTATAACAAAACGGCTCAGGTTGCGAACAAACCGGTATGCCTTCACGAAAACGGACCTATTCCCGATCCGGAAAAGATGAAAGCTGACGGAGCAAAATGGCTGTGGTTTATGACATGGCACACTTCCTTTATTGACAGCAATGAATTTAATACAGCCTCATACATCAGCAGAATTTACAACAGCGATTATATGATTACACTTGATGAACTTCCTGATGTTTACAGCTACGGCAACACTTCATCAGGCGGTGATAATGCACCTGAATTTACAATTGCACCGCCAGAAGCTCTGATGGGTGATCTGAACAATGACGGTAAAGTAAATGCTGCTGATGCAGTAATTTTACAGAAATGGATTTTAGGTAAAGGAAATCTTGATTCTTCTGTCTGGAAAAATGCCGATCTTTGTTCTGATGGCGTGATTGATTCTTTTGATATGATAAAAATGAGAAAGCTGATTGTAGTTACACCTTCTGCTCCGTCTGTATCTGTTCCGGTGCAGCCGACATATAAATTTGACGCTGCAAAGCAGTATATAGAATATGAGTGGAGCTACAAAAACACTATCTCGCAGGCTGGAACTGTTGTAAAAGAAAGCTACAACGGAATCAACGGTACAAATTCGCTGAAAGTATATCTGCCTTACGGATATGATGAATCAAAGAAATACAATGTTTTCTATTTCATGCACGGCATGGGAGATGATGAAAATACGCTTCTTTACAATGATAACGGCGAAATGCAGTGTGTGTTCGATAACATGATAAATAACGGTGATATCGAGCCTATGATAATCGTTACTCCCACATTCAACAAGTGCAGCAGTGATACTTTTTACAATGCTGAGAATTTCTACAAGGAATTCCGTGAAAGCGTAGTACCTTTCGTTGAAGGAAAATATTCCACCTATGCCGCTTCAACATCGAAGGAAGATATCGCAGCGTCAAGAATGCACAGAGCATACGGCGGATTCTCAATGGGCAGTGTTTCGACATGGGCAGTATTCGAAAATTGCGTTGATATAGTCGGATATTTCATGCCTATGAGCGGTGCACATCACTGGGGTACAGGAAACGCAGACGCCGGAGCTTTAGCGAGTGCAGTTGACAAAGCAGGTCTGAAAAAGAATGAATACTTCATCATGTCAGCAACAGGAACATCTGATTTTGCATATTCTGTTCTTGCTCAGCAGATCGAAGATATGAAGAAACAAAGCAAGTTTGAGTATACATCTGATTTTTCAAAAGGAAACTTCTGGTTTATCCTTGCAAATGGCGGTGAACATAGCTGGTACTATGTACGTCAGTATCTCTATAATTGTCTGCCGTTCTTCTTCCGACAGTAAGTTCTCCAAAACAATTTATAATATCAGAAGCTCCGCCGGATTTCTGCGGAGTTTTTGATGTATTGACAAAAACAAGAATAAAATGTATAATAATATTAGTTAGAATGACGGTGGTGATGTTATGGAAAGCAAAGGTAAAATAGGCTTGATAATACCTCATGTGAAAGATAATATGGATACGGAGCTTATTGATACTATCCATACAACTGCGGCTGAATATGGCTATGATACACTTGTTATATCCGGCGTTATAAATTATGTGGATGATATGCTGGAAGGAAAATACTGCAAAGGTCAGACGAATATTTACGACCTTATCCTCTATGGCGGTTTTGATGGAATTATATTTGAGGCGAATATTTTCTGCAGCGAGAAACAGCGTAAAATCATCCTTGAACTTCTGCGGAAACGTGATATTCCTACCGTTGTTGTGAACTACGAACAGCCGTATTTTCCCGTTGTTTCAGCGGATGAAACAATGCTGCTACGCATAACGACCGAACATCTCATAAAGGAACACAATTGTCGCAAGCTTTACTGTATCGGCGGATATAAGGGACATATCCCGTCTGAGGAGCGAATAAATGGATTCAGACAGGCAATGGACAGCGCAGGGCTTGAATATGATGATAGCTGTATTTTTTACGGCGATTACTGGCGTTTTGTTCCTCATAGTGTGGCAATTGATATTGCAGAAGGAAAATTGGAAAAGCCCGATGCTATCGTTTGTGGAAGTGACATCATGGCTGTTGAGCTGAGTCGTACTCTTATTGAAAACGGTATAAAAGTTCCAGAAGATATCAAAGTAACAGGCTGTGATGGAAGTATCATTTCTCAGACAGAAAGAGTTACGCTCACGACTGTATCAAGTCAGTCGAGGCTTAACGGAATGCTTGCTGTCCGGAAATTGCTGAGTACGATCGGTGAAGAAGTTACAGATGATTCTGTGCCGCTGGAGCTGGTTATCGGCGAAAGCTGCGGCTGTGCTGAAAAAGGCGGGCTTTGCAGAAGCAAAAGTCTTTCTGATATAAGAGAGTACGCCGGAAATATTTTTGAAATGCTGGAGCACAGACGTACAAGCAGTCATGGCGAGATAAACAGACGTATGTCGGAATGCAGCAATATATACGATGTCAGCGGTACTTTTTTAGGCTGCTGCTATATGATGCCGACAGGTATAAAGGCTGAACTATGTCTGTGCGATGACTGGTGCAGAAACATGAGCAATCCGATGATATACCGCAGAGGCGGTTATTCTGATAAGATGATTATGGCTATGGAGGCTGATTTTCATGAGTGCAATCAGATGATCGAATACAATATACGGGATATATTTCCGTCACTGAAAAAGCCTCATACTCCTCGTCTGACGATACTATCATCAATTCACTATAAGGGGCAGATTTTCGGCTATGTGGGGTTTACATACAGAAAAGCCGCACATATAATCTTTGATGAGTTTTATATGACATGGTGTGATTCTGTTGCTATTGGACTGAACAGCGTTCAGAACAAGATGTACAAGGATTATGTGAATAAGCGGATAGAATCACTTTCGGAGTACGCACCTGTTCTTGGTATTTACAACAGACGAGGACTTATAAGTAAGCTTGTCAATTTTATGGCGGAAAATAATAGTTCAGAGTATCTGCTTACGCTTGTATCGTATATAAAAGAGGGGAGAGTGCGTTACAGTGTTCCGCCTGTAAATTCAATTGTAAATGCTATACGACTCAGCGATGAGGATCATATCCTTGCAAGCATTGATGAAGAAATTATAGCTGCTGTTTTGAAAAGCGACGGAAGAAAGCATACATCTGCTGAACTTGCAGCAGATATTTCAACTAAAGTCAATGCGTCTTACAGAGGTGCTATTGAAATTAAAACAGACCGTATAGCAGTAATATCAAAATATGTTACCTCTGCGGATATATTTGAAATTGATACGCTGATAACTGAACTTACAGACGAACTTAAAGGAAAAATGATGAGTTTAAGTTCCGGAGTGTTCAGCTATAAGGACAGATTTATAGCCTTGCGTGATGATATTTTCAGGCATCCCGAAAAGGAATGGAATATTGAAGCGATAATACGCAGTATGGGCATAAGCAAGAGTCATTTCCAGAGAATTTACAAGGAACTTTTTGATACGAGCTGTAAAGAGGATATAATTACATCAAGAATAGAAAAAGCAAAATGGCTTCTTGAGAATACAATAATTCCAGTAACGCAGATAGCTGAACAGTGCGGTTATCTGAACAGTAGCCACTTCATAAGACAATTCGGAAATCGTGTTGAAATGACGCCGTCGGATTACCGAAAAAATACAGCAAGGAACAATAATGCAAATAATATGGGGTAAAATGTCATTTACTATCTCCGAAAAATCATGTATTATTATAGTATATTCATAGGAAGAATATACCTGCACTATATGCTTGCTGTGGAAATATCCGGAAAGCAGATATCAGGAAATGTAATTCCTTTCCGGAAAAATGTAAGGCGGACAAATCAGAAAAGTGCATCAGTTCAGCTGGTGCATTTTCCATATATTCAGTGATATTCATAAACCTCTCAAATTTAGGGGGGGTAGAGGTATAATCAAACATATAAAAAATAACCCTCGTAAAACAACGTTTTTACGAGGGTTTCTGTATGTCTTGTACAAAACAGATGACATTGCTTGAACATTTCAATCGCTACTTTTTCTTCTATTCCGCAACGACTTCAGTGTAAAAATTGAAGCTCAGAAAAAATCCTACGATTTTCAGAGTAATATCAGCCATTAATAAGCATTTTTCTCATCATAATTAAATCAAAAGAATCAAGAATATTATCATCACAGACATCGCCTGCTTTCCAGTCTGCAAGAGTAGTGTCTGGTGAAGCCAAAATCCACTTCTGAAGCAATATCAGGTCAGCAACATTGAACTGTTTATCCATGTTGACATCGCCTCTTATAGGGGCATTTGCAGAGACAGCAAGTGCAATGTAGCAGACATTGTTTCCGTTGCCTCCGTTTGTTCCTAGAGTGACAAGCTCTCCCTTCTTAACCTCTCTTTTATATACCTGAAGAACAAGGTCATTGTCAAGCAGAATAGTCTTGTTGGTGTCTGTAAGTGTTGAGAACCAAGAGGGAAGCCCCATATCAACAACTCTTGTATCGGTTGCAATGTACAGTGTCAAATCATCGCCAGCAATAAATGAGCCGAGTTCCTTCGCGTACATTTTTGAATCGCAGGCAGTTCTTATAGCTTCCGCACCAATCAATTCATTCGGAACAGATGCAGCATTGATAGCACGGTCTCCGAATATTGAAGAGCCTACTCCGAAATTATCATATACAGACCAGTCATCACGATTTTCCTTGTCTCTTACGATTACCTCAGTAAAAAGCTTACCGCCTGTAATGGGTTCGGGAGCTGTTGCTTCACCAAAATCACCTGAAACCTGGAAGCAGTCAAGATAAAGTGAACTTGGAAGAGCAGAATTTGCTATGAATTCAATTTTGTTTTCGCCTGATTTCAGCTCAACGGAAGTACTTACGGTTTTCCATGTGCTGTATGATGATGTATTCGGAAGAGAATGCGTTTCCACTTTGCTTCCGTTTACATAAAGTTCGACATTGTTTATATCCGAAACTGAGGAATATCTCAGCGTAAGGTCAAAAGTTCCCGCTTTTCCTGTATTGACGTAATCTCTTGCGGCAGCTGTATTCTTTGTGCCGAATTTCATGAAGCCCATTCCCCAGCAGCCTGTTACATCTGTTCTGCACGCATTGGTAACATTCTCTTCGATATTTTTTCTGTCGAAATTTTCAGCTTCATACTGGCGGATACCCTCATAAGTCTCAGGGAATTCAGGTGCAGTCTGCTTTGCCTCACGATATGCAGTCTGACGATTTGTTTCATTTCCAGAACACTTTACGCTGATATCAACAGGACCGTTATGCTTAACGGTAATGGTATATGTACCGTTTGAATATGACGTTGAAATTTCGCTTCTCTGCTGATTTATACCCCTGTCCTTCTGCATAGTAATAGTCGGTTCAGAGCTGCAGCCGTGAATCTTTATTACATCTGTTTTCAGAGTTGCTGCATTGTCCTCGTCGTAGTTACTGAGGTAGAAATCAATGTGGTCTGAGTATTCGTTTATGAGTCCTGAGCTGTAACGGGGATATTTCAGCTCAATCTGCTTACAGGTATTGTATTTCAGATTGAGGTATCCAGTCGCTTCTGTTTCTGTCTTATAGGGATTATATGTTACCCAGCTGTTCTCATTTCGTCCTGCATAGATATTTCCTGTGTATTCCTCGCTGTATAGTCTGTTGAATTCCTCCTGCTTTGCATGAATGCTGTTCCATCTTGAAGGAATCTGCGATTGCTTGATCTGCACTGGAATTGATTTTGCAAGATCGTCTGCAAGTGCATACACAACCGGAATTGTCTGATATCTTCCTGTTGACTTGAAAGGATTGTGATTGTCTTTCAGGTTTCCGTCATTTTCTGCGCGATAAAGTCCTTCGAACATGGACTTGTAAATGCAGTATTTATCGTCATTGCCTCCGCTGTTTACGTCCTGAATTACAACAACCTTTGTTCTGTCGATTACTTCTTCTCGTGACGGTATACGGATTGAACCGTCATTGAATTTTCTGTAAATGTCAAGAACGGTATTCTGATACTGATCATAAAAAGACCAGTTTCTTATCTCATACCCCTCTGCGTCACGCTGTATCCAGTTTTCCTTGATACAGTCGGCCCAGATAAGCTCAGGACCGTCAATAACTGTCATACCGTTCTGAACCATTCTTTCAAGGAGTACGGGAGCAGAAGTAACAAGTCTGTACTGATCTTTGGTCTGAGCGTCAAGGTCTCCGCCGACCCAAGGATAGTCCGACCAGCCTGTATCGTCCCAACGAACACCGAAGTTTCCGCAGTAGCCTGAGATATATGCACCGTAAACCTCGCTCTCAACAGCCGCAATATAGCCTGTCTGAGTATATTTTTCCTCAAGAATGAGATTCTGTGAGTAAGTACGTGCAGCCTTTTCCCAGTTTGAATTTGTTTTCAGCATGGCAACGGGATTAAGCTGTGAACCCCACTGATTTTCGCACCAGCTGATGTCGAGATAGCCACCGTACTTGTTGCAAAGCTTCAGAAGAGCAGAGAAATGATCATATCTTTGCTGATAAGTTACAGGGAAATCCTGCGAAGCAAAGCCCCAGAACTGCTCGCAGTAGTTGTATCCGAGAAAATTCGGGTAATCACGGAAGAACTCTCCGAAAATAGTGTTTTCAAGGTCATAATCAGCTGCATAGTCGGGGAAATGGCACTGTCCGCCGCTGGCAGGCTGAATCATAGTCCATACGCCCTTATCAGCACAGGCTTTCATCCAAGATCTTGCAGTTTCAACACCGTCCTGAATCATAAGCCATTTATGCTCTGTACTGCTCCAGTTGATAGAGAGAGAAATATTGAACACAACATACGGCAGAACATCCTCAGGAACAAGCTCGATAATCTTTTCAGGGTCAGCATAGTTCCATGAATCAATGTGAATTATCCACATGGGTGATTCATTCGATAAGACACGTCTGAAATTGCCTGCCGCCTGAGCAGATATGGGTTCAATTTCAAGAGAACTGATTGACCGCAGAAGAGGGGAAGAGGGTGTGCTGTCTGCAGGTTTTATCCCTGTAAAGACGCTGAAAGCGGTTACAGCAGATATCAATGCCGCACATAGTTTTTTTAGTTTCATAATAATACTCCTTTTTTGTTTAAAATAAGACGCCTCTTACTTTATATAAATAAAATGTTACATAAGTAAGATTTTATTATCATTATTATAGCATTTCTCTTAGCAGTGTCAACCAACAATTTGCAGAAACAGTGGATTTTCTGAAACTCTTGACAATTCCAAAACTTCATATTTAAATGTAAAAAACAACAAAAAGTATCGTGAATGTCGACTAATTAATGTTTGCTTTGTGTATTGAATTCTGTATATTATATATTGTATAATATCATTAGTAAATAATCATATTTAATTAATCGTGCAAAAATAATCTTAAAATGGTGAATGTTTATGAAAAAGAATTTTAAAAAAATTTTTATTGCAGGATTAAGTGCAGTAGTACTTGTGCCTGCTGTTCCTGCAATAGCAAAAATTTCAACAACAAATTTATCTGTAAGCGCTGCTTTATTGGACGAATCACAAGTAAGTGTGGAAAGTTGTAAAATCGAACCATTTTATAAAGAATTTGTAAACGGAACTAACACTACTGTTGAAGTCTGGGATTCAAATAATGTAATTAGAGGTGAATTTAAAGGTCCGGAGTTCTTAGATAAATTTTCTATTGAAATTGAAGCTACAAACACATCAGCAGCTGAACTAAAATCAATGGCTTATATGGGATTTGACTGTATAAAAGGTGAATATAAAGCCGGATTCGGCAGCACCCTATCTGAATGTATAGAAACGAAAGAAAATACTTATGTTCTGCATTTCGCTATTCGTGCTGATGGAGAATCCTACATTTTCCAGATACAGGGCTTGGATAATCTTGAAGGTTTAAAAGTTAACTCCTATTCGATTAGCAGTAATAGCATTTATAAGGTTGAAGCATCGTATCCGGGGGGGGACGGCATATGTGCATTTTTACCCGATCCGGACAGCGTGTCGATAAATGCAGTAGAAAACTGGGCAAAGAATCAGTGTTTACTTGCAAATAGCTATAAGCATATTACCGACAATAAAGGTTATGATACAATTTATTACTATTTTAACGGTTCTCCGGGATATGCTTCTGCTTCTAACATAACATGGAAGAATCTCAATAATGGTTCGGAAAAAAAATCAGGACTTATTTGTTATACCGAAGAAGCAAGATTAGAAGAATATGACCTTATAAAATTAAATAATAAGTCTTTTAATTATTTTACAATGCACGAAATGTCACATGTATATAATATGAATACTACATTTGACGAATTATTTAATTTCAGAGATGATTTTGTTACAAATCCAAGAGCACTTGAAGCACTTAGAAGATTCGATGTAAATAACGAATACAAGGTCAGAAAGCTTGATAATTCAGACTGGACACATAAATTACTTTCTTATGAAGAAGTGTATGAACTAAACCATGCTTATAAATCCGATGACGATTATATTTATTATTTTGCAAAGAATTTACTTGAATGCTGCGGTTGGGATAAGCTTGAAACTTTTTATAGTGCAAAGTCCGCATCTGAGTACAGTGACTTAAATGCCGTTATTGACGATGCTGAAAGGCTTATTGACGAACTCGGAATAGTTGTTGAAAATTTTGATAGTAATACTATTAGCGGAAGAAAAAAAGATTATTTGAAGTTTGTAAATATGATGCGTTGGTTATACAGCATATCTACCGAAAAGGAATATAACCAGGACGAATTTATCAACTTCATTGACAAGACTTTTGCTATTAAAAAAGCTGATGGAACAGTCTCCGAAACAGGACTTGAATGTATTCCAAAATTTTTAGCAAAAGAAGATATATGTGATATTTATATTGTTAAGAAGCCAAGAAGTGTGACAAGTACAATAGGCTCAACAGTAACAGTATATGTAGAAGCAGAAGGTGCATTAGACGAAAACACCCCGGAACTGAAATATCAGTGGTATGAAAAGAATCCTGGACAAACAAGCTTTTCAAAGTCTTCAATAACATCTTCAACATATTCTGTTACGCTTGATGCTTCATCTGATGGAAGACAGCTTTATTGCGTTATAACAGACAGAAACAACAGAACAGTAACAACAAATACAGTAACATTAAAAAGTAAGGCGGCAATCACGTATTTGCGTGGTGATGTAAACGAGGACGGCAAGGTTCTTCTGAACGATGCTGTTCTTATTCTTCAGCACCTCGGAAATCCTGATGAATACCAGCTTTCAGAACAGGCAAAGATAAACGGCGACGTTGACGCTTCCGGAAGCGGTTTTACAAACAAGGACGCACTCAAAATCCAGCAGTATCTCCTCAAGCTTACTGATCTATAATTAAATGAAAAAGCCATTGAAATCTGACTATTTCAGTTCATGAATCAATGGTTTTTTCTTTATATGTAGCGGATTCATTCAGATACCAAATTTTTATACTTCTGTAAATTTCGTTGTCCATTTATCAGTGATGTGAGATTGAAAAATGAAAAAAAGAAGGATTTTGTTGAAGAGAGGAGCGGAGCGACGAACGGAGACAAAATCTTCACGCCGCTCGTCAAGCAATCAAAATCAATTTCAATCATTTCCCTAATTATTATTTTTATTATCTTTCCATACACTATATTCGGGACAAACATATCTTCCGTTTTTCTGAGTTTTAGTGCCGATATTTATAGCTTCTTTAGGACATCTGTTGATACATGAGTAGCAGTTGAGACATTTTTCTCCAAATGAAGGTTTACCATCCTTAATTATCACATTATTTACCGGACAGAAATCAACACATTTTCCGCAGGAAATACACTTATCTGAAACATTGAAGTTCTTACTGCTGACCATATATTTATTGAACATTGAGTTTATCATTCCTGAAAGAATAGGTGAAAATGGAGTTTTGTCAGTTTTATGTATTTTCTCGCCTGAAGCAATTTTATCCGAAATTGACCTAATTTGTGGAATGGCAGACTTAATCTTTGCATATGCCTCTTTCTTATCGGGAAGCTTTCCGCCTATCACATAATTATTTGGCATTGTAACACCGCTGAATCCCATAAATTTCATTTTCTTTTCATCAGCCAGCTTTTGAAGATATTTAGCACAATTTCCTGTCTGAGATTCCATTGTACCTATAAAATAGATTGATTTATTTCCAATGAATTCCGCCTTTCTGATGAGCTTCTCAATAATTAGCGGAAATCTCCAGGCATAAATCGGAGCTACAACTACATACGGACGTTCAGAGTTGAATTTCAACATTTTCTTATTTTTGATTACATCATTCAGTGAAATACTCTCGTCATTTAAAGACTCTGCAAGGTAGTCTGAAACAAACTTACTGTTTCCTGTGCCTGTAAAATACAAAATCATGTTTTTTCTCCTATATTTGAATAATAAATGAAGTATAATCGGGAATTTTTATGTTCAGCGTATCATTAACATAAACTCAAATACTACTCCGCAAAATATACATAGTTTTCTTTTCTCGGTGAAGCAGGAGCAGGCTCTGTTTCGGCATAGCCTAAAATACAATGACCGATTCCCTCATAATCTCCGGTAATGCCAAGTGAAGCGAGAATTTCCTTCCCCTCAGCTGTTTCAAACTCTTCCTTTGCACGATGAATCCAGCAGCTGTCAACTCCGTAAGCGTGAGCGGCAAGCATGAGATTTCCCATAACAAGGCTTCCGTCGTAAAGGTAGGTAGGCATAGACTTGTCTGCAAGTACTATAAGTACCACAGGTGCACCGTAAAACGGGTCTGTATCAGCCCCCAAGATTTTTGCATTCATTGCAGAAAGTCTGTCACGAAGTTCCTTGTTTGTAACAGCTATAATTATCGGAGACTGTCTGTTCATTCCTGTCGGTGCATAAGTACCAGCCTCAGCGATTCTCTCGATAATCTCCTTGGACACCATGTCGGATTTGTAAGCTCTTACGCTTCTTCTTGTAAGCATGTTTTCAATTGCGTTCATTTTTTATACCTCCGTAATATATTTGTTAATTCATATTATTTACCGGATTTTTTTCTGATCCGGATTATATATGTTAAATATTCTCTTGATATTGATTCAGTTATCTGCGTCCCTTTCCAAAGTAATCAATAAGTATGCCCTTGATAAAGTTATAACGTCTTGCGTAGGAATTCTCCACACGGATAAGCTCAAAACCATGGTCGCGGCATATTTTATTCTTTTTTCTATCTCGCTCACGAACTATTTCGTTTTCAATATGTTCTTTTCCGTCAAGTTCGATTGCAAGAACCGGCATTTTTTGATTGCTGTAATCACGCTGATATATGACAAAGTCAAATCGTCCTGTGTAGAACAAATCAGAACATGATATATTATCGGAGAACACCTGTGATATCGCTACTTCACGTTCAACGCTGCATCTTCCCTCGTTGAGCAGAATATTATCAAGTGCATGATTAAGATTTTGCAAAAACGCTTCCTCAGTTTCTGTACTATATGGCTTTATACCAAGCGCTCTTGATGATACGTCTTTTGGAGTTACCTCAGTTCTTCCATTACTGCTGACATAATTAACTAACTCATATATATCATCAGATGAATCGGGAACATGAAGACGTTCCAGTTCCTTTTGACTTGAAAGAATTATGAGCTGCTCTTTTGCTCTTGATACTGCAACATTTACAAGTTCACGATTATTCTTCAGCCAGTCATATGTCTGTGGTGTAGTTTTATCAGTGAGTGCAAGCGAAAACAAGATTATATCTTTTTCATCACCCTGAAAAGCATGTACAGTTCCACAGGTTATAGCGTCAAGATGAGATTCATGAAGTGCTTTTTGTATACAATCACACTGATTGGCAAATGGAGTAATTATGCCTATAGATTTGTCTTTGTTCATTTTAATAAACTGAACTATTTTATCTGCTTCCATAGGAGCCGTGTTCTTATAATCCGTTGTATTTCCATGTATATCACTGAATATAAGTGGTGTTTCAGACTCATTATTTGTTTTGATTTTAAGTCTGCCGTTATAATATTTCTTATTATTAAACTCAATGATTTTCTTGTCACATCGATAATGATAGCTGAGAAGTATCTCATCACTTACGGAATCACAGGCAAGAAAAGTCTTATAGACTGAGTTGGCAATATAATCGTACTCAGGAGAAACATTATATTTCTTTCGCAAGATTTCGTTTATACTTTTATCGAGAAGAACTACCGGATTCAGCTGTTGCGGGTCGCCTACAAGCATAAGATTGTTTCCACGAATTATCGGCACAAGCGACATCGCAGTATTGCACTGACTTGCTTCGTCAATTATGACCATATCAAAATACTGAGAGGGTTTTCCAAGCTTATGAGCGGATATACAGGTAGTTGCAATGATAGGAAAAACGCGTTGCAGCTTACGTAGGTTATCATCATTACTAAGCCAACGATTGAATTCAGCGATACGTTCTTCTTTGTTCTGTATATCAAGTATATTCATAAAATCAGCATATTTAGGTTCTTCAAGTCGTTTGATATACATTGCTGATGTATAAAAAAGATACTTGCTGAATGCTTCTTGATCGTCAGAGAGAAGGGCGAGTGCTTCTTCATCGCTAACAGTTCCAATTTCCTTCATACGCTTTTCAACCTGATACAGTTGTCTTTGTTCAAGATCTGTCTGAAAATTCATGTTGTTATTAAGCTTATACAAGTCGGATATAGCATCCCTACGTTCTTTTAGTTCAATACGTTCTTCATGCTTTTTAAGAAGTTCTGTAAGCTTCTGAGTTTGTTCAGTTTTGTCGGATTTATTCT
>JAZNBR010000065.1:0-51199 GCA_045587105.1 Ruminococcus sp.
AGCACCACCATGAGCAACATTCTCGTAAATCATGCCGTTGCGTTCTGCGATTATTCTTCCATAACCGCCAAGATATCTGCCTTCTGCTTCTGATCCTGCACAGATACTGTCACCGAGAAAAGAAACTTTTTTTCCGTACAGGGGATTTTTGATATACTCACTTCTGACTTCTGAAATATCCTCTTTATTCTGCTCAACCTGTTCAGCCAGCTCTGCTCCGCTGCCAGCACCAGCCTTTCCCAGTGCCGCCAGTGCAAGAAGTCTCGCCTGATTATCCATTGATCATTCCTCCTTATGATTTTTAAGCCTTTTGATGATTTTCAGTGTCCATTGTGCCTCTGGATTGATTTCTGCGTAATTCTCGAAAATACTTACTACTTCCATCATTGTTATATAGCCAAATACCAGAACTGCTGTTACTGTTCCTGCAATATCTGACAGCTCTGCTGCCTGATAATATTTTCCAAGTGCATGTATTCCGATGTCAAGACCGCACGCTGATGTCATTACTACGATTTCTCCGAGCTTATTTAATCCGCCTTTACGCATCTTGGAGCTTGCGATTGTGTTTGTGCAGTAAGCTTTTATGAGCCCTGTAATATAATCGGTCGAAGCGAGTCCGATAACTATTAATAACATTATGATATACTGCATATTTTCATCCTTTCTATTCTTCGTTTGTTGCTGTTCCGATTCCTGCCGCCGATTCAAGAGCTTTGAGGCGGTCAAGTATTTCGGCAAACCAATCTGATACCGACGCCTGATATGGCACGAATGTGCTGTCTGTATCGTGCTCATGACGAATCATCGGATATATAGTTACATTATCGAATGATGCCCCTGTGGATATCAGGATCCTGTTCCAGACGTAATTATGATTGTCGCTGATTGTAACTTCCTGTTCAGATGTGCCGCAGCTGAAGTATTCACCTTCTGCACCTGATTCTTCGGCAAGTCTGATTTGCAGTGTAACACCATTGACATCACCCTGAGACATTATATATCTTCCAGTTGGAATCCATTTTTTGTTGTTTGAAAACTGCGATCCCTCTGGTGTAGCACCTGTCTGGAGGTTAGAGAACAGCATAAACGCACTTCCGGCAGAATTGGTGCCATTAAGTGTGATAAAACCGTCCTCGTTTACCGTAGCAGTGACTCCGTATCTTTCGCGGCTTTTAGCGGCAACTTTCAAAAAATTCCTTTTTTCATAGCCTAATGTAGACTGATTTAGAGTTACTTCTGCTCTGATTTCTGCATCGCTGTAATTTTCAAGATTTGACAGTTTTTTCTTCTCTTCATCAGTAATCAGCCCTTTGCCTTCTTCGGCGTTGACTTTTTCAGAAAGAGCTTTATCAATCTTGTCCATATTTTCTGTAATCACCGACATATCAAACTTATCCGAATGATTTTCCTGTTTTCCAAGCATATAATTTTCTGTATATGTAACAGCCACACTATTTTCCCTCCAATTGATTTATGGTCCGCATTCCGAGAGCTGATACGACAAACTGTTCCATTCCACTTATACTTTGCGACATAACAGCGGTCTGAGTCGCTCTCATCTGCTTATCTTCTATGTTTCTTCCTGTTGAAATCGTACTTCCCATATACGTTGGTCGAATCAGACTTTCTTTAAGATTTCCAAGCAGCATGCGGTTGATATCGCCGGTTACTTCGTTTTTTTCAATTTCGACTATTCTCTGGGTTGTTGATATATCCAGCTCCGGACAATAGATTGTTCCGCTATCACCATATCTATAATTCTGCAAATCTTTGAATTCGCTATATACCGGATCGCTGCCGAGTGCTGCTATCTGCACCTCATAAGTCACCTTTGGTGTGTTAACTGTTTCCCAGTAAGCAAAACCGTCAGCTATTAATTTGTCCATAGCTCCTTCAAATTCCGAATAGTTGAACTGCACCATGCGTGCGATAGGATGATGGAGATATGCAGAAGGTTTGATTGTAGCTACTCCCCACATATTGCCATAGTTATCATAGCACTGAAGGTTTGTGCAGAAGTCTGAATAATCCACCTTCTGGGATATCCCTGTCATATCAAGCGAATAACGCAGGCAGAAAGCGTTGTCCTTTGCATACTGCATCCTTTTGTTTATGCTGAAGTAAAAGTTGTTACGGTAAAGTTCTCCGCCGTAACGATTTTTAAGGCAGTTATCAGCACCGATCATTGCCGCCCAGAGAGTTGTATTTACCAGCTCATCACTGCCAGCAGTTGTCTGAATATCAGAATATCCTTCGAATTTGTAGTACTCATATCCGGGAAGATCGACTTTTGCAACGTTCGTGAAGCAAAAATCTATGAAATCACTTGCATTTCCTCCGGAAAATGAAGCAAATGTTATAAGCATATCTGCCATATCGCACGTTATATGTCGTGCGTGTACGGTTGTTGTCATTCCTCCGGAATTAACAGACGGCTTGTGTGAATCTATTCTGAATAACTGTGCGTCTATTTTCAGAACATTTCCGACAATAAGGTGTTTCCACTTTCCCCAGTCATCCAGCGGATGCACAAGCTCCACATCCCAGCGGTCGTCATTATGTACCGATGTACAGCTGATCGGTTCAAGTATTGCAAGTCCGTTGTGATCGAATCCGGTTTGTGGTTCTCTGATATCGTACACTCGTATTACGTTTTCGCGCTCCATTGACCACAAATCTATGCCGCTGATATCCGGCAGAAGTTCATTAAATGGATATCCGGAATTTTTTGTGGTCTCGATTCGCCATAATGACAGGGGATAAGGTTTCTCCATGTAGCTTTTCGATAATTCTATGAAATTCGTCTCGGTCGGTAATCCGTTTTCGCCGATAATCCATGCCATAGCATCACCGCCTTACTGCACTATCGGGAAACCGATGGAGTTAAGATACGCTGCATCTCTGAGCTGTTCTTCTGTTACATTTATTCGATTTCCATTTGAATCTGCTATAACATTCCCAAGATCTGAGCGAAGAACACATATCCTACCATTTAACAATACATTGTTATGTCCATTTGAGACATGGTTAACAAGTAAATTGTCGCCATAAACTGCTACTGAAAGCAAAACTGGTATCTGACTGTCTGCGTGATTCAGGCTGATGTTGCAGAAATTAAAACCACCGTTGGAATAGTTCAGCTTATATGATTCGCCAATGTACTTCACATTAATTGAACAATAACTGTGATCTCGATTTGACATGAATACTGACTGGCGATATCCGGATATAATTCCGGAGAACTTGCAATAGCTGTAAATTCCATCTACGAACACTTCACTCTCGGACAATTTTTCCCAATAGATATTCAGAAAATGAAGACTATATATGTTGCATGAACTGCCATATACCTTCATGTTATATGCGTTCCGGATTTCCCACTCATTGCCCTGTATTTCAGCACAATTGATATTCAGCGTGAAATTGCCCTCTGGTGCTATCTCGTTCATGTCATAGACTCCGCCGCTCTCCGGGAGGGAGACATACGCTTCTGTCGTTCCGACAGCGGTCACGAAATCATCCCAGTTCTCCGGAATATACGGGTCTTTTTTTGTTCCTGTTCCCTGCATTACAGCCACCTCTCTCTGACGTTGCATTTCATTTCAGTCACGTCTCCGGTATACCTTATATAGTTTTTTCCTTCATGAAGTAAAGGAAAATTATTATACGTCCGGTGCGTTATAGATACTCTGCTATCCCCGTCCATGTAGTATGCGACCTGAGAATCACAGTCAATGATGATTTCCTGTGAATTGATTTCAGCCGGAATTTTCACTATAAAATCAGCACCGTTTACATTTATTGTTACATCTCCGAAACCTTTGAGACGGATTTCGGGTGCAGAGAATATAGTTCCTCTGTTTTCGACTTCCGTGTAATTCGTGGCGCTGGTCAGATCGTATTCCGCAGGTGAAACGGCGTATGCAAACGGCCGTGCTGTGACAGATATGGAAATTTCTGCGGCAAGCAATGCAACCGGTACCGGCGTAATAGGATTCAGAATAACATTGAGATACTCCTCAGGAGCTGTTGATACAACTAACTTTCCGTAACCATTCAGTGCCTTGTAGATTTTATGTATATTCTCGTGTGAGGCGTCATCCGCATACGTTTCAATCGTGAATGACGCATTGTCAAACGTACTCATACGCTGCATTATTTTGCGTATTCCGCCGGATGTCATAAGCTCACTGTACATCGCTGACCATGACGGACGCACTATCGGCTTTGTAATCATCAGTCCAAGATCATCACTGCTTACTTCGTTAAAAATAAAGTTGCTCATAAGCCCACATTCCTTTCCGCATTCTTCTGTTCCTCCGATAATCGCTCAGCGAGACGTCGCACGTCGTAATCTCCGGATACTGTTGCATTGATGGTATTGTTTATATATACAACCTTGCTGTTATTTCCGGATGCTCCTGATACTGGGGTGTTTCTTGCACTTGGTGTAAGAGGAGTTATTCTTGCACCGCCATTGACTATTTCGATAAGCTCCGGACCTTCTTCAGCAACAATACCCTGACCCTTCCGGAGGAATCCGCCGTCTGCGAACATAGGGATGTTAATTGCGTTTAATATCGCATCTCCGAAAAAGACTCCAGCGTTATTTATAGCTTTAAGAGCCTGCATTCTTGTAACGAATGCACTGGTAAACTGAGTTCCTGCACTTTCACCGCTCTGTTTTCCGAATTCATCAAGAATTGATGTATCAAGTCCAGCGGAATCCATTTCCTCAATCTTCTTTTTATACTCAGTGATAAATCCGTCCCCTTTGTTCATTCCGGCAGCTTTACCGTATTCGAGGGCTTCGGCTATCTCTTTGGCGGCAGCTTCGGCGTTGGTGCGGTCTTCGTTTTCAATTGCAAGCTCAAGCTCATACCGCTTTTTCTCAAGAAACTCTTTATATGCTTTTTTTCTTTCTTCGAAATGATTCTGCTCATTTTCGTAGAGTTCCTTTAACGCATTTTCTTCAATCCATAAGATCTTTGCAACCTCATCATAGCGTTCTTCCGATACCGCTTTCTGAGCCTCTGAAAGCTTATTCTGATACTTCGTTGCTTCCTTGTAGTTATTTTTGGCGTTATTCATATTTCGACGGGATGCCAGATAGTTGGCGTAGAGTTCATCGTATTCACCACGCATGGATTTCAGTGCATCTATATCAACACCTGCCATACTCAGGCTGGCATCAACCTCGCCTTCGTCAAGGCTGTTGAGAAAATCGCCAAGTACTTCATAATTACCTATGTACCTTCCGGAACGCTGACTCACTTTTATACGGAACTGTTCAATATCAAACCCGTTCTTTTCGTATTCCTTTTTAGCTTCGGAATACTCTTCAAGCGATTCCTGCTGTATTTTTGCATATTCAGC
Source organism: Ruminococcus sp. (assembly GCA_045587105.1). Taxonomy (GTDB): domain Bacteria; phylum Bacillota; class Clostridia; order Oscillospirales; family Ruminococcaceae; genus Ruminococcus. The sequence goes on from JAZNBR010000065.1 coordinate 5,380, forward strand.
TTCGTTTTCTGCATACGCATCTATATATGCCATCGCTCTTTTTTTCTCGATAAGCTTATCAATTTCAGTCTGCATGGTCTGATAGTTCTCTATCTGGTTTCCGGTTATTTCATATTCAGTCCCCAGTGCTTCATTCAGCTCATTGAGTATGTATTCGGCTCTGGTTTTATCTGCGTCCTTGACCTTTCCGGCGATGTCTGCAAGGGTCTGAAGTTCTTCCCAGAGTTCTTTAGTTTTTTCAGTTTCCAGCTCGATACTTCCGGTTTGATCTCCGAGACTGTCCCTCATTTCTTTTAATGAATCGCTTGTATCCCTTATACGGCCGGCGGCTTCTTTGTATTCTTCCTTGACAAGAGCTGTAAGAGCTTTTTCTTTATCTTCTTCTTTCCACCTTGCCCTTTCCCGAAAATAATCAATAGCCGTTGTAGCAACACCTATTGCTGTTGTTACTGTTCCTATGGGGTTTGCTTTAAGTACTGCGTTAAATCCTCCCATGACAGTACTTCCGTTTTTTACCGAATCAAATAGAGATTTTACCGCTGTTACGCCCGGTTTGACAGTGTTTGCAATCTTCCATGCTGCAAAAGCTGCACCGGCTCCTTTTACTACTGGAATAAGCTTTTTTCCGCTATCTATCACTTTAGGAAGATTCCTTGTGATAGTGTCTATTCCTTCTTCTGCCTTCGGAATCAGTTTTTTTATAAGCGGTTCATATAATTCGGTTTCAATTTTTCGTTTCAAAGAGGTTGTCTGACTGCCGATATTGTCATATCTGATATTGTTTATGTCGTCAAGCGTGGAAGCAGTTTTATCTGCCTGTCCATTTATATCAGAAAGGGCTTTTATTCCGTCAGCACCGAGATCTTCCCACATTGTTCCGAAAAGGTTGACACCTGTCTGATTCTGCTTGACTTTATCCTCCATGCTGAAAAGAGCTGTCAGTATTGTCTCTGTTGCAGCTCGTGCGCTCTCACCGCCTTCTGCAAAGGCTGTGCGCATCTGTTCTGCATTTACACCAAGAGCAGCGTAGGCTTCATCTGTTGACTTAGCTGTATCCTTTGATCTGATACCGAATTCCTTCATAGCATCACCAAGCTTATCAACAGAGAATGTTCCGGCATCGGTACCGTTTTTCAGTGAATTGAAGAATTCCTCAGAATTGTACCCTAACTGCTTATAATGCACAGCGTATTCATTGACAGTATCAAGAAGATCACCGTTTTTATCAAGGCCGTTCTGTGCACCCTGAGCAATAAGTGTATAAGCTTCATCTGCGGACAGCTCAAACTGATCCATTAACATTTTGGCTGTCCGGATACTTTCGCTTACTTCATAACCGAAGGTGTCACGCAGAAGAAGTGCCTGTTCTGTGACTTCTTCGAGTTCTTCACTGCTTATATTTCCTAACTGCTGCTTTACTGCTGCTATTGAATCTGCGATATCAGTCTTATTTTCTCCGTAATTATTACCGTAAAGATTTGTCATGATATCACGGTATTCTTTCATCTGCTCAGCAGTTGCACCTGTTTTTGCCTGTAAGGTATCAAGTGCAGTATCGCCCTCAGAAGCAAGCTCCTTGAAGCTGTCGATCGCCTTATTTATTCCGTCTGCTGCAAGATTGGCTATTGTTCCTTTCAGAATTGTAAAGCCGTCTCCGCTTTCCTGTGCCTGTTCTCCAGCTTCCTCTACTTTATTTCCGAGTGTCTCCGCATCGTCCGAAGCATTTTTGGCTGTACTTTCAAAGTCGGACAGCTTATCTTCAAAATATTTGAGTTCTGCTCCGGCTTTTTCGACTTCACGCTGAAATGCTCTGTATTGTTCCTCTCCAATTTTCTTGTCTCTGAACTGTTTGTCCACCTGCTCCTGAGCATTTTTCAGAAAATCAAGCTTCTTTTTGCTTTCTTCGATAGCTTTAGTGAGCAGATCTTGTTTCTGAGCCCACAATACAGCGGACTCAGGAGCGTTTTTCATAGCACTGTCTACTTCACGAAGTTCGCTTTTGGCCTTATTTACGCCTTTTTCAACGTCTTTTAATGCTTTATCAAGTCCGGTAGGATCTGCACCAATCTCGATGGTGATACCTTTAATTTTTTTGCTGACCATATTTCACCTCTTTTATCCGAATAATTCCCGTAATGTTCCTCTGTCCGGCTTTGTCTGAGCGTAATTATATGCGTTTTCAAGGTATCCTCTGCCTTCTGCGGTACGGCTGCAATTCCATACAACAGCATCATGGAGAAATCCCCAGTATTCAAAGACGGTCAGTTCTTCTGTATCCGGAATTGACATATTTGCATAATCGGCGACAACTTTCCTTTTTTCGCTGTTATTCCTGAAATATGCCTTACTTCCTGAATAATCGGGATAGTAAGGCACATTCAGTTTGGGTCGGATGCTTTTACTCCATTTACCCAGTTCTGGATTTCAGCATAGAATCGGCTGAGATCATCAACAGTCCAGTTGTTATATATAACATCAGGATTGATTTCTGTAATGTCCGCTATTGCTTCTAAAAGATCGCTGTCATCAGATGCACTCAGCAGCTTGTCGTACTGTTTTATCTTAGGCGGTCTGATAACTATTGTTTCACCGCTGTCAAGTTTAAATATCATTTTCCGCATATATACCTCCTGAAAAAAGAGCAGACTGTTATTCAGCCTGCTCACCGATTTCTTCAACAGAGTCAGCAGACTCTCCGGATGTTTCGTCCGGAGGAGCTGCCGTCTGTTCCTCAGTTCATGTTGCTGCTGTTGCTTCAATAACCTCTTCTTCGTAGATAAGCAGAGTTCCTTCATCGTCAAGGGGTTCGCACTGGAAGGACGCGGGAAGCGTTGTTTCGGAATTAGGCACGAAAGCCGCTGACCAGCCGCCTGTATTTACACCAACACCGGTAATTCTGATATCGCCATCAATCTTGTCCTTGTATACACCTCTTATGACGTATCTCTTTCCGTCGTCGTTCGAGATGCCGCCGATCTTAGCAGTTCTTTTGCCGTCCTTTTCCTCTACTCGTGCTGTCGGTGTAAGAGTTCTGAGAGTATTGGCATTCCATGTGATGTTACCGTAGGCAATCGATACATCTTCACCGATAAGTCTTTTCTTTTTTGCCTTGCCGTCATCGGATGTGGCTGTGTACCATTCACCGGTATAGTTCACTGTTCCGCCGTTCTTGGTTCTGCCGATCATATTACTTTCGGTCTCGATTTCTGAATCTTCGGGGATCGTTTTTCCGTCCCACTCTACAACATAGAAATCAAGTGAACCGAGAGGAATTTTTTTCAGTTCCTTTGTCTGTGTGTGTCCCATAAATTAACCTCCTACTATTTTCTGTATGGTTTCAAAAGTGTATGTTGTCATAAACATATTTTCATCTGGTATATCTATATCCGGAGTTTTTTCGAGCGGTATATCTGAAAAGAGATCTTCTATCTGTTTTTCGATACTCAGCTCTTTTTTATCGCTGTACAGATCAATCGCAATATCAACACGCCGGTAAAGATTCAGCTTATCGGCTCCCTCGATGCTCGCACCGTCCTCGTGATAGACAACAAAAGGGAGCTTCTGCGGTGTATTGAATTTATAATAAGCCACCGGAATACCAAGCGTGTTCAATTTTTCAAGTACTTCTGTCAGTTCCATTATAAATTCTCCAGCAGTTTATCTACTTTTTCCTCAGCGTGCCTATTTGCGATACTTATATGCGGTATAGGTTTTGAATGCTGTGTACCGTCATGATTTAACGTGCCGTTTTCAAGCAGATGAGTGAGCGGATAGTGTCTGTTACATACAACAACTTTGATTGCTCCTCTGTTTTTCTGAATTTCATACCTCCAGCCTTTTTTATATTTTCCTTTTTTGAGCCTTTTTCTTTTTCCGGTATATACAGGAGAAAGTTTTTTTACCTCTTTGACAGCTTCTTTGCCGATTTCTTCAAGTCCTTCATATAGTTCTTCTTTTATTTCGTCAGTATACGTTTTAAATGCTTCTGCAAGCACGCTGCCGAGTTCCTCCGGTGAAATAATAATATCAGCCATTCTGCTTACCCTCTTCCATTGATTTCCACCGCTCTGATAACAAGCTCTCTGTGCTGCTGCATGTAATCATCAATGTGCTTGATGTTATGTATTCTGCCGTTATATACGATTCTGATTTCAGACGTGCTGTAACTGCTTATCATTTTGCTGTACCGCATCTTGAAGATCATATCATTCTGAGAGTTTGTCTGAGCTGCCTTGTAGTATTCTCTGCCGCCTGTACAATTGACCGACGCCCATGGTCTGAATATAGTTTTCCAGCTTCTGATCTGCTGTCCTATCTCATCTTCTTCCTCGCATAAAGCCTGAATTTCTATTTTCTTGTTGTATGCCATTTGACGTACCTCACAGGTAATTGACGGCATACATGCCGAGAATGGTTGATACAGTTGGATTAAGCTTATCCTTATTAACGGTATACTCACGCTGTGTGTGCATTTCATCAATAAGAACCATATAAGCAAGCGTCAGGTCTTCGTGTTCGTCAATTTGTCCGGCAGAAAGTCCTGTATATCCTATGATAAACGCTTTTGCAGCCGGCATACCGTAATTCTCTATAAGAGTATCACTGTCATTATCGGAAATGCCGCAGTAATCCTTTATGTCATTCAGCGTCGCCTGGCTTATTTTCATTTTCTGCCACCTCTTTTTCATCGTGTGACTGCTTCTCTACCTCCTCTGCGTGACCGGCACGGATGAGACGTTTTGCCTCATCCGATTTTATGTTACGGATTTCTCCGATTCCCATAGATATCGAAGGTCCTGCAAAGCTTCTTAGTGCTCTGATTTTCATTATGCACCTCTCTGAACGAGTACGGCGAGTTTCTGCTCATCCGTTACCTTGGAGTCGATTTCAAACCATGATACTACACCAATTGCGTGCTGAGTTGCGTACTTTTCACGAAGCACCTGTATTGAAATATCCTCACGGATATTAACAGAGAGTCCGCTGTAATCACCGTAAAGGATACTTTTAGCTCCTGCTTTGATCTCAGGCATATTATCTGAGAGATGTACAGGCTTACCGAGAATGGTGAAGGGGAATTCCTTTGTTGCATCAGGATTGAGGAGTGGTCTGTTTTCGCCGTCCTTAAGGAGCTTTACAATCTTGAATGTGTTCGGATGCATTGTCCAGCACGCGTTTTTCTGGAATACCTGCTTTACGGCAGACTGGAGAAATACAAGATCTTCAAAGCTGATTGTCTCGGAATCTTCTGCTGTTACTGTATTGCTTGTATTTACGGCACCCTGACACTTTGCTGTTCCGGTAAGAAGTTCCTTTTCAATGAATTCAGCTATCTTTTCAGCCATCTTCTTTATTACAAAATCTACAACATTAAACTGCGAATTGTTCTCCAGGGAACGTCCGATGAGAGTGAGGGCACCTGCAAGGTAACCACCGAGATCAACTGATACAAACTTTCCACTGTCAGCTGTAAGCTCAGTAAACTCTGATGAATAACCCACGGTAATATCATGGTCTTTACCTTCACCGGATTTTGTCCATTTCGGAATTTTAATCGTTCCTTTTACATGATAAACATCTGCTCCCTGAAGTATGGGACAGATGTCAACAACAGCCTGAATAATCCTGTTTGCGATGCTTTCAGGAACTACGGCACCGTTTTCTGTCATTGTGATATTCTGTTCGCCGGCTCGGAGTTCTGACACCTTTCCTATGATAAAATCGGCAAAGGCTCTTTCTTCAAGCTCTGCTGTTTTATTCTTATCAGATGCCGGTGCTGGGTCTGTTTCAGGTACTACGACGTCTGTAATGCCTTTTGCACGCTCCTCAGCGGCAATTGTAGCGTCAATTGACTTGATTTCAGCTTCTGTTTCGTCGAATTTCTTGGCTTCCTCCTCGGTAAATGCTCTTTCCTCCTGTTTGATAGAAGCAAGCATTGATTCGAGTAAAGCCTTGAGTGCTGCTCTTTTTTCGATTAACTTTTTCATAAACTTTCAATCCTTCTTTCATATTCGTTGTAATCGGGTTTATTTGCGGATGAGATATGCATTTCCGGCTCGATATCAAGCGCACGCTGTTCTATATCAACAGCTTCGTCCGCCCGGTATTCTACCGACGTTGCAGCGTAACAGGGAACCTTATCCTTTACCAGTGTTATATGGTCAAGGAGAAAGCTTTTGACATGGCGTATGGGAAGTTTATCAGCACGCTCTTCCATTTCGTCAATGACGTTATACATTCCGAAGCTCCAGCCCTTTATCTTGCCTTTCCTTGCCAGATCAATGACTGTTTTATCGGTAATAAGGACCTCGGCTTTAAGTCCGATAGCATCTTCTGCAAGCTTTAATGTACCGTCTTTGGTAGAGGCATAGGCATGACCTTCATCATGATCGACTGTTACGGTTATATTGCCGCTTTTTCTGATAGCCGCATCGAAGGCACGTTCTTCAATTGTTTCAATAACCTTTCCTCTTGGTGTTATCACTGGTCTTGACAGCTTACCAGTAACGTTGACATAGCCTCTTATATGCAGTCCGTCGGCTCTTTCTTCTATTATCAATATATCATCTCCTTACTATGTGAGGGTATAAGAAAAGCACCTCCTGAGAGATGCTTTTTTACATATTTCTGTGCATTTGACTGCACAAACGGGATAAGAAAACCGCCGTATAAAAGGCGGTTTGTTTGTTATTTTTCATCTTCATCCAGTTCGTCATCATCAACAATTTCGGGCTCAGGGAAAAATCCTTCTTCTTTCAGGATTTCCATAACGTCTTGAAACGATTTGTCTTTATTGTTTTCGACAATTTCAAGCATTTCCTCAGCACAATCAAATTGATGTGCCGTTAAATAGACAATAATTATTCCGTTTGTTTTATCTTTTTTGTCGTACTCAGGATATGACTCTTCATAATGAAGTGAACGCATTAATTTGATAAGCTTTTCCTCATTTTTAGTTATATCAGCCATTATAATTCTCCCTTTCTGATTTTTGAAATAATTTCCTGATTCCCTTCAATTTTCAACTTATATGTGAAATGATATGAACCTGTTCCATTAACAGTAAACTGGTAAAAATGATTTCTGTTTTCATAGTTATGAATTTTTCCGTCCGCTTTCAGCTTAGGAAAATCCGTTGCAATCTGATGAGAAAGCCTTGCTTTTTCTTTTTTACCAACCTTCTGTGTTTTAGGTCTTTTCTTAATTTTATCACTTTTCTGAGATTTGTCAACACTTTTGGAAGAACTTCCACCTGCTCCTCCGCTTCCGGCAAAACGTCCACGGGAATCACGCTTGTAATGCGCTCTCACTTCGCTGAGTGTGGTCGTCTGTCCGGTATTCGGGGTGAAAACATCCATTGTCTGAGGATTAAGCAGAACGTCTGCAAGTCCGAGCGTCATATAATTGAAGCCGAGCGGTTCATAATCTTCTTCACGACGTATCTCATCAATCTGGAGAATGTTGTTCTGACGTGCTATTGCATAAGCCTGATACCGTTCAAGTATACTTCCACGGGTGAGCTCCTTGACATCAAACGCCCAGTAATATCCGGCATCTTTTTCTGCTTCAAGAAGGAGCCAGCTATCAAGAGCAGTTTCAATCTGATTGAGAAGTGCGATTACCACACTGATAAACTGCTTTTTATCTTCCTCGGAGGCTCCACCGTCAATGATTGTATGAGGGAACCCGAATATCTTGCAGATTTCAACAGAATTTGTACGCTTGTTCTCGTTAAGCTGGAGTTCTGCCGCTGTGGCTGAAATCTCCTGAAACTCAATTCCGTCATTCAGAACCACCATTTTCTTTTTTGATTCTGAATTGCCGTACATCGTTTCATAACCTTCTTTGATAGTTTCGACCGTTTCCTTTGATAAACGGTTCTTTGATTTCAGAAAGCCGGATTTACAGCCGCCGTTTGCACTCATCGCATTTTCAAGTTTAAGCGAATTATATGCCGCCGAAAGTATTGTCGAATGTTCTTTCTGAATCGGAATGTTTGTATATCCGTTCTGTGTTTTTCGGAGAAAATGAAGAAAATTGAAGTCAAAATATTTCTGACCATTCACCAGTACATGGAACGCTTTGAAAATAGGATCATTATTCTCCATAAAGCTGACTTTTCTTGAATCTACATAGTGCAGACTCTTCACTCTGATTCCATCAGAATTTATGTACATCCACGCTCCTCTGCCGAGATAGTAATCTTCGACAGCAGATCTCCACATATCTACTGTTGAAAGCGTATCTCCTGTTTCGCCGTTGAGAAGCTTTATCCGGCAGTCGTCAGTTATTTCGGTAACTTTATCCTCGTCTTTCCGGTAAAGTCTGACCGGCAGTCTTGATACAGTATCGGCAATTTTGCCGATACAGGCAGATACTGAGGGAATTTCCATTGCCGCTTCTCGTGTCAGTACTCCATTTGCACTGAAAAACGCAAGAAGTGTTGATTCTGCTGATGAATCAGCTGAGTTTTCGGATGTATCTGCTCTTACTTCCGGTTTTCGTCTGAATAATCTTGGAAATTTAATATTTATCACTCCTCGTTTTTATATTACCTGACAGCCGAAGCTGCTTTCCAGCTGATCGAGTACATTGACCTGCAACAGAAAAATTGCATTGATAAGTGATACAACCATATCGACCTTACCAGCGGATTTTTTCTTATTCACATATTTATTCAGGTTTGTATCTTCGGTGCATCGTGCATTCTGGAAGTTGATTTCAAGCATCTGATTTTCAAAATACTGAAAATTTCTGCTCAGAATATACTCTTTCAGAAGCTTCGTCGGACGATGAAGCACGCTTGAATGCTGTTTGATCTCTACGCATTCTATCGGATCATCACCGCTTTCAAGTTTCTGAACTGTTGAAATAGCATTATAGCGGTCAAATCCGAGCTGACGTATTTCAACTCCGTAAACTTCGGGCAAACTCTGAATAAAACGTTCGATGAAGCCGTAATCGATAACTTCGTCACCGCACTCAAAGCATATTCCGGAATCAATAAGCCGCTGATAATCAACGTGCTCCCTGTGAGATTTTTCTTCCTTGCGGTCTTTGGGGATGAATCCCCATACCATAGCGTAAATTTTACCGTCAGCAAAAGTCACCATAGCTACAGATGTGTTATCATCCGACTGAGAAAGGTCAAGTCCTATGTATACCTCACGTCCACGCCAGAACTCAGGATCATTTACTGCAACGCACTCCTTAACCCTTGTGATCTCCACATAGCCCTGAATGCCAAGCCCTTTATACTTGATATTCAGATGCTTGCAAAGAAAGTTTTCACGCTTGTTCTCATAAAGAATTGCCATCTGCCGGCGTCGTATAATCTCATCAAAAATATAGGGATGGTCAACGGCTACCGGATTGCTCTGATAAACAGCGTTATCTTCTGTTTTCCATGCGTCGCCTGTTTTATATTCATCATCAGGCTCGTAAAGCAGTGCAAATATCCGCTTATCATCAAGAAGTCCGTCGATAGTTTTCTTTGCAATATCAATTTCATCGATCATTGCATTATCATCCTTGGGATACTGCGTTGAAATGATGATTCCCAGTTTTTCTCTCAGAGTGATCTGTGATGAACGCATTGCTTCAATGGGATAATTGTCCATTGCTCCTGATTCGTCGGCAAGGAACATATTTGCAAGCTTACCATCCATTTTATCGTGAGAATATGCAAGCGGAGTATACTCAGAATCAGTTATTTTGCAGCGTATCTCCTTCTGAAGAAGCTTGAATATCTTATCGTCAGCAAGTGAGGGGCTTGACTTTATTATCTTTTTTAATGCAAGCTGGAGTTCCTTGGAAAGTGTAAGATCGGGTGCTACGCTGAAAAAACGGCTGAATGCCGGCTCCGTAAGAAGTCCGATTATAAAAATAACCGCCGAAGTAAACGTTTTAAAGTTCTTTCTGGCGATTTCAAGCAGTCCTGTATGATAATAGCGTGTATCATCCTCTCTGTATCTGGTACAGAACAAGGCGTATATGAAAAGTAATGAATAATTTTCAAGTCCGTCGTACATATTGCATCGCAGGTCAGGATGAATTATTATTTTAAGCAGTCGGGTGATTTTCTTCCATTTCTTTTCGCAGATGTATGCTTCGGAAGATTTGCCGTCTGCAATATCAAGCCATATCTGAGCCTGTTTCTTGACATATATGCCGACACGGTCGTTATCATTCAGCACACACCACTGAGCATAGCAATACGCCCGGCTTTTCTTAATCATCATCCATCAGCGCCCTGAATAGCGGATTTTCCTCCTTCTGAGCCTGAACATTTATATTAGCCATTTTTGCTCTTGACTGAGGACTGAGACAAAGCTCATTGCAGCATCTGAAAAAGCTTTTCGTATACTTTTCTTTAGCTGCAAGCAGTGCTGATGAGGTCATCTGTTCGGGATGAGTGTTTATTCGCTTTTCTATTTCCTGCATTCTGTCGATACATACACTGCATTCTGTGAGAACGAATATATCAAGATTACCGAGGATGCCGCTTTCCTTCAGGTTATCCACAATATTTCTGAATATTTTCTTCTGCGGAGCTGTAAGATAAGAGGGAGCTTTCAATTTATCTGCGGCTCCTCTGAGATTTTTTTCAGTGTCGGTTTTTATTCTCTTTTCAGCTTCTGTCAGATGCTTGGATGTCACAGATGCAGACATTGAAGGTCTTGCTATATTGATCGCTCCTTTCATTTAGGGAAAAAAATGTTTACAGAGGTGGGCAGTCGGTGGACTTTTCTCCGAAAAATTAGGGTCGTGAACTACGGGGGGATACATTTCCGCAGAAGCTCTGCCGGTATTTTTCCGCACTCCGCTGATTTGTGATGATATTCGCACAGTGTGATAAGATTTGTTTCATCCAGTCTGAGCTCAAAGTGATTTTTAAGCGGTTCGATATGATGTACCGACAGATTAGCTGTACATATGCGTCTGACTGTTCCTTCAAGATTGTTAAGGCATGCCTGACAAAGATATCTGTCACGCTTTTTGATATACTCCCTTTTCAGCTTCCATTCGTAAGAGCTTCGGAATGCGTCTATAGTTCCGAGCTGTTTCGGCTTTCTGTCCGGCTTTTTTTCGCAGATATACTTAGTGTCATGTATCTTTCCGCAATATTTGCACGCCTTTTTCATAAATTCACCTCCTGTTCTGTCACTCCGGAAATACAGTTTATCCTTTTCTGCCCGATTCCCCATGATATCAGTATAGCACTTGTTTTTTTCCCGTGCGCACAAATATTATAAAAGACCAAGATTTCTTGCTATTGAATTAAGCATCCGTGTTCTCCAGTAGGAGTATGTATTTCTGTGTGCAGTATACGGATAAGGCGAGCCATAGCAGATATTATCCATGATTCCTTTACGGTATTCCTGCGGAACTGCTTCAATTGCTCTTTCTATCGCAGATATCTCTGTATCAAGTGCAGCAAGCTTTATTCCTTTGTTTTCCGTAGGGTTCCCTAATCCTGTATGCGGCATACCATCCGATGAAGGAGAGCCGTAAACTATATCCTTCCGTACAGAACGGAGACGCTCGTAATCACGAACAAGATACAGTATCCTCATGTACAGATTATGCGGAAGCTTATACGGATTGTTTTTCTGCCGCTGGTAAATTTTCACTTTCGTACCACCTCGGTATAGTAGATGTTCTGATTAAGTCTGCGTTTTCTGATATATCTCAGTGCAGCTTCCCTTGAACGGAATTCCTTGATTCTGAATAATGTTTCGTGGATGTAACATCCGTTTATACCGTTCTTTATGCGGAATCTGTACTCTGACGGATCAATGACAGGTTTATTCAATGCTGATTTCATAGTATCTTCATCAAAGTTCATTTTATTTCTCCTTTCAGATCAATTATGATGCAGACGGAAGGTTAAGATATTCTTCTATTACATCTTTCGCCTGCTCCCAGCCGTAGCATACTGCTGTATAGTGATTCTGTTCACTGAGAGCTCTGAGCCAGTTTTTCTGATTCTCAGTAACTTTGTTTTTTCCGTATTTCAATTCTATGTACAATCCGATATATCTTCCTCTTGCTACCGGAAGAACAATATCCGGAACTCCGGATTTTAGACCGGCTTTTTTCAGCCGGCTCCCTGTTCTGACGCTTCGTTTGCCTTCGTTCGGAACATGATACATTAGTTCCAGTTCCGGATACCTGACCGCAGCGAATTCCGCCCATTGGAACAGTGTTATCTGTTCATTTTCTTCGTTCGATTCAACGCAGCGCAAAATGCCGCCTCCTTTCTGTAAAATCTTGTATATACATAAACACCGCCGTTGATCTCGTTATATACAATATCAGCATCGGACAAATAATAACCTTCATAATATTTTTCGTATTCACGGTTGTTCGTTGTATCCTTAGCCAGCTCCTTTATTTCTCGTGCAGACAGTCTGCCGTCACGTTCCTTAGGCTGCGGATGAATCAGATTTTTGGATGCATTCCAGCCTTTTTTTGATACAGCCGGTTTTTTCAGTATGTATCTTACAAGATCGGCTATGCCATTTTCATTGAACTGCAATGCATCGGTCCTGACGTATCCTCTTCCCCATAATCTGGCTATCTCCTGTGGGGTCAGTTCTCCGTTGACTATCAGGTGATGATGATATCTTCCGTTCTTTTTTCCTTTTTCAGTAACAGCAATATATTTCAGATCAGGCAGTTCTTTCTTCTTTCTGTATCGTTTCACTCTTCTCAGGAAGTTAGTAAGCTCTCTTTCTGCCTGTTCATCATTTTCAGGATGATGTTCTGGACTATATGTCAAGTCGATACGCATATCTCCTTCTCCGAAGTTTGCATGAGCTATCCTGATACAATTATTTTCCCGCCGGATCTGGTTCAGTTTTTTCTGACATTCTCTGGAAGGCCTGGCTTTCTTTCTTCTTACTCCGGCTTTTCTGAAAACAGGGTATATATGCGATTCCATGTAATCACCGCATACATATATTTTTTCACGATAATGACATCTCATTTCATCACCCTTTTCTTATGGTTGATAAGATAATATACATTACAAGTATGAAAAAGCGAACCGAATTCGCTTGTTTTTCTGAATGCTGGCAATAGCATTCAGCGACTGACTTATGTCAGCCGCTTATATTGCTCAAGATCAGCTGTCAGTCTGATCGTTGTTGTCGTCTTGTCTATTGTTTTTCCTTTGGATCATGGTAAATATTATTGATTCAAAATTATGTCTCTCCCTGTCGGAAAGTATACTTGCATTAAGCTTCTCTTTATATCTTTCGTAAAGCGGCCTTATTTTCGGGTGATTGATATTGATCTTATATCCGTATTTGTTATCAGGTGCATAGATTGTATCGTTTACAGTGATGCTTGCTGTTCCAGCCAGCTTTTCTGCGGTTTCCCACGTCATTCGATTTCCCATTGTTACACTTATCCAATGATTTTGCAATAGTAAAAATCAAGTTCTTCCGGTGTACATGCCGATAAAATATCCTCTGCAAGGACTATTGATGATATACTTTTTCCGGCGCAGTCCATGATATTACGGAGCTTGTCCGCTATGAGTGAGGCTTTTTCGTAATTACTCATTTTTATTTCCTCCGTGAAGTGATTCTTTTACAACATCGAGCAGTTTTTCTGTCTTTTCTGTAAACAGGCTTCTTTCATCTTCTTCGGCAGATTTCACGAACTCAACAAGTCCGAGACAGCTTTTGTATGCTTCTGCATAAAGAAGCTTGAATGAGCTTTTTTCTGTATCGCCGCTGATTTCCTGTGGTTTCTGAAGCTCGGAGATACGGGCTTCATACGACTTTCTGAGTTTTTCCGCTTCTTCTTTTCTTGCTTCGTCGAGTGCCTTGTATTTATTCTGGAGAGTAAGGATCTCTCTGTCTTTTTCTTCCAGAGCCTTTTTATCCGGCACTTCCTTGATAACTTCCTTGATGACCTCTCTGATCTCCGGCTCTGGTACTGCAACATCGACTGGACGTGATTCAAGTTCCTTTATCTGTGATTCAAGATCATTGATGCGGCTTTGCGCAGTATCTCTCTGATCTGCGATTCTCCGGCAGTTTTTGTTCATTTCTTCAAGCCGGTTACTGAGAATATCGGCTTTATCGGCTTTAGTTTTCAGTTCATTGAGTTCTGTTTCTGAGAGCTGAATATCAAGCTTTTCACGAAGCTCTGCGTTTTCTGTCTCGAACATTGACAGCTGCTCTCCCTGCTCTTTTACTTTTTCAAGAAGTTCACGGGCTTCATTTACAGTCATTCCGGACAAGTCGTTGTTTTTGATTATTTCTGCACGATCTTCCGGATTTATCTGAGTAAGAAGTGAAAGCTTGGTGATTCCAAGCTGTGCGTTTGACTGCACAAACTCCTCTCCAAGATTTTCGTATACGGAAATATACTGATAAGCCTGTCTGCGTTTGAGGTTGAACTCACTTTCTGCATAATTTTCAAAGCTGTCATATCCCATGTGTTCATACAGCTTTTCAACTTTCATTTTTCTCAGATCCTTACCGATAGCACATACCGCATTGACAGCGATCTGTCCATTGACTCTGATGCGTTCGGTAATTGATACGGCTTCCTGTTTGGCAAGTTCGTTGTTCATGCTGATTTTCTCTCCTTCGATTTTCTTTTCCTGTATGCTTCGGGGTTAATTATGTATTTTTTGAACTCCTCTACAAATTCCTTGACGGATGAGGGCAGAGGTTTCCCAATGTCGTTTCTGTATCCGTGCACCTGTTGAACGTGGATACCGTGTACTTCCATTGTGACAAACGGCGTGTCAGGTGTGGATTTATGCCGGATGAATAATATTGCAAGTTTGCCGGCAGCATGGCGTTCCGCATATCCTCCGACACAATGCTTCAATGCTTTTCCTTCGTCGATAATCTCCTGCATTGTTTCCGGAATGACAATTGAAAAATCACCGTACTCGAATGTGTATCTGCTTCTGAGCTTTGATGTTATCTCTTTCATTTTCTCTGCCTGTTCCTTATGGATAACCATTTCTATTATCTTTGCCGCTTCATCATGAGACTTTTGCAGAGCTTTCGGATACAATACCACGTCATTTTTCAGGTCATAAGATAATCTTTTTGCCATGTCAAGATAATCTTTCCAAAGCTGTAAATTTTTGTTATGCTTATTAAGGTATCCTTTTGCTTTCGTGTAGTTGAGATTGAATTTCCGGCAAATACCAAGCAGGATTTTCAGTCTGAATTCACCATATTCCTTTATTTCGCTGCTGTATTTATCTATATCAGATTTTCTACAGACTTTCTTGAATAACCCGTATGTTTTAAGAAAGTCAACTTTATCAGCCTCGGTACTCAGCTTTCTGATCTCCGATTTTGACAGTGTTTTAAAGAAATCAGTCAGTTTTGATGCTTCCCAGTTCAGCAATCTTTTATTATCGTGTGAAAAAAGTATCTTTTCTGCCGCAAACTCTGAAAATCCAGCTTTCATAATACTTTCAATGATCGGGAATTTTGCAAAATTACAGATATATCTTATCGCTTTAAGATTGACATTTCCGTAATATGACCACGGCTGCTTATGATATTGCTCCGCTGATGCCTTATTCCAGAGACCAATATCAATATATCTCAAAAATGTATTTTCAAGCAGATTTTCAGATACTATGGCGTAATCGGGAGCATTTCCCATATAACTGCTGAAAGGCTCTCTTATGTTTGTTTCTTTCCATGTATGAGTACCATAATAGCCGTAATCAAATTTAAAGCATCGTACCGAGCAGGGCTCCAGAAGATAACGTGCCGTTTCTGACAGGTTGACTTCCGGAGTAAGCTCTTCGTCATCTTTCATATACATTGAATTCAGCATTCTGTTTCCGTCAGGATCACCGTTATAGGTTTTGGAAGCGTAATAGGCTCTCATCCAGACCGCATTTTCTTTCTCGGGGCAGAATACGACAATTCTTTGTTCCTCTCTAAGATTCTTTTTGCCGTAGGATAAATGCTTCATGGTAGCTGGATGATTGCACTCAGGACACTCCACAATACTGTTATGCTTTGGTGTGTTCTCAAAATCGTGGTCGTATGATTCATTACAGTTGGTACATACGCAGTGATATATTTCGGTTTTATACGAAACACCAGCTACGTCGTACTTCGACCGTTTTATTTTTTTGTAAAAAATATATGCTGTGAATAGGCTGTTGATAGTTCTTTGCTGTGTCTCTGTAAGCTCAGGTATTCTTTTAAAAAGCTCATTCATAACGCACCTCAGAAGTCGAGAAGCTCATCGAGAGAAACACTGAGGCTCTCCGGCATGTGCTGTGTCATGGTGATGGGCGGATTTTTGAGGTTGCTTTCGCCGGTGAGGTCTATCGTCATATTGAAATGTACGTCTGCTGTGGAAAAATAAAATTTCACTGCTCTGCTGTATACAGTAAAATCTGAAATACCTGAACCTACATTCTTACATACGCTGTCAAGGCAGTCCTGGAACGTCTTTCCTGATTCCTCAACTGCCTGTGCGAATTCCGGTTCCTGTTCGCAGAAGCTTATCAGTGCTCTTGCAGTATCTGCTGCAATCACTTGCTGATATCTGCCTTTTATGCTCTTGCTGGAAAAATATTCTTTTGTATCCATTGACTTTTCCTCCGAAACCTGATATAATCAGGTTGTAAATAATTATTTTTGTTTTTACCGTCTGAGCTTTCAGACGGTTTTCTTTATATATTCTTTTTCTGTTGCTTGCTCATCTGTTATGTACATTCCGGATGATGCTTCAAGTTCGTTTCTGATAATAATAAGCCGTGCTATCGCCATGCCCTTGTCTATCGCACCGCCGAAATTATCGCAACTTTTCGCTTTATCATACCATTTCCTGTACTCTCTTTTAAGATATCTTCGGTACTTTATCCGCTTGATTTCGCGCCTCAGCCAGCTCCGTAAATTACACAGTTTCGACCATAAGCCGGGAATTACTACAAGCCAGAGCGATATCACCAAGATTATGGATACTGTTTCCGGCATATCTCTGCCTCTCTTTCTTTTGTTGTTCTTTCGCCTGTCCACCGGTTGAATCCGTGGTCTGAAAGCTTGTTTTTAATCTCATTAAGCATTTCTGTTCCGGCACTCTGCCAGAAGGTATTGAAGGCTTCTATCGGGTTTTTAGTATGTAATGGTATATCTTCGCTGTTCTTTTTGATGGTGGATTCTCCGGTCTCTTCATTGAGTTCAAATGTGATATTCCTGATCTTTAATCTTATCATCCTTCATCTCTTTTCATTTTTGAGCCACAGTTAGGGCAATAGTTAAATTCATATTCGACCCAAACATCGTTTTCCTCATCTGCACATTTTATCCAATCTTCTAAATGTATTCCGCATTCGGAACACCTGAATTCATCGGTTTCAGCGTATTTTCGATTGAGATTTTGTCCACATCGTACCGGACCATTTGGAGTAATGCAGTATTCCGGTTCTTTAATCTGATCATCCTCATCATCTCCTTTGTGCAGTTGACTGCATAAACGGGTTTCTGCAAGGAATTCGTTCAGCTGACGAAACTTTTCAAGAAGCGTATCAATATATTTTTCTACCTCATGAAGCGATTTGATGATTCCGGAATTGTCACCCTCGATTTTTACTGTTAGTGTTGTCTCTTTATTTGTGCTCATTGATGGGACTCCTCTCTTTATACTCCCCACTTGCAGCAGTACCAACGGACAAAATGTCCTGTTGGTATAACAAAACCTGCATTCACCTTTCCGGGCTGTTTTTGAGCTATGCCGAGATATCCGTGCTGCTTCAAAGCATTTCTTACGCTATCCTCGGAACAGTGCCACCAATCGGCTATTACATGAACTGGAATCTGAAACGGATGCTTTTCTACTATTTCTGCAAGCCTGTCTGTATCTTTGGCGAGAAATTCACTGATTTTTTCAGGTGCGGTCATAATTATGCTCCTTTCTGCTCCTGCTGGTTTACAGCTATATCAAATCCGGCATTGATGCCGTCAATGAATCCGTTTACACGTTCCAGTGCATTCGGACTGAGCTGCTGCATTTTCTGATACACGGCGAGAAACTCTACCGGATCAATGGTTTCCTTTTTGATTTCATTCATATAAATTCTCCTTTCGGCTTTATTTGTGGTTCAGAAATCCGTTTAAGTTCTCTCCTGCGGTTTCCTCTCCTTTCGGATTACTCCCGTTTAAGTTCTCTCCTGCGGATTTCTGTGGGATGCAGCTGATAGGCTCAACTGCTTCAGAGGCCTTATTTTACAGGGTACATTTCTTTCGCCTTCTTTCTTCATATTTACTCTTCGTGTAAATATGCCAGCATCTTATCGACCTCTGCAACAACCAGATTTCTTGAAAATGCTTCACAAAGATATTTTTTTTGCTGTTTTTCGGTCAACACTGTATTCTTCTTCAATTTTATCAAGATAGTATTCAATCAGATCGTCGATTTCAATATTAGTACCTTTCCAGTCTTTCAGCCATTCTTTCATTTTTTTCTTTATGACCTCTCACTTTCAGCCGTTTCGATTATTCAACTATATACACTTCATACGATGTCGATTTATCGTTCCAATTACCTTTGTTGTGTGTGATAATTGTGGCAAAATAGTCCTTATCGTGGAAAAACTCAGGTATTCTACAATCTTTCTGAACGCTGACTGTCTGAACTGAGTAATACCAA
This sequence comes from Ruminococcus sp., assembly GCA_045587105.1. GTDB lineage: Bacteria > Bacillota > Clostridia > Oscillospirales > Ruminococcaceae > Ruminococcus. Next base: position 24,040 of record JAZNBR010000065.1, read on the forward strand.
CCGTCAGGAAGGATTGACTTGTTAGCCATATGTATTTTGTGAATTTCATTTGCTTCTTCATGTGTCTTTGTAATGTAAATTATAAAACTATTGCCATTGTCGAATGTCGCCTTAAAACTTGTTTTAATAATGTTCATAACTTTCTCACTTCCTTCCTTGTGATTTAGTGCGTTATGGATTGGGCTGTTTTATTCCAAGTAAGGTGTCGGTTGTTGCTTGTGATTTTTAAGTTGACATCTGTATTCTGAAATGATAAGATATTTATATATATTTTTAGGAGGAATGTTATTTGGAAATAACTAAAGCTGAATACAAGCTTTTAAAAAAGATGATTCGTAAGAATAAATTAAACATATCCGACGAAATAGCTGAGATCTTACGGTCAAAAGAATTAATCGAGTGCGAAATTCTTGGAATGAAAGATGGAATTATCCAGTATTCTGACGAATATCATTTGACAAATGACGGAAAAGTAATGTTTGAAAATTATCGTAATAATCTTTTGAACATAAGGAGAACTAATATTCAATCTTGGATTGCGATTATTATATCTTTGTGCTCCTTAGCCGTATCAATAATAGCATTGATTATAGATCATTAATTGTAGATTTTTATCAACAGAACTATCACCGCTATTCCTAAACTAACAGACGATACTATCAGGCTGACCTTTCTCATGAAATCTGGTTCAGCCATTTTTTTGAAAATTTTCTTCATTTCTTCACCCTCCTTCCTTGTGATTTGGTTCGTTATGGATTATCCGTTATAATGTGGTTGCTCTTCCCTCACTTCTGTGCTATAATGAAGCTGGAAGGAGGTGTAAGCTTTATGAATAATTTCTGTCCATTCATCAAAGATAAATGTAATGATAAATGTGTTTTTCATATAAGAAAAACAGCAATTGACGAAACGATAACCGAATGTCGTCTCTGCGTTGCAACCGCAGATTTACAGACAATTATTGAAAAAGCTAATGATACTAAGAAAAACGACTAAGTTTTTCCGCTCATGCTCTTAACCGCATGAGCGCTTTTTATTCCTCAGTGATTTTTCTTAATTCTTTAATAACTCCATGTACAGCGTTTGTATCAATTGCTGCGGTTCTTTCAACCTGTTTTGCAACATATCTCAGCACGTCACAACTATTTTTCATATCAAGCTTGCACTGCGAAATGGCTTCAATTACCTTTTCACAGGCACAAATATTTTCTTTTGTTATTTCCATTTGCACCTCACCCCCTTCCTTGTGATTTGGTGCGTTATGGATTTGGTTGTTTTATTCCGAGTAAGGTGTCGGTTGTTACATGGAAGATCTCAGCCATTTTCAGAAGATAACTTACAGGAAAATCTTTTTTATTTTCCCAATTATAAAAAGTCTTTCTTTCTATTTCGAGTTTTTTACTAAATTCTTCGATACTTGTCTTTTCTGCTAAAATGTGGTAAAATTTTTAGTGGAAAGGGGGTGAGCATAATATGAGTAAACTAATAGAAGAACTCAAGGAATTGACTGATCTTGATCAGGAAATGAGAGAATATGCTTCTAAGATAATTGATGAAGCTGATGAGACTTACAACGCAATTTTTCCAGAAAAACATGATTCTCAAAAAATTAAAGAATTCCACAAGTATGATTTATCTCTGGCAGCAGAGGCAAAAGCGTTTTATATGCAACATTTTGAAAAAATTTGTCGTAACGAAACAGATTATTTTTTTGAATGTTGTGATCATTTCAATTTATCTGTTGATAAATTTTTGGACGCTAAAGGTTCAGCTGCCGTTTCAGAAGCCAAACATGAATGCAGAAACAAATACATTGACCTGAAAAATAGTGTCAAAGGCACAATCTTAGAGTAATATTTTGAGAAGAATCATTCGTTAGAGTGATTCTTTTCTTTATTTAAAAACTCGGTATATCGTTCTACATTCTCAGCCATAGCACCAAGATACTCAGCTGCCTGTCTCATGAACTCTTCAAAAGATAAACTTTTATCTTTGGGGTCGGGTTTTTTCGGTAAAGGCTTTTTAATAAATTCATTCTCGTTCACAGTATCATCTCCTTTCTACCTTACTCAATATATCGGTTGCGTTATGGGGTTGGCTGTTTTATTCCGAGTAAGGTGTCGGTTGTTACATGGAATAGCTCAGCCATTTTCAGAAGATAACTTACAGGAAAATCTTTTTTATTTTCCCAATTATAAAAAGTCTTTCTTTCTATTTCGAGTTTTTTACTAAATTCTTCGATACTGAGTGAGTTACGAGTACATTCAGCACGAATATTTCGAAAGACTACTTCCATTTTAATCACTCCTTTCAGCTACACAAAATGTGTTTATGTGTATATTATACCACGTTTTGTGTATTTGTCAATATAAAACTAAGAAAAAAGATACACAAATAGTGTTTATTATGTTTGTGCAAAATACACACATAATGTGTTTTTATTTTTACTTGACTATTTACACATAATGTGTTATAATTTACTCAAAAAAGGAGGGAGAATAAATGTCACTTTCTGAAAGACTAAAATCTGAACGAAACAAAAGAGGCTTATCTCAAAAGGAATTAGCTGAAAAACTTGAAATGAATTTAAGAACATATGCATCATATGAACGTGGAGAACGTGATATAAGTACAGCAGTTCTTTTAAAAATCTGTAATACTTTAAATATATCTTCTGACATATTATTAGGAAATAATATTACTCCCTACACCCCCGAAAAAATGGTTCCTGTTCCGGTGGTCGGAAGGGTGGCGGCTGGATATACATGTCTTGCTGAAACAGATATACAGTCTTATGAGCTTGTTTCACCCGAAATACTCAATGACGGATATGATTATGTATATCTTAAAGTAATAGGTGACAGCATGGAGCCGCTTCTGCTTGAAGGCGATATGGTTCTTGTCCGTATTCAGGAAAGTGTTGACAGCGGAGATTATGCCGTAGTTATTGTGGATGAAGAGGACGGCGTTGTTAAACAGCTCGATTTTGACGGAAATACAGTAAAGCTCATAAGTCAGAATCCTTATTATCCGCCGAGAATATTCAACGGCAAAGAAAAGAAACGCATCCGCATCTTCGGCAAGGTTATTGAAAGCAAACGAAAATTTTTTTGATTATAGAGGAAGTTGATTATGAAGTTTTTTTATTTTGTTATATTCATAGTTGTAATCACTATTATTCTTGAATTTATAAAAAGTTATAATGCTAAACAAATAGAAAAACAAGAAGCCGAGAGAATTAGGTTGGAAACAGCTCATAAATTAGAGCGTCGAGCACAAGAAATGGCTGAAAGGGAAAAAGAACTTGAACGACTGAGAACTATTAGAAATTCTTTACCAACCTCTCAAAGCCAGATTAAAGTATTCTCTTTTGAGGAAGCCGTTGATGTTTATTTAAAAACAGATCATTGCTCATGTAAAACTATATATGACCGACATAGGTATTTCGAAGATGCTTTTGAATGCATTAGAAAAAATATAAAATCTTGTGATATCACTTTGTCATCTGAAAAGGTCTTGCGAAACAATCAGATGGACAATCCTATTGATGAAACAAAAAACATTACAAAGGCTACAAAGCGCAGTAAAATACAAGATTTTATTGCAATTGATACAGAAACCACCGGACTGAAATGCGGTGGAAACGATATTATTGAAATCTGTGCTATCAAGTTTATTTCTTTCAAGCCGGTTGAGAAATTTCATACTTATCTTAAACCTCGAAAGGATATTCCGGCTGAAGCAACTGCAATTAACAAAATAACAAATGAAATGGTTGCTAATGCTCCTACATTTTCGCAAATCAAATCCAGTTTACAAGAATTTATAAATGATTATCCTTTGGTGGCACATAACGCACCATTTGATATAAAATTTTTGCATGTAAGTGGATTAGACCTTGAAAAGCACTCAGGTAAGGTTTATGACACTTTAAAGCTGGCTAAACTTAAATTGCGTGATTGCGATGGTTCTAAATATGAAAGCTACAAATTAAGCGATTTATGTTTCGAACTTAATATCGGCTGTAGTTCTTTCCATGGTGCTGAATCAGATGCATTAGCTTGTGCATTACTTTTTATTGATATTATCAAAGCTGTTCATGATATCGATAATATCGATGATTTCATATGAAATATTTATATTTTATCTTGGATATCAATTATAATTAACGCATACAATACAAAAAAGGAGGAATGTTTATGCCGTTTCCGAAAGACCATAAATATACAGCTGAAGAATTTCTTGAGCTTATGACTGACGACAGCTCAGAACGATATGAGCTTATTGACGGTGATATAGTTGCTCTGGCTTCTCCTGGAGAGCTTCATCAGAGAATTCTTGGTGAAGTCTTTGCTGAGCTCCGCAATTATATCAAAAATAATATGGGAGACTGCCGCCCGTTTGTCGCTCCTTTTGATGTGAAGCTTGATGAAAATAATGTCGTTCAGCCTGATATCATGGTTGTTTGCGACAAGGATAAGCTCGACGGAAAACGCTGCAACGGTGCTCCTGACCTTGTGATTGAAGTTACCTCATCGAATTATGCAAGAGATTACATTGATAAACTGGATATGTACAGCAAAAGCGGTGTCCGTGAATACTGGATAGTTGATCCGGCATATAAAAAGGTGCTTGTTTATTTCTTTGAAAAAAATCAGTTTCCGAGTATTTATACCTTTGATACACCTGTTCCTGTCGGAATATATGATAATAAGCTTCATATATGCATAGGAGAGCTTATAGATTAAAGAGCAGATTCTTGAGGTTGCAAGGAATTTAATATAGTCAAAAATCAATCTCCCTCTGAATCCAGAGGGAGATATACTATTAATTCTGGGTTATCAAAAATTTAGGAGGTGGGAGTTATGGGCAGACCTAAAAAAGAAAAACCTAACCATGCGTCCGGAATGTACGAAGTGAAAATGACCATAGGTCACGATTTCGACGGCAAGCTTATCCGCAAAAGCTTTTATAGTTCTATTAGCAAAGCTGACGCAAGAGCCAAAGGTGAAGAGTATAAGATTAATCAGGCTGTTTACGAAAGAACCGGTGAATCGCCTGAACCGTCGATTATGACGTTTGATACGTGGGCTTATAAGTGGCTTGAAACCTATAAGAAAGGCGTTGTAAAAGACCACACATATCATTTTACATACAAATCTAATGTGGATAAATATTTGATTCCATACTTCGGCAAGGCTCACATTGCTAATATCAGACAGATTGATATTCAAAAGTATTTTAATTCTGTCACAACAGCGAACGGTGAGCCTCTTGCTAAATCTACTCTGGATAAGCAGAAGATAATCCTTAAGTCTATGTTTGATGCCGCTGTCGATAACGATCTTTGTTTTAAAAATCCAGTAAAAAATATAAAGTTTCAGCACGTTTCTGATAGTGTAGAGAAACGCGTATATACAAAATCTGAAGCTGAGATTGTTGAAAAATACGCCAAAGAGCTTGGAAGATTTGATGTAGTTCTGATGCTTTCTACTGGTATCAGACGCTCTGAATTGTTAGGATTAAAATGGTCAGATTTCGACTTCGCTAACTGTACATTACATATTCAGCGTGCTGTGGTGCAGACTAAAGGGAAGATATTGATTGATAAGCCTAAATCCGAATCGTCAGATAGAATTGTTCCTTTTTCCGCCGAATTAGGAGAATACCTTAAATCGTGTGTCAATAACAACGTGTTTGTTGTTGGTACATCCGCGCCGCTTAGTCCGAGTTCTTACGCTGCACAGTTCAAGAAATTTATGGATAAACTAAGCAGATCAACCGCGATTCCTGCTTTGACACCACATGAGCTTCGTCATACTTATGGAACTCTGCTTCGTGAGAGTGGGGTGGATATCTACACAATACAAAAAGTGATGGGGCATTCAGATATCTCTATTACTGCGGATATATATGTTCATAATGATATAGATGTACTCAAAAAACAACTAAAATTAGGATGATTACTACGACACTACTACGACATTTATTTTCCTTTATTTCTGTCTATATCTTTTTGAGATTAGCAAAATTCACCTGTATATAGAGATTTAGCTCTATATATCTGATTTTCTGATACATTATTTTTGAGACTGGAACTCGTGTATACGTTAATAGCGTATCGAGGGTTCGAATCCCTCTCTGTCCGCCATCTATATGTGACGAAAAAGATCACATGCAAAAAACCACGCAGTTGCGTGGTTTTTCTGCGTTCAAAGGCCTAAAATTTTATTCACAAAACGTGGATCACCTAAGGCTATTTTTGAGTGTTTTTGGGATTTGAACGGGCGTTTTTTATTTTCAAGAGAATTGAGAGCAGATTTGGAAAGAAATTTCCGAAGTCTGCTCTTTTTTACTCAGAAAATCTTTCACAAAGTTTGAAACGGTTTCTTGTTCGTTATGCCGAACCCGTTGAGAGTCACCACTCTCGATTGGTTCGGTGGCTGGAAGATAATGCTTGATTTATTGTGGCAGATATGATATAATAAGCATCACAAGGCAAACCGTGAAAACACCTACTTGCACTTTATCAATATCTGCAAGGTATCGGGCGTTCCAGGTATTGCTGAAGATTATGGTATGAAATCTTAATAGCTCTATATTTGAAGCGGTTATTAATCATAGATAATGAGGGTAGTGATAACTGTGAAAAGATTATTAGTGGTAACTTTATCTTTGCTTTTATGTACAGGATGTAATTTGAGCGAACCAAGTTCCGGTAAACAAGACTCAGAAATGGAAGTATTAACATCCGACGTTACGCAAAGCATGACAAATGATACAGGCACGACAGATAATACAAGTATGACAAATGACATGATGAATGATATACAGGTGATTGATTTGAATTTGCCTGTAAACAGTAACTATCTGGAATATTATAAGGAATTCACCTATGGGAATGAGTATTTTTTGTCTGATGGTCGGAAAATAATCGAAGATACGAATCTCTATCTTGAGGATTTATCAGGGAATAAAACAGCCATTCTTGAGGTGCCGAAAGAAGAGACGGAGAAATATGTTGTGTTTGGGGAAATGATTGATGATAATAGATTCAGCTATTATATCATTAATCATGAATCAACAGAGGGTTCGGGAGTGTATAATCTTGCAACCGGTGAGGATTTCCGTATAGATGTTTGTGAAGATCATTCATCTTATACTCCTGTGAAAGTAATCGATAATTACTTGTATTTTTCAAAGGGCTTTATTTCGGATTTCAGAGGAATCGGCAAATTAAATCTTGATACCTACGAATTCACTGAATACGACTGCTCGGCATTACTCAATAGTGACACTTACTATCTGGGAAGTCCGGCTTTTTCACACGATGGAACAAAAGCTGCCGTTTATGGAATAGTCTCAGTACCTTCTGAGAAAAAAGAATACCAGGTAGCAATCTATTCACTGGCAGATGAAAAAGTCATTTCAACCTATAATTTTATTAGCGAGCATGATTATGTGAATCATCAATTGATATTTCACAATGATAGTGAAGTTTACCTGTATCTTTCTCAGTATGGCGATAATCCTCAACATCACCTTTATATCATTGACGTAACAACGTAAGATACGGCAAGCTATATATGTATGGCTGACAAAGGCTGTGCCAGTTTAATATCTGGAAGAAACATGAGTCGATTGCATGAGCAGTCGGCTCTTTCCTTTTTGTAGGTGATTGTATAAAGAAAATTTTTATAAACTCGCACTGGATATTCTCGCTGACAATGAGGTAAGCTTAAGCTTGAGGGTATGTCTCCTGTTGAATACAGGCATAAAGCGACCAGGCTTATCGCTCGGTCGCTTCACATAAATTTTCTTTCATATTTTTATCTGATTTTTTGGGAGCAGTTCAAAACAGCTCTGCGAAAGCATTTTAGCTTACATCGTCAAAAGCCCCTCGACGTACTCATGTACGTTGAGGGGCTTTTTCCTTGTCTATGTGTGCCTATCGCAGACATCAGCTAACGACTAAAGGCTAATAGCTGACAGCTATATTAGTCAATAATCAATATCAAGTGATTCTATTGCAAAATAGTGTACTAATCCGTCGTAATATGAGCCGTAATAGCTGTCGTATGTACTGTAATGACCGGTATATACGATATCAATATACTCATCCATATAGTATGCCTCGTAGTCGCTGCTAAGGTCGTCGAGTGCCTCGTATACATAGGAATATCTGAGCTTTGTCTCACTTGCAAGAGGATTGTAGTATCCCTGCTTGACAAGAGGTTCAACTATTTCATTGTATGCAGTAGTCCAGTCTGTTCCGTCCGGACGGTTATCACTATAAAAGCTGTCAGTAAGTTCCTTCGCACGTACCATCGCAACTTTTTCCCAGAGATCATGACGTGTTACAACAGGAGCATATCCACGCTGCTGACGGAGATAATTGATTTCGTTCAGGAACTGAATATTGTACTGCCAGTCGACAGTACTGTCCTTTTCTGCAAGCTTACTGCCGACATTTATTCCGGCTCTGGTACACTGTCCCTTGAATTCATTGCTGAAAAGAAATCCGTTTGTAACATTCTGACGTGTATTGCGGTAATTCAGCTTATCAGTCCACGACGCAAGTCCGCTGGAATCGGGATTTCTTCCAAGGATTGTCTTATAAAGCATTGTAACAAATTCCTCGTTGGAGACATACTTTCCCTTATACTCTCTGCTGAAAATAAAACCCTCTGCAATCTTCGCACCGCTCTGTCCGTTTTCGATGCTTTTGCACCAGTTTTCAAGTCCGGCAGTATCAGGATTTCTGCCGAGACAGTTCTTGTACAGACGATATACAAAATCAGTACGTTCAAAGTTCTTGTCACGGGCGTATGTAAGTGCAACCTTACCCGGTGATATTCCATACGAATCGCAGAGGTTCATGAACTCAGTGCTTCCGGCAAAACCTGCACACACCGTCCTGAGAGTCATTCCGGATTCAAGACGTTTTTTCCAGTTCTGCATACCAGCAGAATCAGGATTTCTTCCGAGCATAGCGTTATAGCAGTCTATCACCTGCTCTTCTGCTGTTTTCTTCTTGTTGATATATTCGCTTGAGAAGAAGAATCCAAGTATAATGTCAGAAGCCTCTGCCTCGTGGGAATTAAGCTTCTGAACCCAGTTATTAAGTCCAGCCGAATCAGGATTTCGTCCAAGAACCACACTATACATTCTTGTAACGAAAGCCTCTGTTCCTGTCATCGGCTCCTCAACTGCTGATTCTGCTGAGGCAATAATCGGAGCCTCTGCCAGCGGATTGAATACCGCAGCACCTGTAAAAAGAATTTCCGCCGCTGATAAAGCAGCTATTGTTCTTCTGAATCTCATAAAAACCTTTCCTTTCACTTATTCAAAAATTCACGGATTGCTTCAAGATGCTTCATTCCTGTCATGCGACCGATCCGGTACACCTCACGAAGGACATCCGGATTATGCTCAACACGCTTTACCGGAAGCTTTTCCTCAGGAGCAATAACGTATGTTCTACCCTCCTGCTCTGCATTTCTGACGTATTTAAGCTGACCGTTATACATTCTGTGCCTGTTTTCCATAGCTCTGATAAGCTCTGGATACTTCTTGTAGACTTTCTTAAGAAGAGGCATAAGATTATTCCTGCTCTTTGTATAGTCTCTCGGCTGAGTCAGGATAACCACATTCCTGTCATATCCTGTTTTTTCCATAAACCTAAGCGGAATTGAATCGGAAATACCTCCGTCAAGCATACTATATCCATCCACATTTACGATTCTTGCCGCCATCGGCATTGAAGCTGATGCACGGATCCATTCAAGCTCCCTGTCATTCATGGTATCACATCGGTGATATATCGGCTTCCCTGTCAGGACATCAGTACACACTGCGTAGAATTCCATCGGGGAATTCCTGTATGTTTCAAAATCAAACAGATCAAGCTTATCCGGAATCTCATGGTAACAAAATTCAGCTCCGAACATATCCCCTGTCTTAATCAGTGAACGCACACTGCAATATCTCTTGTCACGGCAGAATCTCGTATTATAGCGAATCGCTCTGCGTGGCTGATTTGATTTATAATTGCATCCGAAAGCAGCTCCGGCAGAAACTCCGACTGCACCGTCAAAGACAATATTGTTTTCCATAAAAATGTCAATGACTCCGGCAGTAAAAAGTCCACGCATTGCTCCGCCTTCGAGAACAAGACCTCTTTTCATCCGAATAATCCTCCCATCAGCTTACAGGTACGGGTTCTTCCACTTTTTCTTCACCTTTATACAGTAATTTGAGAATAATCGGCGTCATAATTGACGATACGATTATCAGCATAATCACTGATGCAAAGAATTTCGGTTCAAGCATTTCCTCTGTAAGTCCCTTTTTAGCTACAATCAGTGCAACCTCGCCTCTTGTCATCATACCGACGCCTACCTTGAGACTATCCTTGAAGCTGTGTCTTGTAAGCTTTGCAACAAGTCCGCAGCCAACTATCTTTGTCATAAGTGCAACGATTACAAAAAATACCGAGAACACCAGCAGAGACGGCGTAAAACCGTCAAAAGTAGTATTCAGACCGATACTTGCAAAAAATACAGGCCCGAATATCATATAAGAATTGATATCAACCTTACGGGCGATGTAGTCGGAATCCTTGAGGCTGCATAGAATTAATCCGGCAACATAAGCTCCGGTGATATCTGCAATACCGAAGAATTCCTCCGCAGCAAATGCCATGAACATACAGAGGGCAAGTCCGAGAATCGGGATTCTTCGCTGGTGCGGATACATTTTATCAATATATTTGAATATGTAGTATGTAAGGAATCCAAGGCAAAAGCTGAACACAACAAACAGCACCGTGCTTATAACAACCTCAGAAGGCTTTGATTCAGGATTCTTCATACCAATAACAAATGTCAGAACAATAATTCCGATGATATCATCTATAATAGCGGCACTTGTTATGAGAGTTCCCGTTGAACTTTTCAGATATCCGAGTTCTTTAAGTGCCTGTACAGTTATTCCAACGGAGGTGGCAGTCATAATGGTACCAATAAAAATCGCACTGTAAAACTGCTCACTTCCGACTGCACCGAATCCGTAGAAACCGCTGTACAGAAGCGTTCCACCAGCCAGCGGGACAAAAACTCCGGCACAGGCTATAAGAAGTGCTTTAGGACCTGTTTTTATAAGTTCTTTTAAGTTTGTTTCCAGACCGGCTTCAAACATCAGCATTACTACGCCGATTTCAGCAATAAGTGCGAGGTAATCTGAATTTCCTACAAAACCGAAGCAGGCAGGACCTATAACAAGTCCGGCAATAATCTCTCCTACTACCTGAGGTGCTTTAAGCTTCTGGGCAACAAGTCCGAAAATCTTTGAGCATACGATGATAATGGCAAGATCTCTGAAAAACGCTATTCTGTCCATCTTTATTTAACACTCTTTCTATTTTATATGTGAAAATGCCTGTTTAAGGCTTAAAACCGGTATTATCTCAATATTGTAGTCATTGACATCAATACCGGACATTGAATGTTCCGGAACTATACAGGTATTGAAGCCCATACGCTCAGCCTCACGGATACGCTGTGAAATATGCGATACGGAACGAATCTCTCCCCCGAGTCCTATCTCTCCGAATGAAATGATATCCTCACGCACCGGCTTATCCATGATTCCGGAATACAATGCCATAGCAGCCGGAAGATCGCCTGCCGGCTCGTCAAGACGGAAACCGCCTACTATATTAAGGTAAATGTCAAGTGAGCCTGTAAAAATTCCGAGTCTCTTTTCCAGCACCGCAAGTATAATATGCAGTCTGTTGAAATCAAAACCGGTAGCCATTCTTCTTGGTGCAGAATAGCTTGTTTTCGCCGCAAGCGTCTGAATTTCCGCCAGAATAGGACGGCTTCCCTCCATAACACAGGCAGTACAGGTTCCGGATACTCCGTGAGGTCGTCCGGCAAGAAGCATCTGTGAAGGATTTTCAACCTCTTTCAGCCCCTTATCTATCATTTCAAATACACCTATCTCATTAGTCGAACCGAAACGATTCTTTATTGCTCTGAGAAGTCTGTAACTCTGATGACGTTCACCCTCAAAATGAAGAACAGCGTCCACAATATGCTCCATAACCTTTGGTCCGGCTATTGCGCCATCCTTATTGACGTGTCCGACGATAATAATAGGTATCTCCTGAGACTTCGCAGTGTGCATAAAGAGATTGGCACACTCACGCACCTGTGTAAGACTTCCGGGACTCGACGGTATTCTTCCGATACTCATAGTCTGGATAGAGTCAATTATGACGATATCCGGAGACGCACTGGCAACAGTTGCAGAAATAGCTTCGGCATCCGTAGCTGTGAGTATATAAAGATTTTCCGTATCAACTCCGAGACGCTGTGCACGGAGCTTTATCTGTCTTGCAGATTCTTCTCCTGAAACGTAGAGAACAGAGTGTTCCTCACCCAGAAACTGACATATCTGAAGCAGTAATGTACTTTTACCGATACCGGGTTCACCGCCCAGAAGCACCAGAGATCCCTTTACAAGACCACCGCCAAGAACACGGTTAAGCTCCCCGACACCGGTATCATATCTTATATCTGTATCTGCACCGATATCCTCAAGCTCCAGTATTCTTTCCGAAAGATCAGCAATGTTCTGCGAGGAAGAACGTCCTGAAGGTGAGATTATCTCCGGCGTTCCCTCCTCAAAGCTGTTCCACGCACCGCAGGAAGGACATTTTCCGTTCCATTTGGAGCTTTCATAGCCACACTGATTGCAGGTATATATTATTCTTGATTTAGCCAAAACAATCCCTCCGGTCAGTTAAAGAGCGCGTTGATTACTTCATCAGAGGCAGGATATTGTCTTCCGCACTCCATAAGACTGTCGGATTTTTCATAGCCTTCAAGAGAAGCACCCGTCATACTTCCGAACTGCTCCACTGTACTGGGATTAATAGTAAAGAAAACCATTTTTTCATTATCGAAGCCGAATCTGCCGTTTATGCCGTACTTATCGTCTGCTTCGATGAGCTCGCCGTTACTGTATAAGAAAATACGGCAGGCATCATCTGCGGAAATTCCTTCCGAGAATATCAGTTCAGGAGAATCATCTCCGTTCATATCAATAAGTTCAAATGCTGCTGTTGTACCGTATTCAGCCATAAGTCCGGTTAATTTTTCTTTAAAGGCCGACTTCATGGAAGCAGAAGCCGCGTTATCCCAGCCTTCTGAGCAATACAAGGCATAATCGACTGTTGTTTCGCCAAAAGTATATTTTCTTCCGACAGAAAGTGATGGCTGTTCGGTAATGCCGTATATTTTTTCGTTATATTCCGTAAGAGTCACTTCTTGCTTGTCGATTTCATGTCGTATAACTGCACCCTTAGCAGCTGAATCAATATTATTATAATAGGTAAGCTCCGTGTGAAACGCTCCGGCAGCAATACGTCTGAATTCGCCCATTACAAAACCATCGCCCTGAAATTCGTCTTTCATAAGACCTGCCTCGTAATAGAACGTTATATAGCCATTGTTTCCGGTCTCACCGACTTCCGTAAGCTTTCCGGAATAATATGTATAAATGTTACATTTCGTTCCGGCATCTGCTGACGGTGAAATTATAAGCTCCGGTGTACCATCGGAATCAAGATCTCTGAGATCAAACATCGAACCAGCTATACCGTTACTCTCCTGATAATCAACAGATTTTCTGAATTCATCAAGCTTAGCTATATATGGTTCCTGCCATTCAAAAGTAATTGTTCTCGGAGAAATGATTTCCTCTGCTTTAATCTCCGATGAAACGACATCTTTTTTATCAGAACAGCCGGAAAAAACAGCCGCAATAACCATAGTGGCTGCTGCAGCACAAAATCTTTTCATTTTTATTCCTCCCATACTTTTCAATACATATTAATTTTACCACTTTTGTCAATATGTGTCAACATGAATTTAAACAGAAATACATCCTCTATTACGCAGATATTCTGTGCATATCATCGGTCAGAGCTGCTTCATTAATCTTTGTATTTCTTCCTTAACGGCAAGACCATCGGAAAATGCTGTTGCTCCTCCTGCTGCGGTTCCGAGTCTGAGTGCATAATTATAATCTCCCTGAGATATTCCGGCTAAAAATCCGGCTATCATTGAATCTCCTGAGCCAACAGAATTTCTTACAATTCCACTGCACACGCCACTTCTGTGAATATTATTATTGCTGTCGTGCAGAATCGCACCATCTCCAGCCATTGAAACAATAACATTCTGTGCTCCCATATCCTTAAGCTTCTGTGTATAACGGATTATTTCATCATCCGTTTCAGGAACCTTCCCGAAAATATCTGAAAGCTCATGAATATTCGGTTTAATCAGAAAAGGCTTGTATTTCAGGACATTAAGAAGAAGCTCCTTTTCTGCATCTGCAACAACTCTTATTTCTTTATCTGAAAGAGACCGGATAATCCGTTCATATATATCAGGCTGAAGCGTTTTCGGCACACTTCCCGCAAGAACTATTGTATCGCCGTTTTCAAGCTTATTAAGCTTGTCGAAAAGCTCCGAAACTGCACTTTCGTTTATTTCCGGCCCATTTCCGTTAATCTCTGTTTCTTCAGCTGATCTTATTTTGACGTTTATTCTCGAATTCCCTGTTTCAAGGCGTACAAAATCAGTATCAATTCCTGCTTGCCTGAGTCCTTTTTCAATCGCCTCACCAGTAAAGCCTGCGACAAATCCAAGTGCCTTCGACTCAACTCCGAGTTCTCTGAGTACTATGGAAATGTTAATTCCCTTGCCGCCGAAATACATCTGCTCAGAACTGAGACGATTCACGCAGCCGGTTTTTATATTATCTATTGTAACAACATAATCAATCGCCGGATTAAATGTAACTGTATAGATCATTCGAATACCTCCCGCCATTATCAAACAAAAAAGCAGACTTAAGATCGAACTTCTTAAATCTGCCTTAAAACTTGTCAGAAAAATAAAAATGTGGTGAGACATGAGGGATTTGAACCCTCGACCCTACGCTTAAAAGGCGTATGCTCTACCGGCTGAGCTAATGTCTCACAACATATAAATTATATCAGATTGATTGTATAATGTCAATACCTTTTTTTCTTTTTTATATTTTCAGCTTATTTTACAACATCATTTGCATTATTTAGTTAATTTTGACGTTTTTAGCATTTTTCTATTGACTTTTCTGGAATTTGTAGTATAATATATCAGGTAAGGTTAATGTGCTTGTAGCTCAGCTGGATAGAGTGACTGGCTACGAACCAGTAGGTCGGGGGTTCGAATCCCTCCAGGCACGCCATTTAGGTGAACCAATTTAGATCACCAGCATGAAAAGTCCGATTATTCGGGCTTTTTTGCTATCCAAACGCCAAAAATTTTTCAGGGTGAAACCGTGGATGTTTTTCAGAAAAATCACCTTGTAACCGGATTTGAACTTAAACATCGAACGAATGTCAATGCTTTTGAGTGATTTACGCTCCTGCTTCAAGTGATTCAATGCGTAAATGCCTCAAAATTAATATACAAACTTTCAATGCCGATTTTATTGGTTTCTCACAAACTTCTGTGAGAAGCGAATAAGGTCGGCATTTTTTTATTTTCAGAGAAAAATGAGCCGGCACACGAACACATTATATATAAACCTTCCACCTCACGCTTTTGATTCCTGCACTTTCTGATAATTGCTTTACAGGTAACACTCTTTCAGACTCATTTCTTTTTTTTGTCCACTTTTTAGCATAGCACCAATTCTTCTTGATGAGTATTTTCAATACAGCACCTAAACCTCCTTGAATTTTTCACGATACTGCACCGGAGATACACAGGCATACTTTGTAAATGAGCGTGAAAAATATTCATAGCTCTGATATCCGCACATAAAGGCAATTTCCTTTACGGAATGATCAGTTTGCAGCAGAAGCTGCTTAGCGTACTGCATACGGCTGTTAAAAACATCATTAATACACGAGATGCCGAATTTATTCTTATAAAGACGCTGAAAATGCGATACTGAGATATTCAGTTTATCTGCAACAATAGGAACAGACCAGTCAAATGATGGGTTATCATAGATTTCCTTCTTGATTTTTTCAAGCTCCTTATCGTAATAATTTTCTTTTTTTCCGCTGCTTGGAGAAATACTTTCGCTGATACAGCACAGGATCGACCTCATTATGTAATTAAGTATTTCTTTTTTTACAGATATATCCGAACTGAAAACCTCTGTACCGGCAGCAATGAGTTTCGATACACTATCGTCGGTAAGCTTTATCGGCACGTTATATTCCAGTTTGAGCGAATCTACAAATTCACTGTCCTCCGTATCATAATTGAAGCGAATCCAGTCATCAATGTATTCCTCACCGTCAGCATAGATGCAGTGCGGCAGACAGCTTTCAACAACAAATACAGTATTTTTCTCCACACGATACTCCTTGCTGCCCATTTTGAGCCGTCCCTTTGTACGCACAAGTATGATCTGCATACCGAAATGTCCATCCGGCCGTTCAATACATAGGGTATCAGGATGCTTCCAGTTCCATCCCAACTGATATATATGCATAAATACCTCCTTTCAGGCAGAACTGCCACTGAATGCCTATATTCCGGCAGTTCACGTTCATATTAGTTAATAGAATTATACCAATTATGAGTAAAAATGTCAAGTGTTTGATAGAATTGTTCATTGCTTTTTGATAATTTTTGGTGTTATAATATAGCCACAGGAAAATTGTTCACATTTTGGAAATTAATTATCAACATTATGTAAACAATGTCGGATCAAAACCCTCAAAGATCGGAACAAAACATACAATCCAGAGGAGGAATTATTATGAAGAATTTCAGACGCTTGACATCCATGGCAGCCGCACTCGCAATCAGCGCAGGTGCTATTGCAGCTCCGGCTCCCAGAACTCTCACTGCTGATGCAGCTTACGGCGTAGGCGGCACAGGTAAGAATATCGTTGAATACCTCAACAGAGGAATCACTGCAATCAACACAGGAAACGGTATGCTCGTAAGCTGGAGATACCTCGCTAACGACAGCGATACCGCAGAATTCAGGCTCTATCGTGACAATAACCTTATCTACACAAGTAAGTCAGGTGACGCTACATGTTACCTCGACAAGAGCGGAAAGAGCAGCTCAGAATACAGAGTTGACTACGTTTCCGGCGGAGCTGTTGTAAATTCTGAAAAGTGCAGCTTCACATCAAACAAAGACTACTTCGATATCCCCCTCAGCGTTCCGACAGGATCAGGATGCACTTACTCTGCAAATGACTGTTCTGTCGGTGACGTTGACGGCGACGGAACTTATGAAATCTTCGTCAAGTGGGACCCCTCAAACCAGAAGGACAACTCTCAGGACGGTAATACAGGAAATGTTTACATTGACTGCTATACCCTCAAAGGCAAGCGTCTCTGGAGAGTTGACCTCGGTAAAAACATCCGTGCCGGTGCTCACTACACACAGTTCCTCGTTGCTGACTTCGACTGCGACGGTAAGGCTGAAATGACCTGCAAGACAGCTGACGGTACTGTTGACGGTACAGGCAAGGTTATCGGTGACGGAAGCAAGAACTACCGCAACAGCAGCGGCTATATCCTCTCAGGTCCTGAGTACTACACTCTCTTTGAAGGTGCAACAGGTAAGGCTCTTGATACCGTTGAATACGCTTTCCCAAGAGGAAAGGTAAGCGACTGGGGCGATAACTACGGAAACCGTGTTGACCGTTTCCTCGGTGCTGTTGTTTACTGCGACGGTGTTAAGCCCTCTGCTGTTTCTGTAAGAGGTTACTATACTCGCATGACCGCTGTTGCTTACGATGTTGTTGATAAGAAGCTCGTAAAGCGCTGGACTTTCGATTCAGGAAACGATCCCAAGAAGGGTTACCACAATGGCAACCACAACTGTATGCCCGCTGACGTTGACAACGACGGCAAGCAGGAACTCGTACTCGGTTCAACAGCTATTGATGACAATGGTAAGCTCCTCTGGTGCAACAATCAGGGACACGGTGACGCAATGCACCTCGGCGACTTCCTTCCCAACAGAGAAGGTCTTGAACTGTGGATGTGCCACGAAAACAGCCCTTACGGCGTATCTCTTATCGACGCCAAAACTGGTAAGAACATCTTCCACAAGAATCACTCAAAGGATACAGGCAGAGCTTGCTGCGGTAATATCTACTCCAAGAATCCCGGTGCTGAATTCTGGGGGGCAACAGGAAATGATATCTTCGACGGCTCTGGTAAGACAATCGCTACAAACAAGCCCGCACAAAACTTCATGATCTACTGGGACGGCGACCTTGAACGTGAAATTCTCGATGGAACAAAGATCGACGACTATACAGACGCCGGAAAGGTAAACAGACTTCTCACAGCTGACGGATGTGCTGCAAACAACGGTTCAAAGAACAATCCTGGCCTCGCAGCTGATATCTTCGGCGACTGGCGTGAAGAACTCGTAGTAAGAACAAGTGACAGCAAGTACCTCAGAGTTTACTCCACAAAGTACACAACAGCTACTCGTCTTACAACTCTTATGCACGACGTTCATTACCGTACACAGGTTGCCGGCGAACAGAACTGCTACAACCAGCCTGCACACACAAGCTTCTATCTCGGTTCTGAGGCGAAGCTCCCCGAAAGACCTAAGGTTACTCTTAACAAGAACGGCAGCAGCACACCTCCTCCTTCCACAGATCCTATCGTAACAACAACTACTAATACACCAGATTCCATAGTTACAACAACAACAGCTCGTCCTGTCACACCCATTGAGCCTTCTCAGCTTGAAGACGGTGCAGTATACATGATCAAGAACAAGAACAGCGGTCTCTACATGGAAGTTGAAAATCAGAACGGTGCAAACAGTGCTAACGTTCAGCAGGCTTCTGCAAACGGTGCATCAAACGGCAACTCATGGAAAGCTGTATCCGCTGGAAACGGCTATTACTACCTCTACACTCAGCTCGGCGACGGTAAAACCTATGTTCTCGACGTTTCCGGAAAGAAAACTGACGACGGTACAAATGTTGAAATCTACACATACAAGGAAGGCGACAATCAGCAGTTCAAGTTTGTGAAGAACGACGACGGAACTTATACAATCCTTACAAAAATCACAGGCGACGCTTCCGCTGTTGAAGTAAACGGAAAGTCTGCTGAATCAGGCGCAAACATCCAGCAGTGGGCTGTTAACGGCGGCGACAATCAGAAGTGGATCCTCGAAAAGGCTAACGGAAACGCTCAGGTTACAACACAGCCTACAACTACAACAACTACTAAGACAACAACAGTCACCACAACTACAACCCAGCCCCCTGTAAACAACAAGCCTTCAGGCGACGTAAATGGTGATGGCAAGGTTCTTCTGAACGATGCAGTTCTTATCCTTCAGTATCTCGGAAATCCCGATTCTGTAAGTCTGAATCTTGCAAACGCTGACGTATGCAATCCTGGTGACGGAATCACAAATAAGGACGCTCTTGCTATCCAGAGATTTATCCTCAAGGTTATTCCCAGCCTGCCGGAATACTCATAAAGTGTAATGAAAAGATTACATAGCAAAAAAGCCACGCAACTGCGTGGTTTTTTGCATTAGTAGGCGGAAATCCGCAGATTGCCAAAGCCTTTGGTTGCCTTCCCCCAAATGACATTACAACGAATTGCCAATATTCAAATAAATTTGCATAACAGTCCAAAAAGCAAAGTGATCAATTCCGTTAAATATTTTTATGATCATGCTCCTTTTTTCTCAGCATACTTAATTATGGCTTGACATCGAGTGGTGATTTGTGTTATAGTATTCATGGCGGATCAGCTAACCTCCTGTTGCTTTTATTTCTCGCAACTTAACTGTAACACAGGTCTATGCTGCTCCGCTACCTTTTTTTGTAAATTGTCTCATATCTATTGTAATCCTACAATGATGAAATTGGAAACATTGCTTTATCTGTTGACAGATTTACCTATTTATCGTATAATATAAGAAAAAAGTATGTCGAAAATGTGGGAAATTTCTTCTCGCAAAATGTTATATTTTGCGAAATCTCAATACATTAACATGGCATACAATTATTATACCCATGACAACAAATAAAAATCAAGGAGATCAATTATGAAAAAATTGAAGAAACTAACAGCTTTTCTTACAGCGGCAGCAATGCTGGCAGGCGGGAACATCGGTGTTCTGCCGGAACGAATGATTGAACCGGATGTGCCGAGCGTCAGTGCGTCGTATGAGGACATAATAACGTCAGGTGAGTGCGGTGCTCAGGGTGGTAGCCTTACAAACTCAACAGCACAGGCTATAAGTACGCATGCAGAAACAGCAATAATTCAAGAGAATGAACGGACTTCATCTATTGAATTTTGGGCTGGTGATATTATTAAACCAGACATTGAGCCTTTTGTTGTCTGGAGTAATCCGGATTTGACAGGACTTTCATGCGAAGTAAACGAACCAATGACTGTCTGTGAAGTCTTGGGAGATAATATTTATGGAGTATGTATTTCCAATGAAGATACTCCATACTATGCAAAATTCTTTTACGATGATGTAGATCTGGTTGAAAGGCAGGCTGTGAAATTGCGTAGAGCAAAAGCCATAATCTTCTCTGGACCTAAATCTGAAGGTGAAATAAGAGCTGAAGCTTCTTATGATTCTGAAGTTATTGGTTACTTAGAGGAAGGTCAGGTAATTGAAAACTTTATTCCTTGGGATTCTGTAAACGGATGGATTAAATTGACTGATGAGGATAACGTAGATAAATTTGTGAATTTACGCTCATTCAGATGGTTTACGATTCAGACTTCTTCGACTACAACAACTACTACAACAAAGCCAGCAACGACCACTACCACTACAACAAAACTTACAACTACAACATCAAAGAATACAACTACAACAACTGAAAAGACAACAACTTCAATAGTAAAGCCTGTAACAACATCCAAGACCACAACGACAACATCCAAGACTACAACTACAACAACTAAAAAGACAACAACTACAAGCAAAACAACAAAACCAGTAACAACTACAACCAATAGCGGAGAAAATTATATAGTTGCACGCGGTGAGTGTGGTGCTCAGGGTGATAACCTCACATGGACTCTCGACAGCAAAGGCACGCTCACAATCAGCGGTGAGGGTGAGATGAAGAACTGGGATTCTTCAAGAGACGTTCCATGGTATTCTTACAGAGAGAATATTGTAAATGTTACTATTGAAAAAGGCATTACAAGTATCGGAGATTACGCTTTTTGGTGTTGCGAAAGTTTAACCTTAATAACAATTTCTGACAGCGTTATTAGTATTGGACGTGTGGCATTTTATGGATGCGATAGCCTGAACTCAGTAACAATTCCTGATAGTGTTACAAGTATTGGAGAAGGTGCTTTTTATAGTTGCGGCAGTTTAACTTCAATGATAATTCCAGACAGCGTTATAAGTATCGGAAATGATGTGTTTTATAATTGTGAAAGTTTAACTTCAATAACATTATCAGACTGCGTTACAAATATCGGAGATTCTACATTTCAGTATTGTACAAATTTGAACTCAATAACAATACCAGACAGCGTTACAAGTATCGGCGATGAGGCATTTTATGCTTGTGGTAGTTTAACCTCAATAACAATCCCAGACAGTGTTACAAGCATCGGAGATTCTACATTTCAGTATTGTACAAATTTGAACTCAATAACAATATTCAATCCAGAATGTGAAATTCGTGATAAAGATGCAACAATTTCAAATGGATTCAATGATAAAGCATACTTCAATGGCACAATCTACGGCTATAAGAATTCAACCGCACAGGCTTATGCTGAAAAGTATAACAGAGAATTTGTAAGCATCGGCGAGCTTCCGACAGGAAAAATTATCTGGGAAATCAGCGAGGTTGAAGCTAAACCCGGTGAAGAAGTGACACTTACACTTAAAGTGAAGGATACTGATGGAGTAATGCTTGCAGTGGCTGGTGCACAATACGATATCAAAGCAGCAGCACCTATTGAGTATGTAACAGCAGCCGGCACACCTTACGACAATACTCTTATTAAGAATGACAATACAGCTCAATTTGCATGGGCAAATGAAAAAGGCAGCTCAACAATTGTTGAAAACGATGAAATAATAATGACAATTACATTTCTGGTGCCTGAGGGAACAGCTTCTGGAAGATATTCCGTAGAACTTGTTAATAAGTTTGTATCGACAGCCGATGGAATTGATATGTCCAGAAATGTTGTTATTCAGGATGGTGCAATTATCGTTCCGGATATTAAAACAACTACAACGTCAAAGACTACAACTACCACCACGACAAGTAAGACTACAACAAGCACCACTACGACTACAAGCAGCACTACAACAATTACTACAACCACAAGTACTACCACAACAACTGCAATTAAAATCAGTCATCCGGCAGAATCAGAAATAAAGCCCGGAAATTCCTTTGAGCTTGATTTCGCTTTAGATGAAAACGTGGTTGAGTCATCTGTTACGTTTGCATCCGATAATGAAGATGTTGCATCCGTGTCAGAAAATGGTGTTGTAACAATCTATGGTGCAGGTGATGTGACAATTTCAATAAGTGCTGAAACTACATCGGGTGAAACAGTAACGGAATCTATAAAGCTTGAAATCAGTGGAAATCCATTCAGGCTTGCCGAAGTAACATACGATGGCGTTGTAAACGGTTCAGACGCGACATTTGTACTGAGTGCATATACAATTATCAACTCCGGACTTGCTTCACCGCTTACTGCTGCCCAGAAAAAGGCGGCTGACGTTGACAAGGACGGAATCATTACCGGCTCTGACGCTACGTTAATTCTTCGTTACTATACAAAGATTTCTTCGCTGACCCCCGGCGAGACTGTTCCTTCTTTTGAGGAATGGTATTCAAGTTTATGATGTGAATTTTAAAATGAAAAGAGGTATATTTTATTTATTGCAAAAAATGTGGAAAAGAAATTAAGGAAAACACAAAATTCTGTGCTGGATGCTGAATATCAATACGAAAGTGTACAAATCAAATCCTGATGTGCCTGATTCAACAGACTACATCACATACAAAGAGCCTTCAATCACGAAGGCTCTTTTTGTAATTAGCCCCCATAGTCAAACTGGGGGACTAATTACAAGAATTGCCTGCACCCCATAATAAAACAGGGATGCAGGCAGTATGTAATTTCAGATAATAAAAGCTCTGTGCTGAATTGTTTTTATTTTATTGGTCTGCCCGAAGGTGTCATCTGTTGATAGAAATTCTCAAGACAGTGTTTGTCTCCTTCATCATCCACTACATCCAAATCTATGCGAGTGCCGTATCCTATTGTAAAAATAAGAGTTTCTAATAAGGAAACCGGATCGCCTTTAATCTCATAATCGTAAATGATATCATCATACCACTCTAAAATAGCAAGATCCGCTAAGCCAAAATAATCCAAAACTGCTCCAGCATACATTGTCTTTATCGGCATACCAAGTCCATTAAACGTGGAGACACGCTTTATAATTTCCGGTTTTTTCTTAAATGCTGTTACTGCTGCGTTGTATGTAAGATTACCTCCAAGTGAATGACCGCAGATGTAGAAATTATAATCATCGGAATAATCATCAAGCATTGATGTCATAAACGATTTTGCAAGATCTCCCTGTGCGGTTATTCCTGTCAGAACGTTAAGGACGTCAGCGAATACCCAGTCATCTATATAATCCCAATCTAC
This sequence comes from Ruminococcus sp., assembly GCA_045587105.1. Lineage (GTDB taxonomy): Bacteria > Bacillota > Clostridia > Oscillospirales > Ruminococcaceae > Ruminococcus. The sequence goes on from JAZNBR010000065.1 coordinate 47,799, forward strand.
ATCAGAATCAATAGCCTTAGAACCGCGGTAGGCAATAACAATATTGTCATCCTTTTTAAGTGCTGCCACATAGAAACCAATAAATTTCTTGGAAGCAAGAACTGACCATCCAATCATTTCCTTTACATCGGCTCCGTCTTCAAGGTCAATAGAAGAATAAGTTTCGATATCAGCTCCGACTGTAAGGTCTGTATAGGAAATACCAGCGGCAATAGCTAAGTCACGGTCACAAATGTCCCACTTTTGGGGGTTGCTGTCCTTGTTATCTGTTTCTCCGTCGTAATCTGTATCAGGTCGAACGGGGTTGGAGATATAATCCCAGATTGTTATTTGTGTTTTACCTGAATAGAATTCTTCGGGTACGTTGTGACCTTTTAATAAAGACCTTATTATATAGGTTAAATCTACAACCCTACTTGTACCGAGTTCTTCTTTGTCTGTCAGACCATCTTCGTCTGTATCGTTGGTAGCTGCATTTTCGAGGGTATCGCTCAGCTTAACCACCTGATAATCACTAAGTAAAACCCATTCTCCGTCTGCGTTTGTTGCCTCACCGACTTTTTCAGCAAGCTGTAATAAAAGACTACTAAAGCTTCCGTAAATGTAACCATATAAACCGTCAGTAGATGTAACCAGATTATTATAATAACTCTTGTAAGAAGATATAGCTGATACGATAATACCATCATTCTGGAGCTGCTGTATCATTTCATTCATGTCGGAGATACCGTACTGGTTGTCGTTCTTATAAGATGCGTCTGTTACAAGAATGATAAATTTGGTTGCGTCATCATTCCAGTTCAATCTGCGTGCCATTTCTAATCCGTCAATCGGAGTTTCAGGAGTATCGCCGCCGCCGCCTACGGAAAGTGAATCTACTTTATTCTTGAAAGTGTTTACATTTGTGAACCAGTTAGAAGTGTTGTTTTTGTGGATTTTAGTACTGTTAAGACCATCCACTCTTATATCGCGGAATTCAATAAGTGCGAAGTTTGCGTCTACATTATAATCGTTTACAAGCTTTTCTGAGAAGATTTTTACATTATTCTTTACACCAGCAATAGCGCTGCTCATGGAACCGGTAGTGTCAATAACAAAGACTACTTCAGCTTTTCCGGTAGCACCTGTGCTTGAAGCAAATCTGTTCATATCAGAAAGCGGAATAAATGATGTGAGCATATCATCTTCGGATGAGTCATCTGTTATTTCCTCAATGATATTTCCATCGTTATCGCAGAGAAAATCGCAGCTGCTTTTTCTTGTCGAAGCATCTAAGGCTGTTAATGTATCTGCTTCTGTAAGTGTAGGAGCTTCTGCATTGATATTGCCCAGAACGTCAATTCCGAGACCTTTCATGAATTCATCCAGATCAATTACGAAATAAGTTCCGCTTCCGGTGATTTCACCTGAAAGAGTCTGTTCAGTTTCGTTTATATCAGTATCAACAATTTTAAGACCTTCTTCGCCGAATGAAGCGATAGTCAGGCTTTTAATCGAACCTGTATAGGCTTCCTCATATGCAAATGAAAGTGTCAGGGGAGTGCTGTCATATTTTGTTGACAATTCAATAATATCGCTGAGAACAGCACGGTTATCCTTGAATGAGCTGGTGGTTGATTTCTCAAGGAGAATATTGCGGTTTATATCACCGGCAACAGTTCCTTTAATTGAAGGAGTAAGCCAGTTGTCGCTGTTACGCAGTTCAAGATCCATGACAGCCTCATTAGAAGCAGTCTGCTCAAATGTTCTGTCGGAATCGTAAGTGCTGCCGTCAGATTTTGTATTGAGGGGGTCTAATCCGAGAGTGATTTCTTCCTTATCATTCAGACCGTCACCATCGGTATCACGCTTTGTCGGATTGGTCTTATGTGTGTTGACCTCATCCATATCATTCAGACCGTCAAAATCAGAATCTGCTCCGACAGGAATTGTTCCTAAACGAACTTCTTCTATATTGGTGAGTCCGTCAGCATCTGAGTCATCATCGGCGTCATTGATTCCGTTATTGTCTGTATCAGCTTTAGTGGGATCTGTGCCAACAACGACAAGCTCTTCATAGTCTGTCAAGCCATCGCCGTCAGTATCATCAGTATCTTTTGATAATCCCAGAGCGTCCTTTATTTCATCTGAAAGTACCTGAGGAGTTTCAGATTCGCTGTTATCAATTTCCTTACCGACAGAAACAGTTGATTTGATGGTATATTCCTTACCGTCCACAGTAATGGTTGTATCAACTGTAACAGATGCGGTATCGCTTGCGTCAGCTAATGTATCCGAAGGAAGCATAGTTGACAGCATTGTCAGACACAAGAACATACTGAGCATCTTAGAAGCATACTTGCGGTTTCTGAATGCAAGTACTACAAATACACAGCCGGAAACAGCAAGTACGGCAAGCCACAGAGTAACGTTGGAATTGTCACCTGTTTCAGGAGAGTTTGTTTTCTGAGTGGTGCCGGCTGGTTTAGCTGCATCCTTCGTCTTGGATGTAGTCTGAGCTGTTGTTGTTGTTTCTTCCTGCGTTGTTGCAGTCTCAGATAATGTTGTGCTGACCGGATTGGTTTCTTCGTTATCCGTCAGACCGTCAGACGCTTTTGCAATAACATAAGCAAAGTAAGAAGCACCTGCGTCAACATCAATATTGGTTTCTGTAAGATTTCCGGATTTCAGAACCAGTCCTTCGGGGAGCAGAGTTTCAATAGAAACATTTTCCACTCTATAAGGATTGTTGTTTTTGATGCTTACCGATACTGAAATATCCTCGTCAGAAGTATATTCAGTTTTATCGGTTGTGATGATTACTTCGAGACCATCCTGAGTTGCTGAGCTTGCTGCACTGACGTTGAGGGGAAGTGCAAGAAGCACTCCGAACACTAACGAAAGTGTCAGAATCAGACCTGCGATTTTTTTCATTCTTTTCCTCCTGTAAATTATTATTGGGTTCCTGAATGTGTGAATGTCAAGTGAGGCTGCATCATCTTCTTTCTAAATATTAAGTATACATAATCCGGAATGTGTTAAATGGTTTGATATCGTCCAAATTATGTATTTTAATTATATCAGATAACACCGTCTCAAACAAGTGTTTTTTAGTAAAATTAAAAAATATTGTCATAAAATATAAATTTAAATAACGACGATTACTGAATTTCGTAATAAAGATACATCCTGCTGCGATTAACCTATCTTCACAAAAAATTTCCTCGGGCTTTACATATTGAAAATCAAGCAAATATGTAGTATAATAAATAAAAACGGATAAGGAGGAAACCATATGAAATCGAAACTCATATCCATCATCCTTGCAGCGGCAATGACACTTACAACATCGTCATTTCCCATGCCGCTTAAAACGGATGCACAGACAGAATCACTCATTGTCAGAAAATTTGATCTTGGCG
>JAZNBR010000066.1:0-67122 GCA_045587105.1 Ruminococcus sp.
AGCGGCAATGACACTTACAACATCGTCATTTCCCATGCCGCTTAAAACGGATGCACAGACAGAATCACTCATTGTCAGAAAATTTGATCTTGGCGGACTTGGTGCTGCTGACGGATACATCGGGGTATCTGCATCGGAAGCTTATGATTCTTCCAAAGGTTACGGCTTTTCAAATACCGATGCCGTTGAAAATGTCACAGCAAGCGGAACGGGAGCGTTAGCGGATGCCGTGCGGTTCAAATCCGATGTGCCGAATCATATCTTCAATGTTGATCTGCCGGAAGGTGTATATAAAATCACAGTGACTACTGGCGATGTGCAGTCAACTACAATCACCGCTGAAAGGGTTCCTCAGCTTTTCTTTCTGACAGGCAGCAATGCCACTGATACTTTCACAATCCCCGTAACGGACGGTCAGCTGAATATTTACGCTGGTTCCGGTGTGGGAACAGAATTTTCCTTAAGTACCATTGAAATTGAGCAGACCTCCACAGGAACGACAACAAAACCGACAATCTGGGTTGGCGGCGACTCGACTGTTGCAAGCTACTACAATGTTTCAGATGATGCTGCACGTGGATGGGGACAGTTTCTGCCTTATTATGTTGACATGAACAAGTATGATGTGCGAAACATCTCCGCAAGCGGCATTACGTCATACGATTTACGCAGATCTTTTTTCGGTACAGCCGAGAATTACGGAAAAAGCGGCGATATTCTGCTTCTTGCAGTAGGAATCAATGATTATACAAAAGCGTACAAAGCAAATCCTGATGCACCTGATTCAACAGACTACATCACATATATGACAGATATGGTTCAGCGTGCAAAAGCAAAGGGAATGACAGTCTATCTTGTGAAGCAGCAGGGCGAGCTGGACGACTGCGGCAGATATCCGCTTCCGACAGAAAAATGGTTCAGGGATGAAATTGATGCAATAGCTGCTGCGGAGAATGTTGGTATTATTGATTTATATCAGCCTTGGCTTGAATTCTGTCTGGAGAAAACTAAAATAACAGCGAATGAATATTATTATAACAACCTCCATCCGAATGCACTTGGTGCGGATATACTTGCACAGATGGTAAATGAACAGCTTTTCCCACCGGAAGAATCCGGTGAGATTGTTGAAGATCCCTACGAGGATTTTGACACTGCATCAACAATTTATTATCAGACGGAGATATCCGGTGAGCCAGTTTCAAATCCTCACAAGGGCTTTGTAATGACATTGTATAATCCCGATATGCTGTATGAAGGTAAGCATCCTTATGGTATCGACGGTTCTATGGGGAATCAGGCATGGGATGTCGTTAAGATTTGCAGTGGAGTTATGTTCTGGGAGGACATAAATCCACAGGAAGGTGTATACAACTGGGAAGAAATTGACAGAGCACTTGAAGCCTGTGAACACGCCGGAATGACATACGGAATTCGTATTATTCCGTATACAACTTCAACGGGTTCAGATGAGAATTACGGAATTGAACATGATTTTGTGCCGCAGTGGGTTTATGATAAGGGGGCAAGGCAGAATATTGCGACATATAAGTATGGAGATCCTTCTGTGCAGATCAAAGTACCTGACTGGTCTGATCCGATATACATTCAGGCTTACAAGGATTTCACCAAAGCTCTTGCAGAAAGATATGACGGCGATCCCCGTGTGGAATACGTTGAAATCCGTGCATTCGGCAACATGGGAGAATGGCATACATCCGAATTTATCGGAAACGATATGCCCTCCGTAGAAATACAGAAGGATATGCTTGCTTATCATGCCTCTGTATTCAGGGAAACAATGTGCTGTGTTTTATCGGATGCCAGGGGAGAAGTCTATGACTATGCTCTTTCACTTGGAATCACAAAACGCAATAACGGTCTGATTATGGCTCCGAATGCTGAGTGGGATTTAAGACCTGCATACAAGGCAAATCTTCCCACAATGGCTGATAATCACAGTTCCTATGAGCTTATGCTGAATCCTACGAGCAGCAGCTACCTGAAATGGACGCCCGAGCACTTCCGTGAATGTATTGAGATTGCACATTTGTCAATCTATGCTCTTGATCAGGAGGGCTATGGAAGCTACAAATTCTACCGTGAGCAGAAAGACGTTATTGATGAGATGTGCAACCGACTGGGCTACAACTTCACCGTCACATCAGCAAAAAGAAATGACAATCAGCTTCTGGTAACAATAAAAAACACAGGACTTGCACCTGCATTTTTCAATATTGACCTGTGTGCTGAAATCACCGACAAGGACGGAAACAAGCTGAAATACTTCGGCGAGCCTGTCAGGATTGAAAAAGGCTCGTTCCACGATGAAGAAGAAAAGACCTTTTTGTTTGAATATGACGGCACACTTCCAGATGATGCCATTATCTGCCTTGCTATGTATGACAGTGACAATCCGCTTGTCGCTGGAAAGAATCCGACACTAAGATTCGACAACAAGAACACACTGTCCACGAACAGATTACAGCTCGTGACTGAAACACCGGACGGTGATGTGAATGCTGATGGTAAATTCAATGTTGCCGATGCGGTTGCACTCCAGAAATGGCTGCTTGGTGTTCCGGATACAAAACTTGCCAACTGGAGAGCAGGAAATTTCTGTAATGACAACAGACTTGATTCCTTTGATCTCAGTCTGATGAGACGTGAGCTTCTGAAAAACAAATAAGCCAATACCGCACAAAGTATGCTTACATCTTTGTGCGGTGTTACATATAATCAGACGAGGAGTATGTGTATGAGAAAAAACAGATTAATTACATTTGCTGCCGCATTATGTATCGGTCTGACATCGTTGATTACCGCAGGTAACAATATAACTGTCGCAGAAGATGCGGAATATACGATAACAGACGAAATTCATGGAGTCAATGATTCTGTATTCTATATTGCAAGACCTGATGAAGCTTCACTTACTGTTGTAAATGCCTCTCAGTTCGGATTATCAGCTGATGCAGAGGATAACACACAGGCGATGCGAAACGCATTTGAATATTGCAGACATCATCCCGATACCAAGCTTGTGATTGACAAGGGAACCTATCATTTCAGACCTGAGGAAGATATATACCTGAACAGACTGAAAAACACTTTGATTGACGCAAATAACGCTGAATTTATTTTCAGCACACCGCATTACTTCAAGGTATATGCCTGCGATAATGTTGAAATCAGAAATATGATTGTTGACTGGGACTGGGATACACTCCGGCTTGGCTCTCTTGTGAAAATTGAAAATGAAAATGACGCAGAAAATATTCTTGAGATAGAATTTACCGAACTTGATGAAGTCGATGCGGATATTCCTCTTTTAAGCTTTATGCAGTATGATCCTGTTGATCTTGTTGCAGGCGTTCACGGAAGCTTTAAAATATACAGTCCATTTGTAGATACAGAATGTATCAAAAACGTTGAAAAAGTGGAAGGCAGACCGAATGTGCTGAAGGTCACGCACAGCGGTGCATTGGACTATTTCCGCAATGATGAGGTATATCTGCTTCGCCATTATGTTTACGGCGGACAGGTTTTTAATACAGTGGAAGAATCCAGCAATATCACCTACAACAATATCAGTATCTACGGTGCCTGTGGCATGGGATATGTCTTTGCATACGGCTCAAATCACTATCAGATCATCAATTCATATATAGGCTTACGTCCCGGTGCAGAAGATAAATACAGAATTTCCACAACAGCTGACGGAATTCACATTTCCAACTCAGGAGGCTATTTTCGTATTGATAACTGTGATCTGAGCTTCTGCGGTGATGACATTCTAAATGTACACAGCAATATGTTCTATATCAAAAGCATTGATGAAAGCAGAACGGTTTTAGAGGGGACTGTCCCGAATAAAATCGTTGAACCAGGACATACATTAAGTTTTATGGATATGAACTTTAATCCCATTGACTGTGAAGCAACAGTTGAATCCATTACAAGAAACGGATATGAAGCAACAATTACATTAACTGAACCGCTGCCTGATATTATCACAACTGATATTGTTGCGTATAACAAGAACAGGCACTCGGCAAATTATGTTCTGACGAATAACTATGTTCATGAAACCAAAGGACGTGGATTTCTGCTGAATAGTGATAACGGACTCTGTGACGGAAATATATTCTACCGTACCTGCAGCCAGACATTGCAGGTCCGCACAGACATTCCGAACGATAAAGTCATCGAGGGAACAGGTGCAGACCATATACAGATAAGCAATAATAAGTTTATTGAGTGTAATTTCGGCGGCAGAGGCGATGTTATTACAATTGAAAGTCTGCTGAATGGTGAACGTGTTCAGAATACTCCGCTGGCAGAAATCAGGGTGACGGACAATGAGTTCACTTCATGCTATCAGGAAGTAATCAATGCGGACAATGTAAATGGTCTGACAATTGAGAAAAATATTATCAGGGACTGTGAAAACTACATCATTGGTGAACATTGTAAAAACGTGAAGGTTGAATCGAATAAGTTTCTTCCCAAAGGCGATGTGAATGCAGACGGTAAATTTACTATTGCCGATGTGGTAGCACTCCAGAAATGGCTGCTTGCTGTTCCGGATGTAAAGCTTGCTGACTGGAAGGCAGGGGATTTCTGTAATGACAACAGACTTGATTCCTTCGATCTCAGTCTGATGAGGCGAAAACTTCTGAATAATAACTGAATATCGAACAAAGAGCTTTCGGTTAATCCGAAGGCTCTTTTTCATCATTGTCTGACTATATCACGCAACATAATGGAACCTCGTCGGTGTCTTATGGATGGTCGATTCAGTAAATTAAATATTGCATTTCTGTGTATTATATGCTACAATTAATAATAAAGTCGGACTATGTCGAAAGGAGAATGATTAAAATGAGCAACAATAAATCAAATACAAACAACAATGAATCAAATTTCAATTCTGATATGCCTGCAATAAAAGATCAGCTCGGAACGGAAAAACAGCAGGACGGTCTTGTGAATTTTATGCGTAATTGCAGCACACCCATGACAATCGCAATACAAGGTGGCTGGGGTACAGGAAAAACCTCAATGATGCAGCAGCTGAAAGAGAAGCTGGAGGGGGAATTCGGCAGTACTCTTTGGTTTCCTACATGGCAGTTTGCAGTGCTTGGTGAACAGGACAGGCTCCTGATGGATTTGCTTATGCTCCTTTGCTGTAAATTAGAAAAAAAGTGTTCGGAATTGGAAAAAGATAAATTTGATAACGTCTTCAATTTTTTAAAGCGTTCTGGACCTGGTATAGTGAAAAATGTATTTTATCAGGGAATAAAAAATAAAACCGGTGTTGATTTAAAGGAAGCAACAGCTGGTGATGAAACAGCTATTACCTATGAAAGCTTTGTAAAACAGGCAAGTAAGCTTCATGAGGACATGACAGCTTTAATTGCGTCATATCTTGAGGCTACCAATACAGAGCGAATGTACATCTTCATTGACGACCTTGACCGTCTTGAGCCTGTTCGTGCAGTTGAACTGCTTGAGGGCATCAAGAATTTCCTTGATATTCCGCAATGTGTATTTATGCTTGCAATTGATACAGACGTTGTCAAGGAAGGTCTGAAGGAAAAGTACGGTACGAATATGGATGAGAATAAAATGATTCATTTCTTTGATAAAATTATTCAGGTGCCATACAAGCTCCCTGTGCATAATTATAAGCTTGATGAATTTATGAAAACTGTTCTTAAAACATACGTTAAGAAAGACTGGCAGGCAGAGTCTGACGTAAAAATTGATGAAATCGCTCCGAAATATGTACAATTTCTCGATGACGCTGATATTCATAATCCCCGTACAATAAAACGCTGTGTTAATTTCTGTCTGCTCCATAAATACATGGACGGTAATGATTACGAGGATAATGATATCGATTTTCATCGTTTCGTTATAAAAATGCTGGAGCTTGAAAACGAAGACATATACTGGAAGATTCTTGCACAGGTAAGGTCATCAGGTGAAGATTATACCGGCATAAGAGATTGGCTTCTCAGTGAGGAAAAGCTGAAATTCGAGCTTTTCCATGAGGTTCTGAAAAGCTTTGAAATTGACGGAAATTCAGACCTCACAAAGGTAAAATTATTCGCTGATTACATAATACGTTCCGCCCCCTCTGATATTTTAACGCTTAAATATCTTGGTGCAGCACAAAAGGCTTATGAAATAATTCAGTGGATTGTAAAAAACAGAAAAACTCTGGATGATATAAGTACTTATGTATCTCTAACATTAGTAAAAATTGATATCGCTAAAATATCACCTATGGAAATAGCCGGAATATTTGAAGAAAATAATTTCATAAAGATTTACAACAGTATAAGTATGATTATAGATATACGCACTTCTAATCAGAATTTATCAATATTCATTAAAAGTAATTTATTAAACAGGAATTTTGCAGATAGTCTGATTTATGAATATAATCAGACTCAGAACCCAGAGAATGAAATTAAATACCTTTATTCATGGGATAAGCACTGTTTTTGGAACATCAAAGACACCTCATCGCCTGACGCACCAATTTATCAGATACTCGAAAAATCCGGTTTTCTTGATAATGCCAATGCTCCAGCACCTGCTATCGTATAAAAAAACGTCCGGAGTCGGATTTACCGACAAACCGGACGTTTTTATTTATTATTTCTAAGGAACTTTAATTACGCCGTTACAATCTTGCTTGCGTCGTGGAGATTGAGATAATCAACAGCCCATTCACGCATCTTGTACTTTAAGATCTTACCTGCCGCATTCATGGGGAAGCTGTCAACAAAGGCAACATATCTCGGCACCTTATGCTTGGCAAGTCTTTCAAGAGCATACTGCTTCATATCCTCGACAGTAGCCTCCTCGCCGGGCTTGAGAACGATACAAGCCATGATTTCCTCACCGTATGCCTTATCGGGAACACCGATAACCTGAACGTCCTTTACCTGAGGATGTGTGTAGAAGAATTCCTCAATTTCCTTCGGATAGATATTTTCACCGCCGCGGATAATCATATCCTTGATACGTCCGGTAATCTTGTAGTAACCGTCGGGAGTACGTCTTGCAAGGTCGCCTGAGTGGAGCCAGCCGTCGCTGTCGATTGCAGCGGCAGTAGCTTCGGGCATTTTGTAGTAGCCCTTCATGATGTTGTAGCCTCTTGCACAGAATTCGCCGTCCATGTTGTCGCCGAGTTCCTCGCCTGTTTCGGGATCAACAATCTTTGTCTCAACGCCGAACAGTGAAGCTCCTACGGTATTTACACGGACCTCAATGCTGTCGGTAGTCTTGCTCATTGTAGTTGCAGGAGAAGCCTCTGTCTGACCGTATGTGATACAGATTTCAGGCATGTGCATCTTCTCGATAACCTCCTGCATTGTCTTGATAGGACAGGGAGAGCCTGCCATGATACCTGTTCTCATATTTGAGAAGTCGGTCTTGTCGAAGTCCTCGTGTCCGAGCATAGCAATGAACATTGTGGGAACACCATGGAATGCGGTGATTTTTTCCTTATTGATACACGCAAGTCCCTTTCTGGGAGAGAATGCTGTGATAGGAGACATGGTAGTACCGTGAGTAACGCTTGCAGTCATTGCAAGAACCATTCCGAAGCAATGGAACATAGGTACCTGAATCATCATCTTGTCGTGTGTTGAAAGATCCATGCAGTCGCCGATAGCCTTACCGTTGTTTACAACGTTGTAGTGTGTGAGCATTACGCCCTTTGGGAAGCCGGTTGTACCCGATGTGTACTGCATATTTACGACATCATGCTTGTCGATTTTTGCACGCATATCATCAATTCTGGATTCCGGCACTGTATCTGCAAGAGCCATAGCTTCATCCCATGTGAAGCAGCCGTTCTGCTTGCTTTCTGTTGTAATGATATTTCTGAGGAACGGAAGTCTTGCGGATTTAAGCTCGCCGGCATTGCAGGAAGCAAGCTCCGGACAAAGCTCCTTCATGATTCCCACATAGTCGGAATCCTTGAAGCCGTCGATCATTACGAGGGTGTGTGTATCCGACTGATGAAGCAGATATTCAGCCTCGTGGATTTTATATGCTGTGTTTACAGTAACAAGAACTGCACCGATATAAGTACAAGCCCAGAATGTGATATACCATGCAGGAACGTTGGTTGCCCAGATAGCAACGTGATCGCCCTTCTTTACGCCCATTGCGACGAGAGCTCTTGCGAAGCGTCTTACGTCGTCACGGAACTGCGGATATGTTCTTGTATAGTCAAGCTCAGTGTAGCGGAATGCGAACTGCTCAGGGAATTCATCGCAGATTCTGTCGAGAACATCAGGGAATGTCTCGTTGATAATAGTTTCCTTAGGCCACGGATAATAGCCTGTTCCTCTGTTGTCCACCTGAAGTCTGCTCTTTTCAGCGATGATATAGGGCTTCATGTATTGTGCAAACTGCGGGAAAACGATACCTGCGGCATAGAGATTTCTTGACCATCTCCTTACCCATTCAAGGGAAACATAGCCTGTATATCCGATTTTCTGGAGAGCAGAGAACATCTCATGCAGAGGCATATCGCCCTGTCCCATAAGCTTGTAGACGAGATTTCCGTTCTCAACAGCGGAATCCTTTACATGAGCAAATTTTATATAATCGCCCAGATTTTCGACTGTCTGCTGACCTGTCTCGCCCATGTAGCGATAGGGGTGGTGCATATCCCAGAGAGCAGCGATATTTTTATGTGAAACAGCGTCAAGTACCTTTCTCAGACGTGCTGTATCAGCGTATACGCCGTTTGTTTCAACAAGAAGTGTAACATTGTTTGCTTCAGCGATTACAGCGATTTCCTTGAGGAATGCAATAATAGCGTCGTCGTCGATATCGTCAACGGGTGCCGGTTCGAGATCTGCGAGGATTCTGATGTAGGGAGTACCGAGTTTTTTTGCAAGCTCAGCGTACTGGGTAACTTCCTCAACGATTTCATCGTGCTTATCAGCGAACTTAAGGCAGGCACCGCTTGAAAGACAGGGGATTTCGATACCGAGCCTGCCGAGCTTTTCGATTGTAGCGTTGATTTTATCAGGTCTGAACGGCTTTGCCTTTACCGAATTGATTTCTTCTCCGATGCCTCTGATTTCAATACCGTTGAAGCCTAAGTCCTTAGCCATGGAGTAGATTTCTGCCCACGAGAAATCAGGGCAGGCAAGTGTAGAAAAACTGATTTTCATTTTCAAACATTCCTTTCTGAACAGGTGAAGATTCTGCCGGATTATCCGGTATCCTGAATAACAAAAAAGCCTTCCGTCTCTTATTGTTATCCTTTGACAACCTAAAGAGACGAAAGAGCTGAAATTCTTTATAAATAACCTCTTCCGCGGTACCACTCTTCTTCATCCTTGCGGATGCACCTTTGAGTGCCGACACACCCTAACTCTGTTACGGGAGTTCCCGTCTGCATTTACTTGTTGGTTTCAACACAGCTGCTCCACAGTGAGTTCAGCATTATTTCCCCGATATCTCGCACCAACCGATATCTCTCTGAAGGACGAAAGTCACGCTTACTACTCTGCTTCATTGCATTTTACGAATATATTATATCACGCTGACCGCAATTTGTCAAGCGGAAAATAATGAGTTTTAAAAAAATTGGAAAAATTTCAGAAAAGCTCTTGACAAATGCTTTTCACAGTGGTATAATAACCACAAATAACTGAGACGAAGACAAGAGCTTTGAGAAAAATGTTCTTTCAGAGAGCCGCCGGTTGGTGCGAGACGGCAGACATCATCAAGGTTTATCCCTTCTGAGTTGAAAAGCTGAATTCTGCTGATAGTAAGCTTTTCCGTGAGGCTGCGTAAATGCACAGGGCTTATCCCTTTTAAGTGAGGGCGAGTCTGAAAGTGGCGCGTATTAAAAATGCACGCAATTTGAGTGGTACCGCGGGTTTACAGCTCGTCTCAAAGTAATTTGCTTTGGGGCGTTTTTTATTGCCCCAGAAAATTCAATGAAAGGGGCATTTATTATGTCAGGCAGTATGAACAAATTAACAGAAACTGAACAGAGCATCCGCGAGGTTGCACAGCGTATCCGTACTCTCCGTGAGGATATGGGGATTTCATTTGAAACAATGGCTTCTAAAACAGGTCTTTCCGTTGAGGACTACAAAAAAATGGAAAAGGGCGAAACTGATTTCAGCTTCACCTTCATTTACAAATGTGCCGCAGCCTTCGGCGTGGATATCGCTGACCTGATGGAAGGAAAAGGTCCCGTACTCACAGAATATACAGTAACAAGAAAGGGCGAGGGCAAGCCTATTTCAAGACGTGAAGGTCTGAGCTACAACCGTCTTGCACATAAATTCAAGAATAAGATGATTGAGCCGTACCACGTTGTAATTCCTTATTCGGAGGAGGCTCTGACAAGACCACGTCATCTTTCAAGCCATGCCGGTCAGGAAATGGATATCGTTATCAAGGGAACTCTCCGCATGATTGTCGGAAATCACACAGAAACACTCTATGAGGGCGACAGCATTTTCTATGACAGCTCTATTCCTCATGACGAGGTTGCTCTCGGCGGTGAGGACTGCGAAATCTACGCTATCGTCATCAAGCCTAACGGTGCCGGTGAAGAACCCGAAATCAATAACTTTGTAAAGGAATTCACACATACAAACTTCGATAAGGCAGGCATTGTTCATCCTGTTGCAGATAAGTTCGTTACCTGCGAAACAGATGAAACAGGTACACTTTCAGCTGTAAAGTTCCATAACGAGGAAAGCTTCAACTTTGCCTATGATATCGTTGACGCTATGGCTGAAAAGGCTCAGGATAAAGTCGCAATGGTTCATGTTGCAGAGGATAAAAGCGAACGCTTCTTCACATACAAGGATATCAAGGAATACTCCTGCCAGACAGCAAATTATTTCAGCTCTCTCGGCATTAAAAAGGGCGACAAGGTAATGCTCGTCCTGAAAAGACATTATCAGTTCTGGTTCTCAATTCTTGCACTCCACAGACTCGGTGCGATTGTAATTCCTGCTTCAAATCAGCTTGTGAAGCACGATTTTGAATACCGTTTTGACTCCGCTGAGATATCTGCGATTGTCTGCACATCAGACGGCAGCGTTTCCGATGAAGTCGATCTCGCTGCACCGAATTGTCCTTCCCTTAAGACGAAAATCATCGTAGGAAAGGCAAAGGACGGCTGGAATGACTTCAATGCAGAGCTTCCTGCGTTTTCAAAGGAATTCCCCAGAACAGAGGATACAGCCTGCGGAAGCGATCCCATGCTTATGTTCTTCACATCGGGAACAACAGGCTATCCCAAAATAGCAATGCACGATTTCAAGTATCCTCTCGGACACTACACAACAGCAAGATACTGGCACAATGTTGATCCCAACGGCATACATTTCACAATCTCGGATACAGGCTGGGGCAAGGCGTTATGGGGCAAGCTCTATGGTCAGTGGATGTGCGAGACTGCTGTTTTCGTTTACGATTTCGAGCGTTTCCACGCTGATGATATACTCCCCATGTTCAGCAAGTACAATATCACAACCTTCTGTGCTCCTCCGACAATGTATCGCTTCTTCATAAAGGAGGATCTATCCAAGTACGATCTTTCAAGCCTTAAATACGCAACAATCGCAGGCGAGGCTCTGAATCCCGAGGTGTTCTATCAGTTTAAGAAGGCGACGGGAATTTCCCTTATGGAAGGCTTCGGACAGACGGAAACAACTCTTTCTGTTGCAAACTTCGTCGGAATGGAAGCAAAGCCGGGAAGCATGGGCAGACCTAATCCCCTCTATGACGTGCATATTCTCAATTCTGACGGAACAGAAGCAGGGGACGGCGAAACAGGTGAAATCTGCATAAGAGTAGGCGATGAAAAGCCCTGTGGTCTCTTTATGAGCTACTACAACAACGAGGAAAGCACAAGGGAAGCATGGCACGACGGCTGGTATCACACCGGCGATACAGCAAGAATGGACGAGGATGGATATTTCTGGTATGTCGGCAGAGTTGACGACCTTATCAAGTCATCAGGCTACCGTATCGGACCATTTGAAATTGAAAGCGTTATCATGGAGCTTCCTTACGTTCTCGAATGTGCTGTTACAGGTGTTCCCGATGAAATCAGAGGTCAGGTTGTAAAGGCGACAATCGTCCTCACAAACGGAACAGAAGGCACAGACGCTCTCAAGAAGGAAATCCAGACATATGTCAAGGAGCATACTGCACCCTATAAATATCCGAGAGTCGTAGAATTCAGAGACAGCCTGCCCAAGACGGTAGGAAGCGGAAAGATCCGCCGTTCTGAAATCAGGGCACAGGACGCACAGAAATAATAAAGGTGATAAAATGTATTTTGATGATTTGAAAGTCGGAATGATGACAGATACTGCACCTGCTGTCATTGAAAAGGAAAAAATGCTTGATTTCGCAAGATTGTATGACAATATTCCTCTTCATACTGACGAGGAGTACGCAAAACGTACTCCCTTCGGCAGACTTATTGCTCCGGGAGTAATGTCGTTCATGTCGGTCTGGGCGAAATATCTTGAAGCGGATTTCTTCGGCGAGGAGCTTCTTGCAGGAAAATCCACAAAAATCGAATGGATGAAGCCTGTTTTTGCCGATGATATTCTGACTGGAACAGCTGCAATTACAAGACTTGAAAAAAGAAATCCGAAAAATGGTCTTGCAGAGCTTACAATTGAGGTAAAAAATCAGAACGGAGAGCTTGTGCTTACCAACGTTACCGAAGCAATTGTAAAATGCAGACTTTAAAATATTGCTCTGAGAATTAACGTTTTAAGGCAGTACCGTACAGATCCGTAATGTGGTTTGTGCGGTGCTGCCTATAAATTTTATGTAACACTTCCTATCATGTGGTGTATACACAAATAATGGTATCACTGTACATAGTATGCCTTGCGGTTTTGTACTGTGTGGCCATAATTTTGTAAAAAAGTATTGTGTTTTAGTTTGATACGTGATATAATAAATTCTGTTAATATCATGGGAGATTCCGGAAAGGATAAAGAGTATACCGGAATTGTGAGGGGGAATCCTTACCGGCTTCTGTGGAAAAAACAGAAAAACAACTGTAAAGAGGAGGAATTTACATGAAAAACAAATTCAAACGGGCATTGTCGCTCACAGCGTCAATGACAATGTGCGGCAGTATGCTGCTGAATTTTCCGGAGGATACATTCAGGATCTATGCCTCCGGAGAGGAAAACGGCGGAATTGCAGTCAATGCGGAGAACTTCCCTGATGAGATATTCCGCAGCTATGTGGACGAGAAATTCGACACAACGGATGATAACGTCCTGACAGCAGACGAAATTGCGAAAGTAACAGTGATGGATGTTTCTTCCATGGAAATCTCCGACCTTACAGGTGTGGAGCATCTTACGGCACTGAAAAGGCTGAACTGCTACGCCAACGGGCTTAAAAGTCTTGATGTCAGCGGATGTACAGCGTTGGAAGAACTGCAATGCGGTTACAACCAGCTTGAAGCTCTTAACGTAAGCAAGAATACAGCGCTGGAAACACTGAACTGCTATGCAAATAATTTTACAAGCCTTGATGTAAGCGGATGTACAGCACTGAAAAATCTGAGCTGCTCTGAAAACCAGCTTACAAGCCTTGATGTCAGCGGATGTACAGAACTGAAATTTCTGGACTGCTATAACAATCAGATCACAAGCCTTGATGTCAGCGGATGTACGGCGTTGGAAAAGCTGTTCTGTGAGTGGAATAACCTTACAACTCTTGATGTCAGCGGATGTACTGCGTTGGAAAATATAGAATGTAATGACAACCAGCTTGAAGCTCTTGATGTAAGCAATAATCCGGCTTTGAAGAAGCTGTCCTGCTATGACAACAGGTTTACAAGCCTTGACGTAAGCAAAAATATATCACTGGAATATATGGATTGCTCTGGTAATCAGCTTACAACTCTTGATGTGAGCAAAAATACAGCACTGGAAAGTCTGTACTGCTATGACAACCAGCTCACGAGCCTTGATGTGAGCAACAATACAGCACTGAAAGATCTGGATTGCGAAGAAAACCAGTTCACAAGCATTGATGTCAGCAAGAATACGGCACTGGAAGAACTCGACTGCTCTGACAACCAGCTTACAATCCTTGATGTAAGCAAGAATACAGCACTGGAATGGCTGAACTGCTCTAAAAATAAGCTTACGAGCCTTGACGTAAGTAAGAATACGGCACTGGAAGTCCTGTATTGTTATAACAACCAGCTTACAAGCCTTGACGTAAGCGGATGTCCAGCAATGGAATGGCTGGACTGCTCTTACAATCAGTTTACAAGCCTTGATATAAGCGGATGTACAGCAATGATATATCTGGACTGCACTGGAAACCAGCTTATAAGCCTTGATCTGAGCAAGAATACAGCAATTTTAAATCTGTTCTGCAATTCCAATCCGCTTACAGCTCTTGATGTAAGCAAGAATACAGAACTGAAACATCTGTATTGTAGTAACAACGAGCTTACAAGTCTTGACGTAAGTAATAATACAGCACTGGAAACTCTGGACTGCAATAGCAATGAGCTCACAAGCATTGATGTAAGCAAGAATACAGCACTGGAAAATCTGTCATGCGCTAACAACCAGCTTACAAGCATTGACGTAAGCGGAAATACAGCACTGCAATATCTGTCCTGCGGTTACAATCAGCTTAAAACCGTTGATGTCAGCAAAAATACAGCATTGGAAGATCTGTACTGTTCTGACAACCAGCTTACAAGCCTTGACCTCAGCAATAATGTAAATATTGACCGTCTGGATACCAAAGCCAATGTCTATGAAATCGTTCTTGACGGAAATACATTCGACCTTTCCGCACTTCCGGAGGGCTTCGATGTAAAGAAGGCTTCCGAATGGAAGAATGCAGAAGTAAGCGGTAATATCCTGACAATTACCGATACAGAATCAGATGTTACCTATATGTATGATCTCGGAAACGGTAAAGTATCGGAATTTGAATTTACTCTGAGACCTGTTTCCGGACAGGAAAACGATGGAATTGCAATTAATGCGGAGAACTTCCCCGATAAGTTATTCCGCAGCTATGTAAATACATACTTTGACACAACGGATGATGATATCCTGACAGCAGACGAAATTGCAAAAGTAACAGTGATTGATGTTACTGACATGGGAATTACCGATCTTACAGGTGTGGAGCATTTCACAGAACTGGAATATCTGTACTGCCTCGAAAACAAGCTTACAAGCCTTGACGTAAGCAATAATCCGGCTTTGAAAACGCTGGACTGCTTTGGCAATCAGCTCGTAAGCCTTGACGTAAGCAAGAATACAGCACTGGAAGATCTGTGCTGCTCTGAAAACCAGCTTACAAGCCTTGATGTGAAAAATAATACCTCATTAAGATATCTGGAATGTGGTAATAATCAGTTTACAAGCCTTGACGTCAGCGGATGTACAGCACTGAATGAGCTGAGTTGCTATTTCAATCAGCTTACAAGCCTTGATGTAAGCGGATGTACGTCATTGGATATGCTGTGGTGTTCTGAAAACAAGCTTACAGGCATTGATGTAAGCGGATGTACAGCACTGAATAATCTGGACTGCTCCTTAAATCAGCTTACAAGTCTTGACGTAAGTAAAAATACGTCACTGGAATATCTGCTATGCTCTGACAACCAGCTTACAGCTCTTGATGTGAGCAATAATACAATGCTGAGTTCTCTGGAATGCAACGACAACCAGCTTACAAGCCTTAATGTGAGTGGATGTAAGGCACTAAAAGTTCTGGATTGTTTTAACAACCAGCTTACAAAGCTTGATGTGAGCGAATGCACATCGCTGTTAAGTCTGTACTGCTTTTACAACAATCTTTCATCCCTTGATGTAAGCAAGAATACAATATTGCTTTCGCTTTATTGCAATAACAATCAGCTTGAAACTCTTGATGTCAGCGGATGTAAGCCACTGAGCACTCTGGACTGCACTGAAAATCAGCTTACAAGCCTTGATGTAAGCGGACTTACGTCATTGGATAAGCTGTGGTGTTCTGACAACAAGCTTACAGGCATTGATGTCAGCGGATGTACGTTTTTGTATGATTTGGATTGCGGTGAAAATCAGCTCACAAGCCTTGATGTAAGTAAGAATACAGCACTGGAAATACTGGGCTGTGGAGCAAACCAGCTTACAGCTCTTGATGTAAGCAATAATACGGCACTGAAAGAGCTGCTCTGTGATAACAATCAGCTTGCAGCCCTTGACGTAAGCAAGAATACGGCGCTGGAAGTTCTGTACTGTTTTGAAAATCAGCTTACAAGCCTTGATGTAAGCAAGAATACAGAACTGGAAAGGCTGGATTGCTCTGACAACCTGCTTACAAGTCTCGATGTAAGCCAAAATACAAAACTGGAACAACTTAATTCAGCATCCAATGTCTATGAAATCGTTCTTGACGGAAATACATTTGACCTTTCTGCACTTCCGGAGGGCTTCGATGTAAAGAAGGCTTCTGAATGGAAGAATGCAGAAGTCAGCGGCAATATACTGACAGTTACCGATACAGAATCAGTTGTTAAATACACTTACGACCTCGGAAATGGCAAAACAGAGGTATTCACGCTGAAACCTGTTTCAGCTGCGACAGCTCCTCTTTACGGTGACGCAAACTGTGACGGAACAGTAAATCTTTCTGACGCTATCCTCGTAATGCAGGCTATCGGAAATCCCGACGCCTATGGTGTGAACGGAACAGAAAATAGTCACATCACAGAGCAGGGCGAAATCAACGCAGATGTAAATGCTCCCGGCTCTGGTCTTACAAATTCTGATTCACTTTCAATCCAGAAATATCTCTTAAAGCTTGTCAGCAAGCTTCCAGAGTAATAAAAATGATGCCGGATCGTAATGATCCGGCATATTTTTCTTTAAGAATGAAATTGTATTGAAAATATCACTTGTATGTGATATAATTATGTGATATAATGTAGAAAAATACAGGAAATGAATCTCAGAAAAGGGGTGGATATTATGAAGCTATACCATTTCACGGCGGCACTTCTGCTGCTTGTGACAAGTATTACTGTTGACGCTCCGCATGTTCGGGCGACTGCCGTGCAGAAGGAGTATCAGGGGGCAGGGATATCCGGCGATATCAACGCAGACGGAAGCTTTTCCGCTGATGATGTCGCTCTGCTTAAGGACTGGCTGCTTGGAACTCCCGATGTTCAGCTCACGGACTGGAAGGCGGCAGATCTCTGCGGGGACAACGTGCTTGATGCCTTCGATCTCTGTCTGATGAAAAAGAAGCTTACTTCATCGTCTGCGGAGTCTCGTCTTGTATGGAGCGACGAATTCAACGGCGATACTATCGACAGTACGAAATGGGGTTACGAGCTTGGCAACTGGAAGCTCGACGCAAGCGGAAACTACATCACCAACGGCTGGGGAAACAATGAACAGCAATTCTATACTGATTCCAACGCTTCTGTAAAGGACGGAGTTCTGACGATTTCCGCACGAAAGGAGCATTATTCCGATCCGGTGCAGGGAGAATACGAGTATACATCTGCAAGACTGTCGTCACAATATCTTTTCTCAACCTGCGGAGGACGCATTGAGGTCCGTGCAAGGTGCGATTCCGGAAAATCTCTCTGGCCTGCAATCTGGATGCTTCCGGAGGACAGTGCGTATGGCGGCTGGGCGGCGTCAGGGGAACTCGACATCATGGAAGGCTGGGGCAGTAAGCCGGAGAAAATCTGCGGAACAATACATTTCGGGGACATCTGGCCAAATAATACATATCTGACGAATGAATATGAATTTACCGGCGGTGACTCAACTGCTGAATGGCATACCTATGCAATTGAATGGGAACGTGATGAAATCCGCTGGTATGTTGACGATACGCTGTACAGTACCCAGACGGACTGGTATTCGGCAAACCGTACCTATCCTGCACCATTTGACCAGAATTTCTATCTGATACTGAATCTTGCTGTCGGCGGACATTTCGACGGTGTAGACGGTTACAAAGCTGATCCGTCGATATTTGAAAACGGAGAAAAGCAGTTCCAGATAGACTATGTACGCGTCTATGATAATGGAGCATTCACGCCGACTGAGGTTTCATCCCTGCCGCTGGAAGCATATATTGAGGGGGCAGACGCTTCTCTCGTCAACAAGGACGGCAGAACTGAAATTACAGTCAGAAATGCCGGTACTCTGGAATACGCTGTAATTGGTCTTGTCCGTGGAAAACAGGTGCAGACAGGAACGGTATATACACTGTCCTTTGATGTATCGTCCACGACAGAACGTGATATGGTCGTGACCGCAGAGGATAAGGTCTATACACGCTATATCGACGAAAAAATAAGAATTACTCCTGAAACAACCCATTACAGCTTTGATGTTACTTTCCCTTCCGATATGACAGGAGACCTCGCAGATCTGAAATTCCAGCTCGGTAATATCAGCGATGCCGCTTCTCTCGGCGAACATACAGTCACAATCTCCGATATCAGCTGGACTGCTGAGTGATATTTCACCTTGACTGCGATACTTCTATGGGGGGATTAATAAGTAGTTATCGGGGGAAACCTTTCTGAGGAAAGGTTTCCCCCGAGCCCCCTTCCAAAGACTTTTAATACTAAAATTTCCGCCTGACATAGCACATTAAACGATTAAATGAGAAATTAGAGTTATTTCTCTGAATGTGCTATGTCAGGCGGAAATTTAATACTGAAAGTTTTAGGAAAGGAGTTTGAGGAACAACCCTTTTTCAAAAGGGTTTTCCTCAATAATACCTGTAAATCTTCCATAGGAATACCGCAGACGAGGCGGTGAGATTACCAGTTGAAGCAATCGGAGAGGAGGATAACGTTATCCTTGGACACGTTAAGGAGACCGCCGGTAGTATGTCCCGATTTTTCGGTACCATCGGGGAGTTCAATTCTGCAATTGCAGTCTTTAATGGCGGTAATGAAGGGGATATGACCAGCCATAACAGCGAGTTCGCCTTCAATTCCTCTGACAGAGAGCTTTACTGCGTCTCCCTGAAAGATATTTCCGTCAGGGGATGATATTGTCAGTCCGAATGTTTTCATACTTCAATACCCTTAGCTTTTTCAACGGCTTCGTCGATTGTTCCTACGAAGAGGAAAGCGGATTCAGGAAGGTCGTCATGCTTACCCTCGATAATTTCCTTGAAGCCTCTGATAGTCTCGGAAAGGGGAACGTAAGTACCCTCAATACCTGTGAATTTCTCTGATACGAAGAACGGCTGTGAAAGGAAACGATGAATCTTTCTTGCACGCTGTACAAGAAGCTTATCGACGTCTGAAAGCTCGTCCATACCCATGATAGCGATGATATCCATAAGCTCCTGATAACGCTGGAGGATACGCTGTACCTCGCGGGCAACGTTGTAGTGATCCTCGCCGAGTATTTCAGCGGAGAGGATACGGCTTGTGGATTCAAGGGGATCAACGGCAGGATAGATACCCTGTGAAGCGATATCTCTTGAAAGAACGGTAGTAGCGTCAAGATGAGCGAATGTAGTTGCAGGAGCCGGATCGGTGAGGTCGTCGGCAGGCACATAAACCGCCTGAATTGACGTGATAGAGCCTTTTTTGGTAGAAGTGATACGTTCCTGCAAAGCACCCATTTCGTTTGCCAGCGTAGGCTGATAGCCAACGGCAGAGGGCATACGTCCGAGGAGTGCCGATACCTCTGAGCCAGCCTGTGTAAATCTGAAGATATTATCAATAAAGAGAAGAACGTCCTGACCTTCCTTATCACGGAAGTATTCAGCCATAGTAAGACCGGAAAGAGCAACTCTCATTCTTGCTCCGGGAGGTTCGTTCATCTGACCGTAAACGAGAGTAGTATTTTTGAGTACTCCCGATTCTGTCATTTCGTTGTAGAGGTCGTTACCCTCACGGGTACGCTCTCCGACGCCTGTAAATACGGAAAGTCCGCCGTGCTGCTTGGCAACGTTATTGATAAGCTCCATGATAAGGACAGTCTTACCAACGCCTGCACCGCCGAAAAGTCCGATTTTTCCGCCCTTTGAGTAGGGGCATATAAGGTCGATTACCTTGATTCCCGTTTCGAGGATTTCCGTTGAAGTGGAGAGCTCGTCGTAATCGGGAGCGCTTCTGTGGATATTCCAGTGTTCTTCTGTTTCAGGTGCAGGAATATTGTCAACAGTATCGCCGAGAACGTTGAATATACGTCCAAGAGTTTCTCTGCCCACGGGAACGCTGATAGGAGCGCCTGTATCTGTTACAGGAACGCCTCTTTTAAGACCGTCTGTGGAGGACATGGCGATACATCTTGCAGTATTGTCGCCTATATGCTGAGCCACCTCAACGGTAAGGAGCTTATCGCCCTTGGGAATAGTCAAAGCGTTGAAAATGGCAGGCAGAAAGCCTTCCTCAAAACGTACGTCTACAACAGGTCCCATTACCTGTGAAACAACACCTTTTGTATTTTCTGACATAATTTGTATACCACCTTTATTGCTTCCGAAGTTTTTCGGTGGAGCATTTATAATGTGGGATATCGGCATTACATACCGCTTCCCGCAACGATTTCTGTGATTTCCTGAGTGATAGCACTCTGTCTTGCACGGTTGTATTTAAGCTGAAGATCATCAATCATCTGTTTGGCATTTTTTCCGGCTGAGTCCATAGCGCAGCGTCTTGCGGCAACCTCGCTTGCAAAGCTTTCACGGACGTGTGCAACGATCGTTCCTGCCACATAAAGCGGAACAGCCGTATTAAGGACGGAAAGCTCGTCAGGTTCAAAGATTATGCCTGTAAGGTCAGATTTTTCCTCAGTCCTTGAAAGGGGAAGAATCCAGCTGATGCGGCTTTCCTGAGACATCATGGAGATATATTCTGTGCTGATAATTCCGATGCGTGAAAATTCGCCCTCTGCAAAGCGGCTGCAAAGCTCCTTAGAGAGAGCCGAAGCCTGTTCAAAGCTGAAGCGTTCAGCGGTGAATCCGCCGCCGTACACATCGCAGGCACGTTTTCCGACAGCGATAAATTCAGCGTCCGGATATTGTCTTGCAAGGCGGAAAATGTTGGAGTTATAGCCTCCTGCGAGACCTCTGTCGCCTGCAATTACGATGATGCAGGTTTTACCGTCATTCTGCTGAGCCATGTACGGACTTTTTTCACATTCTCTGCTTCCGGCGAGATTCTGCACGACCTTTTCTATTGCGGCGGAATATTCACGGCTTTTGAACATAGCGTCCATAGCCCTGCGTATTTTCGAGGAGGCAACGAGTCCCATTGCGGTTGTGAGATGAAGTGTGGAATCGACGCTTTTTATGCGGTTTCGCAATTTTTTTGTATCGACGCCCATTTACTCACCTCTTCATTTCGCCAAGTGCCTTTTTGAGTTGTTCGATATCTTCGTCTTCGAAGTATCCCTGTTCGATACGTTCAAGGAAACCGTTGTATTCTGCTTCAAGTTTGTCGTAGAGCTTCTGCTCGTAGTCCTTCACCTTGTTTACGGGAGTATCGTTAAGATATCCCTTGGTAACGGCATAAACGATTGCTACCTGACAGCCGACTCTTACGGGTGAATTTCTGCTCTGCTTGAGAACCTCAACGATTCTTTCACCGAGAGCGAGACGTGCTTTTGTATCGGCGTCGAGATCGCTTCCGAACTGTGCGAACGACTGGAGTTCACGGTACTGGGAGTAGAG
The DNA here is from genome assembly GCA_045587105.1 of Ruminococcus sp. Lineage (GTDB taxonomy): Bacteria > Bacillota > Clostridia > Oscillospirales > Ruminococcaceae > Ruminococcus. Next base: position 21,736 of record JAZNBR010000066.1, read on the forward strand.
GAGCTTCAATTCGCCGGCAACCTTTTTCATACCCTTGAGCTGTGCGGAGCCGCCTACACGGCTTACGGAGATACCCGGATTTATAGCAGGCATGATTCCTGCGTGGAAAAGCTCTGTTTCGAGGAATATCTGACCGTCTGTGATAGAAATTACGTTTGTGGGGATATATGCTGAAACGTCGCCCGCCTGAGTTTCGATGATAGGGAGAGCTGTAATGGAGCCGCCGCCGTATTCAGGGGAAACATTTGCAGCTCTTTCAAGAAGTCTTGAATGGAGATAGAAAACATCTCCGGGATAAGCCTCACGTCCGGGAGGTCTGCGGATGAGCAGAGAGAGAGCACGATAAGCTACTGCGTGCTTGGAAAGGTCGTCGTAAATGATGAGGACGTCCTTGCCCTGTTCTCTGAAATATTCAGCCATAGCACATCCGGAATAAGGAGCGATATATTGCAGAGGAGCAGATTCCGAAGCAGAAGCTGATACAATAGTGGTATATTCCATAGCTCCTGCTCTTTCAAGCTCGTTTGCAAGCTGTACAACGGAGGTACTTTTCTGTCCGATAGCGACATAGATACAGATAACGTCTGTATTACGCTGATTTATGATAGTATCAATTGCGATTTCAGTCTTACCTGTCTGACGGTCGCCGATAATAAGCTCACGCTGACCTCTGCCGATAGGAATCATACTGTCGATAGCCTTGATACCTGTCTGTAAGGGAACGCTTACGCTTTTTCTCTCGATGATACCGGGAGCGTCACTTTCAACGGGACGAGTTCCGCTTGCAGGAATGGGTCCCTTGCCGTCGATAGGCTCGCCGAGAGCGTTTACTACTCTGCCGAGGAAGCCTTCGCCCACAGGAACTGACACAACGCTGCCTGTTCTGCGTACAGTTGTACCTTCCTTGATATTGTTATTGTCTGACAGGAGTGCAACGGATACTGTTTCATCTTCAAGGTTCTGAGCCATACCGAAGCTTCCGTCCTCGAATTCCAGCAGTTCGCTTGCCATACATTCTCTGATTCCGTAAACTCTTGCGATACCGTCGCCTACAAGGATAACCGTACCTGTCTCACGCATTTCGATCCGTGATTTATAGTGTTTTATCTGAGCCTTGATAATTCCGCTGATTTCCTCAGGTTTTCCATTCATCTGCCGATCACTTCCTTTACTTCGAGCAGGGATCTGCGTAAGCTTCCGTCGATAATCCTGCCTTCTGTTTCAATAATTACTCCGCCCATAACTGAGGGATCTACAATACATTCTGTAATAATATTTTTTTTCATAGCCTTTTCAAGCTTGTTTTTTATGCCGTCGATTTCTGCTTGTGTAAGCTCTACGGCACTTGTTATTCTTGCAACTGCAACATTTTCGGAGGCGTCCACGAGCTTTCTGTACTCGGAGAGACACTGACTGAAAAGCTGTATTCTGCCTTTTTCGCAGAGCAGAAGCAGGAACATAACGACATATTGAGGTACTCTGTCTGTAAAAGCGTCCTCCGCTGCTTTCAGTCTTTCTGAAAGAGGGATTCCCGGACAGAGGAGAAATTCTGTATATTCAGGATTTTCGCTGAATGCTGCGGAAATCATCTCAAGTGCAGAGAGATATTCCTTTTTGGAATTTTCCTCACAGGCTATGGCAAAGAGTGCCTCAGCGTATTCTCTACTTATCTCCGTCATCGCCGTCACCTATTTCCGCGATAAATGAGTCTATCATTGCACGATGATCCTGCATATTGATTTCTCTGCCGAGAATTTTTTCTGTAAGCACAGCGGATACATCAACGATTTCTCTCTTGATATCTTCCTCAGCACTGCGGCGTTCAAGCTCTGCCGCATTCTGTGCCTGACGGAGAATGCTGTCTGCATGATTTTTCGCATCGGCAACAATTCTGCTGCTGTGGTTTTTAGCGTCCTCGGAAGCTGTTCTGATAATATTGTCAGCTTCTTCCTCGGCATTGCGGAGCTTTTCCTCCCACGCCTTCTTGTTTTCTTCAGCCTCGGCAATTGATTTGTCAGCGGTCTCGTATTTGTCGTCGAGAGTCTGCTGTCTTTGCCTGAGTACGTTCTGTACAGGCTTGAAGAGAAGCTTTTTCAATATGAGAAACAGGATTGTGAGGTTGGCGAGGGATATTATAATCTGCCATAAATTGACAGAAATTACATCTAATGACTGCATTGAATCAACCTCAAATCTGATTATTTAATTTTTTCCATAGTCTCAACGAGTATATCAACAAGTCTGCCGGGAGCAACGAAGATAAGCAGGATTGCGATTACGAGAGCGTAAAGACCTGTTGTTTCTGCGATAGCACAGCCCATGAGCATAGTTGTTGTAACCTCGCCCTTGCATTCAGGCTGTCTGCCGATAGCCTCACAAGCCTTTGCTACTGCACTACCTTCACCTATACCAGGTCCGATACCTGCGATCATTGCGATACCTGCACCGAGGGCGCAGCATCCGAGAATAATACCAATTGCCAGTTCCATTTTAATTTCCTCCGTTTTGATTTATTTTGATTTTATATTAAAGCAATACCGCACAAATCCGTCAGGAGTGCTTTGTGTGATGTTGCCTTGTTGCTCTGCGTCTGAAAAACTCCTCGGCAGGGAAAGCACCTGCTACATAGAGCATCGTCAGCATTGCAAAAATATAAGCTTGAAGAATGCCGCTGAATACGTCGAAATATATTGACAGTACTGCGGGAATACCGATTTGCAGGAAGGGGAATTCTCCGAGGAAGCCGGGGAGATTTCCGAATATAATTGCTGAAAGTCCCTGTAAGCCTGTTGCAAGAAGAACAGAAATTACCGAGCCTGAAAGTACGTTTCCGTAGTGACGGAATGCCATGGATACGGGAGTTGCAACTTCGCTTATGATGTTGAGAGGTGTAAGCAGCGGCGGATCAGCAAAGCTCTTTGCGTAGGTCAGCGGACCGCATTTCATCTTGTAATAGGTTATCAGGAAGAATACGAGTATAGCCCAGCCTGCGGTAACGTTAACGTCCGATGTGGGAGCGTAGAGACCGAATAGAGCAAGAAGGCTTGAAAATGCTGAAAGTCCGAGGACAGCTGCTATAAACGGAGCGAAACCGCTGAAATATTCACCCATGTTTCCGTTTACGAGCTTCTGTGTGTTTTCTACAATCCATTCTGCGATGTGCTGCCGCTTTGTGTCAGCCTTTTCCTTGATTCCGTGCGTAAGGAAGAGGCACAGACCAGTTATGGCAATCATTACGAGCCACGAGTGTACCTGCGATTCCGTTATGGGGAGATCCTGAATCGGAAGGCTGATAGTAAAGAAGATTTTAGCACCGGATATCGAAATACCCTCGCTGACGGGAGTTGTCAGAACCTTAAGGACAATTCCGCAGACAACCGGCAGAATCATCATGGATATATATAATGCGTCAAGCAGTTTAAAGCGTTTTTTATCCTTCTCCATTGCTGTTCTCCTTTCCGTTGATAAGCTTTCTGTCACGCAGAGGTATCAGTGTGATAGCTATGCGTGGGAAAAACAGGGGAATTATTGCTGCCACGGGATTAATAAAGGGCAGTACGATTGCAAGTACAGCTGTAACGAGAAGCATCATATTCCTGAGCGTCTGGGAGAGCTTCATCAGCGAGGCGGCATCCTTTTCATCCTTTGTAACCGCCTTCTGGACGGTCATACCCATAAGGAGGAAGTTTGCTACGGCAGCAGCCGCACCGAGGATGTTACCGATCAGAACCTTATAGCTCCACATACCTGCAATAAGAAAGACAGATTCCATAATAACGCTGAGTACAATCGTAACGCCGGCGATATATCTGGTTTCCTTCATGACGGTTTTGTCGATTTTCGCCATAAAAAATCATGTTCCTTTCAGCAGACAGAAAACATTCTCTGTCTGAAAATACGTTCTAATAATTATAACATTTTTTGCGGTATTTTGTCAAGCGTTTTTGTATTATTTAAAATAAAAAATCAGGGGCAACCCAGAAGGAATGCCCCTGATAAAATTACTGTTCTATATTGCTGACAGACTGAATCTGACCGTCAACGAGCTTTACAAGCTTTGTACCGTACTGAGCAGCCTCAGCGGAGTGAGTAACCTGTACGATAGTCTTGCCGTATTTCTGATTGATTTCCTTGAAAAGCTCCATAATTTTTGTACCTGTCTTTGAATCAAGGTTGCCGATAGGCTCGTCAAGGAAGATGATCTTGGGATCGAAAACAAGTGCTCTTGCGATAGCGACTCTCTGCTGCTGACCGCCGGAAAGCTCTCTGGGAGTAAGCTTTCTCTTGTCCTCCATGCCGATTATCCTGAGACATTCGTCAAGCTTTTCCTTGTAATCGGACTTGCTTTTTCCTGCTATCATAAGAGGAAGTGCAATGTTATCCTCAACATTGAGATTCGGTACAAGATTGTAGAACTGGAAAACAAAGCCTACATCCTCGTTTCTGAGCCTGCAAAGCTCCTTGTCCTTGAGAGTGCTGAGATCAACATTATTGATCTTTACAGTACCGGATGACGGCATATCGAGTCCGCCGAGAAGATAAAGCAGTGTTGACTTTCCGCCGCCGGAAGGTCCCATGATTGAAACGAACTCGCCCTGTTCAATATTCAGGTTTATATCCTTCAGAACGTGTGCTGTTTCCTTTCCGTTCTGGAATGATCTGTTCACATTTGTTACTTCAATAACGCTCATTATAATTATCCTCCATATTATTCGTATTTAAGTTCCTGAACAACGTTTATCTTCTTGCTCTTTTTCATTGTTGAAAGTGATGCGATGAATATTACTGCCGCAAGAATAATGGAGTACGACGGAACTGAGCTCCAGTCGAATTCCAGAGTCATAGGCATATTTAAGGTTATAAGAACCTTTGTCATAATCTTGTTTACAAGAAGTGTAAACGGTATTGATATTGCGATGCCAAGAACTACACAGTACATATTTTCTGCCAGTACAAGTCTCTTGCGTCGCTTTGCGTTCATACCCACAGAGGACATTACCGCAAATTCCTTTCTTCTCTGCTGGAATGAAATACTGATGTTATTGAAGATGCCGATTGAAGCTACAATGAGAGCTATTACAGCGAATGCACCGAATAAAGATACAACCTGCTGATTTGACAGCTTATTCTCCTCCATCATATCATGGTTTGAAATATATGTAGCACCAAGATCGGAAAGGAAACCCTTGAATTCCTTTTCAGCCGCCTCAGCGTCTCCGGTTATATTGAATGTAATGGCACCTGCTTCTCTGATATTGAATTCTTTTCTCAGAACCTCCGGCTTCATGAGGATCATTAATCCGCCGTTTAATAATTTACCGTCATAGGTACCTACAATCTTGAAGGAAACCTTCTTTTTAGCGATTTCAATTTCGATATCATCACCGATTTTTTTACCGGATTCCTCTGCGATATAATCGGTTATGATAACTGAATTCTCAACAGATTCATCAAGAGCTTTGATATACTTATAATATTTATCAGATTTCAATTCGAGATACTCATTGTACTCTGCATATTTTATCGGATCAACACCGTCAATAATTACATTCATCTTGCCGACATATCCCATAGTGTAGTAATCGGACAGGATTGATTCTTCATCAACACAATCGAGATCACTTAATTTTTCTGTGATGATGTCTGTTGTAGTTTTATCAGAGTTGCTGTCAAAGATATTGTTTATCTGATAATCAAAGTTCAGCTTTTCATAGGCATCAACAACGCTGGTTGTCATACTTTTGCTGACAGACGCAATAAGCAGAACTGATGTAAAGGAAATTACAAGAAGTGTGATATTGCCTCTGAGAAGCTTGGAGGCTTTTATATTGTTTGCCGCAAGGAAGAGAGTGGCATTCTTCCTGAACAGCTTTGCAAGCCAGCCGGCAAGTATCTTGAGGAACTTACGCAGAAGCATTATCATTCCGATAAATGCTGCCGCTGTGAAGATGAGGCTCAGGTCAACTGTCCATTCTGCGTTGATGAATGCGCCCATTACCGCAAGAAGAAGGAATACTACGCCGAGTATGAAGCGTATACTGCCCTTTTTGTGCTGGATATCTGTCTTGTTGAGGATAACATCCTTGACGGGAAGCTTTCTGACGCTTCTTATCGGTAAATATGCCGAAGAAACCGACATTACTATCGCAAATATAATGCCTGTGATGATAAGCTTCGGATCAATATTGAAGCTCATATAGATGCCGTAATCCTTGAACGGCGAAGTTGCTCTTGAGATAAAATAAAGTATAAGCTCGCCGAGAGCTACGCCGAACACCGCACCGAATACAGAGTACATGAAGCTTTCCATAAGAAGAATCTTTTCAATCTTCTTTCTTGTAGCTCCCTGACTCATGAATGTGCCGATAACAGTCATACGCTCATTGATAATAAGCTTGAATGCTCCGTGTATGATGATACAGCAGATAATACATACAATCGCAAACATAAGGTAAAATGCAGATACTGTTGATTCTGTCATTTCTTTATCAGCAGAAAGGTCAGTAATACAGGTTGCCTTTACTCTTTCGTTCACATCATTGAATTTGTCTGCCGCTTTTACTGCGTCCTTTTCCGATGTTTCTGCAGTCATGTAGTTGTATCTGCCGCCGGAATTCATGATAGTATCCATATAATTATACGGAACTGTCATCGTGAAGCTGTCTTTTGCGTCACTGTAATAAGTACCATTTGGTGCACATATCGCATTTACAGTGAAGCTCATCTTTTCACCATTGATTGCAAGCTCCAGCTTGTCGCCGAGCTTAAGTCCATGTTCCTTTGCAGTTCTGTCGGAAACAGCACATATTGCCTCAGATGAATTTTCCGGCATACTGCCTTCCTGAATGTACTTTGAGCAGTCCTTTTTACCGGACAGACCGACATAGGTTATTTCATCGTCCTTGTTGATGATTCCGACTGCATACAGTTCTCCCTCGAAATTCTTGAGACCTGCGGCTTCAAAATCCTCCTCGGAGAAGAAAACGTCGGCTGTGTTTGAGGATATACTGATGTCCTTGCCGTCGGACATATTTCTTATTGTATCCTCAAATCCCTTGAGAATAACATCGACGGCTCCGAGACTGAATACGAACAGTGCCGTACTTACTGCGATCGAGAACAGAAGGAGCAGGAATCTGCCTTTTTTCTCGGTCATGCTTTTCAGAATGTACTTTAAAAATACTTTCAAAAATTTAACCCCCTGTTATTTTTTGTTGTTTTTATACTGCGGTTTATAAAAATGCTTTTATATTATACCATATCAGTTATAAAAAAGCAATAGTTTGGTTAAAAAATATCAATCCCATGGCTGGTCAGGAAACTTGACGATACAATAAAAATTGTCATTCCGCAATTTCTGGTTTGTCTATCGCAAAAAATAGCTTGATATAGCGTTCTGTGAATGATATAATATATTTAATTTTAAGATATAACAAGTTTTAAGTTTGTCTTTATTAAAGTGATACACTCTTAATTATAAAAAAGGAGAATTATTATGAAAAAGCTTCTTTCATTGGCAATTGCGGCAATAACAGCTTCTTCTGCGGTAGTATGTCCTTCCTCAGTCACAACTGCGGATGATACCGGAAATTATCTGCTTAGCTGCACGTTCGAGGGCAGTGAGGACGGCTGGTCAGGACGCGGAAGTGCGTCTGTTGAAGCGTCCTCGCAGTTTTCACTGAATGGCGGAGGCTCCCTCTATTGCTCCGGCAGAGAAGAATCGTGGAACGGTGCTTCAATCAGTCTCGGCAGCAGCTTTAAAGCAGGCAGCTCGTACAGCTTCAGTGCAAATGTTATGTACGATTCCGGTAAGGATACTGATCAGTATCACTTCACCATGCAGTATAATGACACAAATGGCGATCCGCAGTATGTGAAAATCGCCAGCGCTGAACTCCTGAAAGGAAAGTGGGCTCAGCTTGCAAACAGAAGCTTTACCATTCCGGCAGACGCTTCTGATATATCCGTATACATCGAAACAGGAAAAAGTACCTCGGATTTTTACGTTGATGATGTAGTTATTGCAGAAAACAATGTCGCTGTCGCTGGAGCAGCCGGCGGAAAATACATCCCCGGAGATATCTGCTCAGACGGCGTTATAGATTCCTTTGACATAATCTGCGGAAGACGTCTTATTACCTCAGCCCTGAACGATTCCGCCATGCTGAAGAATGCCGATGTTGACAAAAGCACGGATTACTCCATCAACGATCTCCTGCTTCTCCAGCAGTATGTTTCCGGAAAAATAACAGAGTTCCCTGATAATACACCGGAGCCGGTGGTTACTCCTTTTGAATATGAGGAAAATCTGCAATACAAGGCGGCTCCCGAAAAATACTTCGAGCAGTGCGAACAGCAGGGTACTGTTACTCTTGAAAACTATAACGGTATCAGAGGAAACAAGTCGCTGTATGTCTATACTCCGTACAATTACGATCCTGAAAAACAGTACAATATCTTCTATCTGATGCACGGCGGCGGAGAAAATGAAAAAACACTCTTCTTCCATGATGATACAATGCTCCAGAATATGCTCGACCACATGATTATGAACGGCGAGCTTGAACCGCTTATCGTTGTAACTCCTACCTTCAACGGAACCGGAAGCGAGGCAGGCAACTTCTATGAGGAGCTTCGTGCAAGCGTTATTCCTTTTGTTGAAGGAAAATATTCCACATACGCAGAATCTACCAGCGAGGCTGATATAAAGGCTTCAAGAATGCACCGTGCATACGGCGGATTCTCAATGGGAGCAGTATCAACATGGGCTGTATTCCAGAATAATCTCGATATTGTCGGCTACTTCATGCCCCTCAGCGGAGATCACTGGCAGGGTGAAGGAGGCTACGGCAAGGCTAAATCTCTTGCTGACGCAGTAGATAAATCAGGTCTTAAGCAGAACCAGTACTTCATTTTTGCGGCAACAGGTACAAACGATATGGCATATCCGAATGTAAGCCCGCAGATTGACGAAATGAAGAAAATGTCGCAGTTCGTTTATACATCGGACTTCTCCAAGGGTAATTTCTACTTCCTTCTCGCACAAGGAAACGATCACTGGTGGAAACATGTAAGGCACTACATCTACGATGGACTGCCGTACTTCTTCCACGAAACAGGCGAGTAAAACTATTGAAAAAGACGTCCCTGATTTTTTCGGGGACGTCCTTTTATATATTACATCCGGCTTGACAATTCCGACGTGATGTGCCATAATTATATCATAATGCAGAAAGGAACTGATTACAGAATGAATAACATGAAGCCGTACAAACGCAGAGTATACTACTACGAAACCGATAAAATGGGAATTATGCACCACTCAAACTATATCCGTATCTTCGAGGAAAGCCGTGTTGATTTCCTCATTCAGGCAGGAATGCCAATGGAACAGATTGAGGCACAGGGAATCCTTATGCCCGTACTCTCCGTTGACTGCCGGTATAAATCTCCTCTGCGATTCGATGAGGAATTTGCAGTGTATCCGAAAATTGTGAAATTCAACGGAACTACCCTCGAAATTGAATACCGTATCGTCAGCTGCAACAGCGGTCTGCTTTGCGTGGAGGGAAGCTCCTCTCACTGCTTTACGGATAACGACCTTAAACCTGTCCGCACAAAACGGAATTTTCCCGATATCTACCAGCTTTTCGCTGACCATAACGGCGTCGATGTCATGGACTGATTCACTTTGACTATTATACTTTTACAGGATATTTATAGTTACTATTGAGGAAAACCCTTTTGAAAAAGGGTTCTCCCAACGGGAGCCTGTCCCCTCTGGCAGCATAGCTGCCATCTCCCCACTCAGTGGGGAGTAATCCTCAAACTCCTTTCCTAAAACTTTCAGTATTAAATTTCAGTCGGGTAGGGCACACACCAGTAAATGAGAAAGTTAAGTTTTCTCTGAGTGTGCCCTATCCGGCTGAAATTTTAGTATTAAAAGTCTTTGGAAGGGGGCTTGGGGGTGATTCCCCGCAGTGCGGGGAGAGGTGCGGAGGACAGAGGGGGCCGCCGCTGTTGGCGGAACCTTTCCTCAGAAAGGTTTCCCCCAATAATAGCTGTAAAAATCTGCAACGGCATAGCAGTCAGAGGGATTAGTTCAGGTTATCGAGGGCGTTTATGAATTCCTTATACATATAGAGAGAGCCGAGAGCGATCAGGGGAACGTTATGATTTTTTGCGTAATCGTATGCTGTTCTGACGCCTTCTTCGAAGGAATCAAAAGAATCTGCCGGAATATTCTTTTCAGTGAAGGTTTCTGCAAGTATCCGGCTGTCAAGTGAGCGTGGATTATCGGGCGTCACGGTGAAGGCATGATCGGTGAAAGCTCCCAGCATATCGGCATAAAGGCCGTATTCCTTATCTGCCATAACTCCTATCAGAAGTGCGGCTTTTCCGTCAAGGCAGAGACGAATACTTTCAGCGGCGGAGGATATTCCGTCGGGATTATGGGAGCCGTCGAAGATAACAGTCGGATTCTTCCGCAGAAGCTCAAATCTTCCGTGCCAGCGTGCCTTTTCAAGACCGCAGCGGACATCCTCATCAGAGATAACGAATCCGGATTCACGCAGGATTTCCACTGCTGTCAGGACGTTTGCGGCATTGTTTACCTGATATGTTCCGGCGAGATTTATATGAAGTCTGCCGAAGCCGCTGAAGGTGAAATCAGTACCCTCAAGGGAACAGGAAACGTCAGATATCCTGCTGAAATCGGTGCAGAAAAGCTCAGAGCCGGACTTTTCAGCGGCAAGAGCTATTACATTTCCGGCGGCAGAATCGCTTCCGCCAAAAAGAACGGGACATCCGGTTTTGATGATTCCAGCCTTGTGCGATGCGATTTCCTCAGTGGTATTGCCGAGAAAAGCACAGTGATCCTTCCGGACGTTGGTAATTACCGAAAGCAGGGGAGTGCTGATGATATTGGTTGAGTCAAGGTCACCGCCCATGCCGCATTCCACGAGGGCGACATCGCATTTGTTTTCAGCGAAAAGCTGATATGCAGCAGCGGTAAGAACTTCAAATTCCGTAGGTTTGTTTAAAAGACTTTCGCATACAGGACCGATACGGCAGATGAGTTCACCGAGTTCTTCCTGAGAAACTTCATTTCCGCCGATACGGAAGCTGTCGGTCACATCGGTAATGGCAGGGGAGGAAAATCCGCCGGTGTGATATCCGGCAGCTTCAAGAATCTGCGTCAGCATTGCTCCGAAGGAGCCTTTTCCGTTTGTTCCCGAAATATGGATGATTTTTGCTTTGTCCTGCGGGCTGTCAAGAAGTTCCATAATCTGCCTGATTCGTTCAAGACCGAGCTTGCTTCCTCGTGCGGCAGTGATTTTCAGATATTCAAGAGCAATTTCGTATTTTGTCATTTTCTTTTTACTCTTTCAAGCTGCTCTGAGAAAGCCTTGTTTTTCAGAAGCAGGTGGATGATGTAGAATTCAAGTATGCCGATGCCGATATACAGCGGAACTCTCAGCAGAAGAACCTCTGCCGGCGTATTGAAATAGATGTACATTCCGATTGATTTCACAAGCATAGAGCCGGCTGCGTGGGCGGCAAGAACTGAAACGGCAGTTCTCGGAAGCTGAGGGAGCTTTGAAAGCAGGATTGTCATAAATCCCGAAACGAAGCCAATAAGTGCGGCTCCGAGAGTAATTACCGGATTAATGGCATATCCGACCATGAGACAGCCGATGATATCAGCTCCGACGCCGACAGCTGCACCGATGAATGGTCCGAAGAATATTCCTGCCATAAGCAGAGGAAGATTCTCAAAGCTGATGCGGATGCTTGTTCCGATGTTGAAAGCAAGATACTTTCCGAGAACGATGCTCATTGCGATAAACAACGCTGAGATTACGAGTACACGGGTGTTTCCGAAGAGTCTGAGACTCTTTGCGGCGGATGATTTGTTTGTTGAATTCATAAAAAAATACCTCCTTTTCCTCACTCATACGACAAGAAAAGAAGGCATAAAAGCTTTTCAGTTGTCCTATGAAGCGGGATGCAGAATGCGAACCGCAGCCTGATGGCTTTCGTCCGGCGGACAACTCCCCGTCCCGTCGGCACTGCAATACCGGAGATCCGGCATATCGAACACATTCTTACTCTTCAGTGATTTATATCGGCATGATTCCATACCGTATATCTTAATTATAAACCTCCTGAGATAAATTGTCAATAAGCATTGAAAAGAAATTTCGGCGGATGTAATGTGATTATTTGTTGAGTTTTGACTATAAAGCCGAAAATATCGGGGAAATCCGGAAATTGCCTTGACAATCATGCCGGAAAGAGGTATAATGAATTTATATAGGCATATAAACGGATATACAATCTGTACAGAATATTTGCCGGAATTTTTAGCAATTTTACTATTACTCCACTAATTAAACTTTGCCCGAGGAATGAAAACGCAGGAATGCTGACGCATTTCAGGTTTTTATGACGCAGAGAAATTTTCTTTGTGCCGAGTATCTGACGTCAAGGCTTAGTTGGGGGAGCAATAAAAGGAGAGGGCTTGCAATGAGTGAATTAATGAACCCCGAATTTAAAATAAGAGAGGTCGCTCAGCGAATCAGGGCTACGCGTGAATCGGTAGGTCTGACACCTGAGGAAATGGCGGAAAAAATCGGGATGTCGTCCTTTGAATACCTCGCATATGAGGGCGGAGCAAAGGATTTCAGCTTCTCGTTCATCTATAAATTCGCAGGAGCAACAGGCGTTGAGATTACTGATATCATGGAGGGTGAATCTCCCCGTATCAACAGCTTCGATATCACAAGAAAGGGGGAGGGACATACCATTGCCCGCCGCAAGGGACTTGTCTATCAGCGTCTTGCACCTAACTTCAAGAATAAAATCGGTGAGCCGTTTCTTGTAACTATTCCTTACGTTGATGAGAAATTCAGGGTTGCACATACACATTCTCACGAGGGACAGGAAATGGATATCGTTGTCAGCGGTCAGCTTAAAGTAAAGGTCGGCGACAACGTGGAGATTCTCAACGAGGGCGATTCCATTTACTTCGACAGCTCCGAGCCTCACGATGAATGGGCAGCAGGCGGCAAGGAATGCAGCTTCTACGCCGTTGTATTCGGTGCAAATGCTCCGCAGAGAGCTCTCCAGCACCTTGATCCGGTAATTCTTCCCGGCGTTACAAACTTCGACCTTGCAAAGATTGAAAATCCCGTTGCGGATAAGTTCGTTGAGGTTGAAACTGACGAAAACGGAGCAATGAAGAATATCCGCTTCAAGAATACGGAAACCTTCAACTTCGGCTTCGATGTCGTGGACGCTCTTGCAGAAAAGAATCCCGATAAATGTGCACTTATCTACGTTGATGATAATCTGGAGGAAAAGCGTTTCACCTTCGGAGATATCAGAAAATATTCCAACCAGACAGCCAATTATTTCCGTTCAATGGGAATCCACAAGGGCGACAGGGTTATGCTTATTCTCAAGAGACATTATCAGTTCTGGTTTGCAATAACTGCCCTCCACAAGCTGGGAGCTATCGTTATTCCGGCTACAAATCAGCTTGTTCAGCACGACCTGACATACCGCTTCAAGGCGGCAGAGGTAAAGGCTGTTGTATGTACCGGCGACGGCGATGTTTCACATCAGGTTGATCTTGCTGTCGAGGAATCCGGCATGAACATCACAAGAATGATGGTGAATGGACAGCGTGACGGCTGGTTCAATTTTGACGAGGGAATAAAGGGCTGCAGCGATGTATTTGAGCGTCCGACTGATCCCAATGAGCTTTCTTGCGGAAATGAGCCTAATCTCATGTACTTCACATCAGGTACGACGGGATACCCGAAAATCGCTACACACAGCCACATTTACGCTCTCGGACACTTTGTTACAGCACGCTACTGGCACAATGTTGATCCGAACGGAATCCACCTGACTATTTCCGATACCGGCTGGGGAAAGGCAATGTGGGGCAAGCTCTACGGTCAGTGGCTCAGTGAAACCTGCCTCTTTGCATACGACTTTGAGCGTTTTGACGCTGCAAAGATACTTCCGATGTTTAAAAAGTATAATATTACTACATTCTGTGCTCCTCCGGCAATGTTCCGCTTCTTTATCAAGGAGGATCTCTCCAAGTACGATCTCAGCAGCATAAAGTACGCAACAGTTGCGGGTGAAGCACTTAATCCTGAGGTATACAATCAGTTCCTCAAGGCAACCGGAGTCAAGCTCATGGAGGGCTTCGGTCAGACAGAGACAACCCTCGTTATCGGAAACTTCGTCGGCATGACTGCTCGTCCCGGCTCAATGGGCAAGCCGAATGTCCAGTATGACGTTGATATCGTTGATCCGGACGGAAATCCCGTTAAGCCCGGCGAAACAGGAGAAATCGTTATCCGTACCGACAAGAATACACCTCCCGGACTTTTCCTCGGCTATTACAACGACGAAGAAAAGACAAAAGAGGCATGGAGCGACGGTCTGTATCACACAGGCGATACTGCATGGAAGGACGAGGATGGCTATTATTGGTATGTCGGACGTGTTGATGATGTTATCAAGTCCTCCGGATATCGTATCGGACCATTCGAGATTGAAAGCGTTATCATGGAGCTTCCCTACGTTCTTGAATGCGGCGTAAGTGCGGCTCCTGATCCGGTAAGAGGTCAGGTTGTAAAGGCTTCTATCGTTCTCACAAAGGGAACTGTTGGCACTGACGAGCTGAAAAAGGAAATCCAGAAATACGTCAAGGAGCATACTGCTCCGTATAAGTATCCGAGAATTGTAGAGTTCCTTGATGAACTTCCCAAGACTATCAGCGGAAAAATCAGACGTGTTGCTTTAAAAGGATGAATTTAATGTTAAGAAAAACGGCGGTCAATGATGACCGCCGTTTTCCATTTGGAGTATTGTATGTGTGGAAATTTCTGTTTATGTAGGCATTAGCCTTTGTAGGGGCGAACCCATGTGTTCGCCCATGATATTTCATCGGGAATTATATGGGACGTCGTGGACGCCGTCCCCTACAATTTATAACATTAAATTTCTTTCGTATGCGAAAGCAGACTGCCGCCTTGTACAGAGTGAGTGCGTTTACGCACGGAAACGTGAACAGGGTGCAGCGTCACGCTGCCATGGGAACGTGAAACGGGGGCACCGCTGGTGCCTAATCGAAGTTTTCAGAAAGGTATATCGACAGTCGATTCTGGAGCATATATGCGCATTCCTCCGGCGTGATTTCTCCGTTTATCATCCGGTCGAATTCTTCGTTATAGATAGTATCAATTGTAATTACCTTTTCTTCGCTTATTCCTTGAAGTACGTTATCGTTCTTGCTGATAACAGCCTTATCAATGTAGCTGTCAACCTCTGCAATCAGCTCATCCGTAACATAACCAATATCAACATACTTGTAATCACCGTTTTCGTCCATGTAAGCGGTGTTGTAGAGATATCCGGTGTAGTCCTCATATCCCTTGACGGTAGAATTATCTTCCGGCTCGAAGGCTTTTTCCCTGACAAGCTGAAGTCCGCTCTTTGTAGCCGGAAATCCTCCCATAAATATATTATTGTTGATATTTTTCTTATAGAAGCTGTCGCTGAGACGATATTTTATAAATTCCCATGCAAGCTCCTTATTCTGACAATCTTTTGTAATAGCGAAGCCTCCTCGGATAAAACTGAAAACAGGTGTATCCATTTCGCCGTCAACCTCGCCGAGATATGTCAGTTCCTCGCCGCCGAAGTCACCTTTCGTTGTGTAGAGATAGCTTGCATAATCGGTAATATACATATATCCCAGAAGCCGTCTGTCTTCTCTGTAAGTGTTCTGCTGTTCAATGAACATTCTGTCGTGTTCTTCATCTGAATACTCATACGAGGTGTAGTCCAGTTCTTCATCGGGAACAGGCTCGCCGGCATTGCAGTACTCCAGATAGCGAAGGAATTCAGGCGAATCAAAATGACATTCCGCCTTGTCCATGTCTATCCAGTGGGTGTAAAACATTATCATTTCTCTTTCTGACCATGTCTTGCGAAATTCCTCATCACTTCCGAGAATTTCGCTCTCGTTTTCTATATAGTCCATATATGTGTTGAAATCCCATTCAGTGATATCCTTTGCAAACTTTGTTTTCATTACGTTATCTAAATTGATCTCGAATTCAGTCGGCATTGAGTAGATATGTCCGTCAAAAGCTTCGTCTGCCGCTCTGAGAAGGCTCGGAACTATGCTTTCACGGTTAAGAGTATCATCCTTGTCTATAAATTCGTAGAGATCGGTGAGCGCACCCGTTTCAGCAAGATTAATATTACCGAAAATTCCGCTGAGAGGATCGGTCAGGACGATATCGGGAAGCTCGCCTTTGAGCGCGTCGTCTCTCAGCTCATCAAGAGCTTTCTGATGTGCTTCACGAACTTTCTTGTCAATTTCAAGCATTACTTCTTCGTCATTGAAATCTACTCCCTGTGGCATCTGGATATTCTCCTGATAGTACTTTATTTCAATGCGGCAATCGTTGGATTCATCATTGAAGGCTTCAACAATTTCGGGGAGAGTCGAATCCTGATGGAAGGTTCCCAGCGTGAGAACTGGGAGATTTTCAAGCTTTGACGGATCGCACTGAGTATAATGCTTTGCTGTAACAGTCCAGTCGCTGTTGCTGATAACGGGAATGATGAAATTTCCGTCCGAAGCAATGGCAAAATCCGAGAAATTGCTCGAATTAAGTCCGGCGGCATTGAGACTGAAAAGGCTGTCTATTGTATTATCATCGGCTCTTATGCCGTAGATAGTACTCAGAGAGCTTACATACATTGAGTAATCGCCCGAGCCCGGCACGATATCGTAATGAATGCTTTCAGGGAAATTATATGTCAGATCGGTGTTTTCAGTGGTGCCGTCCTCAGCGATTTTCCGGAACTGTACAGTTTCATCGCCTGTCCGGACAGCTATGATGATATTTCCGTCACGGCCGTTTCCGATTGCATCGACGGTTTCTTCCTCACCGACGGTCAGAGAACCGATGTAAGCTCCGCCGATGTCAAAAAGCTCGAAAGTGCCGGCTATGTTCACAAGAACTTTCTTTCCGTCCGAAGCAAGAGAGCCTATCATAATATCCTTGTACGGCTCTGTGGGGAAATCCGTTACATCATTTCCGGAGATAAGACTGCCGTCGGGAGCGTATGTGTAAATTTTCAGCGTGTAGCTGGCTTCAGATTCGTCGAATTCTTCGGCGAATGGATCGGGTGCCGGAACTCCGCCGTAATCAACGCTGTTAACGAAGGTTACGGCGGTTCCGTCGCCAAGGAGGTTTATATTGTAGTTCATGCCGATGTCGAATTCGGGATATTCCACGTCCGTGAACGTGGTGAAGTCACGGTCCGACACCCAGAACTGAGGGGATTTCTTACCTGAGCCGAGAAGGAGATAGTTTTCTCCGCCGTTGAATGGCATAGCACTGTAAAGCATAATCATATCGCTTGGGAGAGAGGCGGCTTTTTTCTTGTAGGCAACGCCGGAAAGCTTTACGGCAGACAGTCCCTCAGCGGAGGACACTTCTTCGCCCGAAACGGAGGAACTTCCGGTGCTGCTGTCTTTCTTTTTGCCTGCACATGAAAAGCATGAAACGCAGACTGTGAGTGCTGAAATAAATGCAAGTAGTTTTTTCATAGTATCATCCTTTCGTTAGTCGTAATTTTCGGAGAGGTATATCGAAATGCGGTCCTGAAGAACTGATGCACATTCTTCGGCGGTAATTTCTCCGTGGAAGAAGCGTTCTATTTCCTCGTTGAAGATGTAGAAGGTTTCACCTGCTTCAAGAGCCGTGAAATTTCCGTATATTGAAATCTCGTA
This sequence comes from Ruminococcus sp., assembly GCA_045587105.1. GTDB lineage: Bacteria > Bacillota > Clostridia > Oscillospirales > Ruminococcaceae > Ruminococcus. The sequence goes on from JAZNBR010000066.1 coordinate 39,572, forward strand.
GGTGGGAAGTGCATTTGCTATAAGCTCGTCAACCTCAGCGATAATTTCGTCGTCAACGTATCCGAGACGCTCATAGATGTAATTTCCGTCATCGTCTTTTGTCCATGTGTTGTAGACAATTCCGCCGTAATCGGCAAGAGTCCGGTCATAGGTGTGATCCTCCGGAAGCTTCTGGGCTTCGGCAATAAGCTTGTTTCCGCTGATAGTCGGGGAGAAATACTGTCCCCAGTGATTGCTGCTTGTGAGGATGTGGTTCTCAATGTAGTCGTCGCTGAGCATATGCTTGATGAATTTCCATGCAAGCTCCTTGTTTTCCGATGTCTTTGTGATTCCGTAGGAGGTCATGCCGGTAGTGATGTTTGCCCTGTTTTTCTCAGCACCGAATTCACCGAGAATCGTGTATGGCTCGCCGCCGAATTCTCCGTCACGGAAGCGGAGAAAGCTCTTGTAGTCGAAAAGATAACCATCACTGAAAAGCTTTCGGTTTTCTCTTATCGCAAAGGAGTATCCACGCTGTTCCTCGTCCGGATCCACTTCCTCCTCAGGGGAGGTGTACTGCTGAGTCATATCGTATGGCTCGCCCTCGTATGCGTATTCAAGGGCACGGATGAAGTCCGGCGAATCAAAGTGACATTCAGCGTTTCTGAAGTCGATAAGATCCATATTATCAACGTAAAGACGCTCCCACTGAGTTTTGTGCTGGCTGTCGAAGCCATCTGCCAGTGTCTCCGGAGGATTCTCCGCAAGATCCATATATGTGCTTAAATTCCACTCGTCAACGCCGGAGATATGCTCGGTTTTTGCCGTATTTCTCAGATGAAGGTCAAAGCTTTCCGGCAGAAGATACGCATGGCCGTCAAAATTATAGTCGATGTGATTGAGCACGCTCGGAATGAAGGCTTCACGGGTGAGGGTATCATCCTTGTCCATGAATTCGTATAAATCGCAGAGAACCTCCATTTTAACGGTATCGAAATCGGCAAGCCTTCCGTTGAGCGACTGTGCGGCGATTATATCAGGAAGCTCGCCGTCAAGAGCGTCCTGAGTTATCTGTTCAGTGACAACATCGTCGGAAACATCATTTCCGCCGTATGATTTTAAGGTTACCTGATAATCCTGATTGTCGTCGTTGAAAATGGCGATGTAGTCCTCAAGAGGTAAATCTCTGCCGACAATACCGACAGTAATTGTCGGGATATTTTCAAGCTCGGCGGGATCGCACGGCACAAAGCGTTTGAGACTGCACGTCCAACTGCTGTAACTTACCACGGGAATGGCAAAAATTCCGTCGCTGCACATGGCGAACTGCGAAAAATTGCTCGAATTAAGTCCGGCTTTATTGATACTGAAAAGCGGAACAATTGAGCTGTCGCCGGAGCGTATTCCGTAAATTGTAGTCATAGAGCGGACAAACATGGTGTAATCACCCCAACCCGGCTGAATTTCGCCGTAGACCGTTTCTGAGAGATTATATGTAACGGAACTGCTTTCAAGCTCGCCTTTTTCGTTTATTTTCCGGAGCTGTACAGTTTCCGCACCTGTACGGACGGCGGCAATAAGGCTTCCGCTGGAATCCTTGCCGGTATTCTCGATAGTTTCGTCCTCGCCGGCAGAAAGCTGACCGAGATATTCTCCTTCGATTGTGAATACTTCCGTTGTGCCGTCAATGGTGACAATAACTGTCTTTCCATCAGAGACACATTCTGATATCTGCGTCATCTGCTCCGGAAGAACTCCGAAGTCCTGAACGTCATTGCGTGAAATCAGCTTGCCGTCAGGGGAGAAGGACGATACAACGAATTTGTACTCAGCGGCGGCATCGTATTCCTCCTGATTGTAGTCAGGTGAAGTCGGATCGGGATCCGGAAGCTCACCGTAGCTGACTTCGTTCACGAAGGTAACGATAGTACCGTCAGCGGCGGCGTCAATCATGTATGCTGCTCCGATACTTAAATCGGGAACATCAAGCTTCGTAAATGACGTAAAATCGGACTCTGCAACCCAGATATCAGCTTCGGGATATCCCTGACAGACAAGGTAATACTTTGAGCAGCTGTCGAATGGCTCAACGGTGTAGATCATGGACATACCGTCCGGAAGGGCGACAGATGTCTTCTTGTAGCCGACATTTCCCATCTGGTCGGCAGTGTATGATTTCGGAGCTTCGCTGTTTTTACCGGATTTCTTACTGCATGAAAAAGCCGATGTGCAGACTGCAAGTGCAGATATAAATGCTATGATTTTTTTCATCTCGTTCACCCTTTTTAAATGTATTATCCGAAGTTTTCGGAAAGATAAATTGAGTATCTGTTCTGGAGCATATAGCCACATTCCTCGGCTGTTATTTCATCGTTAAGGAATCGTGCGGTTTCATCGTAGTAGATACCGTAGAACTCGTTGTAGAAATCATTCATTTCCTCGAAGGTGCCTCCGACAGGAAGCGAAACCGTCTTTTTCGGGAGCTTGGCCTCAGCGATAAGAGTGTCCATTTCGCTGATGATTTTGTCGTCAACATAGCCGAGCCTGTCGAATGCCATATTGCCGTTTTCGTCTGTTTTTCCACTGTAAACCGCCACTCCGTCGTAATCTTTAAGGGCTTCATCGTATTTGTATTCTCTCGGAGCCTTCTCGTTTTTGCGGAAATTTTCCAGTCCGCTGACTGTCACGGGGAATCCGTATTCGCCCTCGTAGGCGGAATTGTAGTACTCGTCGGTGTAGAACATCTTTATGAAATCCCATGCGGCATCCTTGGCGGAGCAGTCCTTTGTGATTGAGAGAGCCATGCTGAAATACGCTTCGAATTCCGGAGCACCGCCGGAGCCGATACTGCCCATGAAATTGAAATCAACGCCTGCAAAGGTGTGATCCTTTAAAATAAGGTAGTCGGAATAGCTGAGAAGCATAGGCTCGGTGAACAGTATTTTTTCGTCAATGAAGGCAGTCGCAAGCTCCTCCTGACGCTTTATCTGCTCATCAGCTGGGACTTCAACGTATTCCTCAGCCGGAATTCCCTTTTTGCAGAATTCAATATACCGTGCGAATTCCGGTGTATCGAAGGAGCATTCGAGTGTTTCGTAGTCCATCCAGTGATCGACAAAGAGCATCTGCCGGCGGTTGACCTGAGTATCACTTTCGTATGTCAGGTTGATATCTGGCTTCATTTCGGCGGGAATCGACTCCACAACGTCAAGGAAAGCGGCGGTATCCCATGTATCAATTCCGTCAAGGAACTTCGATTTTGCCGTATAGGGAAGCATTATCCTGAACGTGTTGGGGATGTTGTAGATATGTCCGCCGTACCAGCTGTCAACTTCTTCGAGATAGTTCGGGAGGAACGACTGCCGGTTGAGCTCGTCGTCCTTGTCCATGAATTCGTAAAGATCGCAGAGAGCCTCATTCTGTTCAAGGTCGAGACTGCCGAGAGTTGTTCCGACAACGATATCCGGCAGATTTCCGGAAAGAGCGTCCTGAGTGATCTCGTCGTTCATTTTGTCGTAGTCTTCGTTGCTGTAAACCTTCATTTCAATGCGGTAATCACTGCGGCTCTCGTTGAAAAGATCAGCCATTTCAGAGATTTCGTCCTGCTTCCACGTCATTCCGACGGTTATGGCAGGAATATTTTCAAGCTCCTCAGGAGTGCAGGGGATATATTTTCTGATATTGCTTTTGGTAGTAGTGCTGAACGTTATTTCGGGGAGGATGAAATTTCCGTCGCTGCCCATAGCGATACCTGAAATGGAATCAGAGGAAATGCCGGCACTGTTGATGCTGAAAAGAGCCTCCGGCGAGGAATCGCTCTTTCTGATACCGTATATGGTAGTCATGGAACGCAGGAACATCGAATAATCACCGCTGCCGGCAGTCATTCCGATCTGTATGGTCTCGGAGATATCGTAGGTTATACCGTTGTCCTCAGTTTTTCCTTCGGGAGTTATAGTGCAGAGACGAAGCTTTTCGTCCTCAGTTCTTACTGCACACACGAGCCTGCCATCGCTGTCCCTGCCGATACTTTCAGCGGAATCTCCATCGTTCAGCGTGAGGGGAGATATATAGGAGCCGTCCATGGAGAAAACCTCGTAGCTTCCGTCAATATTGGCAGCGACTGTCTTTTCGCTGCATGATACCTCACTGATAAAGGGGATTTCCCCAGAAGCAGCAGGAAAATCACTGATATACACATCTGACAGCGTTTCGCCGTCAAGTGAGAACGACCTCAGCCGGAAGCCTTTTCCTTCGTTGAAGGAAAGGCAGATTATAGTTCCGCTGTCGGTAATATCGAGGTCGTAGCTGTATGTATCGTTGTCCACGATATTATCAAGCGGAAGTCTGCGGAAGGCTGTGAAATCGGAATCGACAGTCCAGAAGCTGATGTCGTTTTCTCCGTAACCGACGATAAATTGCTCCGATGAGCCGTTGTAAGGCTTCATGCAGTAAATCAGATCTATTTCTTCGGGAAGCTCTATCGTGTTTTTCTTGTAGGAAACTCCCGTAAGCTTTTCTGCGGAAAGCGACTGCACGGACGACTCCGGAGCCTCGGAGGATTTCTTGTTTCCGCATGAGAAGGCAGAAGCACATAAAGCGGCGGCTGAGAGACATATCATAAATTTTTTCATAGCAGTTTTATCCTTTCGTCTGTTTAGTCGGAATCCATTAGATCCGTTTTTCTATAACTAAGTGATTTTCAGTGGCAGAATAGACGAAAAAAATTGATAATTCGTATATATGCACAAAAAAACCTGCAATATGATGTGCATATATACAAAAAATTCAAAAACTCTTTAAATCTTTGTGAACATGTGTTATAATTAAAGAAATGTAAAATATGTACGATATGGCAGAATTGCTACAAAAATTATTTTATTGCCTAATGGGGGAGCAATATATAAAGAAGGTGTCAGAAATGGAAAAAATTCTTAATATTGCGGTTATGTTAGCCGGTCCGGATGAGGAATATCAGAGCAATATCATCAGCGGAATCAACAGATTCGCCCGTGAAAATGATGTGAATATCTCGTACTTTGCAGCCTTTGGCGGAATGCTCGCCAGCAGAAGCTTCGATATCGGCGAGTATTCTATCTACAATCTTGTTGATTTCAACCGATTTGACGGTGTTCTTCTTATGACGAATACAATCTGCGATCCTGACGTCAAGGAACTGATTGTGAAAAAAGTAAGAAAAGCAGGGATTCCTGCTGTTGTCATCGACAACAACGAATATCAGGATATGTACGATATCTGCATCAACAACTCCTCTGCAATGGAGGAAATCGTTTATCACGTTATTAAAGAACACGACGCAAAGGTTATTAACTTTATTTCCGGACCTCTTTCAAATCCGGAAGCAAGAGACAGATATGACGCATTCCTTAAGGTTATGAGCAAGTGCGATCTTGAGGTCGATCAGAAAAGAATATACTTCGGCGAGTTCAGAAGCCACGACGGAAAACAGGCTGTCGAGGAATTCGCAGAGTCGGGAATGTCGCTCCCTGACGCATTTATCTGTGCCAACGACGCAATGGCTCTTACGGCGGCTTCGGCTCTCCAGAAGCTCGGATACAGAATCCCCGAGGATGTTATCGTTACCGGCTTCGACTATACCTTCAACGCAAGAAACTTCTGTCCGGCACTGACCTCGGTTAAAAGACCGCTTTTCACATCGGGCTACAAGGCTTGCAGTATTATATATGATGTCCTCAACGGCGGAAAGCCGAAGAAAAGCACCGTGCTTGAGGCTTATCCGGTATTCTCCGAAAGCTGTGGCTGTGAAACGGAATCTCCCGACGATTTCAGGGAATTCAAGAAAAAAATATACAACAGCACGGAAAGCTCAAACGCCAATATTTCCATGCTTAACCGCCTTACAGCAAGACTTGCTGAAACTGAAACTCCCGAAGAACACTTCGGAGTTATCGGCGATTTCATCGAGGAACTCGACTGCGAAAAATTCTGTCTCTGTCTCTCCGAGGACTGGCAGGAGGTTTACAGCATACCGGACGTTTCCTCAGAGGACGGCTCGTCCTACTCACGCTACATAACGGCTCCGCTTATCTGGGATAAGGGCGAAAGACGCTCAAAGGGATATTTCTCAAGCTGCAATATGTATCCGGAGGAGTTTACTACCGGCGGAAATATCAGCTATTTCATGCCTCTGCACTTCCGTGAGAGATGTCAGGGCTACTACATAATCACAAACGGTGATTTCCCTGTCAGCAGTCTGCTCTGCCATACTCTTACTATGGCTATCAGCAATTCCATCGAGAATATCCGCAAGCTTTTCCACCTGAACAATGCTATGGATGAGCTGAATAAGATTTATGTCATTGATCCGCTGTGCAATATCTACAACAGAAACGGCTTTATTACCCGTGCTGACGATATGTACAAGGATTGCCTCAAGAAAAAGAGTCAGATTATGCTCAGCTTCATCGACATGGACGGTCTTAAGTTCATCAATGATAATTACGGTCATAACGAGGGCGACTTCGCAATTCAGCGTCTTGCCGGAATTATCAGCGAATGCTGCGAAAAATCGGCGATATGTGCTCGTTTCGGCGGCGATGAGTTCGTTATCTTCGATACGAATGCAGGCGAGGGAAGTCCCGAAGCTCTTGCAAGAAAGATTGCCGCAAAGCTCGAAGCTATAAACACTATAATCAAGAAGCCGTATACCATTTCGGCAAGCGTGGGAAGCATTCTTGCACTTCCAGGTGAAGGCGATACGCTTTACAGCTTTATCAAGCAGGCTGACGATAAAATGTATGAAATAAAGAAAAATAAAAAGAATTCCAGAAGATCCGGCAACAACGGTGCTTAAAATAATTCGGAATTAAGCAATCAGCCTTTTGCTAATGGCTAAAAGATGATTGCAAATATCACATAAACTATTGACAAATATGGAATAAAATGGTATAATATGAATACTATAATCTGAAAGGAAGATTAAATATGGGAAAATTTGTAATCAAACAGACTAAGACAGGCTATACATTCAGTCTCAAGGCAGGTAACGGAGAAATTATTGCAACAGGCGGAGAAGTTTATTCAAGTCTTGAAAGCTGCAAGAACGGAACTGCAAGCGTTGCTAAGAACGCTCCCGTTGCTAATCTCGAAGATCAGACAGTTGAGGGCTTCGAGGAACAGAAGCACCCTAAGTTTGAGATCTACAAGGATAAGGCAGGCGAATTCAGATTCCGTCTTAAGGCAAGAAATGGCGAAATTATTGCTGCAAGTGAGGGTTATGTAAAGAAGGACAGCTGCAAGAACGGTATCGAAAGTGTTCGTAAGAATGCTCCGGATGCTCCTGTTATCGAGCCTGAAACAGAAGAATAAAAATTCAGTATAAACAAAATACGCCCCTCGTTATGAGGGGCGTTTTTGTTGTCCGCATTGTATTTGATGATATAATATGTAGGGGCGAACTGTGTTCGCCCGTGTTGTTTGTTGTCAGGAAAAGCCTTCACTTACAACAAAGAAACACAGGCGGATGCCTACATCCGTCCGTTAAAAATTATGGTTCTTTTTGCGGTGCGATGTGGGCATCGCACCCTACAAATATTGTCGAAAAATAATCGAAGGGGCAAACCATGTGTTTGCCCCTTCAGATACTTTTATACCTTGTTGAATCCAAGAAATTTGACTGCGGCAACGGGATTTCCTTCCTCGTCGTAGACGCTGACATTGTAGCAGCAGGTAGTTTTTCCGTTCTTAAGAAGCTCCGTTTCAGCGAAGATTTTTTCTGTTCTCGGAACGCCGATAAACGAAATATCGGTATTTATCGAGACAGTACCCACCTTCTGCCAGTTAGCGGCAACGGCAAAAGCGAAATCGGCAAGAGTGAAATAGACTCCGCCCATGATTCCGCCGGCAGCGTTTTTGTGATGCTCGTTAAGGGAAAGGCTTACCTTTGCGTAATGGTCGCCGATATCCTCTATAACGGCACCTGCTTCGGTAGCGAAGCGGTCGTTTTTGAAGAAATCACGGACTCTTTCAAGTTCTTCCGGAGATACCACGGAGATTCCTCCTTAGCCTAAAACTGCGGACATATCGTAAAGTCCTGCTTCCTGATCCTTAAGGAAAACAGCGGCATTTATGGATCCCTCAGCAAAAACGGTCTTTGAAGCTGCAGAATGTGAAAGGGTGATTACCTCGTCGTGACCGGCAAAGATAACATCATGCTCGCCCACGATAGTACCGCCTCTGATTGCGTGCATGCCGATTTCAGACTTTTCACGCTTCTGACGGCGTGAGTGACGGTCGTAAACGTAAGTCTTTGAGTTGTCGAGAGTCTCGTTTATTGCGTTTGCAAGCATGATAGCAGTACCGCTGGGAGCGTCAATCTTCTGGTTGTGGTGCTTCTCAACGATTTCGATATCAAACTGACCGCCAAGAACTGCGGCAGCCTTCTTTGCAAGCTGAACAAGCAGATTGATTCCGAGAGACATATTGAATGTGAAGAATACCGGAATCTGCTGTGCGGCTGTCTTGATTTTGGCAATCTGCTCATCGTTGTAGCCTGTCGAAGCGACTACAAGCGGAACTCCTGCGGAAAGGCAGTAGTCAAGAAGAACGTCAAGAGACGCAGGATTTGAAAAGTCAATGATGACATCCGGCTTTACAGGGAGCTTTGCAGGGGTGTCAACAATCGGGAAATCAGCGTACTGCTCTGTGTATATGTCGATTCCGGCAATAACAGTACAGTCATCACGATCCTGAATGCAGCTGTAAATGGTTTTTCCCATTTTGCCGTTAGCTCCGCAAATTGCTATATTTGTCATTTGAACCTCCTTGAATTTAATGCGTAATTAAGCCGTTAGCTTTTAGCCGTTAGCCTTTAGCTTGTGGTATAGGCTTCGCCGATGAATTTATATTAATGCGTATTGCGTAATTATGGTGTCCCTTCGGGAAGGATTAAAATAATATACCGGAAATTTGTGTTTATCCGGTTGTAAGGGCGACCATTGGTCGTTCGCATAATAATTATTTATTATAAGGGCGGATGATATCCGCACCTATATTTGTTACATAACATTTCTATCGTATGCGAATGATATTGGGTGAACACACGGGTTCGTTCCTACTAATGGCTAAAAGCTATTAGCTGTATTAGTTTAAGTCTGTCCGGTACTGCAATCTATTATTTGGGCATTCATTTTTTTGTAAAGTATTATCATGACCGGCACGGTAACAAGAAGAAAGAAATTTATCCATAATATTATCCATACCAGACACTTTGAAAGTATAGCTGCTTTATCCTGAATTATAGTGGAGGAAGATGTTTTTCCTATTACTTCAAAAAATATATTTAACAATGGGACTATTGTCAGAACAGAGGGGACGCCGAATAGAAAAAGCATAGCTGGACCTCTGTACATAAATAATTCAACGCTTGCCTCACCAGCACATTCCGGACAATATTCGTCGTCATGATAAAAAGAACTGTCGTCGTAGCTGCTGAAAAAGTCAATAGAATCTGAAACAAAAGTAGATGTAATATATCTGTTTGAAATCAGAAAAAACAAAACAGCAAGTACAAGCAGAATAAAAGCTATAAAGAGATATACCGATTTTTTTGCAGGCTTTGACAGAGTAATTGTAAAATCCTGATAATCGGGTAGATCATGTTCATTAACAAATCTCATTTTGTATTTCCAATGATGACAGGCTTACTTTACCAGTCCGTGCTTAGCAAGAGAAGCTCTGAGGACAGCCTTGTTCTCGTCTGACATCTCGTAAAGGGGGAGACGGCAGGGACCTGCATTCCAGCCCATCATGTTCATTGCTTCCTTTACAGGGATGGGATTTACTTCAATAAAGAGGTTGTTGATGAGTTCAAGATACTCAATCTGGAGCTTTGTTGCTTCAGCGTAGTTGTTGTCAAGGCAGTACTGAACCATGTCGTGAGTCTGCTTCGGAATCACATGGGAAAGTACTGAAATAACACCCTTTGCTCCGAGCGACATAAGCGGAACAATCATATCATCATTGCCGCTGTATACGTCGATAACGTCGCCGCACTCAGCGATAAGCTTTGCAGCATAGCTGATATTTCCGCTTGCTTCCTTTACAGCAACGATATTCTTGTGCTCAGCAAGCTTCTTTATAGTGGAAACCTCCATATTCATGCCGGTTCTGCCGGGGATATTGTAAAGAACAATCGGGATATTTACTGCGTCGGCAATAGCAGTGAAGTGAGCAACAAGACCTCTCTGGGATGTCTTGTTGTAGTAGGGGGTAACAAGGAGAAGTCCGTCTGCACCGACAGCCTCAGCCTCCTTTGAAAGCTCAACAGCGTACTTTGTATCATTGCTGCCTGTTCCTGCGATTACAGGAACTCTCTTTGCTGTCTTTTCAACGGCAAAGCGGATACATTCGAGATGCTCCTCGTCAGTCATTGTAGAAGCCTCGCCGGTAGTACCGCAGATAACGATAGCGTCAGTGCTGTTTTCAATCTGGTCGTCTATAATTCGTCCGAGCTCGTCGTAATTTATTGAACCGTCAGCGTTCATAGGTGTTATAATTGCAACAGCCGCACCGGTAAATATGGTGTTCTTCATAAAAAATCTCCCTTCAAATAATGCGTAATGCGTAATTAAGCCGTTAGCTTTCAGCCATTAGCCTTAAGCTTGTGGTATCGGCTTGGCCGATGAATTGAAATAATATTCCTTCATAAAGATAATTGTAGGGGACGGGGCACACGACGTCCCGTTAATTAAACAATATATCAGCGGGACGTCGTGGGCGCCGTCCCCTACAATTGGTTGTTTGAATTTTGTTTGTAGGGGCGGATGCCCACATCCGCCCGTCATTGCACGGAAACGTGAACAGGGTGCAGCGTCACGCTTTGTATATAAATTACCGCCTTTGATTACTTTCGTATGCGAAAGCAGACTGCCGCCTTGGTAGAGAGTGAGTGCGTTTACGCACGGAAACGTGTATCGGGTGCAGCGTCACGCTGCCTTAGTCAAAGTAGCCCTTAGCAGCAAGGAGTTCAGCGAGGAGAACAGCACCGCCTGCCGCACCTCTTAATGTATTGTGTGAGAGACATACAAACTTGTAGTCATACTGAGAATCCTCACGGAGACGACCTGCTGAAACAGCCATGCCGTTTTCAAGATTTCTGTCAAGCTTAGCCTGGGGACGGTTATCCTCCTCAAAGTAGTGGATGAACTGCTTTGGAGCACTGGGGAGCTCGAGTTCCTGAGGAGCACCCTTGAAATCAGCCCAGAGCTGGAGGATTTCTTCCTTGGAGGGCTTCTGCTCGAAGCTTACGAATACAGCAGCTGTGTGACCGTCAGAAACAGGAACACGGAGGCACTGTGTTGTGATAGAAGGAGAAGATGCCTTAACGATCTCGCCGTTTTCGATTGTTCCCCAAACCTTGAGGGGTTCCTGTTCAGATTTTTCTTCTTCGCCGCCGATGAATGGGATGAGGTTATCAACCATTTCAGGCCATGTCTCGAAGTTCTTTCCGGCACCGGAGATTGCCTGATATGTGCAGGCGAGAACGTTCTTGATACCGAACTTCTTAAGCGGGTGGAGTGCGGGAACATAGCTCTGGATAGAGCAGTTTGATTTTACTGCGATAAAGCCTCTCTTTGTGCCGAGACGCTCTCTCTGTGACTCGATGATTTCGATGTGTTCAGGGTTGATTTCCGGAACTACCATGGGAACATCAGGAGTGAATCTATGTGCGGAGTTGTTGGAAACAATAGGACATTCTGCCTTAGCGTAAGCTTCTTCAAGAGCCTTGATTTCGTCCTTTTTCATATCAACGGCACAGAAGCAGAAGTCAACCATGCCGGCAATTTTTTCGATATCAGCTGTTGCGTCGAGGAGAACCATATCCTTCATGGCTTCAGGCATGGGAACAGCCATCTTCCAGCGGCTTCCAGCCACTTCCTCGTAGGTCTTGCCTGCACTTCTTGGGGAAGCCGCAAGAACCTTCACATTGAACCACGGGTGATTTTCAAGCAGAGTTGCAAATCTCTGACCAACCATACCCGTTGCACCGATAATACCTACATTGAACTGTTTCATAATTAATCTCCTTTTATAAAAATTTACTGAAAATAATAAAAACCGGTTGCAAACCGGCTCATCATACGTTATAATAGAAATATTGACACCGGTACAACCCCATGCCGATAGCTCTCCATCATAAAGTATGATGACAGTCGCAGACCTGTTAAGCCTGTGACCAGAACTGAATTTACCGGAGACAGTTCTTCGGCGGAATTGCCTTTCACCGGACATCAAAGGACTGGTTATCCTCCGTCCGGATACTTTTCGCATCCGCACCTCTACCTTGTTTACTATAATATCACTTAATTCACGATATGTCAAGAGTTTTTTTGAAATAAAGGAGAAACCTATGCAGATTTTAAAATCAGATTTCTATTACGACCTGCCGGAGGAGCTTATTGCACAGACTCCCGTCGAGCCGAGAAGCTCCTCCCGAATGATGTGTGCCGACCGCCGTACAGGTGAAATCAGCCACGACCATTTCTATAATTTATGCGATTACCTGCGTGAGGGTGACTTGCTTGTTATGAACGATTCCCGTGTTATTCCGGCGAGACTTTACGGAGAAAAAATTGACAACGGAACATTCATTGAGTTCCTGCTTTTAGAGCAGAAGGGCGACAAGCTCTGGGAGATAATCTGCCGTCCCGGAAAAAAGGCTAAGGTCGGAACGAAATTCAGCTTCGGCGGAGGTCGTCTCATCGCTGAGGTCGTTGAGGTCAAGGACGACGGAAACAGAGTTGTCCGCTTTGAATGTGAGGGTAATTTCTTCACTGCCCTTGACGATGTCGGACAGATGCCGCTTCCGCCGTATATCACCGCAAAGCTTGAGGACAAGGAACGCTATCAGACGGTCTATTCCAGAGAACTTGGTTCTGCCGCCGCACCGACAGCAGGACTTCACTTCACGCCGGAGCTTCTTGATAAACTGCGTGAAAAGGGTGTAAAAACTGCATTCGTTACGCTTCATGTGGGACTGGGAACCTTCCGTCCGGTGAAGGAGGAAAACGTTCTTGAGCATAAAATGCACAGCGAGCACTATTATCTCCCGAAGGAGACAGCCGATCTCATCAACGAAACAAAGGCAAAAGGCGGACGTGTTATCGCAGTCGGAACGACCTCATGCCGTACTCTTGAAAGCGTTGCAACGTTCTATAAGGAAATCGCCGAGCATGACGGATATACTGATATTTTTATTTATCCCGGCTATGAATTCAAGTGCATTGACGGTCTTATCACTAATTTCCACCTGCCGGAAAGTACGCTTATCATGCTTGTTTCGGCATTTATGGGCTACGAAAATACCATGAACGCATATAAGACAGCTGTTGAGGAAAAATACCGCTTTTTCAGCTTCGGGGATTCTATGTGTATTCTTTAAGGTGATTTTTATGAAAGAATTATTCAGCAAAGCAGAGAATCGTATATTTCTGCTGCTCCTCATAAATTCGTCATTATGCGGCGTGATGTCATGGCTGCTTGACCTCAGCGGCAGCAAGTTGTGGGACGATTTTTCGGAAGTCAGCATAGCGGCAAAGCTGATATTCGGCTTTTTCGTATTTGTATTTGAGCTGCTCATGCTTTTTATTTCTCACGGACTGATACTGATTGCCTTGGTGACGCTGTTTTTTGCCGTAGCTTCACGTCTTGTATACAGACAGGGCGGCTCTTTATACGGTGCATACAAGGTGCTGGTGGGAATTGACAATGTGCTGTTTATCGTCATTGCAATTATATTATTCATCATAGAGCCGGCGTGCTTCAGATTTCAGCCGTGGCACGCTCTTGCAGGATTGCTGACGGGAATTATCATGATAGTCTCACAGGTGAGAATTATCAGAGAAATCAGAATGATGAAAAATGATATGGGAAATGAATAAAAAGGTGATTCTATGACTGATGAAAATAAGCTCAGGAAATATACTCATGTAGGATTTGTTTTGTCCTGTGTATTCCACAGTATTCTGATTCTGATGGGAAGCTTCTGTCTGATTGTACAGGAACACTTCCCTGATTTGTCGGTTGAACTCGCAATAAATATTGATCTTTACGAAGGAACAACAAGCTTTCCTCCCATTGATATATTTATCCTTCCCCTTAATTTATTTCTTGCACTGTTTATTGCGGGAATATATGGGTATTATCCGTTATTTGTCGGAGCCGCAAGACTTGTACGCAACATCTTAATTAAGCTGTTTAAATTGAAAAATGCTGAAACCGTTGACGCTTATAAGCAGGTAAAGGATATTAATAATGAAGATTTGGTATTCATTATATTAAATATAGTTTTATCAGTAGGTTTTTTTGAACTTGGTATTTATCCTAAAATACATACAGTCGTCAATGTTTTTATGACAGCCGCTTTGTGTGTTCTGATATTTGTGAGACCTAAGATTCCAAAACCTGCAAAGACTGAAAATGACGAAAATACGGGTGAGCGACTTTAGTGTCAGCACTCCCTGCAATATATCATAAGATAAGGAGACATTATGTTTAAATTACTTAAAACTGACAATAAGGCAAGACGCGGAAGCTTCGAGACTGTTCACGGAACTTTTCAGACTCCGTGCTTCATGAACGTGGGAACTTCTGCCGCTATCAAGGGCGGAATTTCCTCTATCGACCTGAAAGGACTCAAAACGCAGGTCGAGCTGTGCAATACATATCATCTGCATCTGCGTCCCGGCGACCACATAGTAAAGCAGATGGGCGGACTTCATAAGTTCATGAACTGGGATAAGCCTATCCTTACCGACAGCGGCGGATTTCAGGTATTTTCCCTTGCAAAGCTCCGTAAAATAAAGGAGGAGGGCGTATATTTCGCCTCCCACATAGACGGTCACAGAATCTTCATGGGACCGGAGGAGAGTATGCAGATACAGTCGAATCTTGCTTCGACTATTGCTATGGCATTCGACGAGTGCATTGAAAATCCGGCACCGAGAAAGTATGTTGAAGCCTCCGTTGACCGCACGACACGCTGGCTTATCCGCTGTAAGGAGGAAATGTCACGTCTTAACAGCCTTCCCGATACGATAAACAAAAATCAGCTTCTTTTCGGTATAAATCAGGGTTCCACTTACGATGATATCCGCATAAGACACATGGAGGAAATCGCAGAGCTTGACCTTGACGGCTATGCTATCGGAGGTCTTGCAGTAGGCGAGGCTACTGAGGATATGTACCGCATAATCGACGCAGTAGAGCCATATATGCCGGTAAACAAGCCGAGATACCTCATGGGCGTGGGAACTCCCTCCAACATCATTGAGGCTGTCGCAAGGGGAGTTGATATGTTCGACTGCGTTATGCCAAGCAGAAATGCACGTCATGCGACTGTTTTCACATGGAGCGGTATCATGCACCTCGGAAACAAGTGCTACGAGACTGATCCAAGACCGGTTGACGAGCAGTGCGACTGCCCGACCTGCCGGAATTTCAGCCGTGCGTATATCCGCCACCTGTTCAAGGCAAACGAGCAGCTTGCCGGACGTCTTGCGGTTCAGCACAATCTTTATTTCTACAATACGCTTACTGAGAAAATCCGTGAGGCGATAGATGAGGACAGATTTGAGGAGTTCCGCAGTAAATATTCGGTACTCCTTGCAACGAGAATTTGAGGTGGTCTGATGATACTGTATCACGGAAGCAATACGACAGTAAACGAGCCTAAGATACTTGTGAACGGATTTTACAAGGATTTCGGATATGGATTTTACTGTACATCACTGCTGAAACAGGCGAAACGCTGGGCACTTACAAAGCGTGGAGGTTCTGTTGTGAATCACTATGAGTATACTGAAAATAACACGCTGAATATACTTGTCTTTGAAAAAATGACCGAAGAATGGCTTGATTTCGTTGCGGCTTGCCGAAAAGGCACGGAGCATCAGTATGATATAGTAGAAGGTCCTATGGCTGATGATCAGGTATGGGATTATGTTGAGGATTTCGTGAACGGCAGAATATCACGTTCAGCGTTCTGGGAACTGGCAAAATTCAAATATCCTACGCATCAGATAGTATTCTGTACTGCTAAGGCTCTTGAAACGCTTGAATTCAAAGGAAGCGAGAAGATATGAAGAATATATATTTTCCGGACGAAGATATTACAGAAAATGATCTGTATTTCGTCTGCTATATGATTGAGCGCACTGCAAGAAAGCTTCGTCAGCGCAACAGATATATCACAGAAAAAATAGGTCTTGACGAGCTTCGTCATCAGCTGAGTGTCGCTTCTGTGAATCATTCTGCAAATCCGCTTCAGGTTGAGCACGACTGGACAGTGGATTATTCCCTTGAAAAAGGAACGTTTGATGTTACTGATGTTGACAGTTCACTGGTGGATGAAATTCCTGACGCTGCACGCATCGGAAAGGTGTATATGCGGCTGATACTTGATACGCTTCTGCCGGATGAGGACTATGCACAGGCGATTCTGCGTGTGTATTCCGCTCCGATATGCGACGTGATCGACAACTATAACTGCAGTGCTTACTATGAGCCGTCGTATGTGATAGCGAGAGCTTATAATGACGGTGGATTTTAATGAGGTGGTCTGATGATAACAGCAATTTTTGATCTTGACGGTACTCTTGCCGATACGCTTGAAGATCTCGCCGACGCAGTAAACTACGGACTGAGAGTTCTCGGATGTCCGCCACGTCCTCTGGAAAGCTTCAAGAAAATGGTCGGAGACGGCGCACCCACGCTCTGCTGGAGAGCCTTGCCGGATGACAGAAAAGATCTTGCCGATGAGCTTTACAAGGGCTTCAGCAGTGAATACGAAAGCCGTCATCTCAATAAATCACGGCTCTATGACGGTATCAGCGAGACGATTGCCGCCCTCAGGGACGCAGGCGTAAGACTTGCAGTCGCTACGAACAAGCCGCAGGACGCCGCACGGAAGATAATATCCGGACTTCTTCCGGAAGCCGGCTTCTACGCTGTTCTCGGAAGCTCTCCCGAAAGACCGAAAAAGCCGGATCCTGCTGTGATAAGGGAGCTTCTTGAGGGACTTCCAAAGGACAACACGGTGTACATGATAGGCGACAGCAATGTGGATGTCCGCACAGCCAAAAATGCCGGAATCATCTCCATCGGATGTGCGTGGGGATTCCGCGGAAGTGCGGAGCTTATCGCCGAAAATGCCGATTTCATAGCTGAAAAACCACAGGATATCGCAGATATCATACTCGGACGGGAGGTCTGACTATGGCGGAAAAAAGAAAAAAAACAGCCTCTCCGGAGATCTACACCGAGGAACAGCTCCGGCTCATAGAGAAGCATATCAGCGATAATTTCGGAACGGTAAGCAATTTCTATCAGAATACGGACGAACAGCTCCTTAAGCTCAGTATAAACGTGATTCCTGCGAGCCGGAAAAAGCTCTATGTTACGCTTGTTACATCGGGAATGGGCGCTCATGTCATGAAAACAAAGGACAAGAAGGGCGGAAAATACGAAAACCGTGCCGAGCTTGTCCTCTTTATGCCGCCGTACTGGAAACCGGATGACGAGGAAGACGACAATTTCTGGCCGGTGCGTCTGCTTGACCTTATTGCAAATTTTGCTTCGGATGAAAAAACATGGCTCAGCTGGGGACATACAATCGACTACGGAAAGGGCTTCGAGGAGCAGTCCGGCTTCCGTGGAGTTATCCTCATAATGTCGGATTCCGGAAAGGAATCACGTTACTGCGATATCTCCGGCAGCGAGAAGGTGACGTTCTATCAGGTAGTTCCGCTTTTTGAGACAGAACTCAGATTCGCAGTGAAGAACGGTTCTGCGGCTCTTGTCGCACGAATGGGCGATGATGTGAAGAATGCCGCTGATCCGGACAGAAAGCCGTATGTTCCCGATAATTTTGAGGATATCCTCGATACAGTGGAGGAACACTCCGGAAAGATCGAGGACAAGGAGCTTGATCTGCCGGAAATCAACGGAGCCAATCATATATCAGCCTTCCTTCGCTGGATGATACTTCACGATATGATAAACGAGGAATTCTCGGAGTACTTCGGGGAGGAGCTTGACCAGATAAGAGACGGTTCCCTTGATGTGCGGAGCTTCCTTGTGAAATCGCTTGACGGAGAGCTGAATAAGGAGCTTTTCACCGATGAGGGCAGGGAATTTTCCGGATATTACTACGATTTTTACAGCGACGGCGATTATCCATGCTATCCCTCCGATGTGGACAGCATGGCACTTGATTTCTTCGGCGAGGAACGCTACAACTGCGAGGAATTTCAGGATGAGGCGTATCTTTTTGTTCCGTATAACGAGGAATATCACAGACGTATGTCGGAATATATCGACAGGGCATACGACAGATTTAATTCTTAATGCAGCGTGACGCTGCACCCGTCTCACATTTACGCACGAAAACGTGTATCGTGGGCACCGCTGGTGCCAATTACGAATTACGCATTATTAGGTATTGACAAATATTAAGATTTGTTGTACAATATATAATATGTATTTAAAAACATGAAAAGGCGGTATACAAATGGGCTTATTCAAAGGAATTTTCGGTGCTAACGGTTACAGCAACAGAGAACTGAAGCGTATCGAACCTATTAAAAATAAAGTACTTGCACTTGAGGAGGAGTACGGAAATCTTTCCGACGCTGAACTCAAGGCAAAAACTCAGGAATTCAAGGACAGGCTTGAGAACGGCGAAACTCTCGACGATATCCTCCCTGAGGCCCTTGCCACAGTAAGAGAGGCTGCATGGCGAGTTCTCGAAAAGAAGCCTTATCCCGTTCAGATTATTGGTGCTATCGTTCTTCATCAGGGACGTATCGCCGAAATGAAAACAGGTGAAGGTAAAACTCTCGTTGCGTGTGTTGCTTCCTACCTCAATGCACTTTCAGGTCTCGGCGTTCACGTTGTAACTGTACACGACTACCTCGCAAAGACTCAGGCTGAGGAAATGGGTAAGGTTCACCGCTGGCTCGGTCTTACAGTAGGATGTATCCTTCATGGTCTCACCAACGAGCAGAGACGTGCGGCATACAGATGCGATGTTACATACGCTACAAATAACGAGCTTGGCTTCGACTACCTCCGTGATAACATGGTTACTCACAAGGAGGACAGAGTTCAGCGTCCGCCTAACTTCGCTATCGTGGACGAGGTTGACTCCATCCTTATCGACGAAGCCCGTACACCTCTTATTATTTCCGGACGAGGCGACAAGTCTACCGATCTCTATGCTATCGTTGACCGCTTTGCAAAGACTCTGACTCCTACAACTGTCGTTGAAATGGACGACAAGGCAGATCAGGACGCTCTCAACGAGACAGCTGACTATATCATCGACGAAAAGGCAAAGACAGCTACTATCACACAGCGTGGTGTGAAGAAGGCTGAGGCTGCATTCAATATTGAGAACCTTATGGATCCCGATAATATGACGCTCCTGCACCATATCAATCAGGCTATCAAGGCTAACGGAACTATGAAGAACGATATCGACTACGTTGTAAAGGACGGAGAAATCGTTATCGTTGACGAGTTCACAGGACGTCTTATGATGGGACGCCGCTTCAATGACGGTCTCCATCAGGCTATCGAAGCTAAGGAAGGCGTAAAGATCAAGAGCGAATCAAAGACTCTTGCTACAATTACCTTCCAGAACTTCTTCCGTCTCTATACAAAGCTCTCCGGTATGACCGGTACAGCTATGACAGAAGAAGCTGAATTCAAGGAAATCTACAAGCTTGACGTTATCTCAATTCCTACAAACAAGCCTGTTATCAGAATCGACCATAACGATCAGGTATTCAGCTCTGAAAAGGGCAAGTATTCCGCAATTATCGACAAGATCATTGAGTGCCACGACAAGGGACAGCCTATCCTCGTTGGTACCGTTTCAATCGAAAAATCAGAGCTTCTTTCCGCTATGCTCAAGAGAAAGGGCGTAAAGCATGAGGTTCTCAACGCTAAGCATCACGCTAAGGAAGCTGAAATCGTTGCTCAGGCAGGTAAGTACGGTGCCGTAACTATCGCAACCAACATGGCTGGACGTGGTACCGATATCATGCTCGGCGGTAACGCTGAATTCCTTGCAAGAGCTGAACTCAGAAAGCGTGAAATCCCTGAGGAAATCATCACTGAGGCTATCGGCTACGCTGATACGGATAATCAGGAAATCCTTGACGCAAGAAAGCTCTACCGTGAACTCTACGATAAGTATAACGCAGAGGTAAAGGAAAAGGCTGTAAAGGTAAAGGAAGCCGGCGGTCTCTACATCCTCGGTACTGAGCGTCATGAGTCAAGACGTATCGACAATCAGCTCCGCGGACGTTCAGGACGTCAGGGCGATGAGGGCGAAAGCTGCTTCTTCCTCTCCGTAGAGGACGATCTTATGCGAATCTTCGCCGGCGAGCGTCTTGAAAATATGATGAGAACTCTCAATGTTGACGAGACTATGCCTATCGAAAGCAAGCTCCTCACAAAGATCATCGAGTCCTCACAGAAGAAGGTTGAAGGCAACAACTTCAGCATCAGAAAGAACGTCCTCAACTACGACGACGTTATGAATACACAGCGTGAGATCATCTACAAGCAGAGATCACAGGTTCTTGACGGCGAGGATCTCCACGAAAGCATCCTCAAGATGATGGAGGATCTCATCATTACTACTGTTGATACTTACCTCGTTGACGAGACTGTCAAGGAGGAATGGAATATCGCAGGTCTCAAGGAACATTTCAACGGCTGGCTTCTCGGACCTGAGGATCTTGACTTTTCTGAGGACGAAATCGAGGATGTCACAAAGGAAGATATCGTTGAGGCTCTCAGCCAGAAGGCAGGCGAACTCTATCAGGCTAAGGAAGAAGAATACGGCGAGGAAATTATGCGTGAGCTTGAACGTGTAATCCTCCTCAAGGTTGTTGATACAAAGTGGATGGCTCATATCGACGATATGGAGGAACTCAAGAAGGGTATCGGTCTGCGTTCGTACGGTCAGAAGAATCCCGTTATTGAGTATCGTTTCGAGGGCTTTGAGATGTTCGACGCAATGGTTGAGAGTATCCGTGAGGATACAATTCATATGCTCCTTACCGTAAAGGTGAGAAAGGACGCTATGCCTGAGCGTGAACAGGTTGCAAAGCCTGACGCTCCCAATGCCGGTGCAGGCGACGGAAGCTTCGGAAATCAGGCTAAGGCAAAGAAGATAAAGGATAATGATCCATGTCCGTGCGGAAGCGGCAAAAAGTACAAGAAGTGCTGCAAGGCTAAGGACATCGAAGAAGGAAATGCGTGATTTCCGTATACAAATAGTATAAACATTATGACAGGCGGATTCAGGGAGTGTTGACACTAAAATAATACACAGATTTTCGTGCAGATATTTTACGCAGACAAGGCGGAAAATTGCAGGCATACTGACGTATGTCGGGATTTTTCAACGCAGGATGCGTGGAATTCTGCCGAAAAGATGTGTTGTTAGGCTTTGTGTCAGCACGACCGACTTCCGCCTGTTCTTGCAGGAAGGTGAAATAATGAAAAAATATGTTATTTTTCTGATTGCATTGGCGGCGTTGTCCGGATGCTCAGGCAATGAAAAATCTGCTGTTTCTGACGCTCCGGCTGAAACGACAGTATCTGAAGCGACTACAACAGAAGCCGCTGTTACGGAGGAAACGACAGCTCCCGAAGTCACCACAACTGCGGCTGAAATTCCGGAAGAAACAACAACTGCGGAGATAACCACGACTACCGTTGAAATTCCGGAGGAGATAACAATTCCGGCAATTGATGCGGACGGATTTACTTACAGAGTGGAGAGCGACGGGGTTGTGTGCGTCAGCGGCGGAATTGCTGTCGAGAAGCTTTTTACTGACTGTACAGAGCTTCTGAGACTTGCAGAGGCTTACGGCGAAGATCCGGCAGAGTTGCTTACTGTTGCGGACTTCGATTTCGACGGTTATGACGATGTATTCGTGCCGGAAACTATCGGAACACCGAATGTTGCGGGAAAGTATTTCCGTAATGCTGTGGAGTTGAGTTCGCGTTATTTCATAGATTGGGATGAGCTGAACAAGATAGGTTATCTGCTGAATACCGACAGCGTGAACAAAAGGCTCACCTTCTATTCAAAGGGAAGTGCCGTGGAACACGAGCAGATTGTCTACGAGTGGGAGGGCAGTGCGATTGTGCCTGTTTCCCGTGAGCTTCAGTATATGCAGGAAACTGAAATCTTCATAGATTCCTATGAATATGACGGCGGAAAAGAGATTCTTACCGGAAGAAAACGTGTTTTACTCGGAGAAAATAACGAGTGGCTCGGAACGGAGGATGTTCCGCTGGAGAGCTGATCCGGAGAAAGGAAATAAAGAATATGTCGGGATACAGTGCATTTGCGAGATTTTACGACAAGCTGACGGCGAATATCGACTACCGTAAGCGGGGAGAATATTTCAATGAGATAATAAAAAAATTCAAGGTGACAAAGGAGAATATCCTCCTTGACCTTGCCTGCGGAACAGGCAGTATTTCGGAGGTAATGGCTGGTCTCGGCTACGATGTCGTGGGAGTTGACAACTCTGAGGAAATGCTCGGAATCGCCATGGAAAAGAAGTTTGAAAGCGGAAGCAGTGTGCAGTATCTCTGTCAGGATATGTGCCGGCTTGATATGTTCGGCACGGTGGATGTGACAATCTGCGCACTTGACAGCATCAATCACCTGCCGTCTATTGACGACGTGCGGAAGGTTTTCGAGGGTGTGGCTTTCTTCTCAGAGCAGGACGGACTCTTCATCTTTGACGTGAATACGCTCTACAAGCACAGGAAAATCCTTGCTGACAACACGTTTACCTATGAAGCGGAGGGAATCTACTGCGTCTGGGAAAACACGCTGAACAGGGAAACTGACGAGGTGCGGATGAATCTTGAATTCTTTGAGGAGCTTGAAAACGGTCTGTATGAGCGAAGCTCCGACAGCTTTTCCGAGAAGGCTTACAGCGAGGATGAGCTTGAAAAGCTTCTTGCGGAGACAGGCTTCGAGGTGCTTGCAAAGTACGGTGATGATACTTTTGAGGCTCCGGCTGAAAATACTCAGCGTATAGTATATGCGGCGAGATGTATCAGAAACGGGCAGCGTGACGCTGCACCCGGTTCACGTTCCCGTGCGTAAACGCACTCACTCTGTACAAAGCGAAAGTCTGCTATCGCATACGGAAGAAATCAAAGGCGGTAATTTATATAAAAAGCGTGACGCTGCACCGGCACCAGCGGTGCCCCCGAATCACGTTCCCGTGTGCTGACGCACATTCCTCTGTACAAAGCGAAAGTCTGCTATCGCATACGGAAGAAATTTAATGTTATAAATTGTAGGGGACGGCGCACCCCAAGGGCACTTCCGCTGGGCGTCCTCGACGTCCCATTAATTAAACGGAATATTAATGGTGCGATGTGGTCATCGCACCCTACATTTTGATTCCGTAAGAGTTAAGCGAGCGAGCTTTTACTGACCATACCGGACAGAGTAATACCGTGAATCGGGGGCACCGCTGGTGCCAATTCCGAATTCCGAATTAAATCAATCCATCGGCGAAGCTGATACCAAAAAGCTAAAGGCTAATAGCTAAAAGCTAATAGCTCGTATAAAGAAAGGACAGATAAAAATGGGTAAAATGTACAGGGCGATATCAGCGGACGGCTCGGCATTTGCTGAGGTTCTTGAAGCAAAGGATATCGTATCGGAAATAGAGAAGATAAACCAGAGCTCGGCGGTAGTTACGGCGGCTCTCGGACGTCTGACAATTGCAGCTTCCCTCATGGGATATATGCTCAAGGGCGAGAGTGATACTATTACTCTCCGTATAAATGGCGGCGGTCCAGCCGGACAGCTGACAGCCGTTGCGGACAGCTGGGGCAACGTGAAAAGCTGTGTGAGCAATCCGGTGGTTGAGATTCCTCTCAACGCTCAGGGAAAGCTTGACGTGGGAGGAGCAGTCGGCACGGACGGAAATCTCTCCGTTGTCCGTGACCTCGGACTCAAAGAGCCTTATGTCGGTGTGATTCCGCTTGTATCGGGAGAAATCGCCGAGGATATTGCAACATATTACGCATCAAGCGAGCAGATTCCGACAGTGTGCAGTCTCGGAGTACTTGTAAATCCTGACCTCACTGTGAAGGCGGCAGGCGGATTTTTAGTCCAGCTTCTGCCGTTTGCCGATGAGAAGTGCATTGATATCATCGAGGCGAATATCGCAAAAATGCCGCCTGTATCGAGGCTTTTCGACGACGGCGTGACTCCGGAGGAAATCGCTGGTATGCTTCTTGACGGTCTTGAACCCAATGTCCTCGATACTGCGGAGCCTGTGTATTACTGCGACTGCAGTCGTGAGAGAACAGAGGAAGTCCTCATAAGCATCGGCGAGGAGGAGCTGTCAGAAATTGTCGCAGAGGGAAAGGATACCGAGGTCGGATGTCACTTCTGCGGAAAAAAATACGTCTTTACACCGGATGAGATAAAAGAACTCATTGCCGGTATCGGAAAGGAATCCTGATGTACGAAAATAAAACTGAAAATATCCCTGTTCCGGCTGTCCTTGCGTGCGTGGATACGGGAGAATTCGATGCTGAGGCTTCAATCCGCGAACTGGAGGAGCTTGCGTTATCCGCTGAGGCTGAGGTTGTGGGAACTGTCATACAGAAGCGTCCGTCATTTGATCCGGCAACGTGCATGGGCAGCGGACGTCTTGAGGAACTCGGAGAGCAGCTTGAGACTCTCGGTGCAGAGCTTGTAATCTTCGACCACGAGCTGTCGGGAGTACAGGTGAGAAACATAGAGGATATTCTCGGAGTGAGGGTAATCGACCGCACTACGCTGATTCTTGACATTTTTGCTCAGCGTGCACGAACGAAGGAAGGTAAGCTTCAGGTCGAGCTTGCACAGCAGAAGTACCGTCTGCCGAGACTTATCGGCA
Organism: Ruminococcus sp.; assembly: GCA_045587105.1. GTDB lineage: Bacteria > Bacillota > Clostridia > Oscillospirales > Ruminococcaceae > Ruminococcus. The sequence goes on from JAZNBR010000066.1 coordinate 64,537, forward strand.
TGGGAACTGCACTGTCACGTCTCGGCGGCGGAATCGGAACGAGAGGTCCCGGTGAAACGAAGCTTGAAACGGACAAGCGGCACATCCGCAAGCGTATTTCCTACCTTGAGGAGGAGCTTGAGGAGCTGAAAAAGCACCGTACCTTTTCACGCTCACGGAGAAAGAAGGACGGCGTACTCTGTGCAGCGATAGTCGGCTATACGAATGTCGGAAAATCCACGCTTCTGAATGCTCTGACGGATGCCGGAGTTCTTGCCGAAAACAAGCTTTTTGCAACGCTTGACATCACGTCACGGTCGATAGAGCTTCCCGACGGACGGAGCGTAATGCTCATTGATACAGTAGGGCTTATCCGCAGACTTCCGCATAATCTTGTGGAAGCGTTCAAGTCCACGCTGGAGGAGGCGGCTTCTGCGGATGTAATTCTGAATGTGCAGGATCTGTCCTCTCCTGAAAGACAGGAACAGGCAGAGGTAACGGAAAAGCTTCTTGCTGAACTGGGGTGCGGAGATATCCCGAAAATCAATGTCATGAACAAGCTTGATATCGCATTGGACGCAGATACGATATTTGAGGACGACAGGACTGTTCTTGTGAGTGCAAGGGAGCATCACGGCTTTGACAGACTGCTTGAATGTATCGTGAAGAATCTGCCCGTGACAGCGAGACGGATGAAGCTTCTTATTCCCTACGCAAAGGCAGGCTTTGCCGGAAGAATCAGAGAGGAAGGCAAGATTTTTTCCGAGGAATTCACGGATACAGGCACAATTACGGACGCTCTTGTGGACGTGAAGCTTATCAAAGAGGCGGAGCAGTATTTAATGCTTGATTGAGCTTTTAGCCGTTAGCCTTTAGTAGGGGCGGATATCATCCGCCCATTGTATTTCATCGGATATTTTACGTTATTCGGACAGTTCTGCGGACGACCAATGGTCGTCCCTACAAACGGTTTCATATAAATTTCCGGCATAATAATTTAAATCCGTCCCGAAGGGACACAATAAGCTAATGGCTAAAGGCTAATAGCTGAATAAGGAGTTATAATCATGGGAATAATGCTGTTTCTTCTGGGTATTTTTATCGGAATTCCGGCAGTTTCCGGCTTAATGGGGCTGGTGAAATTCATTGTCGGGAAATTATCCGGATTTCATGTCGCATTTTTCCGGTATATGACGTTCAGCTGGACGAAATCCGGCGGATACAGCAGTGTCGGTTTTTCCCCGATATGCGAGCTTCGCATGAATCGTGAGGAAAAGGAGGATTTCTACGCTGTTGTCACGTTCGTACTGGAAATGATTATTAATATTATAATATGTATAGTATACAACATTCTGATGACAGGTCTGTGGAAAAACGAGACGATTGACAGGCAGATAACAGCCTTTTTTCTTGGGATAGGACTGTGGTTTGTCATATTTATTGCATCGTATTTTGTATTTCTTGTCAAGGCGGTAAAAAAGCGGTCGTCACCTCTGAATAAAAAGACTGCGGAGATAACCACACAGCTGAAAAACGGCTGTACCTTCGATGAAATTGACGTTCCCGACCACCGGAGCTTCGGGGAGAAGCCGTCTGATATGATAATCTATCTGGTGTACGAGTTCATGAAAAAGCTCTGGGATGACGACATAGCCGGCACAGAGGAAGTTATCTTCTCGATGGAAAAGGCGGTAAATATGGACTATATCAACAAGCCGACGGAATATCTCTTTGCGTGGTCGCTGGTATATTATAATCTGCTGTATTATTATTCAGCGGTGAAGCTCAACAAGCCGCGTGCTGATTATTTCTACGGTATGCTGAGCGAACAGCTTCACGGCGACAAGGACGCAAATGCAATGCGTGTTATTGCGGCGTATTTCCTCTATGTGAAGAAGGATGCCGGAGCTGCGAAGTCATACGCTTACAGGGCAGAGGAGTCCGTTCATAATCTGGAGTACAGGGGAGAACGACTTTTTGAGGATAAGCTGATAAAGTCAATGATTACAGAGATACATCAGGCGGATTTAATGCTTGATTGAGCCGTTAGCCATTAGCTTTTAGATTGTGGTGTCCCTGACGGGACGGATTAAAATTATTATACAGGAAAATTATATGTAGCCGGTTGTAGGGACAGCCCTTGCGGCTGTCCGATTAATTGTATAAAATTAAAATAATAAACCGAATACACAATCTTTTGGTTTAAAATTATAACCGGTTTACGGTCTTAATCCACGAAAAAGGCTATAATACATGGGATTTCCGACTTTTTGCGGTTGGGAATCCCTGTTTTATTTTCCGCAAAAAATGATTGATTTGTGAATTTTTCGCAACATACGACTTGAATTGTTCACGAAAATGTAATAAAATGGTTACAGAAGCTGGTGTAAATCGGGTGGGGAACCGACTTTGTATCAGCAAATTATGTACCATTTATATTTTACGAAAGGAATGATCAATAATGAGACTGAAAAGTAAATTAGCAAGCATTTTTACAGCAGCAGTCATGTGCATTACGATGCTTCCGAAGGTACCTTCACTTAATACTGATTCCGCAGCCGGCGACACATTCAGCGTTGGCAACGGCAGAAATCAGTACAAGGGTAC
>JAZNBR010000067.1:0-27169 GCA_045587105.1 Ruminococcus sp.
GAAATGAACTTCTCAGCTTTTTCTGATAATATCTAAACAATTAATCCCCTGAATTGCACATTCAGGGGATTGTATTTATTTTCTATTCTTTTCTTCAATAGCTGTTACAAGATCAATTCTTCTCTGATGACGTCCGCCTTCAAAGCCGGTTGACAAGAATATCTCTGCAAGCTCGCAGGCGAGTCCTGAACCAAGAACTCTTGCACCAAGGCACATTACATTTGCATCATTATGCAGACGGGTAAAACGTGCTGAAAATGAATCTGAACAAAGTGCTGCTCTTATTCCGTTAATCTTATTCGCAGCCATTGACATACCGATTCCAGTTCCGCAGATGAGTATTCCCTTCTCGCATTCTCCTGAAGTCACAAGTCCGCATACAGCTTCTGCAACAACAGGATAATCGCAAGGCTCTCCGTCTGTTCCGAGATCCTTGAATTCATATCCATTTACAGACAGTGCTTCAATGATCGCTTTTTTTATTTCAACACCTGCATGATCACATCCGATTGCTATCATTATAATTCCTCCGGTTTATTTTTTTCTTCTAAATCCTTTTCTGCCTTGACCTTCTGAAGATACGAAACCTCCAGCTGCTCCGGATCAACAAGACGCCTTGACGCTCCGGCAAGACATATTCCGACAGCATTCTGCAAGCGTCCCTGCGGTGGAGCAATTATCAGCATGGGGGAACGATAATCAGTAAAAAAATCCGCAGCAGCGTCGCCGCACAACAGTGTTTCTTCGCACCTGAGTGCAAGTACTTCGGCAAGAGCGTCACGGGAAATAATCTCCTCTGCACTTGTCTGCTCGATGCTATATCCGTCACTTTTGTATGTACAGCAGTAGACGAGATCACCTCTTGCCTTCATTATTGCACATATATTCCCTTTGTAAGAGATATTATTGCAGGCAAGCCCTTCCAGAGTAGAAACTCCGCAGCATTTTATACCAAGTCCGAAGCACATTGCCTTGACTGCCGCCACTCCTATTCTCAGACCTGTATACGATCCGGGACCGGCAGCAACTGCAACAGCTCCAAGATTCTCCATTTTCTTACCGGACTGAGCTATTACAGCCTTTACCATCGGCATTATTACCTGAGAATGAGTTTTCTGCGTATATATTGTACTCTGGGCAATAAAAACTTCCGTTTCGGTGTCAAAGAGTGCAGCAGATGCTGTTTTTCCTGATGTATCAATTCCAAGAATCAGCAAATCGCCCACCATCCTCTATAATAATTTCACGTTCGTTTTCACTTAGTCTGTTGATAGAAATATATATCGTATTTTCCGGAAGAAATTCACTGATATTCTCTGACCATTCTATAACAGCAGCATTTTCCTCAAACGGATAATCATAGAATCCTGTGGATTCAAGATCTTCTTCTGAGTTGATGCGGTACATATCAAAATGATAGAGTGTAATCTTATCCCCACGATAATCGTTTACAAGTGCGAATGTCGGAGAGGATACAACATCCTTCATACCAAGACCTAACGCAAGTCCGCGTGTAAACGTTGTTTTTCCAGCACCAAGACCGCCTTTGAATACGATTATATCACCGGCACCTATCTGGGAGCCGAGTTTTTCAGCCACCCTGATAGTTTCCTCCGGAGAATTTGTTTTTATTCTTATCATATCAGAAAAGTCCTGAAATGTTACCTTCATTATCGCAGTCGATATTCAGTGCGGCGGGAGCCTTAGGAAGTCCGGGCATTGTAAGGATATCGCCTGTGTAGATTACAACGAATCCGGCACCTGATGACAGCTTTGCATCACGGATAGTAATCTTGAAATTCTTAGGCTTTCCGAGAAGAGCAGGATTATCTGAAAGTGAATACTGTGTCTTTGCAATACATACAGGAAGATCACGGAAACCTATTCCTTCGATCTCCTTGATTGCCTTTTCAGCCTGAGCTGTAAATACTACACCGTCAGCACGGTAGATTTCTCTGGCAACAGTCTCAATCTTTTCCTTGATTGAAAGCTCTGTGCTGTAAAGAGGTCTGAAACCGGAGCCGTTCTCTGAACAGAACTTTATTGTCTCACATACCTTTTCAGCAAGATCAGTACCGCCTTCACCGCCCTTGGCAAAAACTTCGCACATTGAAACTTCTACGCCCATTTCAGCACAGAAGTTTCTTACAAATTCAACTTCTTCATCTGTATCAGTATGGAATCTGTTGATAGCAACAATTACCGGAACATGATACTTGTGCATATTTTCAATGTGAACTCTGAGGTTTACGATTCCCTTTTCAAGTGCCCACATATTTTCCTTGGCAAGATCGTTCTTAAGAACACCGCCGTTATATTTAAGTGCCTTGATTGTTGCAACAAGAACTACACAGTCAGGTGAAAGTCCGCCGAAACGGCACTTGATATCAAAGAATTTCTCTGCACCAAGATCAGAGCCGAATCCAGCTTCTGTAATGCAGTAATCGCCAAGCTTAAGTGCAAGCTTTGTAGCTCTGATAGAATTACAGCCATGAGCAATATTAGCAAAAGGTCCGCCGTGAATAAGTGCAGGATTGTTTTCAAGCGTCTGAACAAGATTGGGCTTGAGTGCGTCCTTGAGCAGTGATGTCATAGCTCCGCAGGCACCGATCTGACGTGCAAATACTGGTTCTCCGCTATAAGTATAACCAACCAGAATGTTCTCAAGTCTTTTCTTAAGGTCTGAAATATCAGTAGCGAGGCAAAGAATAGCCATTATCTCTGATGCAACAGTAATATTGAAGCCGTCCTCACGGGGAACACCATTTGTCTTTCCGCCAAGACCTACAACGATATTTCTGAGTGCACGGTCGTTCATATCAAGACATCTCTTGAACATGATTCTTCTCTGGTCAATGCCAAGCTCATTTCCCTGCTGAATATGATTATCAATCATTGCACAGAGAAGGTTATTTGCAGCAGTAATTGCGTGCATATCTCCGGTAAAGTGAAGATTTATATCTTCCATAGGAACAACCTGTGCGTATCCGCCGCCGGCAGCTCCGCCCTTCATTCCGAAAACAGGACCGAGTGAAGGCTCTCTGAGGGCAAGAACGGCATTTTTACCAATTTTTCCCATTGCCTCAGCAAGACCAACGCTGACTGTTGTCTTTCCTTCTCCGGCAGGAGTAGGATTAATTGCAGTTACGAGAATAAGTTTTCCGTCTTTTTTACAAGCAAGCTTTGAAAAAAGTCCCTCTGTCAGCTTTGCCTTATAGTGACCATAAGGCTCAATATCATTTTCGTCGATGCCAAGACCAGCGGCAATTTCAGCCACTTTCTTCATTTTGGCGTTCTGAGCAATTTCGATATCAGATAACATATTCATTTTCCTCCATTCACTGTTTAACCGGATTTTTGCAGGGAACCCTTCCCATAGCCATTACCGGAAAGTAATACATATATTATACCACTATATGCCATAAAAAGCAAGAGGATTTTATCAAATCAGAGGATTTTCATAATTTTCGTGCATTAATACTGTAATACATAAAAAAATATTGGAATTATCTGCTTTTTTTCATTATTTCATCTGCTATATCTCTGAACACCGGAGCTGCTGCGTCATTTCCGTATCCACCATCCTCTACAAGAATTGTCAGGACATATTCAGGTTTATATGCCGGAAAAAAACCTGTTATCCATCCATGGCAATATTCTTTTCCTTCCTCATCATAACGTCCTGTCTGTGCCGTAGAAGTTTTTGCACCGACAGTTGTATATTCAGTTCTCGCATTTGAAAGTTCATTATTGCTGACCGCCGATATCATCATTATTTTCAGCTTCTTTGCAGTTTCTTCACTTATCACCCGGGATATCTGATACGGCTTTTCATTTTCAACGTTTATCCCGTCAAGAGTAATCCCCTTCACAAGCCGAAGAACCGGCATTTTTCCATCATTTGCTATCGCACACGAAAGCTGCGTTATCTGCAATGGAGTAGCTGTAAGCTTTCCCTGTCCGAATGAAAAATTTGCAAGCTCTGCGGGAACGGCAAGTTCTTTAACAGTCGGAAGAACTCCGGCTGCCCCCTCTATTCCATAACAAAGATGATTCTCCTTTCCAAAGCCAAGACTGGCTGCAAGATTCCGGAAATCCACTACATCAAAGCTACGGCTAAGATCTATAAAGTATGTGTTGCATGATTCCGTCATGGCATCCATCATATCCTGAATACCATGTCCGTCAGATTTATGACAGTTGAAATGCTGTCCTTCTATCTCTGTTTCGCCGGTACACTCATATATATATCCGGTACTTTCTTCGTTTATCCCCTCGCAGGCTGTAACAAGCTTGAATATTGATCCTACTCCATAAGAATATAGAACACGGTTTATAAGCGGACTTCTTTCATCGTCAAGAGCTTCATCAAGAGCGTCAGGAGAATAATCAGGAAAACTAACAGATGCAAGAATATCCCCTGTTTCTGCATCCGCACAGACTATTGCCCCCTTCTCTATGGTAGCTCCGTATTTCTCACATATTTCCTGAATTCGACTGTCAAGCGTTGTTACTATACCACTCAAATGTGCATCGCTCCGCTGTACGGTTTTTCCGTCACCAACAAGAACTCTCCCTGAACCGTCAGCATAATATGTCACCTTGTTTTCGCCGAAATCCCCACGCAGAATCTTATCATAGGCATATTCAAGACCTGAAACCCCTGACTCCCCCGATGTATAGCCGATTATATGCTGAGCAAGCTGCTTTTCCGGATATCTTACCGCACTTTCAAATACAGTTACTCCTTCACTTTCCGGCGTGTTCTCACTACATTCGACTACAAATGCTTCACCCGATTCATATTTGGTGCAAAACTCCGTTTTATCACACATATATTGAAGAAACTCTTCCTTATCAGTAACTGAAGGAACAATTGCAGCATACCAGCATTTTTCCGCATTTACAAGTGGCTGCATATTCCTGTCATATATAGTTCCCTGAGCACTGTCCACATTTATCTCAACGACAGAGCTCTGAAATACAGCTGCAACATTCTTTTCGGTACCGATTTGATAATATTTTATTACAATCGCTAAAAACATGAAAAAAAATACCGCTGCAAGAATAATTATTCCGGATTCTGCACGTTTCTGTACCATACATCCACCTCATCATATCTTCTAACACCTGTTTCAGTCAATAAATTAAAGGCAGTACTACATATAGCGGTACTGCCCTGATATTATCTCCATAAAACGTGAAATTATTCCAATACAATTGTAAAAGGTCCGTCATTGAGAAGCTCTACCTTCATGTCAGCTCCGAACATTCCTGTTTCAGTATGCTGTCCTTTACTCCGGCAGTAATCAACAAAATACTCGTATAATCTGTTCGCCTCATCCGGACTTGCCGCCTGAATGAAGTTGGGACGGTTTCCTTTACGACAGTCTGCGTAAAGAGTAAACTGCGGTACTACCAGAAGCTCTCCACCGACATCACTGAGAGAAAGGTTTATCTTGTCGTTTTCATCAGAAAATATCCGTAGATTTATAATCTTATCGGCTAATCTCCGGCAGTCAGCCTCCGTATCCTCTTTACCTACTCCGAACAAAACAAGATATCCGTTTCCGATGCTTCCCGTAAGCTCTCCGTCAACCCTTACAGACGCTGACGTTACTCTCTGAAGAACTATTCTCATTCTGCACCTACTTTCTCACAATGTCAAATCCATATGGTTTTAGAACGATCTGATCCTTGCCTATTGATTCGATTATACTATACATGGACTTCGGAAGGCTTATAATCGCCTCATTAGCGGAATTATTGAAGAAACAAATAAAATCATTCAGCCCATTAGTGCGTGTTGTTACTTCCACACCGGCAGGAAGTCCCTTAAGACGTGGAATCCCCGTCTGCCGCATGATGTTTCCGGCAAGACTTTTATAAAAATCATCATGACATACTGTTCCTACATAATAAGCAATTCCGCTGCAATATCTGTTCATGGTTACAGCCGGACTGCATTTATAATAGCTGTCGTTATACTCAGCGTATGCCTTCGCAGTCGTCAGACGAAGAACATCACACCACTGGTGACATACAAACTGATTTCCTGCAAAATCTATAATCGTCTGCTCACTATTACCAATAGGATCACATTCCGTTACTTCAGCACCGATCAGTTCCTTATATACCGTGGGAAGCGTATCCATAAAGCAATTATTGTTCGCATCCTTCACACCACTTCTGCTGGTCAGCACAAGTGTTCCGCCGTTTATGACATATCGGTAAATATTTTCGGCTGCCGATTTTTTATGAATATACATTGCAGGAGCTATCACTGCTTTATAAGATGAAAGGTCAGCAGAAGGAGAAACTATATCTACATTTGCTCCGTATCCTGAAAAGGCAGTATGGAATTTTTTCAGCTGTTCTTCATAATCAAATCCCTCTGTCTGCGGCTCTATCCTGAATGCCCATTCGTTTTCAGGATTATACAGTATCGCAATATCCGAAACAAGCTCTGTTGTGTCAAGAACACTTATACCCGATACTGTTTTGCAGAATTCGGAAAATTCATAGTAACGGCGTCCCGGAATGCCGCTGTGATCTATCAATCCGCACCGGAACATATCGGAACCGGAAACTGCACTTCTCCAGCGATAGAAAAGTATATTATCGGCACCATGAGCAATCGCCTGAAAAGCATATCCTGAAAGCTGTCCTGGCTTTGAAGCCGGAATCATCGGCAGAGAATCCCATTCGGAATCACTGTGTTGTTCCATAACCCAGAAGCTTCGTCCGTTTATACCTCTAATGAGATCAAGGAAAAATGAATCATATCTGCTGGTATCAGAGTTCTTGTGAAGCGGATAACTGCTGCATGAAACAAAATCAAGCCCATCAAACATCTTATACAAATGCGAATTACAATCCGAATGACAAATATTTGCAGTCACTTTGGCTCTCGGTGCTTCACGTTTGATTATAGTCAACATTTCTTTTACAAATTTGAACATACTCTCAGAACAGAAACGTGAATATTCAAGGGAAAGTGCAGGATTCTGCCGGAGTTCATGGGATTCCAGAGGCGGCTGGATGTACGAAATATCACCGTATCGACTTCCAAGAGCAATGTTTATATTTTCCAGAGTATCGTACTTATCAATAAGCCATGCTCTGAATTTTTCCGTGCAGACATCACATCCGCATGGCTTAAGCTCAGTTCCGTCAGTTATCTGCCAGCCTGCTACATTTGTATCAGAGCCATATCTGCGAGCCATGCGTTCTGTCAGCTTCTTTACATAATCAATATACACCGGAGAATTTATACACATCTGATTTTTCTGTTCAGTCTTTATTCTTCTTCCATTACAGTCAGTACGGATAATCTCAGGATGTGACTTATACATCCACATAGGAGGACAGTTTGAAGGAATACCAATAACCACCTCTATATTATGTCTCTTGAATATCCTCATAATGTCATCAAAATTCCGGAAGTCATATTCGCCTTCCTTCGGCTCGGTCATTGACCACGAAGCGTCACCGATCCTGACAATTTTCACGCCTGCCTGCATCATCATTTCTGCATCTTTTTCCCAGAGCGAAATATCCCATTGCTCCGGATAGTAATCTACTCCTATTTTCATAGCTTCTTCCCGCCTTCTTCGGTTGAATAATGTATAATACCGCAATTTTCCATGAACCACCCCGAATATTCTTCAGTGGTCATATCATGAAAATACATCTCGATAACCCTGCATACACCGCCATGACTCACGACGAGTACATTTTTATTTTCAAACTTCCTGATAATATCGTCAATAGCAGAAAATACCCGATGTGACAATTGAAGTAAGGATTCACCGGTTTCTCCCATTCTCACACCGAAATTCACCTTATTTTCTGAAAATCCATCCGTAAAGCGTGACTTTCCTTCGTATCTGCCGTAATTCCATTCACGAAATCTTTCGTCGGTCATTACAGGAATTCCTGTTTTTTCTGAAACAATTCCTGCTGTTTTCAGCGCTCTTTTCATCGGAGACGAAATTATAATATCAATGCAGCTCATTTCTGCGATCCTTTCGGCGAGTTCCTCTGCCTGAAGCAATCCCGTCTCATTAAGCTCAATATCAGTTGTGCCGAGTATAATCTCAGCCTTATTGAAATCAGTCTGTCCGTGTCTTGTCGAGTATATATTCAAAGCTATCACATCCGTTACTGTAAATTTGCCGCTTTTTCAATCTCTGCTCTTGCGTTATCCAGCATGAGCTGACTTGGATTTTCACCACCCATAATCCTCGCAATTTCAGAGATTCTTCCGTCAAGATCAAGCCGGGTAACATTCGTTTCTGTACGATCTCCTGTTATTTTTTTCTCAATCATAAGGTGATTATCAGCCATAACTGCAATCTGAGAAAGATGAGTAACACATATAACCTGACGCCCCCTTCCGATCTCACGAAGCTTTATACCGATCTTCTGTGCCGCTTTTCCGCTTACACCTGTGTCTATTTCATCAAAGATCATTGTCGGGATACTATCCTTGTCAGCAATAACACTTTTCAGTGCAAGCATGATTCTGGAAAGCTCTCCTCCGGATGCAATCTTCGATATCGGCTTCGGCTCGTCACCTTTATTCGCTGAAATAAGGAACTCTATGCTATCCATTCCATTGGCAGTAAGCTTTCCCTTTTCATGACGAACCTTGATGACAACTCCCGCCATATTCAGGAATTCAAGCTCTGATGTAACACAATCAGCAAATTTCTTTGCCGTTTCTTCACGATAATCGTAAAGCTGTCTTGCCTGATCTGTAACAATCCTCAGTAATTCATCCTTGCGGCTACTGAGCTTTTCAATCTCTCCGAGTGAACTGTCAAGCCGCATCAGCTCTGCACAGGCATCATTATACATCTTTATAAGTCCTGAACAATCCTGAGCATATTTCCTTTTAAGTTTATTGATATTGCCAAGACGTTCTTCAAGATAATCAAGTCTCTGACCGTCAAGTTCAATCTTTTCGGAAAGAGCTTCAAGCTCCGAAGCAATATCTGCAAGCTCTATTTCTGCAGCCGAGAGCCTTTCATACAATTCATTCAGAACAGGTATACCATCAGTAAATCCAGATATATCGTGCTCTGCCGAAATAATAATATCATTTGCACCGTTTTCTCCGGTGATAGCCTGTACGGCACTTTTCAGGGCAACGATAGTCTTTTCAGAATTTCTGGCTGTTTCGTATTCCTGTTCCAGAACCTCGTCCTCATTTTCTTCAAGTTCCAGTTCACCGATATCGCTTATAATTTCATTGAGATATCTGCTTCTCTCGATTCTGAACTGCTCCTGTCTTTTCATATCACCAAGCTTTCTCGCTGTCTGCTGAAGCTCTCTGAAGGTTTCGCGATATGCGTCAAGGAGAGTATTATCTCCACCGAAATCATCAAGAATATGCAGGTGCTTTTCACTGTCCAGAAGCACCTGATTATCATGCTGTCCATGTATATTAATCAGCATACTTCCTATTTCCCTGAGAAGCGACGCAGAAGCTGTACGGTGATTTACTCTTGAAACACTTCCGCCGTCAGCACTTATCTCACGAGTAACGGTAAGCTCGTTATTTTCATGGGATACGCCAAGCTCGTCAAGTCTGGCTGCAGTTTCCTCAGAAATATCTGTAAAAAGTGCTGTGATTACAGCTTTATCACATCCGGTACGGACAATATCCTTTGTACATCGCTGACCTAAAACAGCATTTATCCCGTTTATCAGAATTGATTTTCCAGCACCGGTTTCACCAGTAAAGATATTCAGACTGCCATTCAGCGGAATAACAGCCTCACGGATTACTGCAAGATTCTGTATATATATTTCCTTCAGCATTCTTTAGAATCATCTCCCCGGAAAAAGCTCGCTCCTGAATTTTTTCAGAAGCCTCCTGACGTCAGCTTCGGTTCTGACAAGTATAAAAATAGTGTCGTCGCCAGCTATTGTTCCAACAACCCCCTCATGATTCACAGAATCTATCGCCGCACACGTTCCCTGAGCCATTCCTGCACGGCATTTCAGAACTATCGTATTCATGGCATAGTCTACCGACAGAACTGCTTCCTGAAAAAATGTTTTTTCCTTGACAGCAGAAACAGGCAGCATATACCTCACTGTACCGGATTCATCCCTCTGCTTTACAAGTGAAAGCTGCTGTATATCACGGGAAAGTGTTGCCTGCGTTGTTTTTATATTTTTCTGCTCCAGAAGTAACATAAGCTCCTCCTGAGTAGAAACCGGTCGGGTTGATATGATTTCAAGTATTGATTCCTGCCTGCGATTTTTCATAACTTCTCCTTATTTTAGTGGTTTACACAGCTTTTTACATAATGATTCATGGAATGAATTTCCTATAAGATTAACAAATTTTATGTTATAGCGTCCCCTTTGTATATCAATAGACTCATTTTCATGAAGCTTGAAATAAATTTCTCCGTCCACACATACAACCATGCTTTCACCATTTGATGTACGATCTGTCAATCGTAGCTTTCTTCCGGCAGCAAAGACGGTTGTCCGTGAAAACAACGAATGTGGACATATCAGTGTCATTTCAATACATTCAAGATCCGGCTCAATAATCGGTCCTCCGGCAGAAAGTGCATACGCCGTAGATCCGGAAGGTGTGCTGAAAAGTATTCCGTCAGCACGATATTTTCCTACAAGATAATTATCAGAATAAACCTCGAAATCACATATACGGAAGCTCCCTGACCTTGCAGATATCTCGTTGAGAGCAGTATAAATAACATCCCCTGTCTTACGGTGCAGGACGAGATCAAGCGTCATTCTGTCAGATATCTCATATCCTCCTGTTTTAAGCAGGCTGAGTTTATCCAGCTGATCAGCCTCAAGACTTGCAATAAATCCGAGTGTTCCGGTATTGATTCCAAGAAGCTTCGTATCTGTTCCGGTAAGAAGCTTTGCACATCGGAGTATAGTTCCGTCACCGCCTATGGCAATGACAAAATCTGCTGTTCTGGCTGATTCCTCTATATCCTCGAATATGATTCCTTTTTTGTCGGAAAATTCCTGTCTGAAATCTCCGCTTACGCAGACATCTATTCCCTCCCGGCAGAGTATATCACATACTTCTCTTGCACACGGTAGAGCATTCTTTTTCTGAAAATTAGGATATAACGCTGCTTTCATATTAACTCCTTATAGATTTTTGAATGAATCGGATACAAGCTCCTTAAAATCACACAAAACACGATTTCCGATGTTTTTTCTAACCTTCATCAGATATTCGATATTTCCGCTTCCGCCTTTTATCGGTGAAAAACAAAAGCCTTCCGGAACAAGACCAAGCTCTGCTGCAAATCTGTCAATATCAGCAAGAACATTGACATGAACCTTCATATCCTTAACGATGCCATGCTTGCCGATATTGCTCTTTCCAGCTTCAAACTGAGGCTTTATAAGCACAGCAGCTGTTTCGCCGTCCTTCAGCAGTTCATATATTTTCGGAAGAATCATCTTCAGTGAAATGAATGAAACATCTGTACAGATAAAATCAACAGGGCCACCCAGATCGTCAGTCGTAACAGTGCGTATATCTGTTTTTTCCATGCTGACAACTCGTCTGTCAGCTCTCAGTGATTCCGCAAGCTGATCACTTCCGACATCAACAGCATATACCTTTGCAGCACCATTCCTGAGCATAAAGTCCGTGAATCCACCGGTAGAAGCACCTATATCAAGGCATATCTTTCCCTCGAAACTGAGATTGAAGACTTCCGCCGCTTTTTCAAGCTTTAAAGCTCCTCTGCCGACATAAATCTGCTGTACCGATGATGCCACAACATCACTGTCAGATATCTCGGCAGATGGCTTAGTGACAGATTTTCCATTTACAGTCACAGCTCCGGAAAGTATCATTTCCTTTGCACTGCTCCGGCTGGGAGCAATTCCTCTTGCAGCAAGAACACAGTCAAGTCTTGCCATTTTATCTGCACCCTTTCCTGATTAATTCCGCCATTTTATCATCTGTAAGTCCGATTTCGTCAAGACATTCCTGTACAGATGCCTGTTTTATATAGCCTCTTGCCGCAACACTGGTATACTCACCTCTGAAACCGGATTCAGCGAGAATATCAGCAACCTTTTCGGAAATACTTCCGCTGTCCATGCTCTCCTCGAAAAATACAATTTTTTTATAATCCGATATTTCATCTGCAAGATTATCAGCAAGCGGCCAGATTTTTGTCAGCTTCAGAATATCACAGTTTATTCCTTCGGAAGCAAGAACTTCCTGTGCCTTCATTGCCTCGCTGAAAATACGTCCGTATGTTATAATAAGAATATCACTGCTTCCACGGCTTACAAAAACATGGTCTGTTGAAAGATATCCGCTTTCGTAGGCTGCCGGCTCGCCGCCTCTCGGATATCTGACAGCTGCGATCCCCTTATCTTCATAAATCGCCTGCTTCATGCAGTCTGCAAGCTCTGAATAGCAGCACGGTGAATAAATAGTCGTGTTTTTGATAGTAGTAAGCATCGGAACATCAAGTAGTCCCTGATGAGTTTCCCCGTCCTCTCCTACTATTCCTGCACGGTCAATTCCAAGAACGACATGAAGATTTCCGATGGAAATATCATGCACAAGCTGATCGTATGCTCTTTGCAGAAATGATGAATACACGGCAAAAACAGGAATCTGTCCCATTGCCGCCATACCTCCTGCAAATGTAACAGCGTGCTGCTCGGCAATTCCCACATCAAAGAAACGTTCAGGAAAACGACCGTAGAATTCCTGAAGTCCTGTACCATACTTCATGGCGGCTGTAATTGCAGTAATACGCCTGTCATTTCCTGCAATTCTTACAAGTTCACGTCCGAAAACAGTGGAAAAGCATCTGTCCGCAGAAACCTCCGGATTTCCTGTTTCAATATCAAACCGTGATATTCCGTGATACTCACCGGGATTGTTCTCCGCAGGAGCATAACCTTTCCCCTTTACGGTCTTGACATGAATGAAAACGGGTTCATCGTATGTTTTTGCCATTCTCATTACTTCTTCAAGTTCTTCAAGGTCGTGTCCGTTTACCGGTCCGAGGTATATGAAGCCCATATCTTCAAAAAGGTTACTACTTTCAAAAAGGCTGTATTTAACAGAATCCTTTACATTCTTGATTCCTTTTGCAACGGATTTTCCCATAATCGGGATTTTCTTCAGACCTCGTTCAACGGCACGCTTTGTCTGAAGATATTCCTCGCTGTTGCGCAGTGAGGTGAGATGCTTTGCAACAGAACCTACACTTTTGGAAATAGACATATTATTATCATTCAGAATAACAATAAGATTAAGATTTTTTCCTCTGCCGCCGTTATTCATCGCTTCATAGAACATACCGCCGGTCATAGCACCGTCACCGATTACAGCAACAGCATAATTATCCTTGCCCTGCATCCGCATTGCCTCAGCTATACCGCAGGCAACGGAAACAGAAGTACTGCTGTGACCGCTTATAAAAGTATCATGGACGCTCTCCTCCGGTTTCGGAAATCCGGATATTCCGTCTTTCCGGCGGAGAGTCTGGAATTCCTTTCTTCTTCCGGTAAGTATCTTATGCGTATAGGACTGATGTCCCACATCCCATACGATTTTATCCTCCGGAGAATCGAATACGCGATGTATTGCCAATGTAAGCTCTACAACACCAAGATTTGAAGCAAGATGTCCACCGGTCTTTGATACGGTTGATATGAGCATATTTCTGATTTCACTGCACAAAGCACCACACTGTTTTATCGAAAGCTTTTTGAGGTCCTCAGGCAGAGAAAGTGCAGACAGAGGTATTTTCTTTTCTGTATTTATATTTTTTTCCTTCATTTTAAACAAATCGGAGCAGTAATATCAGCTCCACAGCTCCTTATTGTGTTAATTTTTCCTGCACAGAAGCATTTCTGTAAGCTCTCTGAGGAAAGCATCATTACCGAATTTTTCAAGCAGCTTCATCGCTTCTCCGGTAATCTGCCCTGCGATTTCCTGTGCCTTATCAACTCCGTAAAGAGTAACAAAAGTAGTCTTATTCTCCTCTGAATCGCTTCCGACAGGCTTACCGAGTTCCTCAGTTGTACTTGTCACGTCAAGAATATCATCAATTATCTGGAATGCAAGTCCGAGACGGTAGCCATATTCCACCGCTGCATCAATCATATCATCAGAAGCTCCGGCACAGATACAGCCCATCATACACGAAACAGCGATAAGCTCTCCCGTTTTATGCTTATACATATTGCGGAGATTTGCTTCATCAACATCATTTCTTGTTTCATTTTCCATATCAATTACCTGACCGCCTATCATTCCGTCGCGTCCGACTGCTCTTGCAAGACACGAAATGATTTTCACCTTCTGCTCACTGGTAAGAGTATTATCATCAGCAATTATTTCAAACGGAAGCACCGACAGGGCATCTCCAGCAAGTATCGCTGTTGCTTCATCGAATGCTTTATGACATGACGGCTTTCCACGGCGGAAATCATCATTATCCATCGCCGGAAGATCATCATGAATCAACGAAAATGTATGTATCATCTCGATACCACAGGCTGGTGCAGAAGCAATTCTGTAATCTCCTCCGCACGCTTTGCAAAAGGCATAGACAAGAACAGGTCTGATTCTCTTTCCGCCTGCCTCAAGGGAATAATTCATTGCCTTTATAAGATTTTCCTGAGCACTGACTGCTCCGGGACAAAAACTGTATTTTTTCAGATTTTCTTCAGTAAACGCAATATATTCTGAAAGTCTTTCCTTGAAAATACTCATATCATTTTTCTGACGGAAGATCTCCGTCTACCTCCGTTATTTTTATTTTAGCCTCGCTGAGCTGTTTTTTACAGATTGCTGAAAGCTTTACACCCTCACCATAAAGTTCAACAGCTCTTTCAAGAGGAATATCTCCTTTTTCAAGCTCAGTTACAATTCTGTTCAGTTCTGTCATATTTTCTTCAAAGCTGTGTTTTTCTTCCATTTTATCACCATTTATCCTTGATTTCTGCATTTACGCCGCCTTCTCCCAAGCGTATGCTGATTATATCGCCTTTTTCAAGCGTATCAGCTTTGCTGACAAGCTCTTTTCCCTTGTATACAAGTGAGTATCCTCGTGAAAGAACATTAAGAGGACTAAGGCTGCCGAGAGTTCTTATTTTTTCATTTAGTTTTGAATCCGTATGTTCAAGATACGCTGAAAAAGCAAAATTATATCTTTTAATTAAATTTTCAAGACGTTCCTCCGTAAGCTTAAGCTGATTTTCCGGAGAACGTGCCGCAAGACGTGTACTTACAGATGAAATTTTTTCTTCTGTCCCCGATATAAAGAAATCCACAGCGTTTTTCATCCTTTTTTCTGCAGCAGCGATCTTGTCAGCAAGAATATCTACTGATACATTTGCAGCAAGCTCTGCCGCCGCCGACGGCGTAGGAGCACGCATATCTGCCGCAAGATCAGTAATGGAAATATCTGTTTCATGACCTACCGCAGAAATTACAGGAACCTTACAGTTATAAACGGCATACGCAACCTTTTCGGAATTGAATGCACTGAGATCCTCTGAAGAACCGCCTCCGCGTCCTACAATAATTATATCACAGCCTGCTGATTCTGCTGAAATTATTCCCGAACAGATAGAATCAGGTGCACTCTGTCCCTGCACAATGGCATTTACTGCATATATTTCTCCGATGGGCCAGCGTCTTGAAAGAACATTGATTATATCTCTGACAGCGGCACCGCTAAGAGATGTGACAACCCCTATCTTCTTCGGCATATACGGCAAAGGACGCTTATGTGCTGTATCAAATATCCCCTCTTTCGCAAGCTTTCTCTTAAGCTGTTCGAGAGCAGCGGTTTCCTTGCCCTTGCCATCAGGAATAATATCCCTGACATTTATCTGATATACGCCGTCACGCTCATATACAACAATATTTCCGGAAGCTATTACTGACATTCCATCCTCGGGAACAAACTTCAGACGAGACGCTTCCTGAGAAAACATCACCGCCTTCAATGCACTTTCACTGTCCTTTATTGTAAAGTACATATGTCCGCTTTTATAATGACACACGAAGTTTGAAATCTCACCCTTTATCATTATACCCTGAAGATTTCTGTCACCTCTGAATACTGAACCCAGATACTTATTCAATTGTGTAACCGTAACAACAGGCATTATTTTTCTCCAATATATTTAAGATAACCGAATATTGCTGTTCCCGCCGCATTATCGCATGAAAATTCCGGTGCTGCAAAAAAAGTATTACCGAATTTTTCATTAATCTGACGACGGATATACATATCCGACATTACACCGCCTGCAAAAACAAGCGGAAGCTCACCATGAAGCTTCATAGCTGATACAGTCATGCTGATAACTGTATCAGCAACAAAATCAAGGCAGTAGCGTGCAATATTTTCAGGCTTTTCTCCTGAATCCATCATAGCACGGCACTTGTTTTCAAGTCCGGAAAGACAGCAGTCTGTTCCTTTAATTACGGATTTCACCCGATAACTTTTATCAGCCTTCTCAGAAAGCTTTTCAAGCTCCCTGCCGCATGGAAAATCAAGACCAAGCATTACTCCGACTCTGTCTATTGCCTGACCTGCTTTAAGATCAAGAGATGTTCCTATACCGGAAACATTCAGAATATTTTCCTTATCCGGCTCGCAAAAAAGACAATCGGTAGTTCCGCCGCTGACATGGAACGCTATGAATCTCTGCGATACGAGATCAAGCCTGTCCGCTGAATAAAGTGCCGCAAGAATATGACCTATCTGGTGAGACGTATCATAAACCGGAATCTTCTCTATCGCTCCGTAAGAACGTGCGAAGCCCTCTCCGCAGAGAAAACATGGCATATATGATCCCTCTGCATTGCGTGGACGTGCAGAAGCCGTCACAGCACACGGACTCCCCAGTGTATTTTCACCGAACAACCGATCTATCATTTCAGGAAGCTGTCTTGTATGATGGAAAACAGCGTCGCTCTGACGGAGACCAAGCTCTCCCTTTTTTACCGGAAGCAACTTTTTTGCCTGATATATCCTGTTTTCTTCGCTGACATATACAGCCGCAGATGTAGTATAGTTACTGGTGTCTATTCCGAGGAATTCAGGCATTTTCAAGTGCCTCTCCATTCTGATGCTCTCTTGCAAATGCTCCGAGAACACCGTTGATAAATGACGTATCTTCCTTATAAGTATATACCATAGAAAGATTTATAGCCTCGCTGATAGCCGCATTCACAGGAGTATTATCATCATATATAGCCTCATAAAGTGCGATTCTCAGAATTGCAAGATTTATCTTGGAAATACGGGAAATACTTCTTGATTTGCTGTATCCGGAAATAATCGCATCAAGCTCGCCGGCGTGTTCAATTGTACCTTCTACTATCTTCTTTACATCTTCATTTACGGTTATTTCTTCAATTTCTTCTGCGATATCATAAAGCTCCTGAATATCATCATCACGCAGAAGCTGCTCAAATACCAGCTTGAAAGCGCTGTCTCTAATTTCACGTCTTGTCATTTGAACTCTCCTTTTTTTAATTATAAACGACTCCGCACACAGAAACATTCACTCTTGCAACAGTAATTCCTGTCATATTCTGAATATTTTCCTTGACTGCAAGCTGAACTGCATTTGCAACTGTGCATGCCTTTTCACCGCTTCTGATCCTGATAGCTATACTTATGGCAGCAACATCGCCCATCATATCAATTTTTATCGGACCGTTTTTTCTCACCTTGCTTACTTTGCTTACATCGCCGCACAGACCTGCAACGCCCTTAACATCAAGGGCGGCAAGTCTTGCTATTGTTATTATTACATCATCTGATATTTTAAGACGGCTTTTTACCGATTCTTTTGAAACATCCATTTTCAGACCTCCGGTTCTGTATTTTTAAGCATTTATCACGTTTTATCTTTTAACAAAACCTGCAAATACTCTTCCTTATATATTATATCAGATTTTTTTATCTTTTACAACTACTTTACTTCAAAAATTCTGATATTTTCTGCTGAAACTTCTGTCTCACCCAGAATTATTTCCTTTATGGATGCAGCCTGTGCCTTATCAAGACCTTCTGTCCTTACAACGATCTTTGCAGATTCGCCGTCAAGATAGGCAACACAGTCTTCAAACCCCTGTGCCTTAACCAGTGATTCAATAGTACCCTCCGCTTCGATCAGTCTTGATACCTCAACAGCATCAAGTGCATTCATAACCATTTCGTCCTCTGTGATATCTCCCCCTCCGATTATCATCTGAAGCGTCTGGACTGCTTCATCACGATTACTCATCTTATCAAGTCTTGCCTGAGCAAAATAATCGGCAGCACCGTCTGCTTCAGCGTTTACAAACTCAGTTTCACCATAACTTACCGTATCGCCTTTCTCTGACACTGCCATCTTTTTTGACGCCTTTTCCGGACTTATTGGTGCTGTTGCATAGTTTATGTAGACTGCCACAGCAAGCATAAGCGTAAGACAGGTCATGATAATATGCTTCTTTCTGATGATTATTGCAGGTTTTTTCATAATATTTCTCCTTTTCAATGTGTTTTTATCCCTCCAGCTTTGTTACAAAAATCTTCCCCGAAGAGATTCCCAATGCGGCAGAAACTGCTCTGTATATCCTTTCGGTCACTATCGGACTATCACAGCCTGTACAGGCTATAACTGCACCGGTGATCTCAGGAACCTCCACAGTTTCAATAAGAGCACTTTTTCCGTTTCCTCCTCCGATCATCACATATTTCTCTTCCTCCTCCGTTTTATTTTCTGATCGGCTATGTTTTTCCTCTCTGGCATAGACATACCTCTGATCTGTACCTACTGTAAGATATACCCTCACATTTCCGGCACCTTCAATCGTCTCCAGAAAGCCTTCAAGCCTTCGTTCTGTTTCCCGACAGTAATCCGCAGAATCGGTAAAATCTGAACTTCTGATATTTTCCGCAGTTCCTCTTTTTTCTTCCTTTCCTGAAAAAAGCGAGGAAATCATTATAAGAAGCAGTCCTCCCGTTCCGAGAAGCATTACTGCCGTTACAGTTTTTTTATCCTTTTTCATACTCCCGATTTTTTCAGATATTTTCATTTACAACCTCCGTTTCATTTCCGAGACTGCTCCTGACGATTTCTGCCGCATCCTTGAAATTATCAGTTTTAAGTGTAACCTTAGTAATAGATATGCTGCCATCCTCAGAAATATTAACCTCTGTTTCAATTTTTTCGCATTGTATTCCAGCCGCATTTATCTGCTGAAGCAGTACAGATGAAACATTATATGAGGTCTGACGTCGAAGTTCCTCATTATAAATCTCAAGAGAATATCCGTAATCAATACTCCTTTCCGAAATGAATCCCGATAAATCAAGCTCTATTCCGCCTTTAAGAAAGGGAATCACAGCGGCGGCTATAAGAACAAGGTCAAGTATCAGCTTCATCTGATTTTTCAGACGTGTTCCTGATACAAGACTTTCTATGATACAAATTGCAGCAGAAACAGTACACACAGCGATTACAGAATTTTTTATCTGTTCCATTTTCCCTCCTGATTTACTATGCGAATGACTGTATCAATATTCCAGTACAGATTATGAGCATCACTGAATAGCAGATAAGCACGCTCTGGATTATAGCAAGACTGTTGTCTATCGCTTTCATGAGACGTACTATCGGTTCTGCGGACACAAGCTCTGCGGTCACTGTGCCTATCCACATTACTCCCCTGAATACGAGTACCTCTATAACAGGCGGCAGTATAAATAAAATTATTGCTATATTTCCGGCTGTTCCTACGGTTGAACGCATAACATCAAAGCTTCCCTTTATTGTTGTATAAGCGTCCGAAACTGCTCCGCCGACAATTGGTACAACCCCTGATATTATGTACTTTGCTGTCTTTACCGCAACTCCGTCCGTCTTTGCGGCAAGAGTGCATTTCATTGCTGCAAATCCCGTAAACAGCGTCATTGAAACTGTCATTGCCCATGTAATTATCTTTTTTATCAGCTTAACAATCCCATCAACTGATACATTAGGAAAAACACTTCCTGAAACAGCAAGAACTGATACCGCCCCTAATACCGGTATGAGATATCTGTCAGTAAGTGCAGTGAAAAGCTCGGACGCTCCAAGAATCATTACACTGTACACACCGCCGGAAAGAGTTCCGCCGCAGGCAATTGTGATTCCGGCAAATACCGGAACAAAAACAAGCATAAACCCTCCTGTCCTTTCAACAGCATTTACTGCATTCTCATATACAACAAACAACGGCGGTGCTATCGCTGTAACAGCCGTCAATACACAGACCATATTATAAAGTCCTGCATTGCTGCCATTATTCAGAGTACCGTCACCCAGACCTCTTACAACAGCAGAAAAAATTATCACAGCAAGGAGAGTTCCCAACAGCCTTAAAGGGGCTCCAAGCCTGTCCGAAACAGATGCCATAATACGATTCCACAGCTCTCCGAATGTAATACCACTTACATCCCCGATACTCCAATCAAGCTCGTAATCAGAAAGAATATTATTTACTTCTTCTTCTATCTCCGACTGCTCTCTCTCATATTCAGCGTATGTATCCAGCGGAACTGTCATAAACAGCATAATAAAAGGTATAAATACAATTGCCAGAATTCTTTTCATACTTCTTGATCCTATATCATTTCATTTATTTTTTCCAGCAGTGAACGGATTATCGGCAGACTCATGAAGGCAAGTGCTCCCCGTCCCCATAACTCCGCCGCAGACGCTATCGCACGCTCTCCGCTGTCGGCACATATTTCGCAGGTGATCTGAGTTATAAAACATATTGCCGTCGCTTTGAATATGATAGACATATAACTGTCCGGAATTCCTGACGACATAAAAATTTCCCGCACTTCCGAAATAACAGGTTCAATAAAAAGCATGAATCCCGCTAATACTCCGGTGCATACTCCAAGTGCAATCATCATTGACTGCTCCCGACAATACTGACGAAGAAGCACTGCCAGTATCGCTGCACTTATGCAGAAAACTGATACGGAAAGACTGCTCTCTACCATAAGCCGAATACTGTCTTGACTGTTTCAAATAGATTTCCTATCTCCTGCACGATCACAACAAGCACGACAATCAATCCGGCAAGGGTTGTCATCATTGCCTGCTCCTCACGTTCAGCCCTTTTCAGCACAAGATTAAGTACTGCTACAATTATTCCTGTTCCTGCAATTTTAAAAATAAGATCAATATCCATTTTTATTTCCTTTCTCTGATACATATTCAGAAATCTATATTATAAGAATTCCTGCCATAACGCCGAATAAGGTTCCGGCTGAACGATAAAGCCGTCCCTTACGCAGAAAATCCTCTCTGCGTTTTCTTTCAAGAGCCTCAATTTCAGCCTCATAACTGCTTATAGAACTCAGCTGTCCCTGAATATCGCTTGTCCCGATCATATCACCGAATCCAAGCAATATCCTCTTTTCATCATCAGGAATATTCCCCTGTGATAAGACAGAATTTTTCCATTGATCGTGGAAGTTCTCTCCCTCAGTAAAAAAATCCGGAAGCTTCTTCAGAAATGTAAGACCACACAGCTCAGAAGAAGCTTTAAGCCGTCCTGAAAGCTCATATACATCCAGTGCCTGAAAACGGATGTTTATTGCAGATATCCTCAGCATTTCTCCTGTTTCACGGCATAGCTCAAGGTCGTTCCTTAGTTTGTCTGCTCTGGAAAATCCACTCACCGCACCGGCAGCCGCAAACATAAATGCAGCAATTATTCTAAAAAGCATCAGGCAAGCCTCCTTATCTCCCTTATCCTTGACGGAAAACTGCTTCCCTGAAGAAATACAGCATAATCAAAAACTCCTGCTTCTATCAGCGGAACTGCAATTTTCCTTCTTAACATATCTTCATAATTCTCAGCATGAAGGGTGGCGGTAAAACTTATTCCACAGCCTGCTCCGCTGAGTATCGCTTCTGCATCTGATGTCTGCGAAATCTCGTCACATACTATCACATCAGGCGAAAGCGTCCTGACTGCCGATATAATCCCCGCGGCACGTTCAGAACCTACGATAACATCAGTCATTACTCCTACATCTCTGCCAGCAACACCTCCGGTGCTTGCCGATATTTCATTCCTTTCATCAATCAGCACGACCTTCCGGCTATTTCCATAAAGGCGGCATAAATCACGCAGAATTGTAGTTTTACCAGAATTCACCCCGCCGCATACAAGTACGCTTCGTCCATTTGTTCTTCTGAACAAATCCTCGGCACATCCGTTTACTGATCGTGCTATTCTGAAATTAAGACTGCTGAAATCCTTTATACTCTTGTCGGACGTACTTGTTACCGTTCCTGATACACCTACACGAATTCCACCGCCTATAACAAAAAATCCTTCATTCAGCTCTCTGGAACAGCTATGGACAGAATATCTGCACAGAGCTTCTACGATTTTATGTATATCAGATGCCGATGCACAGACGCATCTGCTGTCTCTGTAATCAGCTGTCAGTCTGCCGTCAAAGGTAAGAAACAATATTTTACTGGGATACACGAATGATACAGCACGTCCGCTGCGAAATCTTATTTCACTCAGGTTCACGGATTCTTCTGCTGCCTGCTTCATTGCACACCGTATCTCCGGCGTCATATAGGATAATATGATCTCATAGCTTGTACGTCCATTCAATTCTTTTCTCCCCTTTCACTCAATCATATTCAAACGTCATGTATTTTATGACTTAAAAAAGCCCTGCAATCGCAGAGCTTTTATGTCAGTCAACTGATTTGAGAGATTCAGCCATATTTATCTTTTCAAGCTTTATCCCCATAAACAGATTTATTATAAAATTGAATACAAATGTAAGCAATGCACTTATTACAAAGCTTATCGGGAATATCTCTGTCCGGAACGAAACAAGATCAACTACTATCTGAGCCATGACAAATTTATGAAGCAGCACGCCAAGTCCGAGTCCGACAGCAGTTCCTATTGCAGTAAGAACAATATTCTCCCTGAGTACATACGCTGATGTCTCACGACGGAAAAATCCAAGCACCTTGATAGTCGCTATCTCCCTGAGTCTCTCCGTTATATTTATATTTGTCAGATTGTATATCACGACAAAGGCAAGTCCTGCCGCACTGAGTATAATCAGCAACACTATGTAATTAAGGCTGCTCATCATATTTGACATTCTTGTCCTGAGTGAACTGAACATTACCACTGATGTTACGTTTGATTTCTTTGAAAATGACAGTATATCCTTTTTATCTCCTCCATCCATTATATCAAGGTATGCACCATTATATACAACGGGCGATGAAAGCTGTTCTTCCATTGTTTCCGGAGAGATAAACACATAATTATAAACGTGATTTTCAAATACACCAACAACCTTCACCTTTATCTCATTAAGCTGTCCGTCACGCAGAGTTATTATTTCACCAATATCTGCTCCGTAACGCTCCTGAACGCTGTTGCTGACTATTGCTTCATTTACGTCCGGAAGAACTGTATCTTCTCCGTCTTTATTTCTGAAATTCATGAACTTCTTCATTTCATCAAAATTCTCCGGAATTACAAGTGTGATATTTTTCACTTTATCACCGTACAGGATATCCCAGTTTGTGCTGTGAATAAATGTATATCCTCCGGTCTTTAATTCAAGATCTTCCTTTATTTGTTCGGGAATGCTTCCATTTTCCTCTGCATTGAAGGAAATCTGAGCGTCAGCAGTTATAATATCACCATACTGTCTGTCGGCAAATCGTGAAATTGAATCCCTGAGACCGAATCCGGTAAGGAGAAGTGCTGTACATCCGCTTATTCCGATAATCATCATGAAAAATCTTTTCTTATATCTGAAAATATTTCTTACCGATACCTTATGCAGAAATTTCATGTGATTCCAGATAAACGGAATACGTTCCAGAAGAACTCTTTTACCTGCCTTCGGGGACTTCGGACGCATCAGCGAGGCACTTGTTCCCGACAGCTCGTGACGGCATGAAAACCATGTAACTCCCATAGAGCAGAGCAATGAGGCCCCTGTAACTCCTGCGGCAAGTACCGGATCAAAGACGTATTTCATCGGAATGGAAATATACATCAGTTTATAAGTCATCCATATTACTCCGGGGAACAGAATGATTCCTACTGCGTATCCGACTATGCTTCCTATCAGTGAGGCACTTCCGGAATAAAAGAGATATCTTCTCATTATTTCTCTGTCTGTATATCCTATGGCTTTGAATATACCAATCTGCGTACGCTGTTCCTCCATCATTCGGCTCATTGTCGTCATACATACAAGTGCGGCGACAAGTATGAAAAACACCGGAAATATCCTTGACACCTGCTCAACTATCTCAGAATCGCTTTCAAAGCACGAATATCCGATATTATAATTCCTGCTGAAAATATAAACTAACGGAGTATATTTATCTGAATAAGCTTCAACGCTTTCCTTTGCCTGAGCTTCAGCCATTGGCTCCCACTTCTCAAATCTGCCTTCCATGAAATCCTTGTATTCATCGGAATATATCTCGTAATTATGATTAAACCTTACATATATCTCCGAATATCTCGGAATAGCAAACGCCTCGGGAAGCATATACACAAATCCTGCAACACTTCCGTTTCCGATGGACGTCGTTCCTCGTTCAATGTTGATATACAACGGAGAATTAACTGTTCCGACCACCTTAAAGGATTTACCGTTGAAACACATTTTTGTTTCTTCGTCATTTTCTGCGGAAAGTCTGATACTGCTTCCTATCGGGGGCAGCGAATGTGTATCTGCATCAATAACACATTCGTCCGGTGACTGCGGCATACGGCCACTTACAAGCTCAAGCGTATTGATATTCTTTGTGATTGAATGTGTTTTCAGTACATTTTCCTTAGCACCTTTATAATTATATATAGCATCCAGACTGTATGAAGCCTCAGCATATCTTACGTCTTCGGCTTCGGAAAATGCTTCTGCATCCTCTGCACTCCATCCCGCAGAAGAAACAAGCCGATAATCATAGAACTGATTATCTTCAAGAAAGGTATTTATTGTATGTATCATAGCTGGCGTTGTGATACGGACTCCCGAAAAAAATCCTACGCCAATAGCTATAATTGCGAGTATAGCAAAATACCGTCCGAAACTGCATCTGATCTCTCGCAGCGACGCTTTCTTCATTACCGATTTCATAGACATCACCACTCGATTTCAGCGACATCCCTGATATCACTGTTTATTCTCATATCAGCAACAGTACCGTTCTTCACTGTTATAATTCTGTCTGCCATAGCAGAAATAGCCTGATTATGCGTAATGACCACAACCGTCATTCCCGTACTGCGGCAAGTATCCTGAAGAAGCTTAAGCACTGCCTTTCCTGTGTTATAGTCAAGTGCTCCGGTAGGTTCATCACACAGCAGAAGCTTCGGATTTTTCGCAAGAGCACGGGCTATCGCAACACGCTGCTGCTCTCCTCCGGAAAGCTGTGCAGGAAAATTCTTCATTCTGTCACCAAGTCCTACTTTTTCAAGTACTTCTGCCGCATCAAGAGGATTACGGCATATCTGGGCTGCAAGCTCGACGTTTTCTATTGCAGTCAGATTCTGCACAAGATTGTAAAACTGGAATACAAATCCTACGTCATATCGGCGATATGCTGTAAGTGCTCTTTTTTTAAGTGCCGATATCTCTACACCGTCAAGCCATGCACTTCCTGATGTGAGCTTCTCCATTCCACCGAGTATATTGAGTATCGTGGTCTTCCCGGCACCAGACGCTCCGACTATAACGCAGAATTCGCCCTTTTCTATTTCAAAGTCGACCCCGCTGAGAGCTGCAATTTCTACCTCGCCCGTTTTATAAATTTTTCTAACATCTCTGAATTCTATATATGCACTCATCTGATTTCCTTCCTTTATTTTGTCGTATATTGTCAGTATTTATTTTATCACATTACACCGGAATTGTAAAGTAATATATAATGAATTCAAAAAAGGTATTGACAAATCAAAAAAAGTGCAGTATACTTCACTCATAACGCATTCAGCAGAAGGACATTTCTTCTGAATAAATGCGTACTGAATCAATAAGGAGATCTTATTATGAAAATATACAAGTCTGTAACAGAACTGATCGGCAGAACTCCGATAATGGAGCTAAAAAACATCGAAAAAAATCTGAATCTTAATGCACGGATTCTCGCTAAGCTTGAATACTTCAATCCAGCCGGCTCGGTGAAGGACAGAGTTGCCGCAAATATGATTGAAGACGCAGAAGCTAATGGACTACTCTCTGAAGGAAGCGTTATCATTGAGCCGACAAGCGGAAATACAGGAATCGGACTCGCTGCCGTTGCCGCTTCAAAGGGATACCGTCTGATTATCACAATGCCCGATACCATGAGTATTGAACGCAGGAATCTTATGAAAGCCTACGGTGCAGAGGTCGTTCTTACAAATGGCTCAGAAGGTATGACGGGTGCTATCAGAAAAGCCGAAGAACTTGCCTCTTCATTACCGGACAGCTTTATTCCTTCCCAGTTTACAAATCAGTCTAATCCTGCCGCACATATAAAAACAACCGGTCCTGAAATCTGGGAGGATACCAACGGTCAGATTGATGTCTTCGTTGCCGGCGTCGGAACGGGCGGAACTATAACTGGTATCGGAAAATATCTGAAATCCCAGAACCCTGATATAAAGATTATTGCCGTTGAACCGGAAGATTCTCCCGTACTCTCCGAAGGCAGAGCAGGTGCACACAAAATTCAGGGAATAGGTGCCGGATTTATTCCGGAAACTCTTGATACAAAAATATACGATGAAGTTATCACTGTTGATCACAATGACGCTTATTCTCTTGGAAAATTGACCGCAAAAACCGAAGGAATTCTTATCGGAATTTCTTCCGGTGCCGCTTTATGGGCTGCCGTACAGCTTGCAGAACGTCCGGAAAATGCCGGAAAAACTATTGTTTGTCTGCTGCCGGACTCCGGAGAACGCTACCTTTCCACACCTATGTTTGAATAAAGACAACACTACATAAAAACAATCCCGATGGAGCATACATTCCATCGGGATTTTCTTATCTTATTCGGGAAGCTTATCAAGAAGCTTGAGGAGATACTTCTGAATTGCAAG
>JAZNBR010000068.1:0-20726 GCA_045587105.1 Ruminococcus sp.
TATAGATGACGCTTATCATTACGGGGATGGAGATTACTGCTCTGAATGTTATCATGACATAATTAACGAAAATTCTTCTATCAAAGAGTATAGTTATAAGCCTGAACCTATATTCTACGGCGATAATTCACGCTATTTCGGTGTTGAACTTGAAATTGACGTTGCCGGTAAGGATTGCGACTATGCCGACGAGCTTCTTGAAATTGCTAATGAAGACAAAGAGCATATCTACATAAAATCAGACGGAAGTCTTAATGACGGCATGGAGATAGTAACACATCCCATGACGCTTGATTATCACAAAAACTACTGCTGGGAAGATATAATGAAAAAGGCTGTTTCTCTGGGATACCGTTCACATCAGACCAGTACTTGTGGTTTACACATTCATGTCAACAAAACAAGTCTCGGAGAAACTAACGAGGAGCAGGAAGACGTAATTTCCCGTATTCTCTATTTTGTGGAGCATCACTGGAATGAGCTTCTGAAGTTCAGCCGTCGCTCTGAGGCAACCATGAATCGCTGGGCTGCTCGTTATGGATATGAAAATACTCCGAAAGCTATCATGGACAAGGCTAAGAAAGGCAGTTACGGAAGATATACAGCAGTAAATCTCTGCAATTATCATACTGTTGAATTCAGACTTTTCAGAGGAACACTCAAATTTAATACGCTTATTGCCACATTACAACTTGTCAACGAGATTTGTAATGTGGCTGTTTCTTTGTCCGATGATCAGCTCCAGAAGTTATCATAGTCAAGTTTCGTAGAAACAATCAAGGATGATGAGCTTATACAGTACTTAAAAGAACGAAACCTATATATCAACGAAAAAATCACTACTGAGGAGGAAATGTAATATGTGTGCATTATTTGGTTGGCTGGACGTTAAGGGAATCGTCCCTCATAAACTTTTAAAGAAGCTTACTCAGGAACTCGCCAATGCATCTGAGGAACGTGGTACAGATGCTGCTGGAATTTCCTATGTAAAGAACAATAAAGTTACTATCTATAAGAGACCGAAACCAGCTCATAAACTGAAATTCACGTTTCCCGAAGATACAAGAGCTGTAATAGGACACACCCGTCTCACTACACAGGGAAATCAGAAGTATAACTGGAACAATCACCCATTTCATGGTAAGGCAGAAAAGGAGTTTGCATTTGCTCATAACGGAGTACTTTACAATGATTCTCAGCTCCGTAAAGAGAAAAAGCTGCCGCCTACTTGTATTGAGACAGACAGCTATGTTGCGGTTCAATTGATTGAAAGACAGGGAACTCTTAATTTTGAATCTCTTAAATCAATGGCAGAGGACGTACAGGGAAACTTTACCTTTACACTGCTTGATGAAGAAAATACACTTTATTTCGTCAAGGGAAGCAGTCCTATGCATCTGATATATTTCGAGATGTTCGGTCTTTTCGTTTACGCATCCACTGAAAGTATCATGAGAAAAGCTCTCAAAGCTACAGGACTTCATAAATATAAATCCGAACCGCTTCCCATGTATGATGAAGATATTGTATCAATTGATGTATACGGAAATATATCAAAGGGAGAATATGAGAGCTACCGCCATTCGCTGTTCTCGGATTTTTACGCTCCCTACGATAATTATTATACGTGTCATGAGGAACTGCTTCTTGAAATGTGCGGTTGTTTCGGAGTAGACGAGGAAGATATTCTTCTGCTACTTGACTATGGTTATCGTCCTGATGAAATCGAGGATATGCTTATGGATTCAGACCTCATTATTGAAACTGCTAAAAACATACGGCTCTGCGAAGTCATTTAAAATTCCTGCACTTCGAATTCTGCTCCAGGAACTTCGTCAGCTCCCGCTTTATGGCTCCCGCTTCCTTGTTCCTTACGCTCCATTCTCGCTGGGAATTTTCAATCTGATTCCGGAATTTATTCTGAAAAACTTTTCGTTTAAATTCCGGAATTTCTGGTATTTTATAATTCAAGAGCCTTATCAAAAATTTGGCACAATTTTATCTCGCTATTTAGATTCAAACTGGTTTTTAACTCTACATATTTTTTTTGCAATTCGTAACACTCAACAAGATAATTGCGTGCTTCTGCAACTATCCGACGTATACATATTTTTCTCATTCCTTCTATATCGTTATTACCACCAATAATTGAATACCAACCTTTAGTTATAGCATAATCGTTATTTTT
Organism: Ruminococcus sp.; assembly: GCA_045587105.1. Taxonomy (GTDB): domain Bacteria; phylum Bacillota; class Clostridia; order Oscillospirales; family Ruminococcaceae; genus Ruminococcus. The sequence goes on from JAZNBR010000068.1 coordinate 2,189, forward strand.
ATGTTCATCATATTTTTCTTTTTGCGTTTTAGGATCAAAAAGCTCTATTTTTTCTATGCATGCTTCATTCCATTTGCCGTATGAAATTAAATAATCATCAATAATACCATCTATACGTTGGAGCGTTTCTTTAAATGGAAATGAACGAATTGAAAATGAATTTATTTTATCCTCCATAAATATGAGTGAAGCATCACCCATACGGCAATTCAGATGGATATTCAGCATTCTATGAATCATATCCCTGTAGCCCATAAGTGCTTTAAAAGTAATTTCCTGTTCATCAAAATACCCATCTGAAGACATCTCACGCAGAACAGATATATATTCTTCTATTTTTTGCTGTAATTCTTGTTGCAATTTTGGAACTTCAATTTTTAAACTGTTGGAATTGCCAACAGAAAGCAAGTCACATAATTTTATCATTGTTTTGCCTATATAACCGCTTATGCTTATATCAGCGATACTATAATAAAACAGATTATTAAGTGATGAAAGAAAGCTCTCATTATTTCCTAATTCAAACAGCTTTTCAGAATCATATATGTTATATTTGTTATGACATTCATTTATCATACTGAAGATATTATTAACCATCTTATTCAGAAGTTGTTCGACATCAGTAATTTCACTCTGTTTCAATTTCGTCGTAATGTTGCCGTGAGTGGTGTCAGGTAACTTTTCCATAAGCAAATCAAGAAATACATGGTCCATTTCTTCACGAATCTTCTTTAAAGCGTAATTGGGCAATTGCTTTTCCTTATAACTTTCAATTCTGATTTCCTTACTCATGTTTTCATCTGAGATATTATTACTTTTACAGTAGACTTCCCATTCGGATGAATTTGAAGCTCTGAAACGGAATTTTACACATTTCATATATTTTTCCCATGCTTCATTATATCTTCTGATTTCACCTTCAGATGGAGATCTAGATATTTCTTTATAAATTTCACTCAAGGGCTTACGATAAGGAAATGACTTCATCTTATGTTCGCAAAATTCGCTCTTATTATCGTATTCCTCTCTGGGATTATACGGATCATAATAAAAAGTATCAATAATATACATTATTGCATTCATGTATTTATCTTTTATTGTCTGAGCAAGCGTTTCTTTATTTATTTCCGGAAGGTCTTTATTCCAATTTTTGAAATCTAATAAATCTTCCTTTTCTATTTCATCTTTACTGCTGTCTTCTTTTGGTTTTTCATTGTTCATTTCTGCCAAGATCTTTTTAGCCAGCTTCGTACCGTAACCTTTTTCAAATGTCATAAAGCGTTTTCGACCGGTACGTTTAATTCTTTCCGACTCAAAAATAATATTCTTTACGCTTTGCTTAAGATTGTTATTTATAATCTCAATAATAATTTCATTGTTTTTATTTTCACCCATATATGAGATTATAGCGCTTATGCTATTGTAAATTTCATTATAGTTCCGGATCTCGTACTCAATATGATTTTCATCAGCAAGCTTATCAACTACGTATTTCTGAAAGCTCCGCAGTTCTTTTTCAGCGTTGAAGACGTGGTCATAATATCGCCTTATGTTGTAGAACTCAGAATCTTTTGTATAATCTTTATCCAGACGGTTTATCTGCTTATTTAAAACATAGAATAAATCAGCGGTTTCATAACGGAATTTATATGCTCCGTTTTTATTTCCACCTTTAAAAAGAGTATCAGAATCCATGAACCCTGCTGATTCGCCTATAGTTTCCATTGTATTTTTTATCATTTCATATATTGTTCTTTTTGATATATCAGTATCGAAATAGATTCTTTCAAATATTTCACTCATTTTCAAATCAATAGTATGGCTTTCCATAAACGTAACCTCCGTGCTGTTATATTTTATATTATAACACTCTTGCCGGGTTATTTCAAGATTTCTAATTAAAAACGTGCGACTAAGCACTGTGAATTTGGTGTTTCTTGCACATTTTAATCGTGATATAATTATATTATCAGATCTGATAATATTAACTGCCTTTCACTTTATGCGCAAAAGTGAATAACAGAAATATCTGCATCGGAGGTAATCTAATGAAAGAGAATATTAAATTCAATGGTGAGTGCTGTGACATTACAGACTCAAAAGACAAAGCCGGTCTTCTTGCTGAACATTCAGCAAGAAGCGGTGTGCTCAAGGTCGATTCGGGAACATTCTATTTTAAAAACAACAACATGCTTATTCCCATGAACGACAATCAGACTAAACGTTTGCTCAAATCCATGATACTCCCTGCTCAGAGGCTCATGATCAAAAGTTCTGAAATATCCGAAGCAATTGAACGGCTCAGGGATTATGACGGCATTGCTATCAGCATAAGGGAAATCAAGAAGGCAACAAAGTTCAAGATAAATCTGCTTAATGGAGTGTATGATATCAAATCCGGTAAGCTTGAGGAAAAGTCGCCGGATGATATTTTCACTTATATGCTCAACTTTAATTATGTAGAGAACGCCTCTCTTGAAGACGCCCCGACATTCAAATACTTCACAGAAACCAGCATAGGAATGAACAACCTTGATTGTTTCCTTGAAATGGCAGGCTATGCATTTTCCTCATTAACTGATGCAAGAAAATGTTTTGTTCTGATCGGTAACGAGAGGTGCGGCAAGTCACTTTCGATTGACCTTCTGGAATACGCTGTGGGAGAAGAAAACACTTCGGCAGTGCCTTTATCTGATCTTGGAACAGATCAGTCCAAGATCAAATATCTTGAAAGCAAGCTTAATCTTTCCAGAGAGACATCCTCAAAAGCAATGAGGAATGACGATGCATTCAAATCTCTTATCTCGTCTGAAAAGATCACAGGCAGAAGGCTTTATGAGAATTCCAAAGAATTCGTTCCTGAAACCAAGTTTATTTTTGCTTCGAATTTCTTCCCTGAATTCAAAAATCTTGATACTGCTATTCTCGACAGAATAATCCCGATTTATTTCAAAGACAGAGTTGCCGGGAAAATCGAAACTAATATCAATTTAAAGGAGGAGTTGATCAAGGAAACTGATGTTATTTTTTCGTTGGCTCTGGACAAGCTCCCGCAGCTTTTAAAGTCAGGGTATCAGTTCAGTATCTCAGATGCTTCACAGGAAACACTTAGTCACAAAAGAAAAGAAGTCCTTAACGCTTCTGAATTCATAACCGAGAATTTCACGCTTGATTCGTCATCAGAGATATCATCCGTTGAGCTTTACAACTCTTATAAAATCTGGTGCGAGGATAACGGTATCGTTGCTGAAGGAAAAAAGACTTTTTACGGAAAAGTAAGAGATTTCAGTATCACTATAAGGTATACAAAAGTAATGGTCAATGGCAAGAAAGTCAATGGTTTTAAAGGCTTAAAGAGGATATGTGATTACAATGAATAAAGTAATGACGAATATAGCAAGATTCCGAAACGTGATTACAATCACAATGACACAGATAACTAATTTTATGGAGGTACATAATTATGAGTGAAATAAGAGATAAAAAAATCCAGATCAGGGTTGCCGAAACTGAAAAAGCTTTGATCGAAAGCAAAGCAAAGAATTGCAACATGACAGCAAGCGACTTTTTAAGAGCAGCTGCTCTCAGTGACAAAAAAGTATGTGTGCTTGCGGAAGGTGCTGAGATAGTAAAGCTTCTCATAGGTATCAATAACAGCTTAAAGGATTCTTCCAAAAACGCAACAAACAACGATGCCCCGAATATTCTTCAGGGCATTGAGAAAATAATGGAACTTCTTAATACCGTGAGTGATAAGCTTACTGATATTCACATGGATAATGCGGAGGAGGATAATTAATGTCACTGCTGAAAATTATTAATGGAGCCAACAACGATAAGGATTTTATACCTAAGATTCATGAGTACATTGTGGATGATGTCAAGACTGATAAAGGTCAGCTTGTAGGTACATCGAATTGCTTCAGAAAACACGCTGTAAAAGACTTTATGACCGTAAAAAAACTCCATCACAAAACTCACGGCAGACAGGGCATTCACATGGTTCTTTCGATAACGCCCGACATTCCTGAGAATTCTGATGAGGTGTATATGGACATAGCTGACGAAATTGCATCGTATTTTTCAGAGTATCAGTCAGTGTATTCCGTTCACAAAGATACAAGGCACAGGCACATTCATATGGTACTTAATTCTGTTTCCTATGAAACCGGCAAGAAATTTTCTCAGAGCAAACAGGAACTTAATCAGCTCAAAGGATACTTCAATCATGTTCTTTCCGATTACGAGCTTGATATTATAAAAACCAAAACCGATGACATACTTGATGAGAATCCATACAATTTTGATGATGGTTTTGATTTCCTTGAAATTGATTACGATGAAGAAGAAAATGAAATCACCATATATGACGATAATGATTACGATGCCCCTTACATCAGTGAAGAATCATGTAGTCACATTGAAAAAACACGTAAAACCGAAGAAAACGCACTTGTAATCACAGGCGTTAATAATGAAAGTGAGGATATTTTTATGAACAATAATAAGTTTTTTGAACATGCAAATACAAACTGCAATTACGAGAACGAGGTACCGTTTGACGTTCAGAGCGACCCGATATATAATCAGCAGATACCGACACAGATACAGCAGCCGTATATGTCTCCTGTTCCCAGTTCACCTCAGTTCTATCCTGAACCGGTACCACAGAATATGTACCACACTAATCCATCTGTGAATCCTCAGCAGTATCCTGTTCCTGATGCATATCAGCCTTATGCTGAACCGGTACCGCAGAATATGTACCACGCTAATCCGCCGATAAATCCTCAGCAGTATCCTGCTCCTAATACATATCAGCCCTATACTGAACCGACACCACAGAATATGTACCACGCTAATCCACCGATGAATCCTCAGCAGTATCCTGTTCCTAATGCATATCAGCCCTATGCTGAACCGACTCCGCAGAATATGTATCCCACTAATCCGCCTGTAAATCCTCAGCAGTATCCTACGTTATTCATTAACCATAATCAGAATCTTAACATCAGCGTTTCTGAAACTGCGGATCCGGAAATTACTAACAAGTATATAACACATTTTGCAAATACTCCGACCGAATGCATAGACAAAGTCAAACTTGGAATGGCTATCATGCATAAATTCAGTCAGCAGAATATTAATGCGAATGTCGTTGTCGGAATGGATAAAAACGTCAATATTGATTTAGTCGGTTTATCGGACGAAGATGAGGAAACTGACGGAGAAATCATTGATATACCTAACAGCAAGTAAAAATAACAAAAAATAATTAGATATTATTATAGCGAAAGGAGAGGTTGTTATGAAAAAAACACCTGCATTTACAGGAAGAAACGTTCCTATATCAGAATTGGCAAAGGCTACAGGCAAGAGCGCACAGTTTATAAGAGTGGGACTTCAGACGGGAGTTCTTACATTCGGATTCGCAATTCATCAGTCAAACAGCAAGGTTTTTAGTTATTATTGCCCCGATAAACTTGTATATGAGCAGACCGGATACTTTAATGGCAATATTACAGACAGCGAAAAGGAGGAAATCAGTAATGAAGCTTCCTAATGGCTATGGTTCGGTGACAAAGCTTTCGGGCAAACGCCGCAAGCCTTACATAGTGCAGAAAACAATCAAATGGGTGATTGATTCAGACACCGGCAAACTCCGTCAGGAGAAAGCCACAATAGGTTATGCAAGAACAAGGGCAGAAGGACTTAAAATGCTTGCAGAATACAATGCTGATCCATACGATGTGGAAAAGAGCAAAAAGACCTTTGCTCAGATCTACGAATCATGGAGCACACAGAAATACGATACTATTTCAGAGTCAAATGCAAAAGCATACAGCGCATCATTTGCCTGCTGTTATGCGATACATGATCGCATTTTCAAAGAACTCAGGGTAAATGATCTTCAGGGTGTTGTAGATACATGCGGCAAAAACTACCCTACTCTCAGGAAGCTTAAAGTTCTGTTCCGACAGATGTACAGCTATGCTATGAAGCTGGATATATGCGGAAAGGATTATTCTGAGTTCGTGGATATTGCCCGATACAAGGATAAAAATCCGAATGCCAGAGCAAGAGACCGCATAAGCGAAGAAGATATCAACAAGCTTTGGTCTGCATCAGAGAACGAAGAAGCTCAGATAGCGCTTATACTTATATATACAGGCGTAAGAGTTTCGGAGCTGCTTGATCTTAAGAAATCAAACGTAAATCTTGACGAGCAGTGGTTTGATGTAGTGAAAAGTAAAACTGAAAATGGTATCAGAAAAGTTCCTATTGCGGACAAGCTTATGCCGTTCTTCAAAAGCTGGTATAAGCGGGACTGCGAATATCTGATTTGTACTCATGATAACGAGCATTTCACTTATCGCAATTATTATGATTCGTACTGGAAGCCCGTCATTGCACAGTTAGGCATCGATTCAAAGACAACACCGCATTTCACACGTCACACCTGTGTAAGTATGCTTGCAGACGCTGGGATTACTCCTACAATCATCAAGAAAATTGTAGGTCACAGCGGAGCAATGTCTGTAACTGAAAGCGTTTATACGCATCTTGATATAAAGGTTCTTGTTGATGCTGTAAACAAAATAACGCCTTAAACGAGTATGGGGAGACTTAGTCTCCCCAACTTGAATCTGTAATACAGGTACTAATACTCAATTTTGTTGACATTTGCGTTTTATAATGATATAATGATATACAGAAACGCAAAATGTATACGTTTTTGCGTTTCGTGCTGTGTTTTTTTATTTTTTTACGCAATGAATACTCGAATTTGCGTTTCGCATAATAATATTATCAGGATTGGAGATGAGATATATGTCAAGGAAAACATTAAAAGCTCTTTTTCATATGGGTGTGAAAGACTATAAGGAAGAATATGAGTATCGTTTCAATGATGAAAACACCATTCATCTTCCTGTAAATATCGGAGATAATACTGCTTTTATATGTCAGACTCCGGAAATATATAAACGTATTATTTCTATAGAGCGTCTTGATAAGAACGTTTCGGAACTTTACTCTTCGTTCCCTGACATAGCAATAGAACAATTCACCACACGCTGTCTGATAGATGAGATACTGCTGACCAATGATATTGAAGGCGTTCACAGTACCCGTAAAGAAATCGGAGAGATATTGCAGGACCTCTCAACTCATAATAAGCGTAACCGTTTTGTCGGGCTTATAACAAAATACGTAATGCTTGAGCGCCGCCAGCCAATGTCATTCAAGACTTGCCAGGATATCCGAAAAGTGTATGATGATATTTTTTACGAAGAGATAAAAGCAAACGATCCTGAAAATCTGCCTGATGGTGAGATATTCCGCCGTTCCGGTGTTGAGGTACAGTCTGCTACTCAGAAGGTCATTCACAAAGGTCTGAGCCCTGAAAGCAAGATAATAGAGACTTTTGAACAGAGTCTTTCTGTGCTTAACGATAATGATATTGATATATTCATTAGGATAGCTGTATTTCACTACCTGTTCGGATACATTCATCCATTCTATGACGGTAACGGCAGAACAAGCCGTTTCATAAGCAGTTATCTTCTTTCAAGAGAATTAACACCATTGATAGGATTCAGATTGTCTTATACTATAAAAGAAAATATTTCAAAGTATTATAAGGCATTTGAAGTCTGCAACGATCCGCACAATAAAGGTGAGCTTACACCTTTTGTCGATCTGTTTCTCAGTATCGTTGAAATATCTATGCAGCAGCTTCTTGAGACTCTTGAAGAAAAGAAACAGAAGTGGGATTACTACTGGAAACGTATCAAGGTATTGCCTTCAGCTGATAAGGCGAATATGTTCAAACTTTATGACGTGCTGATACAGGCATCACTCTTTTCAAATATCGGCATAGGTCGTGATGAGCTTATCAAGCATATGGGCTTATCCGAAAACACAGTAAGAAGCAGACTTAAACTTATTCCCGATATAATGCTTATTGAGAACAGGCAGAAAGGAAAGAAGTACTATCTGCTCAATCTTGAAGAAGCAGATAAGCTGTTTGAATAATAAAAGTCTACAAAAATCCACCTATAAACAAATTTTATAGTATTGATTTTCTCAATTGAATATGGTATAATTTATTGTAAATATGAAATATTATTTGGTCTTGGACATATATTAATGATTACAATGCAGTTTATATTAGACTTTATAACCAAAACAAGGAACTGTTGTTATTTCAAACATGTAAAGAAGTATTTAAATTTATGAAAATATAACAAATTTGAAAATAATATTTTATTTTCGTTGACCTAAATATACATTTATGCTATAATCAAATGACAGTTGTTAAGATTATGTTCTCAATGTATATTTTACACAAAAACTTGGAGGATATAAATGAATATAAAATTAGAAAATATTGGTATTGTTAAAAATTCCAACATTCAATTGGATGGATTAACTGTAATAACTGGTGATAACAGTTCTGGAAAAACAACAGTTGGCAAAGTAATATATTCTCTTATCGATGCGGTTTCTGATATAGGTACAAAGGTCAGACGAGATAAATGTATCTATATTGAGAAGTATTTGCTTAAAGTTCGTGCATCACTTAACCTGTTTTCATCTTACTATAATTATTATTATAGAAGAAATAGGTCAAGTGATAGCGAAAATGATTTGCTTGATCGATCAAATATACACCTTTTAATTAAGGATTATTCACAAATACGTATTATGAGTGGATTAAGGCGGTATGAGCAAATCATGGATTTTGCTACTGGTTTAAAAAAAGAACTGGAAACTTTTGATACTGCACATTTTATTTTGAACAATCAGTATTTTGATAGTTTCAAAAAATTGTATTTGAAAAAGCTTTACCTTGATGAAGATAATTATCAGTATGCATTTGATAGTGAAATACAAGAAACTATTATGTTATTAAGCAAAATGTTTCGCGAAATCAATAGAGACCCAGGTGATATTGATTACACTCGAAGCAGTATAAATGAAACCCTGAGGGTGGAGTTTTCAGAACAAATTCAGCCAGTTAAATATAATAACATTAATTCTGAAATCACAGTATATGATAATGAAAATAAATACTTTTCAATAAAAATAATAAATAACAATATAGAAAACAACGATAAACCTTTCTATGCAAGTGGTATAGACATAAAGAAAGCTTACTTTATTGATAATCCTTTTGTTTTAGACAGCCCTTTATTTAGAAAAAATATTTACCCACATGATGAGGAGGACATTGGCTCTATATTAAACGCTGAAGAAATATTAACACATGAAGCTAAACTTAATAGGGTTTTAAAAAATAATACTTTATCATCAGTTTATGAAAAAATGATTAAAGAAATAGATAACAGCATTATTCGAGAAAAAATAAATCAAGTAATGTCTGGTGACTTTGAATTTACTGATGACGGCGAATTTTATGTTAAAGATGGTAAGCAGCTTAATATCACTAATTTAGCAACTGGTTCCAAAATGTTCGCTATTATTAAGTTGTTAATTGATAAAGGTGAAATAGACGATACAACCTTATTAGTGCTTGATGAACCTGAAGCACATTTACATCCAAATTGGCAAAATAAGTTTGCTGAAATAATAGTTCTAATAGTTAAGGAACTTGGTACACGTGTTTTGCTTACAAGCCATAGTCCAAATTTTGTGCTTGCGATAGATGCATATATGAGAAAATATGGTATCCAAGATATAACTAATTTTTATCAAACAAACAGTATTGATGGATATTTTGTTGAGTATAAAAATGTAAATGATGATATTGGTCTTATCTATGATGATTTTGCAAAAGATCTTGCTGAAATGAAAGCGTTGAGAGACTCTTATTACTACAAAGGCTTAGGTGAGTGATATGACTAATCATAACCTTAGTGACTATCTTGAATCAAAATATTCAGATACCCAAAAGACTATTACTGAAATTTCAAAACCAGATAATGGAAAAGTTTCATTAGTAAATTGTAATAAGAAAATGTACTGCTTTGACGATATTTCAGGAAGCATTTATTCAAATGGTAAACCCACATCAATAGACGGCGTAAAGGTAATTGGTAAAGATATATTTTTAGTTGAGTTTAAATCAGGATTTAGACAAAATATAACCAAAAATAATTTTGATGTTACCAAAATGACATGCCCTCGATTTGAATCAAAATGTTCTGAAGTAAACGGAGAAGAATGTTCTGAGTTTAAAATATTGGATGTCAAAGAGACGATATGTAGAAAAACAGGCAGCAAATGTTATAAGTCTGTAGATTATTGCACAGATTACGGTAATCTATTCTTAAAGATGCAAATCGCAAACAAAGAAGAATTAAGACAGAATATTAGAATGAAAGTGATAGAAACATATATCACTTTAGAAAAAGAAATTTTTCCTAAATGTAATCTTTTGGATAACGAATGTAAGCTTAATCTTATTATTGTAATTGATGGCAACGGTGATGATGCAAACGTGGCTATATTAGAAGACTTATCAGGAAAAAAGGTTGACGATACAGAAAACGATTTTATTAATCTGAAAAAATCGTTAGCCAAATACGTAAACAATAAGGATTGTATTGGTAATAGTTATTACTATGACACAATACAAATAATGAATCCATCACAATTCAAAAAGTTTGCTGAAGAAAAATTTCCTTAATGAGTAACAAATTATATAATGATCAATTTTACATAATCGAATCAATCCAAGATTTTGTGTAAACGAAAATAGCACAATAAAGCTGAACTTGATGATCTAGAGTAGCAGTTACTCTGGTTTCAGATTAAAGCAACTTATGATACTACCGTTATAGACTAGTTTGCGTAGTCAGGGCATCTATCGGCTGAACAATTCAGATGATACAGAATCGTAAGGGTATTAAAGCATACTAATTCCCCTCAAATCAGCTCAATATCCAACAGGTATCCAACAAAAAACGCATTATAAGGCTATAAACCGTCAATAAAAATTATCAAAGAGATAAGCAGTGCCCCAAATCTTCGATTTGGCTGGCAATGCTATATGCAGAGCTTATTACATCCCTACTGGGACTTATACAAAATCCCCGATCCTACGCGGTTCGGGGATTTTTTTGTATTCCTCACTAACGTCATTATTCACAAACAAAGATACCTGATATTGTGTTTTTTACCGATTTTCCACAATTCTCTTGATTGAATATGCCGGATGTGATATAATATAAAAGAGTCTGCATATCTGCAGTTTATATTGTTTTTCGGAGGAATCAAAATGGCTGATATAAAATCTATAATGGCGGAAATTCAGCAGCCCTTGTGGCATAACTGGTATATCACAAGCGAAATAGGTGCCGGAGCCTCAGGCGTAGTATACAGAATAGAGGCAAAAAGAGGCAACCGTACCGACGTCTCCGCACTAAAGGTGGAACCTATTACACTTGACGACGTAATGTATCCCGATAAACAGCGCAGAAAGGAATACCTTGAAAAAAAGCGTCTTGCTGCCATAAACGAAACAAATATCATGTACGGTCTTCGTAAATGCCCGTATATCGTCGGATACGAGGATGAAGATATACGTCAGCTCAAAAATACGGAAGGCTACGTCCTGCTTATCCGCATGGAGTACCTTGAATGTCTCCACACTATGGCAAAGCAGGGAAAATTCAACAGATCAGAAAGCAATGTCCTCAAGCTTGCACACGATATCGGCAGCGGAATACAGGCTGCTCACAATAACAATGTTATTCACCGTGACATCAAGCCGGCGAATTTCTTCTACTCGTCGGAGGACGATACTTACAAGCTCGGCGATTTCAATATTTCCAAATCCTCAGCGTCTGCACGTTCCTTCGCCGGAACAGAGGGATATATCGCTCCGGAAATATACAGGGCAAAGCAGAGCGTTGACAACGTATACACAAAGCAGGCTGATATTTATTCCTTCGGAATCTGCCTCTATCAGCTGATGAATAATTTCTGCTTCCCGTTTGAGGAGGATCGTCTCGCTGATGAGGCAATCGAAATCAGGATGAACGGTACTCCCCTTCCCATGCCGAAAACTGCTTCTCCGGAATTCGGCAGAATTATCCTCAAAGCCTGTGCATACAATCCGGCGGACAGATATTCTTCCATTGATGAAATGCTTGCAGATATCAACGCCCTTCGTCTTTATAATGCTCCGTCTGCGAATCATACACCGTACAATCCGGCTTCTGTTTCACCTGATGCCGTAATAGCTGAAAATCCTTTTTCAAGACATTCGTCCAATAACAATCCCTCCGGCATCAGTACTGATTCCGGCTTTACGGATCAGTCTCAGCCGAAAAAGAAAAAATCAAAGGCTCCTGTTATTATTGCAGTTATCCTGACTGTTCTTGTTATTGCCGGAGCCACTGTCGGTATCCTTCTTCTGAACAAGAAAAAAAATGATACGAAGGACAAAACAGGAAGTCCCGAAAAAGCGGCAGAGGATTACTTTGAATCTATATTCGACGAGGACGGATATGATACATTTATAAGCCTGAGCATGCCCAATGATGTGTATGAAGCTTTCAAGGACACCGAAGATTATTCCGATGAGGAAGAAGCTCACAGGGATGACGCTGAATGGTACGAGGAGCTTGAGGCTTCCTTCACTGTCGACGAGATTAAAAGAGGCGACGAAATCCCAAGCAAGACTCTTAACATCGCAGAACTCAGCTACGCTTACATGGCAGAAGAATACGATATATCACTTGATATTACCATAACCGAAGGCTACGAAATGGAAATCACCTACACCTACGAGGAGGACGGAGAATCGGAAACTGAAACTGAATCAATATGTGCTTTCTTTATTGAAGGCGAAGGCTGGAAGATATATCCTGATTCTGTTTCCTCTCTTGATTTCTGATAAATCTCAGAGTTAATCTATATAAGCAGAACACCCCCGATCGCTGCGATCGGGGGGTCCAGTCTGTCAAAAAAAGTCGAATTACTGGTACTATTTATATGCGGATACCCAACGGGCGTCCGCTTTGTTTTTTATTAATCTGACAAGCTGAATGGCGACCGCAAGGGCCGCCATTTTTTGTTACTCTAAAACTTCAAGTACCTCATTTATAGCACACATTTCAAGCATTTTCAAACGGAGTATATCCCTGTATTCCGGCTTTGCCATGTAATAGATATACGTTTCAAGCAGATTGAAAACATCAACCGTTCTTCCCTCAATCTTGAACTGACTGAATCCCATCGGAACATATTTCTCCCAGATTTCTTCCGGAGAAATATGATTTTTCAGCTTGGCAGATTCATAGATACTCCTTGACACGCACTGACATTCAAATTCAGCAGAGCTTTCCGGATGCTCTCTGAAAAATCTTTCTGCATCAAATGGAGTATCGGGATACTTCCTGACGTGATTTGAATATGCTATTTGTTCAAGTCCCATCGTCTGGTAATGGTGAGAACGATGCACACAGCCGGGATTACAGCAGGCATTCACAAGAAGCTCGCACTTCGACTTGTCGGGAATTCCCTCCAGCACGTCGAAATCATGGTTTAAATCGTAGTCAAGCACGACAATGTGATAATCCTTTTCTATCTCCTCATAGAGCTTTTCAGCGTCGGTTATTCGCTTGCAGGTAGAGCTTGTTATCTTGTATTTCGGGAAATTTCTTCTGATGTATTCCTCAAGCAGGGGCGATACGACAATGACCTCGTTGAGTCCGTTATCAGCCATACTCAGTATCATATTGCAGAATTTATCGCTGAGATGCTTCTTTTCAAGCATGGGATTCGTGAACGTAAATCTTGCCGGAATCCCCCTTGAATTCAGGCTTGAAAGAACTGCCTTTATGAAATTCTTATCGCAGACAGCCTGCTGAGTTCTGCCGCCGTTCCATATCGCAGGCGGAAAAGTTCCGTAGACGGAAGCTATTTCAATCCCCTCACGGAAATATTCAGGGAACTTTTTCAGCATTTCCGAAAGGATAATATTCAGCCGGAAGTGGCTTGTAAGTCCCGGAAGATGAAATCTTACACTCATTTTTTCCTCCTGTCGCTTATTCCGCAAGAAATCCCATGAAATTGTTCTTGTTTTCCATAGCCGTGAGAGTCGGTCTGCCGAGATCCTCACGGGAGCCGATAGCACACTTCACCTCAATGAAGCAGAGCTGACGTGATTCCTTAGCTTTTTCAAGCTCGGTACTGAGTTTCTCCAGCGTATCAACGCAGACTGCATACGGATATCCGCAGGCTTTTGCAACAGCAGTGATATCGGCAGTACCTGCGGCAGTCGGCTGACCGCCGACTGTCTCGTGAGCCTCGTTGTTGATAACGATATGAATCATATTTTCCGGCGAAGCGTCGGCAATTACAGCCATTGCTCCCATGTGCATGAGAGCAGCTCCGTCGCCGTCAATGCACCAGATTTTTCTGTCCGGCTGAGCAGCTGCGATACCAAGTGCGATAGATGAGCCGTGTCCCATAGAGCCGACCGTCAGGAAATCGTATTTGTGGCTTCTGCCGGTCGCTTCACGAATTTCAAAAAGCTCCCGGCTTGCCTTTCCTGTGGTGGAAATTATAGGATCATCACCGGTAAATTCAGTTATTCTGCGGATTATATCCTCTCTCACGAGAGCGTAGGAATTCTTGTAGACAACCTTTTCGCCGTAGGAAAGAGCCCCCTTGCGAATGACGAAGCCAACCTGTTTTCCCTCAGCAAGAAGCTTTCTGAAATCGTCCATAACAGCGGAAAGTTCTTCCTCTGTGGTATCGGCACTGAGGATAAACGGCGTGATTTCCATATCCTCCAGAAGCTTCACTGTAACCTCGCCCTGATAGATATGCTGCGGCTCGTCATGAACTCCGGGTTCTCCTCTCCAGCCGACAACGAAAATCATGGGAATACCGTAAACTCTGCCGTTCAGCAGTGAAGCCACAGGATTTATGATATTTCCCTCGCCGGAATTCTGCATATAAACCACTGGAGTTTTACCTGTTGCAAGGTGATATCCGGCGGCAACAGCGGTACAGTTCCCCTCGTTGGCGGCGATTATGTGATGCTTCTTATCTATACCGTAAGTATTAATCAGATAGTTGCACAATGCCTTAAGCTGTGAATCCGGAACACCTGCATAGAAGTCTGCACCAAGGATTTCAACAAATTTTTCAACCTTCATATTATTCTCCGTATTTTATGTTTATTTCTTCAAGCTCGGAAACAGTATCTATTTCGATAATACTATCGTCCGCAACAGGATGAACTTTCAGCCTGAGTTCGCTGAGATTATCGTTGACAACATCATCCCAGAACAGCGATTCATAGCCTTCTGTACCGTAAGTCTCCTCAATCTTCTCTGCAAGGAGCTTGCTGTCTTTCTGTTTAAGGAATGCAATTCCCGTCATCTGGTACTGATTCTCACCGCACTTTCCGACTCTCGTAACAAAGCCGTCGCTGTCGGTATCAAAAACCCAGTCGTCAGTTTTACTTTCGGTATATTTTCCGAAGTAGCACGAATCGTCCGGAGTTCCGGAAAGTATCTCCGGATCTCTCACGAACAGGTCAGCTTCGCAGATGAAGCAGTCGCCTTTACCGAGAATTTCCCTTGCATAGTACACAGAAGAAATATTATTGATTGTCTCGTAATCGGGATTTTCAATAATTTCGACATCGGGATACTTCTCACGAAGGCTGTTAAACTGTTCTCCGAGATATCCCACAACTATGTATATATTTTTCACTCCACGACGTCTGAGAGCTTCAAGTACCGTCTCAATCATCGGAGTTCCGCACACCTTTATAAGCGGCTTGGGAGTCGTATCGGTCAGCGGACGCATTCTCGTCCCCATGCCGGACGCCATTATTATTGCATTTCCCATGACAATCAATCCTTATACATCACAGGCACGGCTATATTCTGTGATCTGAGAGCTTCCTTGAACACCTCAAAGAAAGCGTGGATATCCTCTTCGTCAATCGCTCCGAGAGCACAGAGGCGGAATGTATTTGTTGTGCTTATCTTGCCGGGATAAATCGTGAAGCCTCTCTCGTAGCAGTAATCGTGAACTGCCTCGAAGCTCCAGTTCGGATCATCCGGATAAACAGCTGAGGAAACAAGTCCAGCACGCCATTCCGGCTTGATGACCTGACGGAAGCCAAGTCTGTCAAGTCCGTCATTTATCGCATTGAAAACTCTTGTGTGACGTGCCCATTTATTTTCCTCGCCCTCAGCAAAGTACTCCTCCAGAGCCTGTTTTGTGGAGTAAACTGTCTGAACCGGCGGTGTAAAGTGCATTTCGCCTGTTTTCTCAAAGAAATCGTACTGCAAAAACAGATTACAGTAATAGGAACGCTTCGGATATGCGGCGGATTCCTCTATAATACGCTTGTTTCCGATGATAAAGGAAAGTCCTGTCATTGCCATGAGTCCCTTCTGTGCGGAAGCCATACAGAAATCTATATTATCCTTTTCGATGTCAATAGGACGCATTGCAAGCGTTGATGTCGTATCAACCGTGAAAACTGCATTATATCTGTGGACAAGCTCGCCTATCTCACGGACAGGGTTGAGGATTCCCGTGCCTGTCTCGTTATGAGTTGTGTGAACAAGAGCTATATCGGGATTTTCCCTGAGTGTACGCTCGATTTCCGCAAGGTCGGGAAGACTGTCAACGGGGAATTTCAGATCAATGAACGGCAGTCCGTAATACTCGCAGACCTCCGCAGCACGAGTGCTGTAAGCTCCGTTGTTAATGATGAGAATTTTCTTTCCCTCCGGAAGAAGCGAATTTATACATACGTCAATGTTGATAGTTCCCGAACCGCAGAAAAGAACCGAGGTATATTTTTCAGGATCGCCGTGAACAATTTTTACAAGGTCAGAACGCATTTTTCGCATAATATCGCCGAATTCCTTTTCTCTGGGGCAGATATCAGGAACGACCTGAGCCAATTTTACAGTATCAGTTGTGGTCGAAGGACCGGGATTGAGCAATATATTTCTTTTTATTTCCATAATTCCCTCCGGATTAAAGCTCGTCAATGAGCGTGATGATATTCTTTATCGGCATAAGTCGGTCATCGACCTCCTTGGCACGGTGGTGACGCAGAATCTCCTTTGCAGTCTCCTCCATTGCCGGAAAAGCACTTCTTGTGAGCTGATTTGCATATATTACGACGTTTACGCCATGCTGTGCAAGCTCCGTCTCAGTGATTTCATTGAATGATGTCGGAACTACCACAATCGGCGTTGTCTTGTCATTCTCTCTGAATTTGTCGCAGAATTCCAGTATTTCAGCCGGTGATTTCTTGCGGCTGTGAATCATGATACCGTCAGCTCCTGCCCCGACATAGGCAAAAGCACGTTCAAGAGCGTCATCCATGCCCTGTTCAAGAATCAGGCTTTCAATTCGTGCGATAATCATAAAATCGTCAGTAAGCTGAGTCTGCTTTCCGGCTTTGATTTTCTCGCAGAAGTGTTCAATAGAATCCTGTGTCTGCTCAACCTCAGTTCCGAACAGCGAATTCTTCTTCAGACCGGTCTTATCCTCGATAATTATAGCAGATACGCCCATTCTCTCCAGCGTCCGGACGGTATATACAAAATGCTCGATAAGTCCGCCTGTATCGCCGTCGAAAATAATCGGCTTCGTTGTTACTTCCATAACATCGTCAATTGTGCGGAATCTTGAAGTCATATCGACAAGCTCGATATCCGGCTTTCCCTTTGCCGTAGAATCGCAGAGAGAGCTTATCCACATAGCGTCGAACTGGTCAAGACCGTTATCAGTCTGGACGATAGTTTTCTCGGCAATGAGCCCTGTCAGACCGCTGTGTACTTCAAGAGTCTTGACAATCGGACACATATCTATAAGCTGCTTAAGACGCTTACGGCGGTATTCCGGCATCGCAAGCTTCTCTCTGATTCGCAGATCAATGCGTCTTACGTTCTCGCTGTAAGTATACGGAATGTCAATAATCTGTCCGCCGTACTCACTCAGAAGCTTCTCGGTGTTATCCCTGATAGCCTTCATCGGACCGGATTTCCAGTTATCTCCGTGAACGACATAATCGGGACGCATCTTCTCAATTATTTTATCATACATGATATCATCCTGAATAACAATCTCATCTGCTATTCCGAGTTCCTCGACAATGCTTATCCTTTTTTCAAAGTCAATTGTGGGGAATCTGTTGAAGCGTATCATGGCGGAATCGCTGAGAATTCCCACTACAACTCTTCCATATTTTTTCGCTTCGGAAAGGATGTTAAGATGACCTTCGTGAATCACATCAGTACAGAAGCAGGTATATACTGTTTTCATTTTATCCTCCAATATTCGTCAGATTTCAATAGTTATATTATATCACAATATATCGATAAATGCAACATCTACTTGATATAAAAAAAGAAATCCTCCGAAAGGAAGATTTCTTCATGGTGGACCATCAGGGACTCGAACCCCGGACCGACCGGTTATGAGCCGGGAGCTCTGACCAACTGAGCTAATGGTCCAAAGATATGTGAAAAAAGGAAACTGAGAACAGTTTCCTTTTCCTTTAAGTACCGGCACCTTT
>JAZNBR010000069.1:0-24489 GCA_045587105.1 Ruminococcus sp.
CCTTTTGTCATGTCAAGAATATTGACAAATTATGAGTAATAAGATATAATATTTATTGAAATAAGCCGCAATATTATGGAAAAAGCGGCAGCTCCGGAGATGCTATGAAAAACTTCTTTAAATCAATGAAAACCTTTGTCAGGGCAATACCTCATTTTGTCTTGTTTGAATTTCTGTATAAGCTGATGCTTATCGCATTCGGCTCGCCTCTGCTTGCACTTGTACTGAAGATTACAATGTCCGCATCTGGAATAACGTATCTTTCAGACGAAAGCCTCCTTATTTACCTGAAAAATCCGGTAACACTGCTGTTTCTTGTGCTTATTCTCTTTGCAGTGGGATTCTTCGCGTTTGTCGAGCTTACAGCTCTTGCGGCGTGCTTCTCATGCGTCGGAAGAAACGAACCTGTTTCTGTTATCGGAATGCTGAAAATTGGTCTGAAAAGCTTCGGAAAGGCTTTCAGAGGACTCGGAATACTTCGTTTTCTGCTGTTCATGCTTTTTATGCCGTTTGCAGAGTTCACGCTGTCATCAGGTACATTTATCGGTCCGATAATGCCTGTTCTTCGCCGTGTTTTCCAGAATTTTGACAGTTCTGCTGCTGTTCTTGTGTATCTCGTTATACAGGTGACGGTAATTCTTCTTATAGTCGGAAAAAGTTACAGCCTGCACTATCTTGTGCTGACGGATAAAAATTTCTGGGATTGCAGTAAAAAGAGTCTTGAAAAAATAAAACACAAGAAATTCCGCATGGCATTTCAGTTCCTGCTGTGGACTCTTGTGATTCTCGGAATCATCGCCGCTGCAACCTTCGGAATAAGCTTCCTTATAGTATTCATAATCAAGGGCTTCACTCTGGCAGGCGACGCTTTTTCACGGGCATTGCAGGTGCTTGTCTACGCTGTGAAGGTGTTTTCTGCCGTTTCTGCATTCTTTTCCGCACCTGCTATAATGTGCTGGCTTACCGGAAAATTCATGGCAGATCTCGGAGAGGATGAGAAAATTACTCTCCCAGACTGCAGCAGTCTTATAAAGGGAAAGAAGAAAAATGCTGCAGCTATTGCTGTTATGCTGACGGTAGTGGCAGGACTGAGTATCTATTATTTTATCGGAATATACAGAGGAAATATCAGGGTAGATGCAAAAATTCAGGGAACTCAGGTCACGGCACACAGAGGAGCTTCCAGAAAGGCTCCGGAAAATACAAAATATGCCTTTGAAGCCGCGATAGACTGCAATGTTGACTACATCGAGCTTGATGTTCAGCTGACAAAGGATGAACAGGTTGTGGTGATTCATGATGATACCCTCAACCGTACTACCAACGGCGGAGGACGCGTTGACAGACATACCTACGAGGAGCTGTCGGAGCTTTCTGCCGGAGCATGGTATTCCAGCGAGTACAGTGATGCAAGAATAATGCTTCTGTCTGAGGTTATTGAGCTTGTTGACAAAAAATGTATGCTTAATATAGAAATTAAGGATATCGGAAATGTTGATCTAACCGTTGATAAGACAGTTGATATCGTTGAAGAATACGGAATTGAAAAATCCTGCTATATCACGTCATTTTCGTATAAGGCACTTCAGAGGGTAAAGGAAAAATCACCTAAGATAAAAACAGCTCTCATAGCGAATCTTGCGGCGTCTGTAAGATACTCCGACCTGACTGATATTGACGCAATAAGTCTGAATTATATCTTCGTCAACAAAAGTGTTGTTGAATCGGCACATCAGAACGGAAAACAGGTCTTTGTGTGGACGGTCAACCGAAAATCTGATATAAAGCATATGCTGACGCTTGGTGTAGATAATATAATTACAGATCGCCCTGACCGTGCATTGGAAATAATAAATTCCGATAAGATCGGCGATGCGGCTCTCATACTGCTTGAAAAAATTTTCGCGGCATGATATTCTGATGCGGAATGCGGAATTACGCATTATTTTGATTTCTTTCGTATGCGATAGCAGACTGCCTGTCTGTACAGAGGAATGTGCGTCAGCACATGGGAACGTGTATCGGGGGCACCGCTGGTGCCATTTCTTTCGTATGCGATAGCAGACTGCCGTTTTGTACAGAGTAAGTGCGAAGCACGGAAACGTAAACTGGGTGCAGCGTCACGCTGCCGGGGGCACCGCTGGTGCCCTTGACAAATATTGGAATAAAGGATATAATTGAATAAGAATGAAGATAAAGAGGTATAAATATGAACGAGGGAAAAAGACTGCTGAAGGTTATTCTTATTCTTACGCTTGTAATGGGTACGCTTACAATAGGTCTGCTGTATGCGACAGGTATGCGTGAAAAAAACAATGTATACATCGTTGTGGATCCCAATACAATGAAGCTTGTACAGCTTGAAGAACCAAAGGACGGCGATACCATAGCCGTAATAGATACGACAGAAGGAGAAATCCGTATGGTGCTTTATCCTGAGCGTTCACCGGAGGCTGTGAGAAACTTCATGGAGCTTGCACGATCCGGCTATTACGATGACACCTATATCTTTGAATCAAGAGAAGGAACATACTTCGGCGGAGGAACTCCGGCAAAAAACGGCTCTGTCGGAAAGACTACCAACGAGCATATTGAACGTGAGCTTCATCAGGATCTCTGGCCTTTCAGGGGAGCAGTCTGCATGGTAGAGACTGATTATGTCCGTACCTTCAAGGAAAAGCTTCTCGGCGGCGGAACATACTACAACGGAAGTCGTTTCTATGTTCTCAATTCAATAGAATTCACAGAGGATATAATCAGCGATTTAAAGGAAAATTCTGCAAGCACAGAGCTTGCTGACGCCTTCATTGAAAAGGGCGGAATTCCTAATTTCTCACAGCAGATGACTATTATCGGACAGACCTACGAAGGCTTTGACGTAATTAAAAAACTCTCCTCACTGGAAGGAAAAAATACCGGAAAATACATCACTCCCACAAAGGATGTTAAGATAAAATCTATAAAAATAGAGGAATATTCATCCGGAGAAGCTGAGAAAAAATAGTCACGCTTTACGAATATTCCTGAAGTTTTCTCCGTACTTTGACCGATTCTAACAAATTTATGCGGAAACTATTTACAAATTGGAAATAATGTTGTATAATGAATAGGTTGAGATGTAATGATTTCTTGTTTCACGAAAAAATCAAGGAGTGAAATTTATGTATAAAAGAATATTGGCAGCACTGCTCTGCACTGTTATGACAGCCGCTGCCGTTACTTCATGCGGAAACAACAACGAATCTGACAGCAAGAGTAAAAGCAGCTCCTCTGAGGATGCCGGCACAGCTTCCGGTGACAAGGAGAAAGAAACCTCCCCTGCTGAGGACAAGGAAAATGAGACTTCCCCTGTTTCGCAGGCAGCTACTGAGGCTCCGGTTACAGACGGAACAATAGATCTTTCAAGATTTGCTGACAGATCGGTTCCGGATCTTGACCTTGAAAATGCTTCAATCAAGAATTTTACTGCTCCTGAAGTAGGAGAAGATATTATAATCATGAAGTTCAAGGGCTATGAGGGCGAGGTTAAAATAAGACTCTTCCCCGAATACGCTGAACTCGGCGTTCAGAATTTTATCGGTCTTGCTGATAAAGGCTACTATGACGGTCTGACCATGCACAGAATTATGGCAGATTTCATGATTCAGGGCGGCGATCCCAATGGTACAGGTACCGGCGGTGAGTCGGTCTGGGGCGGAGATTTTGACGGAGGAACTTCCGATAAGCTTACTCATGCCGCAGGAACTATCGCATACGCAAACAGTGGAGCAACTTCGACAAACGGAAGCCAGTTCTATATCGTAACAGGAGAAACATACAACGATGATTATCTGGCAATGCTTGAGTCCAACGGCTACTCCTTCTCCGATGATGTAAAGAAGGTTCTTTCAACAGCCGGCGGAGCACCGTGGCTTGACGGTGGATATACCGTTTTCGGTCAGGTTTATGAGGGACTTGATATAGTATTTGCAATTCAGGATGTAGAGGTGTATCAGAGTAATGCCTTCAGCTCGGAGGTAAGTACACCGGTTCAGCCTGTTGTCCTTGAATATGTTAAAACAGGAAAATATGAAGGCGAAGAACTTAAGTGGTTCATTGCCGACTACATGGACGGAGCTTCAGATACAGAAAAAAAGACAGAGGCTTCTGATTAAAGCTAAGTAGAATTAAAGAGAAAAAGAATCCGGATTGAATATTCCGGAAATTAAGGAGAGAATTTGTTTGGATAAGTTTATTATAAAGGGCGGCAGACGTCTTACCGGCAATGTCGTTATCAGCGGTGCAAAAAATGCGGCAGTGGCTATTCTTCCGGCTGTTATACTGTCTGACGAGCCTTGCGTTATTGAAAATGTCCCCAATATAAGCGATGTAAATATATGTCTCAAAATCCTCAGGGAAATGGGCGCGACAGTTGAGAGTCTCGGAAAGGATGTTTACAGAATTGATCCTACCGGCATCAACAAGGTGTGCGTTCCCTATGAGACGGCAAGAAAAATGCGTGCTTCATATTACTTCCTCGGAGCACTCCTTGGAAAATACAATAAGGCAAGAGTTTCAATGCCTGGCGGATGTCCTCTCGGCGACCGTCCTATTGATCAGCATCTCAAGGCTTTTTCAGCACTTGGTGCGGAGTATACTCTCAGTCAGGGAATGATCGACCTTAAGGCTGATAATCTTAAAGGAAATCAGATCTTCTTCGATGTCGTTACAGTCGGAGCTACAATGAACGCAATGCTCGCCGCTGTAAAGGCAGAAGGTCTCACAATTATAGAAAATGCGGCTAAGGAGCCTCATATCGTTGATCTCGCAAATTTCCTCAACTCCATGGGTGCAAACATCATGGGTGCCGGAACTGATGTTATTAAGATCAGAGGTGTCAAGAGCCTTCACGGAACAACATATTCCGTTATTCCTGACCAGATCGAGGCAGGAACTTTCATGATCGCCGCAGCAGCAACAAAGGGTGATATTATCGTTGAGAATATTATCCCGAAGCATCTCGAATCCATTACAAAAAAGCTTGAAAAAATCGGTGTGAATATCGAACAGTACGACGACAGCATGAGAGTCTGGGTTGATGGTCCTCTCGTAAAGGCAAACGTCAAGACTACTCCGCATCCCGGTTTTCCTACCGATATGCAGCCTCAGATAGCTACACTGCTTATACTCGCTGAGGGAACAAGTATCGTGACTGAAGGCGTCTGGGAACAGCGTTTCCGCTATGTGGACGAGCTCAGACGTATGGGGGCAGATATTACTGTAAACGGTAAGGTTGCTCTTATTGAAGGCTCAGGAAAGCTTATGGGAGCTCCCGTAAAAGCGTGCGATCTCAGAGCAGGTGCAGCACTTATCATTGCAGGTCTTGCGGCAAGTGGAATCACAGAGATAGAGGATATATTCCATATCGAAAGAGGATATGACTGCATGGAAGGCAAGCTTCGTGCACTCGGTGCTGATATCGAAAAGATCAGTGTTCCGGATAAGGCGGCTGAAATTGATAATTCCAGAGCAGTTGTCTGAAAAAAACACTTGACAAATAAGGTTTAATGTGGTATCATCATAATTGAACATATCATAAATCGTTGATGAGAAAGGCAGTTTTCAGCGCTTTTTCAGAGAGCAGCCGGCTGGTGCGAGGCTGCAAAGCAGAAAATATGCACACCCTCTCTGAGTGCGTCCAATACACGCCGGTCGCTCCCGTTACAGAGCCAATGAGATACGGAGTCTTTGTCTCCGTGTGAATCAGGGTGGAATCACGGTAAATTATCGTCCCTTGAGCCTTTTTATGGGCATGAGGGGCGGTTTTTGTTTTTGTGGGTGATAATTATGAATGTGCCTGTACGGAAATCAATCCGGCTTCATGGCTATGATTACAGCCGGGATGGTGCGTATTTCGTGACCGTTTGTACCAAAAATAAGCAACATTATTTTTGGGATAACAATGATAAATATAAACCCATATCACCGTATGGAAACGGCGAAACCAATGTAGGGGCGAACTGCGTTCGCCCGCAAAGTCGGATACATTTATCACCAATCGGAATCGCTGTAAAAAATGAATTGAAAAAATTTTCATTATTATACGACGGAAAAATAAAAATAACAAAATATGTAATAATGCCTAATCATATTCATTTGATTATTGTTATTAATAATTGTGTTATCGGGCGAACACAGTTCGCCCCTACAATTTCGAGAGTCATAAAGCAATTCAAGGGATCAATTACCAAACAAATCGGTTTTTCACCGTGGCAGCGATCATTCAACGACCACATCATCCGCAATGAAAATGAATACGCTGCATATTGGCGATACATAGAAGAAAATCCGGCAAATTGGGAAAACGATGATTTGTCCTGTTATTTTCCGGAATAATCATAAAAAATTTTATATAAAGGAGAAAAAATCATGATAAACTTAACACTTAAAGACGGCAGCATCCGTGAAATCGAAGCTGCTATGCCCGCAAGCGAGATTATCAAGGGCATTGGTATGGGACTTTACAAGGCTTCATGCTGCGTAAAGATCAACGGAGAGGTAAAGGATCTCCGCACTGTAATCGACAGCGACTGCGAGTTCGAGGTATGCACATTTGATACAATCGAGGGTAAAAAGACCTTCTGGCATACAGCGTCACACATTCTTGCACAGGCTGTAAAGCGTCTTTACCCCGAAGCTAAGCTTGCTATCGGACCGGCTATCGACAACGGCTTCTACTACGATTTCGACCTTGAAAAACCCTTCTCCCCTGAGGAGCTTGAAAAAATCGAGGCTGAAATGAAAAAAATCGTCAAGGAAGGAATCGCTCTGGAGCAGTTTGAGCTTTCTCCGGCAGAAGCTATCGCAATGCTTGAGGAAATGGGCGAGCCTTACAAGGTAGAGCTCTGTCAGGAACACGCAGATAACGGAGAGCCGATTTCATTCTACAAGCAGGGCGAGTTCGTTGATCTCTGTGCAGGTCCGCACCTTATGACAACAGCTCCCGTAAAGGCATTCAAGCTTCTTTCATGCACAGGAGCATACTGGAGAGGCTCCGAAAAGAACAAAATGCTCTCCCGTGTGTACGCAACAGCATATCCGAAGGCTGCTGACCTCGAAGCTGACATCAAGCAGCGTGAGGAAGCTAAGCTCCGTGACCACAACAAGCTCGGACGTGAGCTGGAATATTTCACAACAGTTGACTGCATTGGTCAGGGACTTCCGATTCTTCTCCCCAAGGGTTCAAGAGTAATTCAGCTTCTTCAGCGCTGGATCGAGGACGAGGAGCAGAAGCGTGGATATATTCTCACAAAGACTCCCCTTATGGCTAAATCCGACCTCTACAAGATTTCCGGACACTGGGATCACTACCGTGATGGTATGTTTATTCTCGGCGATCCCGACGACGAAACAAAGGAATGCTTTGCACTCCGCCCGATGACCTGTCCCTTCCAGTATCAGGTTTTCCTGAACAGACAGCGTTCATATCGTGATCTTCCCATGCGTCTCGGCGAAACATCAACACTTTTCAGAAACGAGGATTCCGGCGAAATGCACGGTCTTATCCGTGTACGTCAGTTCACAATTTCCGAGGGACATCTCATTCTCCGTCCTGAGCAGCTTGAGGAAGAATTCAAGGGCTGTCTGGAGCTTGCAAAGTATGCTCTTGATACAGTCGGAATGCTTGAGGACTGTACATTCCGCTTCTCACAGTGGGATCCTGCAAACCCGAAGAACAAGTACGAGGGAACTGCCGAGCAATGGGAAGAAGCTCAGAGCGTTATGGCAAAGATTCTTGACAATCTCGGCGTAAACTATACTGTTGGTATTGACGAAGCTGCATTCTATGGACCAAAGCTTGACATTCAGTATAAAAATGTATTCGGCAAGGAGGATACAATCGTAACTATCCAGATTGATATGCTTCTTGCAGAAAAGTTCGGCATGGAATACGTTGACGTTGACGGCTCAAAGCGCAGACCTTACATCATCCACAGAACATCACTCGGCTGCTATGAAAGAACTCTTGCTTACCTCATCGAAAAGTACGCAGGAGCACTTCCCCTCTGGATGTCTCCCGAACAGGTAAGAATTATCCCTGTTGCTGACCGTCACCTTGATTACTGTGCGGAGATTATCACAAAGCTTGAAGCTGCGGGAATCCGTGCATCTGTTGACGACAGAGCAGAAAAGGTTGGCTACAAGATCCGCAGTGCAACAATGGAAAAGCTTCCGATTATGCTCACAATTGGTGATAAGGAAGTCGAGGAGGGAACAGTTTCAGTTCGTTCAAGACGTGAGGGCGATCTCGGTTCCATGACACAGAACGATCTCCTTGCAAAGCTTATCGACGATATTGCTAAGAAAGTAAGATAATCCGGCTTATGAATATAGAAATAACCAGACTTAATCAGGGGATTTCATCGCCGGAGGAATTCGTCCGCAACGTTGATGAGGAATATCAGTACAAACTGCGGAAAATAGCCACAGAAATCGCAAAAAACAGTGATGAAAGACCTATAATTCTTCTTTCCGGACCTTCGGGTTCCGGAAAGACGACTTCCGCAATGATGATAAGCCGAATTCTTGCAGAATCGGGCGTCGTAATGCATACGCTTTCCATGGACAACTATTTTAAAACGCTGTCAGAGGAAGAAAAAATTCTTGCCGCTGAGGGAAAAATAGATCTTGAATCGCCTGACCGTGTTGACGCTGAACTTCTCAGCAATCAGATAGAAGCAATAAGAGCCGGCGAGGAAGTTGAGCTTCCTAAGTATAATTTCGTGACCTCCGCAAGGGAATCCGGCGGTAAATTCCGGAAAAATCCCGGCGAACTCGTAATTTTTGAGGGAATCCATGCACTTAATCCGGCAGTAATTACAGTTCCCGACAGCCATGTATGTAAGATTTATGTCAGCGTCAGAACGAGAATTACCGACGGAAATACCGTTCTTCACCCCTCAAGAATCAGACTTATGCGCAGAATGATCCGTGACGGAAAGTTCAGACAGCGTACTCTCCGTGAAACAATGAGGATGTTTCACAGCGTTGAGGAGGGCGAGAATAAATACATAATGCCGTATAAGTACCGCTCCGATTTCGATCTTGATACGTTTATGGCTTATGAACCGGCGATCTATAAGGATTTTCTTATGACCGGTCTCAGGGAAATGACCGATGTTCCGGAAATAAGAGAACTTCTCTCCGTTATGGAAAATGTCTCTCCGCTTGATGATGACTTCGTTCCGGCTGATTCCCTTGTCCGTGAATTCATCGGCTCCGGTATCTTCAGTTATTGATAAAAAAGTCAGTACTTTATTGTTATGCTTTTATAGAGGTTTTACGGATATTTATCGGGGGAAACCTTTCTGAGGAAAGGTTCTCCCCCGAGCCCCCTTCCAAAGACTTTTAATACTAAATTTTCCGCCTGACATATCATACTTAGAAAACAAATGAAAAATTTCAAGTTTTCTTTTTGAGTATGATATGTCAGGCGGAAAATTAATACTGAAAGTTTTAGGAAAGGAGTTTGAGGAACAACCCTTTTTCAAAAGGGTTTTCCTCAATAACACCTGTAAAAATCCCTGTAAAAATACAACAGTAAAATTCTGACTTATTAAGCAATATTGATAATACCGGCGTTGTGGAGGTTATAGAGGAAAGCGAAGCGTGCTTCGTCACGGTATTCCGGTTTAATCATATAGTAAACGTAAGTTTCAACAAGGTTAAGCTTAGAGAGGGTACGTCCCTCGATTTTAAAGTGTTCGAAGCCCATGGGGACATATTTTTCCCAGATATCGTCGGGAGAGATATTCGTACTGAGTTTTCTGTTATCGAAAATAGTACGTTCTTCGCAGCCGCAGTTCATATCGACGGTATTTTTATCATCCTTGCTGAACTTCATAGGCTTGCCGGGATTCCTGCGGATATGCTCGCAGAACTGAATCTGCTGCAAGCCAAGGCGTCTGTAATGTTCCTTACGCATTGTGCAGCCGGGATTACAGCACGCATTTACGAGTATCTCGCATTTTTCCTTATGCGGCAGAGCCTCAAGTATATCGAATTTATTATTGAGATCGTAGTCAAGGACAACGATGTGGTAATCCTTTTCAAGCTCCTCACGAAGTTCTTCCGGATCGGTAATTCGTTTGCAGGTCGAGCTTGTCAGCTTGTAGTTGGGATAATTTCTGCGTATGTAGTCCTCAAGAAGCGGCGAGTTGATGATAACCTCATTAAGACCGTTGTCTGCAAGCTTCATAACATCGTTGCAGAACTTATCTGACAGATGTTTTTCTTCAAGTACGGGGTTAGTGAATGTAAATCTCAGCGGAACTCCCTGACTATTGAAAGCTTTCAGCGCACGGGAAACGAAATCCATGTTGCAGAGTCCCATATTAGTTCTGCCGCCGTTCCACAGAGACTGCGGAAAAGCACCGAAAACAGAAGCTATCTCAACGCCCTCACGGAAATAGTGGGGGCAGTTTTTAAGCATGGATATAAATACCATATTAAGCCCGTAATTCGTAGCAAGACCTGGGAGATGAAATCTTACTCTCATAGTTTTCTCCTTAATTGAATATCAGTGAACGTGAATTTTCAAGGCTTTTAAGCAGAGTGAAACGTGCTTCATCACGGCATTCCGGCTTAGCCATGTAGTACATATAAGTTTCGAGGACATTGATAGGACTTGCTGTTCTTCCCTCGATCTTGAACTGCTCGAATCCCATAGGAACGTATTTTTCCCAGATATCATCGGGAGAAATGTGAGTTCTGAGACTGCGTATCTCGAAAATACCTCTCTGAGAGTAGGGGCAGTCCTTGAAATTCTGAGTATCAAATTTTGAAGCATCAAAAGGCAGATTAGGATATTTCTTGATATGCTCGTTGTAGGCGATCTGCTGAACGCCGATGCAGTGATAATGTGCAGATCTTCTTGTACACCCCGGCTCGCAGCAGGCATTTACGAGGAGTTCGCAGTCTGCCTTGCGTGGAAGCTTTTCAAGGACTTCAAAGTTATTGTTGAAATCGTAGTCAACAACAACGATGCTGTAATCCTTACCGAGTTCTTCCTCAAGCTTTTCCGGATCAGTAATTCTCTTGCAGGTCGAGCTTGTCAGCTTGTAATCGGGATAATTTCGGCGGATGTAATCCTCAAGAAGCGGCGACATAACGATAGCTTCGTTCATACCGTTGTTGGCAAGATTCATTACCATGTTGCAGAACGGATCGCTGAGGTGCTTCTTTTCGAGTGCAGGATTTGTAAAAGTAAAGCGGAGAGGAATTCCTCTGTCATTGAAAACCTTGATAACGTTCTTGACAAAGTTCTTGTCCACAACGCCGCCCTGAGTTCTGCCGCCGTTCCATATTGAGGGCGGAAAAACACCGTAGAATGACGCTATTTCAACGCCCTCCCGAAAGAATTCGGGACGATGTGCCAGCATCTCGGCGAACATAAAATTCAGCTTGAAGTTTCCCGAAAAATCAGGAAGGTGAAAACGTACTCTCATTTTTATCTCCTTGTAAAATTAATTATTGATGGATATGTGGTCGCCTCTTTCGTCGGAAACGAAATAGCCGGCGGAAATAATCTGTTTTTCAAGACCTTCCCGACATTCAGCAGCTTCCTCGCCAGAACTGATTTTGTTGTCGTAGAGGTCATATTTTTTTCGCACCATAACAGGTGAAAGATTCGGCATAACGACATTGCAGCCTGTTTTCAGACCAAGCTCCCTGCCGTCGGGAGCGATAGTTCCGAGAGCAGTTGTAGCCGGCAGAAGTACTTCCGGAAACATAAGCCTGATAATGCCAAGAAGTCTCAGTGTAAGGCTGAGAGAGCCTCCCTCGCATGACGAAAACTGCGTATCGTGGTGCGGAATGAAAGGTCCGATACCAATCATATGCGGTTTAAGCTCCTGTAAAAAGCGGAGGTCCTCAACGATATTGCTGAGCGTCTGAAAGGGTGCTCCGACCATGAATCCGGCACCGACCTGATAGCCGAGATCACGAAGATTGTAAAGACATTCAAGGCGGTTGCTGAGACTCATTCCTGATGGATGAAGCTTTGAGTAAAGCTCCGGAGAAGCTGTTTCGTGCCGTAGCAGATAGCGGTCTGCACCTGCATTTTTCAGCTTTTTATAGCTTTCACGGGAACGCTCTCCCAGTGAAAGAGTGATTGCGCAGTCGGGGTATTTTTCACGGATATCTCCGATAAGAGGAACGAGAAAATCATCGGTGAAGAAGGAGTCCTCTCCGCCCTGAAGCACGAATGTACGGAAACCAAGCTCATAGCCGTTTTCGCAGCAGCTCATGATATCCTCACGGTCAAGACGGTAACGCTGTGCATTTTTGTTGCCGCATCTTATGCCGCAGTAAAGGCAGTTGTTTTTGCAGTAGCTTGAAATTTCGATAAGTCCTCGCAGAAAGACTTTTTTTCCGTAGACACGCTGTCTGACCTCATCGGCGTATTTCCTCAGCAGAGCAGAAGCTTCATCGTCATTCATGGCGATAACTTCAAGAAGCTCCTCATCAGACAGATCGCCGGTCTGATAAAGCTTTTCAATAAGACCGGTCATGCTCAGCCGCCCAGCCTTATCATTTCGTCGATGCACTTTCTTGAAGCTGCTATCATTTCGTCATCCATGATGATTTCAGATGCACTTCCGTCGCCGCTTGCGATACCGAGAAGTGATCTGTACACGTCCGGAAGTGTAGTAAGCTTCATGTTGCTGCAGACGAGATTCTTTGTAAGGGGATAGAACTTCTTGTCAGGGCAGTCATACTGGAGGTGCTCAGCGATAGAAGTTTCAGTGCCGATTATGAATTCCTTTGCGTCAGATTTCATTGCAAAGTCAATAATTCCGGCGGTAGAACCTACATAGTCGGCAAGCTCCACTACCTGCGGTCTGCATTCGGGATGAACGAGGAAAAGAGCGTCTGGATGCTCTGCCTTAGCCGCAATAACATCATTTGCGGAAACAGCGGCATGAGTAGGACATCCGCCGTTAAGAAGCTTTACATCCTTGTCGGGACAGTTTCTCTTGACGAAGTCACCGAGATTGCAGTCGGGGATGAAAAGTATCTTGTCATTTTCAATAGCTTTGACAATTTTCAGCGCACTTGATGAAGTTACGCAGACATCGCAGACAGTTTTCAGAGAAGCCGTTGTATTGATGTAAGCAACAACGGTTCTGTCGGGATCTTCTGCCTTTATTGCAGCAATCATTTCCCTGTCCATCTGCTCTGCCATAGGACATCCGGCGTGAGGATTAGCGAGATATACACGCTTCTGAGGGGAAAGAATCTTAGCTGTTTCAGCCATGAAGTGAACGCCGCAGAAAAGGATATTTTCGTTGTCGATATCCTTTGCGTCAACGCTGAGCTTGTAGCTGTCGCCGGTATAATCAGCGATTTCAGTAATTTCCCTTGCCTGATAGCTGTGTGCAAGGATAGCGGTTCCGGTTTCTTTTTTCAGTTTAAGGATAGCCTCCTGCATTTCACGGATATTCATAATAACACCTGCTTTCGTTATAATCAAAGGCTGCTTTCTGCTATGACTTCAACTTCAACGAGAACGTTCTTGGGAAGCGTCTTTACAGCAACGCAGCTTCTTGCCGGAAGTGAAATAAAATATCTGCTGTAAATTTCGTTGAATGCGGCAAAGTCATCCATATCTGCAAGGAAGCAGGTAGTCTTGACAGCCTTTTCAAAGGAAGAACCGGCGGTTTTAAGGATTTCGCCGAGATTTCTCATGACCTGTTCTGTCTGAGCCTCGATAGTATCAGCCTCGACAGTATTTGTAACTGGATTTATAGCTATCTGACCGCTTGTGTAAACGAGTCCGTTTGAGATGATAGCCTGTGAATATGGTCCCACTGCTGCGGGAGCCTTTTCTGTATGAATCTTAATCATGGTAATTCTCCTGTTTTATTTTATTATGTTTCCTTTTTTGTCTATGATGTGCATTTCACCGTCATCATCAGGGATTACATAGGCATAGCCGTCGTCTGTAAACGGCTCAACGTAGCTGTACAGCGGCTCAATTGCCCAGTCTCCGCTTTTGTCGATGTATCCATAGAGCCATGTTTCATTATCTCTCACTGATGCAAGACCGCATGAGAAATCTTCTGCACCCTCAAATTCTGGTTCAATAGCCCATTCGCCATTTATATCAAGATAGCCCGTTTTTCCGTCTTGTCGTGCCAGACAGAGACCATCGCTGTATCCGGATATATATTCCCATTCTGGTTCAACTATCCATTTGCCCTTTTTGTCGATAATACCGTAATAATATTTTTCATCTTCCTTCAAAGTCATGACAACGGCACGTCCGTCGTGGAATGCGAAAGATTCTACCGGTGCGTCAAAAGCTTTTTCGCCTTCGGAATCAATATAATAGCTTCCGCCGTTTTTATCTTCCACATAAGCAAGTCCTTCGCTGAAAGATGTGCCGTATGTGAATGTAGGTTTAACTATCCAGTTTCCATTGGTGTCGATATATCCACGTTTGCCGTTTTTATTGATTCCGGCTATACCGTCAACGAATTCTCCGGCTTGTCTGAACTGCGGCTTGATTACCCATTCGCCGTCTGTATTGACGTATCCGACTTTATTCGTTGTTGTATCAAGAGCAACGGCAAGTCCGGATGAAAAATTACTGTAAATGCCGTAATCATCACATATGATTTTTTCACCTGTATTATCAAGAATACAATAACCGTCAAAATCACCTTTGTCAGGAAGTTTAGCTACGGCGTAACCCTCGCAGAAAGGATCTGCAACCACAAACTGCGGCTCAATTATCCATTCGCCGTCCTTGTTGATATATCCGTAAAGATCGGTATCCTTATCACGGAACTTGGCAAGACCACTGCCGAACATAAGATTTTCAGGCTCTTTTATTCCGGCAGGAGCGATACTACTTTTATCAGATACTTTTTTTTCAGCCGAATCTTTACCGCCTTTGTCTGAACTGCATCCCGAAAGAATCATTGCCAATGCTGTAAAGACGGAAAGAAGCATTGTTTTCTTCATAAAAAGCACCTCAGTTGATATTAAGTATCTTGAATCCGGCGTCGGTGAGAGCCAGTCTTATCTGCTCGATGTGGTCATAATTTCTTGTTTCAAGAACTATACGCAGATAGCATCCGTTGACAGCGGAACCCTCATTAGCACGTTCATGGTGGATAGAAGTAACATTTCCGCCGAGTTCAGCGATGATTCTTGAAACATCCATAAGCTGACCGGGCTTGTCGATAAGCTCGATGTTCATGGAGCACGATCTTCCCGACATAAGCAGACCTCTCTTGATAACTCTTGAAAGGATAGTAACGTCGATATTTCCGCCGGAGAGGAGACAAACCGTCTTTTTGCCCTTTACGGGAACCTTGTTGAACATAGCGGCTGCAACGGAAACTGCTCCTGCACCCTCTGTAACGAGCTTCTGCTGTTCCATAAGAGCGAGAATAGCGGCAGAGATTTCGTCGTCAGTAACGGTTACGATCTCGTCAACGTACTTTGAAATAATGTTGTAGGTAAGCTCACCCGGTTCCTTTACAGCAATTCCGTCTGCGATTGTAGAAACGCTTTCAAGACGTTCAATTTTCTTGTCACGGATTGAATTGTACATACTCGGAGCACCAGTAGCCTGAACGCCGTACACCTTGATATCGGGATTAAGCTTCTTTATTGCAAAAGCAATGCCGGAGATAAGTCCGCCGCCTCCGATAGGAACGATAACAGAATCAACGTCGGGAATCTGCTCTAAAAGCTCCAGACCGATAGTTCCCTGACCAGCGATAACATCCTCGTCGTCAAAGGGATGTATGAAGGTATAACCGTATTCATCACGCTGTCTGAGAGCCTCAGCGTAAGCGTCGTCGTAAACGCCTTTCACGAGACAGATTTCAGCACCGTAACTTTTTGTAGCTTCAATTTTGGAGATAGGAGCACTGTCGGGAAGGCAGATTATCGACTTTATACCGTTCTTTGCGGCAGCAAGAGCAACTCCCTGAGCGTGATTTCCGGCGGAGCAGGCGATAACTCCCTTAGCCTTTTCCTCAGCGGAGAGGCGTGACATACGGAAATATGCTCCCCTGATCTTGAATGAGCCGGTAATCTGGAGATTTTCGGTTTTAAGATAGATATCGGCGTCGGGATTGATTTTCGGCGCACGGATAATATCGGTTTCCCTTATAATCTGTTTAAGGGTGTATTTTGCAGTGTAGATTTTATCAAGGGTAAGCATTGTCAAGGACCTCTTTTATATTATAGATTTTCTGTTTTAAGCTGATTTACAAATTGTCTGGCAGTTCGCGGAGATCTTCCGCTGCCCTGAATTGCGAACTGTTCAGCCCTGAGAGTGAGTTCATTGTCGGGGAGAGATATTCCGCAGCTGTCAGCAAGCTTCTTTGCAATAGCGATGTAGCTGTTCTTGTCAGGGCGGCTGAAATTCACCCTCAGACCGAAGCGTGCGGAGAGCGAAAGTGTTTCCTGCATGGAATCATTCCGGTGGATATCATCGCCGCTGCGGTCGGAGAAGCTTTCCTTCACGAGATGACGGCGGTTGCTTGTGGCATATATCGCTGTATTGCTGTTTCTTGCGGAAACAGATCCTTCAAGAGTAGCTTTCAGTGCACCGAAGCAATCTTCTCCGGATGTAAAGCTGAGATCGTCAATAAAGATGATGAATTTCAGCGGATTTCTGCCGATGCTTTCGATGATTTCCGGAATATCACGAAGCTGTTCCTTTGTAATTTCGATAAGACGCAGACCACGGTCAGCGAATTCATTGACAACTGCTTTAACGGTCGAGGATTTACCTGTTCCTGCGTCTCCATAGAGGAGAACGTTCTGTGCCGGTTTTCCGTCAAGCAGGGCAAGGGTGTTGGAGATAACCGCATTTCGTTCTGCTTCGTAGCCGTAAAGCTCCGAAAGCCGCTGCTTATCGGGATACTTCACGGGGACTATTCCTCCGTCACGGAGTATGAACATCTTATTCTGTGCGAATTTCCCGTATCCGAAGCGTTCTATGTTCTGAATACGTTTTCTGTATTCGCTTACGAAGTCAATATCCGAGTTATTCCACTGCGGAAGCGGATAGATTCTGTAATATCCGTAGGAAGCCTCTGCCGGTGTGAGCCTTGACAGCTCCTGAAGGAAGCTGAGTTCATTGCAGACGGCTTCTTCAATGCAGGAATCGAATTCCCTGCCCTCAGCCATGCCTTTTATATAGAAGTTTTCATCCTCCAGTACAGCCCTGAGAAGATACCGGCTGAAATCGGCATTGCAGGGATATAGGTATGATACAAACTCCGAATATTTTCCGATATTAAAGTGATTATCCTCTGCGGATTCACGAAGAAGCTCCATAAGAATCCTCAGAGCTTTATCCTCATGGAGACTGCGGAAAACGGCAAGTGTATCAAGTCCGCAGCAGAGGTTATCAAGTCTTTCACGCATATCAGCCATTATAAAACCTCTAAGATCTTTTCAGTCATTCCAGTGCAGGAAAGAGGAGTTCCCTCAGAACAGCCCATAAGATCGGCAGTACGCCAGCCATCGTTAAGAACCTTGTCTACTGCCTTTTCTATGCAGTCTGCTTCCTCGGCAAGATCAAACGAATAGCGGAGCATCATTGCGGCTGAAAGTATAGTTGCGATAGGATTAGCCTTGTTCTGTCCTGCGATATCAGGAGCACTTCCATGGATAGGCTCGTACATACCTCTTTTTGAAGCTCCGAGTGA
Source organism: Ruminococcus sp. (assembly GCA_045587105.1). GTDB lineage: Bacteria > Bacillota > Clostridia > Oscillospirales > Ruminococcaceae > Ruminococcus. The sequence goes on from JAZNBR010000069.1 coordinate 17,721, forward strand.
AGCGGAGGCAAGCATACCGATAGAACCGGTAATCTGCGAGGCTTCATCTGAGAGAATGTCTCCGAACATATTTGAAGTTACGATAACATCGAACTGTCTGGGATTTCTTACAAGCTGCATAGCGGCATTGTCAACGAACATATCGCTGTATTCGACCTCAGGATATTCTTCAGCAAGACGGTGCATGATCTTTCTCCAGAGACGTGAGGATTCAAGCACATTTGCCTTGTCGATACTGCAAAGTCTTTTGCTGCGTTTCATTGCGATATCAAATGCTGCTCTGCCGATACGCTCAATTTCTGTGACACTGTATGCTTCTGTATCGTAAACCTCCTGACCGTATCTGCCCTCACGATATCCCCTGTCGCCGAAGTAGATACCGCCTGTAAGCTCACGGACGATCATTATATCGAAGCCGTCTCCGACTATTTCATCCTTAAGCGGAGAAGCTTCACGGAGGGCCGGATAAAGCGATGCCGGACGTAGATTTGTGTAAAGTCCGAGAGCAGAGCGTATTCCGAGCAGAGCCTTTTCCGGACGCTTTTCGCCGGGAAGCTCATCCCATTTCGGACCGCCCACTGCTCCGAGGAGTACGCTGTCGGAAGCAAGACAGCCATCGACAGTTTCTTGTGGAAGAGGCATACCTGTTGCATCAATAGCACATCCGCCTATGAGATACGGAGTAAAATTGAATGTATGACCGAATTTATCGGCAATTTTTTCAAGTACAGCAACAGCACCGTCCACGATTTCGGGACCGATTCCGTCACCTCTGAGTAAAGCTATATTTAATTCCATGTGTTATCCCTCGTTTAATGGAAGTGTAGGGGCGGATATTATCCGCCTTTGACTGTAATGCAGGGGACGGCGTCTCGACGTCCCGCTAATTCGATATTATTCCCAACAGGAAATCAGCAGTTATTCTATAATACCCTTGGCAATAGAGTCCATAAGACCGCCGTTTGCGATGATTTTCTGTATGAATTCAGGGAAAGGAGCTGTTGTATATTCCTTGCCTGTGGTAATGTTGCGGATAATTCCGTTGTCAAGGTCAGCTTCAACGATGTCTCCCTCAGAGATTCCCTCTGCCGCTTCTGGACACTCAACGATAGCAAGACCGATATTTATAGCATTACGGTAGAAGATTCTTGCAAAGCTTTTTGCGATTACAAGGGAAATTCCGCTTGCCTTGATAGCAATAGGAGCGTGCTCACGGGATGAACCGCAGCCGAAATTCTGTCCAGCAGTCATGATATCGCCGGCTTTTACACGATTAACGAAAGTCTTGTCGATATCCTCCATGCAGTGAGAGGCAAGCTCGGCATGGTCGCTTGTGTTGAGGTATCTTGCCGGAATGATAACGTCTGTATCAACGTTGTCGCCGTACTTTATAGCATTTCCTGTATATTTCATGATTCCATTACCTCCAGCGGACTTGTGATTTTTCCTGTAAGAGCACTTGCCGCAGCAACGGCAGGACTTGCAAGATATACTTCAGATTCAACGTGTCCCATACGTCCCACAAAATTACGGTTTGTGGTAGTAACTGCACGTTCGCCGGCAGCAAGGATTCCCATATATCCGCCGAGACACGGACCGCAGGTAGGTGTTGAAACTACTGCACCGCTTTCGATAAATATTTTCAGAAGTCCCTGTTCCATAGCGTCAAGGTATATCTGCTGTGTTGCCGGAATAACGATAACACGGACATTTTCAGCACATTTTCTGCCCTTCATAATCTCAGCAGCAGCCTGAAGATCCTCAAGTCTGCCGTTTGTACATGAACCGATAACTACCTGATCTATTTTTATATCGCCTATCTGGCCGAAGGTTCTTGCGTTTTCGGGAAGATGCGGAAAAGCAACAGTCGGCTCGATAGCGGAGAGGTCTATATTTATAATTTCGTCATATACAGCGTCCTCGTCAGCCTTGTAGATAACCGGTTCTGCGGCATTGTGTGCTCTGAGGTATTCAAGAGTAATATCGTCAACCTCGAATATACCGTTCTTTGCACCGGCTTCAACAGCCATGTTTGCAATGCAGAGACGATCATCCATACTGAGTGAGGAAAGTCCCTCGCCGCTGAACTCCATGGATTTGTATAAAGCACCGTCAACGCCGATTTTTCCGATAATGTGAAGAATGACATCCTTGCCGGAGACAAACCTGCTCAGCTTTCCGGTAAGATTGAATTTCATAGCAGACGGAACCTTGAACCATGCCTTTCCGATAGCCATGCCGCAAGCCATGTCAGTTGATCCTACACCTGTTGAGAAGGCTCCGAGAGCGCCGTATGTACAGGTGTGAGAATCCGCACCAATAACACAGAATCCGGCGGAAACAAGACCTTTTTCCGGCAGGAGAGCGTGTTCAATACCCATTTTGCCAACGTCATAGAAGTGAGTAACATTATGCTCGCCGCAGAAATCACGGCACATCCTGCACTGCTCCGCCGCCTTGATATCCTTGTTGGGAGCGAAGTGATCCATTACCATAGTAACCTTATCCTTGTCGAAAACACCGGATTTATTCAGCTTTGCGAATTCCTTGATAGCCACGGGCGAGGTTATGTCGTTTCCAAGGACTAAATCAAGATTAGCAAGAATAAGCTGTCCTGCCTGAACAGATTCAAGTCCTGCATGAGCCGCAAGTATTTTCTGAGTCATTGTCATTCCCATTTTAAAAAACCTCTTTTCTTGGAGAATAGGTTATGTATTATTTCAGGGACAGAACGTCCCAAAGTGTTGTTTATCCGATTTTTTCAAGAAAATTTAAAAATGTATCCGCAGTTTCCTGAGGTATTACCGAATAAAACATATGTCCTTTGTCGGTAAGGTGATATTCTCCGTTACACTCCTTTGCGTAGCGGATACCCTCCTCACGCCATGTAGTATTTTTTGTGAATCCCTTCATATCGCTGATAAAGAAGCAGCACGGACAGGAAGGTTTTCCCTTTTCCATTGCCTTCTGTGCATTTTCCGTCATAAGGATAGATTCCTGAGAGAATTCGCTGTTGCAGAGATTCTTGTAGAAAAGCTTGCTGTAAACGGATTTTTCCTCATCGGTAAGGTGATTTCCTGTCATCATGCCCGAAACGTTCACGGTTTTGTTTTTAACAAGCTTTGCAAGGAGTCCCTGTTTAGCGATAGCAGAGAAGAGCTTTTTCTGCTTTTCAAGAGTTTTTATGCGTTTTTCCTTAGGGAATTCCTTTTCCTGAGCAATTGCCATATCTGGGATTCCCATATCTATGCTGAGAATAGCTTTTATCTCGTCGGGATAATTGTTTGCCCACCATACGGCCTCAAATCCTGAATATGAATGAGGAGCAAGAACGTAGGGAGGTTCAATTCCGGCAAGTCGGAGAGCCTGTCTTGATTCTTCCACAAGATTTTCGACTGTTCTTTCTGTCTTTGCAGAGCTGCTGAAGCCATAGCCTGCCTTTTCAACGAGGGCGATTCTGTATTTGTGTGACATTCTTGAGTAAAGGCATTTGTATTCAAGGACGGGAGCCGTAACTGCTCCGCCGGACATGAAAACTATCGTAATATCGCCTTTTCCCTCGGTATAGACATTTAACTGAGTATCGTTTACCGTGACCTTTTTTCCGTAGTTCATAAAAAGCTCCTTTGTATTGTTATTATGTGTAGGGACACGCCGTGCCGTGTCCGCAGCGGAAACCGATAATTATGCCTGCGAACGACCAATGATCGTCCCTACAAATAATTACGCATTATTTATTAATTATCGCACCCTTATCAGCAGAGGAAACCTGCTGTGCATAGCGTTTAAGGTAGCCTGTGATATTCTCCTTTCTGAGAATCGGCATAGACTTTTTACGTTCTGCAAGCTCCTCGTCGGAGATTTCAAGATTAATGGAGTAATTGGGAATGTCGATAGAAATGATATCGCCGTCCTTGACGTAAGCGATAGTACCGCCGTTTACAGCTTCGGGAGAAACATGACCGATAGCCGCACCACGAGTAGCCCCTGAGAAACGTCCGTCAGTGATGAGTGCAACTGACGAGCCAAGACCTGCACCCTGAATTGCAGAGGTCGGGGAGAGCATTTCTCTCATTCCGGGACCGCCGGCAGGGCCTTCGTAACGGATAACAACAACATCGCCAGCCTTGATTCCGCCCTCGTAGATAACCTTTATAGCTTCCTCCTCGCTGTTGAATACTCTTGCAGTACCCTTGTGAGCAAGCATTTCGGGAGCAACGGCACTTCTTTTTACAACGCAGCCATCGGGAGCAAGATTTCCACGAAGAACAGCAATTCCGCCGGTCTCGCTGTATGGATTCTCAACAGGACGGATAGTTTCTGGATCCTTGTTTATGCAGCCGGAGATATTCTCGCCGACTGTCTTTCCGGTAACAGTCATGCAGTCGAGGTTGATAAGATTCTTTCTGGAAAGCTCGTTGAGTACGGCATAAACACCGCCGGCCTCGTTAAGATCCTCCATGTATGTGTGACCTGCCGGAGCAAGGTGACAGAGGTTAGGAGTTCTTGCACTGATTTCGTTTGCGATATCAAGATTTATATTTACTCCGCATTCATTTGCAATAGCCGGAAGGTGGAGCATACTGTTTGTTGAGCAGCCGAGAGCCATATCGGCTGTAAGAGCGTTCATAAATGCCTTTTCGGTCATGATGTCAAGCGGACGGATATTCTGTCTGTAAAGCTCCATAACCTGCATACCAGCCATTTTGGCAAGGCGGATACGGTCTGAATATACAGCCGGAATCGTACCATTTCCACGAAGTCCCATACCGAGAACTTCAGTAAGACAGTTCATGGAGTTTGCGGTATACATACCTGAGCATGAGCCACAGGTCGGACAGGCGTTGTTCTCGTATTCCTCGACATCCTCAAGGGACATTTTTCCGGCTGTATAAGCTCCGACAGCCTCGAACATAGAAGAAAGGCTTGTTTTCTTTCCCTTGACGTGTCCGGCAAGCATCGGACCGCCGCTTACGAAGATAGTGGGAATGTTAAGACGTGCCGCCGCCATGAGCAGGCCGGGAACATTCTTGTCGCAGTTGGGCACCATTACGAGAGCGTCGAAATGATGAGCAAGAGCCATACATTCTGTGGAATCAGCAATAAGATCACGGGTTACAAGAGAATACTTCATTCCGGTGTGTCCCATAGCGATACCGTCGCAGACTGCGATTGCAGGGAATACCACGGGAGTTCCGCCGCCCATAGCTACGCCGAGCTTTACGGCTTCCACGATCTTGTCGATATTCATGTGACCGGGAACGATCTCATTGTATGATGAAACGATACCTACGAGAGGGCGTTTCATTTCTTCCTTTGTATGTCCGAGCGCATTGAAAAGGGAACGCTGCGATGCCTTTTCAACACCCTCGCAAAAATAATTTCCGCTCATTTTTTTCACCTCAAAAAATTTATTTGTTTTCTGTCTTGTTGTCGGGAGTATCCTCCGGCATAAAGAAAAACGGACTGCCGGCTTTATACAGCAGAAGAAGTCCTGCTGCAAGAAATGGGATTCCCCATGCAAAACTCATTGTTTCCTTGTTCCGGTCAACGATTATAATTCCTGAATCAGAACATTCCTTTTTGGCGATAACGCTGTTTTCGTCGTAAAAATCATCCATTTTAGAGATATATTCCAGAAAATCGCTGCTGTATTTGTCAGAAAAATATCCTGTAACTTCCTCACCGTTCATAAGTCTGCGGTGTTCTTCGGAATCCTTTTCTACGGCAACATACCTGTATTTTCCGGCGACATTTACGATCATGACTTCATAATCTGACATTATCCCCTTGGAAACCTGTTCAAAAACTATAGCATTATGATTTTCAGTTCCTTCAAGCGCTCCCGCCACAGGCTTTGCGCTGAAGGTAAGACTTCTGTTTTTCCGGACATCGCTTTCATTGAAAAGCTCTGACTGATCTGCGCATCCCATTATGCGGAACGCCCTGTAAGCACCGCTGATAAAAAGAATCATTGCGATAAGCAACAATGCAGACGAAATCAGATGAAGCTTATCCGGTCTGAATTTTCTTATATATGAACTTGTCACTTTATACCCCTTATTTTCCCTGTATTGCTTAAAATAACCCCATATTCTATGCGGACGCCCGATGGGCGTCCTGTTTCATAGTATAACCGACCAGCATGGACGGCTCTTGCTGCCGCCCGTCTGCCGGTACAGCAAAATTCTTAGTTGTTGATGAACTTATCTTCTTCGTTGTTCCAGCTGTAGAGCTTTCTGATATCCTCGCCTACCTTCTCTGCGGGATGCTCAGCAGCAAGCTTTCTCATAGCCTTGAAGTGAACCTGCTTGCCGGCGTCAGACATATCAAGGAGGAATTCCTTAGCGAAAGAGCCGTCCTGAATATCGGAAAGAACCTTCTTCATAGCCTTCTTTGTCTCGTCAGTGATGATCTTGGGACCTGTGATGTAGTCGCCGTACTCAGCAGTATTTGAGATAGAGTATCTCATTCCTGCGAATCCACTCTGATAGATAAGGTCAACGATGAGCTTCATTTCGTGGATACACTCAAAGTAAGCGTTTCTGGGATCATATCCAGCCTCAACGAGGGTCTCGAAGCCAGCCTGCATGAGAGCACATACACCGCCGCAGAGAACAGCCTGTTCACCAAAGAGGTCGGTTTCGGTCTCGGTTCTGAAAGTCGTTTCAAGAACGCCTGCGCGTGCTCCGCCGATTCCGAGAGCGTAAGCGAGAGCTATTTCAAGAGCATCTCCGGTAGCGTCTTGCTCTATAGCAACCAGACAGGG
>JAZNBR010000070.1:0-50900 GCA_045587105.1 Ruminococcus sp.
GATTTATTGAAGGCATACGAAGCAAAGCTTATCATTTCATCAAAGATTGAATCTGCTGTTTTTTCGGATATACCGTTTTCACTGGCACCTTTGATAAAGCTTTCACGTTCCATCAGCATAACATCTTGTTTCTTTTTTGCCATTGCACGTCGTACAATATCAGCATGACCGTAGGAATATCCGGCAAGCTTCCGGCAGATTTCCATTACCTGCTCCTGATATACCATAACCCCGTGTGTTTCCTCAAGGATATCCTTAAGCATAGGATGCTTATATACAGCCTTGTCGGGATTATTTTTGTTTTCAATGTAAACCGGTATTGATTTCATCGGTCCAGGACGATACAAGGAAATAATAACTATGAGATCTTCAAGCCTTTCTGGTTTCATTTCTGTAAGCCATCGTGTCATTCCGGCACTTTCAAACTGGAAGATTCCTGATGTATCACCGTCAGACATCATATTATACACAGCTGAATCATCAAGAGGAATTGAAGATATATCGAATTCCGGTTCTGTTTTGTGTATTTCATTTACGCAGTCACGGATTATAGTGAGGTTACGCAGACCAAGGAAATCCATTTTCAGAAGTCCGAGTGATTCAAGTACAGTCATTGTATACTGCGTTATTACAGTATCATCATTTTTTTGCAGTGGTACAAGATCATCAAGCGGAACAGCCGATATTACAACTCCGGCAGCATGAGTTGATGTATGTCTTGGCATTCCTTCAAGCTGTCCGGCAGCGTCAAGCAGTTTTTTTACAGATAGGTCCGTGCGGTACAGCTGAGAAAGCTCTTCTGAGTGATTTAAAGCTTCTTCAAGCTTCGATTTCGGATCAATCAGTTTTGCTACCTTATCGCACAGCTGATACGGAAGATTCAGTACCCTTCCGACATCACGGACAGCTGCTCTTGCTTTGAATGTATCAAATGCAATTATTTCAGAAACATATTCCTTGCCATACTTCTGAACAACATAATCCTTGACCTTCTGGCGTCCTTCAATGCAGAAGTCTATATCAAAATCCGGCATACTTACACGTTCAGGATTAAGGAATCGTTCAAAAAGCAGATTATATTTCATGGGATCTATACCGGTTATTCCAATGCAGTAGGCACATAGACTTCCGGCACCTGAGCCTCGTCCTGGTCCGACTGGAATATTGTTTATTTTTGCATAACGAATAAAATCCCAGACAATAAGGAAATAATCAGTATATCCCATTCTTGTTATAACAGACAACTCATACTCCATACGCTGCTTTACAACATCAGACGGTGTTGAACCATACAGGCTATACATTCCTTTACGGCACAGCTCCCTGAAATACTCATCATTATCGGAAACGCCTTCTATTGAGAATTTCGGCAGTTTTATATTACCGAACTCAAATTCCACATTGCATCTTTCAGCGATTTCAGCAGTAAAAGAAACTGCTTCCTCATGTCCCTTGAAGAGTTTTTCCATTTCTTCGCCTGATTTAACGTAGAATTCTGTTGTTTCAAAGCTTAGTCCGCCTGGTTCGCCAAGCAGTTTCCCCGTTTGAACGCAAATGAGTATTTCCTGTATACTGCTGTCTGATTTTCTTACATAATGGCAGTCATTCGTAGCGACAAGCGGGATTCCTGTTTCATCTGACAATCTATAAAGCAAAGGGAGATTTTTCAGTTCGTTTTCAAGTCCATGATTCTGAACCTCGATGAAGAAATTATTTTCACCGAAAATATCAAGGTACGTCAGTGCAGCTTCCTTTGCACCATTATAATTACCGTCAGAAAGAAGTCTTGGAATTTCTCCGGCAAGACAGGCTGAAAGGCAGATAATCCCTTTATGATATTTACGAAGCAAATCCTTATCAACTCTCGGACGATTGTAGAAACCTTCAATTCCAGCTGCTGACACAAGTTTTACAAGGTTGCTGTATCCCTCATTATTTTCGCAAAGCAGTACAAGATGATATGGATGCTGATCAATTCCTGTCTCTTTATCGAATCTCGTGCGTGGAGCAACATATACCTCACATCCTATGATTGGCTTTATCCCCTCTTTTACAGCTTCGTTTCTGAACTCAACAGCCCCATACATATTACCATGATCTGTAATTGCAACAGCACTTTGTCCCATTTCTTTCACATGCTTTATCAGATCTTTTATACGGCAGGCACCGTCAAGAAGGCTGTATTCAGTATGAACATGAAGATTTACAAAATTGTCAGCTTTCATTGTTTTTACTCCCGCTGCGTATTTCATCAGCCATTGACGCTATTTTTTTAAATCGATGGTTTACTCCGGAACGGCTTATAGGAACAGAGAGGCTCTCCCCAATTTCCTGAAGGCTCATATCAAGGTTTTCAAGGCGAATCTCTGCAATCTCACGAAGCTCCTGAGAAAGCGAATCCAGACCGGAAGTCTGCTGTATAAGACGTATATCCTCGATCTGTTTCATGGCAGCCTTTACAACCTTATCAATATTTGCAGAATCACAATTTGCGATTCGGTTTGCCTTGTTGCGGACATCCTTCCAGATTTTTACGTTCATAAGTTCAAGAGTACACTGCTGTGCTCCGATGAAGGTAAGTACATCTTCAATTGATTCGCTTTCCTTGATATAAACGATATGCTGTCCTCTGCGGATTACAGTTCTTGCTGATACGCCTATATCACCAAGAAGAACTGATAGTTCATGCGATATTCTTTCCTGCGGAACGGTAAATTCAAGATGATATTCCTTGGATGGATCATTGACGCTTCCGCAAGCAAGAAAAACTCCGGCTGTAAAAACTCCGAGACTATTTGTAGCAATAATCTCGGAATTGATAGTCCTCTCCGGACTTGTTATTCTATACTTTTCAAAGACTTTTCTAATCAGTTCAGCATCCTCAGTATCATAGTAATACAGGATAGCTCCGCCTTTTCTCTCATTCGTGCCGCATGATATGCGACAATGAAAGACATTTTCAAAAAGAGAACTGAATATATCCGAAGATATTCTGCTTTCAGTCTGGAAGCAGATTCTTTCCGGAGTGAGTATGCGGCTAAACAGCAGCATTCCGTAAAGGCAGGCAAACCGTTTATCCTTGTCGTTAATTCCGGAACATATCTCTTTTCTTACTTCATTTGAAAAAGATATTTTTATTCACTCCTGTCATGTTTTTTAAATATCAGAATTTTCTGTCCTTAGTTATATCACGGTGATATTTCTGGACTCTGTAATCCTTTTCGCCCAAATGCTTCGCCATAAGCTCCGCAAATGTAATGGAACGGTGTTTCCCTCCGGTACATCCGAAGCCAACGACAAGCTGGCTTTTTCCTTCATGAACATAAAGAGGTATAAGGTAGTCTATCAGATCTGCAAGCTTTGAAAAAAGTTCCTGTGACTGCGGAAATCCCATAACGTAATCGCGTACTGACTGTTCACATCCAGTGCGTGGTCGCAGTTCGTCCACATAATACGGATTAGGCAGACATCTTATATCAAATACAAGATCACAATCGGTCGGCATACCGTATTTAAAACCAAATGACATCATCTGAATAAGCAGAGAATCAGAGTTTCTTTCAAGGAACATTGATTTTATATGCTCCTTAAGCTGAGCAGACGCCAATTCAGTTGTGTCTATGTAGAAGTCAGCAATCTCTCTTAACTGAGAAAGCTGGTTATATTCATATTCAATAGCACTGCTTATATTTCCATTGAATTTTTCCTGTAATGGATGCTTGCGGCGGGTTTCCTTATATCTGTTGATCAGTATACGCTGATTTGCATCAATAAACAGAACTTTTACATCAACATCAGAATCTGACTTGAGCTTCTGCCATGAATGGAAAATCTCTGCAAACATATCGCCTGTTCGTATATCTACTGCAACAGCGACTTTTGTTATAGCACTTTCTGACTGACGGCAAAGATCGACAAATCTGGAAATAAGCTTCGGAGGAATGTTATCAATACAGTAATATCCTATATCCTCCATTACATCCATAACGCTTGATTTTCCTGCACCGGACATTCCTGTAACTATCAGTAGCTGCATAACTGCCTCCGTTTCATTGAATTTATTTTAGAATTACTGGTTCGAGTTCAAGTATATACCCTGTTTTTTCCTTTACAATCTTCTGAATTTCTGAGCATAACTCAAGAACATCGTTACAGGTTGCGTATCCGAGATTAATAACAAAACCACTATGTTTTTCGCTGACCATGGCACCACCGCAGCGCATTCCCTTAAGACCGCACTGATCAATCAGAAGAGAAGCGTAGCTTCCTTCCGGACGTTTAAAGGTACTTCCGGCACTTGGATATTCAAGAGGCTGTTTAGCGCTTCGTTTTGCCATACATTCATTCATCGCTTTTTTTATCTTATCGGGATCGCCGTTTTCAAGCTGCATTGTTACAGAAAGAATAGCACAGGAACTGTCTGAAAAAATACTATGACGGTATGAAAGCTCCATTTCTTCTCTGCTTATTGTACGGATTTTTCCGTCCTCATCAAGATATTCTGCTGATATAACGATATCATTCATTTCAGTACCGTATGCACCAGCATTCATGAAGAGTGCACCGCCAACAGTTCCGGGAATACCGAAAAGATTTTCCATTCCACTTAATCCTGATTGCTGAGCGTGAACGCAGGCCGAAGCAAGAAGCGCTCCGGCATCACATCGGATAATATTTTCACTGATTTCAATAGAAGCGAAATCACTGCCGAAAAGAAGGATCACACCATCAAAACCATTATCGTCAACAATAATATTACTTCCTCTGCCGATAATATCATAGCGGATGGAATTATTATTCATATAACGAATAATCTCAGCTGCTGACTGTGCCGAATTGATACTGATAAGAGCACGGCAGCATCCTCCGAAGCGGAATGTCACATATTCGCTCAGCGGACATTCAGGTATTATGCGGCATCCAAGTTTTTCGCAGAGACTGGTCAGTTCATCTAAATTAATCATTATGTTCCCCCTGAGGTATATAATTGCCGGCAGCAGAATCAATATCAGAAATTACTGTCTGCCGGCATATGTAAGAATCTGGCATCAGAATGCCTCGTAATCGCGTACAACTTCCTTTGCATCGGATTCCATACCAAGACGGTTAAGAAGCTCTTGGGCTGCATTATATCCCATTTTCTTCTGTCTGTTGTTCATGGCAGCTACTTCAAGAATAACTGCAAGGTTACGTCCGGGTTTTACGGGAATTGTAAGAGACGGTATTTTTACTCCGAGCAATGAAACATATTCAGTATCAACTCCCATGCGATCGTATACCTTTTCAGGATTCCATTGTTCAAGTTCAACGACAAGATCAAGCTTCTCTGTCATTTTTACTGCACCGATACCGAAAAGACGTCGTGCATTGATAATTCCGATACCGCGAAGTTCAAGGAAGTGTCTGATGTTATCCGGAGAGCTTCCGACAAGACTTATATTTGAAACCTTTCTGATTTCTACTGCGTCATCAGCTACGAGACGATGTCCTCTTTTTACAAGCTCGATAGCCGTTTCGCTCTTACCTACACCAGATTCTCCGGTGATGAACACACCTTCGCCATAGATTTCAATAAGAACTCCGTGACGTGTGATTCTTGGTGCAAGTGTAAGATTAAGGAACGCTATAAGTCCCGACATAAAATTTGAGGTACTTTCCTTGCTTCTGAGAAGCGGTACATCATATTCCTTGGCAAGTTCAAGCATTTCTGCAAAGTATGGCAGCTCTCGTGTAATAATAAGTGCTGGAATCCTCTGAGCAAAAAGAAGCTGGAGTCTTTCACGTCTTGTTTTTTCGTCAATAGTCGAAAGATAAGCATATTCCATTTTTCCGATAATCTGAATACGTTCCGGATTAAAATATTCATAAAATCCCATAAGCTGCAGACCGGGTCTGTTTACATCATTTTCGTCAATCATTAGATCATTTGCATCTTTATGGATATAAATGATTTCAAGCTTGAATTCATCTATTACCTTCTGTAATGATACTTTAAAAATCTCTGCCATTTTTTTCTCCATTCTCCGGATGTTCCGGATTTAATGATCATCCTAATATAAAGGATTCATAGCCTTTTTTTACAAGTGTATCCCGTGCTTCAACGAAGTCCATCATTGAGCATGAATCACCGGACAGCCTTATTATAATATTGAATTCAGACAAATCACTTTCAACCATGCCTATTGCTTTTTCAGCTTTTTCAGAAACGCTTCCTGAAAAATCGTATACAGTTTCTGTCGTATGGACTCCGCTGCTGAGTTCGTCAATATTCACGTCGAGTACAACATTATTGACATTAAGAAGCATGGGCTGCAGTATATCATCGTTTTCCATAATTATATCTGCGGCTGAAACCTCGATAAACATGGAAGAACCGTTCTGAAGAATTCTGTCGTTGAGCATATTGGCTGCCGCTGTCATTTTCATTGATCTTGCAGTAGTAGAAAGCTCCGGATCAAGTATATCAAGATCACTCTGACGGAATTTTGGGAAAACAAGGTCACTGCATATTATTTTCTGAAAACCGGCGGATGAGAGTTCACTTACAATATCAGCGTTATAGCTTACTGCAAGCTCTGAATACGGTGAAGCCCATGGCTTCCCGCCGGCAGAAACATCATTGTCAATCCACTGCTGATCGCTGATATAGGTTCTGTATCCGCAGCTTCCGTCAGTAACAGGGAGAAGATTATCTTCAAAGATACTTACGATAGCTGCCGGCTTGTATCCCGCATTTTCTATTGCTGTTATTATCTGCTCAGTTGTAAGCGTCTGAGGAAGTGCCTTTGCTGGTAAAGCATAGAATACTTCACTTGAATAGTAGACAGCTCCGCCGCTTACTTTAAGGGGGACAGCAAGATACTCTATCCCCTGTCCGGTAGGAAGTCTGCCAATAGCAAGCTCAAGTGCTTCGGCACTGATAAGATCAGTCGGCTTAAGTGAAGCACCTTTGTAGCCTTCGAAATTTATTCCCTGCGGAGGGGTTATTCCTGTTGCCGCTTCAGCAGGAGTTGTTGCAGAATCGGATTCTGAGGTAACAACAGCTGACGTAGAGGATACTGCGTCCTTATCGCCTTTCTTCTTTGTGTAATTGACGAGTGGTTCTGCCACACTGTAACCAATGAATCCCAGACCACCTATAAGTAATATAGTAAGACCAACAGAAAAAGCCTTGCCGGCACCGGATTTACCATAATAATTTTTTTCTTTGGTCTTATATATTTTCCTTCCTTTATTTTTGAATTTCATTTTTGTCTCCTATTTCAGTTTTTCCGTATTTATTTATATAAGGGAATAAACTGCCATTGATATAATTCCAAGATAAATCATCATTGCTGGAAAACCTCTGAAAGCAGCGGGAACCTTTGCTGAATTCAGTTTTCTGTAAGCTGCTGTAAGGATAAGAGCAGAAATAATAAAGCCTGTTCCTGCTTCAAGTCCCGCTGCCATATATTCAAATATGGATGTATTTTCCGAAGCTCTTCCGCTTACTGTCAGAAGAGTTCCCATAACAGCACAGTTAAATACCGACAGATGAATATACTTTCTTGAATTTTCAAAATTATATCTGCTGATAAAATATAGTGCAGAAAGAAGAATTACATATAATATACTTATGCTGATAACATAAATCAGCAGTTTAAAATCAGAATATTTTTCCGGAAGCAGTCTATCTGCAAAATAAGCTGAAACAGAACCTGCGGATGTGAAAATCGTAATCACGAAGGCAGTTCCGACAAGATTTTTTCTGCTTCCTGCGGCAATAAAGAGCGTACTCGTTCCCAGTGCCTGAGTAAGTATGAGATTAGCAGCAAGCAGTGCTATCAGATCATTTACCAGAAACATCAGCATCACTCCTTATCTCTTCTTTTTTGTTTATGACAGCAGAACGTATCCATCGGTATAAACCGCAGAACAGTCCGAGGAATATAAATCCTCCGAATGGCTGTGCAAGTCCGATAACCGGAGTGCTTACATCAACAATTCTGCCGTTGATTGTTCCGTATGCAAAGAGCTCACGGACAAATCCTGTTGCAAGCATGACTGCGTCAAAGCCAAGAATATAGAATATCAGTTTGACAATCATGCGATTTTTCGGAAGTTTGTATAACTCTGCTTCAGAGCGGAATATGATAAGTGAATTTACAGCTAAAAGCGGAAAATATATACCTATTCTCTCGACAGCACCCGGAAAGAATTCCTGAGCCGCCAGTTTGACTGGAATATATACGATGGATGAGATAATGGCATATATAATTACTTTTACTGTATATGAGAGTTTTCTCGGTACAAATGAGGATATCAATACCGAAAGAAAAGTTACTGCACTGAAAGCGTAAACAAGTGCAGCTGCATTTTTAAGCGTATCTCCGCAGATTATAACAGGAGACACTACCATAAGAGATGACAAAACAATATTGTTTCCGAGTATACCGCTGAAAACCGAAGATTTCTTCTTATTCATGACTGATATCCTCCGTTTTATCAATAATGTTGGATTCATCATCAGCTTTAACATCTGTACTGATATTTATACTTGCAGATTCAGAAGCCTCACTGCGTGCCAGATCAATTTTCTTTTCAAGATTCTTGATGCCAAGAGCCACAGGTGTAAAAAGAACTGAAACAATTACTATTACATTTTCCTTCCCTGTTGTTAAAACTATCACATAGGAAAATACAGCAATGAATAGTCCGTAGAAAAAGGCATAATATTGCCTTTTAGGTGCGATTCTGCGGTCGGAAATAATATAGACAGCAGCAAAAATAACCATATTCGTTACTAAAGTATAGCCGATTTCTGCTGTTGGTGACGCTGGAACAATATAGGTAAGAAAAGCAGTTCCGGTTATTGTTCCGATAAAGGCACCTGCCGAGATATCCTTGCGTAGAATAAGCATTACAGCCGCTATGAGGAGCATCAGAATACTTACCGAACCTGCAGGTCCGCTGAAATTTCCCATAAGCAGTTCAAAATCAGTGTGATTCATTTTTCCGGTTGTATTGTAAACATAGGAAACTGAATTGACAAGCCCTTCTGGTTCATCAAAAATACCTGTTTTAGCATGGGGCACCGGATAGAGAAGGAGCATCTTTTCCCACGAAGTAAGCACGAATATATATGCTGCAGCTGCGGGTGAAAAGATACTGTTCTTTCGTCCGCCAAAAACATTTTTTGCAGCAACTACTGCGAAAATACAAGCAATACCAGCAATTTTATAATCCATTGTAGCCGGCATCATCAGTGCGATAATAAGGGCGTCAGATGTACACGTCAGGTCATCAGCGGTAAATCGTCTGTTCATAAGCCTCAGACATATCATTTCCGTAATAAGAGAAACGACAATACATATTCCACCAAGAACTACTGAACGCATACCGTAATAGAAACAGGACATAAGCTCCAGAGCGACAAGTGTTATCATTATGTCAAGCCATATAAAGCGCTCTTTTCTGGCAGTTTTTGTCATATTCCCAAGTACCTGAGCTTTCCGGCAGCCTTGCCCATATTTTCTGATCTGAACAGATAGCTTCCTGATACAAGAGTATCAGCCCCCGCATTTATAACAATATCAGACGTGGAATCATTTATTCCTCCATCGACTTCAACTCTGATATCAAGTCCCATTGAATTTATTTTTTCATGGATAATGCGGACCTTTTCGACAGTTTCAGGAATAAAGCTTTGTCCGCCGAATCCCGGCTCGACTGTCATGACAAGAACCATATCAAGCTGATCAAGATATTCAAAGACTGCTTCTGCCGGTGTTGCCGGTTTGATTGCAAGTGCAGTTTTTGCTCCGGATTCTCTTATTGCTCTGAGAGTCTCTGAAGTATCACTTTCGCTTTCAACATGAAACGAAATATAATCAGCACCACATTCTGCAAAACGTCTGACATATCTAAGGGGGTCTGTAATCATCAGATGAACATCAAGAATCAGATCGGTTACTTTGCGAACCTGTTCCAGAATTGGAAGTCCGTATGAGATATTATCTACGAAAATACCGTCCATTACATCAAAATGGAGCATTTCTATGCCGCTGGCTTCAATTCGTTTTATTTCCTCTTTAAGGTTAAGCATATCTGCGCTGAGCACAGAAGCTGATACCATATTCCTCAATTTATCACTTCTTCCGAGTTATTGCACTGCACGGTACTATTTCTTGCGTGCAGTCTGCGGAATAATAACCGTTAAAAATTCCGCTCATTATTATTATATAATATTTCTTCCTGAACGTCAATATGTTAAAATTGTTTTTTCTTTTATTTTTTTCGGATTTCGGGGCAATTGATATAGAATATTGTTCAAGCATACTTACATACTAATATATAAATTTTTCCGGAGGTGTACTTTATGGTGCTTGAATTTCTCAGAAATATATTCTTTTTTGCCCTTCATATCGATAATAATGCTGTTTTCCCGAAACCGCTTTCAAAAAAAGAGGAAGAAGCGTATTTTATTATGGTATCAAATGGTGATAAGGATGCAAGGAATAAGCTTATTGAACATAATCTGAGACTTGTTGCACATATTGTAAAAAAATATTCTAATAATATTTCTGATCAGGATGAGCTTATTTCAATTGGCACGGTTGGTCTGATAAAGGCTGTTTCGACTTTCGATTATTCTAAAGGTGCACGATTTGCTACATACGCAAGCAGATGTATCGAAAATGAAATACTGATGAATTTCAGAGCTGCCAGAAAAAGTTCAGGAGAAGTTCACATGGATGATCCGGTTGATACAGATAAAGATGGTAACTCTCTTACGCTGATGGATCTCCTTGACGATGGTACTGATATTCACGAACAGGTTGATATGCTTATCCGTTCACGTCAGCTGTATCGTTTCCTTGGAAAATGTCTCGATAAAAGAGAGCTGGAAATTATTGTATTCCGTTATGGTCTGTACGGAAACATCCCCCATACACAAAATGAAACAGCAGAAAAACTTGGCATATCACGTTCTTATGTATCACGTCTCGAAAAGAAGGCAATAGAAAAATTACGGAAAATGTATGAATCGACACCTTTCTGAAAGAAATATTGTTAATATACACAATAAACCATAATACTGATTGTGCAATATGTCATGGTGACATTATCCTGAAAATGTGTTATAATAATATTTAAAGTTATTTTCGGGAGGATGTTTATTTGGAATTTTTGATAAACAGCGGTGTCTGGGGTACAATGTTCGGTGTTCCTCATGTTGTTGCTGATAATTTTCTCAAGTTTGCAACTTCAGATCAGATTAAAGTTCTTCTTTATATTCTGAGATATTCGGGAAGAACAATTACTGATGAAGAAATTTCACGCAATACAGGTGTCTCTATGTCAGATGTTGCTGATTCTGTATTGTTCTGGCAGCAGGTCAACGTTCTTAGCGGACAGGATTATCAGAATACTTCTGCCCAGATTCCAGTGCAGTCTGATGTTTCAGCCGAGCCAGTACCGGAGATTAATAAAAATAATTCGCCCAGACAGAAACAGGTACTTAGGCCGTCTGAAATATCTGACATCATAAATACATCATCTGATATTTCAGAGCTTTTCAAGATAGTAGAATCCTTACTCGGCACTCTCAATCATACACAGCAGAATTCACTGATATGGATGTACAACTATCTCGGTCTGAAAAAAGAAGTTATACTTATACTGATTCAGTATTGTATCAATATTGATAAAACAAATTCAGGATACATAGAGAAAATTGCCTGCAGCTGGGCAGAAAATGAAATCAACTCGCTCGAATCTGCACAAGAAGAAGTACAGCGTCTCACTCAGTTCAACGATTTCACTGGAATTATAATGAAAAAATTTGAAATGAGCCGCCGTCCGACTACAAAACAGGGAGAATTTATTTCACAGTGGCAGAGTGAAGGCTTCAGTCCAGAGCTTATCGGCTATGCTTATGAAAAAACAATCGAGCAGATCAACAAGCTTTCATTTGATTATATCAATAAAATTCTTCTTAGCTGGAAGCAGAGTGGCTATACTACTGTTAAAAACGTAAGAGATGCAGAACAGGATTATAAAATGAATAAAAAATCCACACGCAACTCATCTGACAGCTCGGATGTTGATAAATATAAAGTTGTAATCAATAAGTTCTGATTGGAGGATATATAATGGACAGCTCTATTTTTGATAAGGCACAGTCTATAATGACAAGCCGGCGTGCAAAAGCGGAAAGCGAAAATGAAATGAGAATTACTGAGATAAACGCTCGTCTGCCACAAATAAAGGAAGTCAACGAGGCTCTTGTAAATACAGGACGTGAGCTTATCCGTATTATTTCCGAAAAAAGAAAAGGTGTTGATGTATCCTCCAGAATTGAAGAACTCCGGCAGTACAATATTGGTGCACAGGAAATGTCAAAGAAGCTTCTGGAGCAAAACGGCTATCCGTCAGATTATCTGGACGTTCAATACAACTGCAAACGCTGCAATGATACCGGTTACTATGAAGGACGTTTCTGCGACTGTTTTAAAAAGCTCTGCGGAAAGCTCTCTACCGATGAATTGAATAAAACTACAAATCTTTCACTTTGCAGTTTTGATACCTTCAGTCTTTCCTATTATAAAGGCGACGACTACTTTACTATGAAGTCTATTCTGGAATATACCATGCAGTATGCAGAAACTTATACCCCAGATTCCGGAAGTATTTTCATGTTTGGACCGACAGGTCTTGGAAAAACACACCTCTCTCTTGCAGCAGCAAACAGAATTCTTGAAAAGGGATACAGCGTGATCTATGATTCCGCAATCAACATACTCAGAAAGATTGAAAAGGAACATTTCAGCCGTGAACACAGTTCAGAAATGATAGATCTTGTAATAGGAACTGATCTGCTTATTCTTGATGATCTTGGAACAGAATATGAAACACAGTTTTATAATGCAACAATATACAATATCATCAATACACGTCTTAACAGCGGAAAATCAACGATAATAAGTACTAATCTTGATTTCGGCGGAATCAAGCGTCGTTATGATGAACGTGTAGTTTCACGGATTGTTGCTGCATATACCTGTCTTGAATTTAAAGGCGATGATATACGCTTACAGATAAAAACAAAAAACATAATCGAGTAAGTCGAATTTTCTTCACAATCTCACACCAACATATGTACCGTCCAGCATACGGTGATTCAATTCAAAATTAAATATGTACAAACGCATAATGATCCGAAATACTGACTAAGCCTCGCTTGTCAGTTTTTCTTTTGATACTACATTTTTTGAAATAATTTTTGTAGCTACAAACTTATAATGATTTGCAAAGTATACAACTTCATGAACTATCCATTCCGGTACTCCGAGTTTCAGCAGTCTCCATAACCTTTTCTTTGCTATTATCAAAAAATTACTTCTGTGAGTGCTGTTTATGAAACAAGAGTTATCAATGATTGTAACCCCCCCCTTTATCAAGTGTTCAATATCATTGACAACCCTACACATTTTTGAGAAACTAAAAACATTTTCCTCTTGATTTTTTTACAGAAACTGATATAATATTTATATTAATTAGATGGAGATGATATTTAATGAAACGATCCGGAATGCTGCCATATATTGAAGGAGCACTTGTTATTGCTATGGCTGTAATCTTAGGAATGATACGGATATACAAGCTTCCATGGGGAGGTGCTGTAACTTTGCTGAGCATGCTGCCGATATCGCTGTACAGCATAAAACACGGTGTAAAAAAAGGAATTGAAATTTCTTTTATTTTCGCTTTGTTTCAGTTTATCCAAGGCATTTCAGACGGTCTTTTTGCATGGGGCCTGACTCCGGTTATGCTTATATCGTGCATTTTTGTTGACTACCTTCTTGCTTATACTGTAATCGGACTTTCCGGAATTTTCAGAAACAAGGGCGCCGCCGGATGGATAACAGGTACTGTTTTTGCTCTACTTTTACGATTTATATGTCATTTTATCAGTGGTGCTATTATATTCAAGAGCTTCGGAAAGCTATGGGACGGATTTTCAACGGATAATACATATCTGTATAGTCTTATATATAACGGTGCATATATGCTTCCGGAAATTATATTCACCAGTATCGGTGCATTTGTGATTTTTCGTATTCCTGCTGTTAAGAAGCTAATCGTTAGCGAAAAAAAGGCTGATATATCCAATTAATATGATATAAAATACGTCGAAGATGAGCGTGAAATAGCCAGATTTATGAAATGATTGAAACAAATTCCCCTTTGTAAGCCTTTAATCGTTTTATATATCTGATTTTGTTCAATATGATTATTTTATTATTTATCGCATTTTTTACTTGACACTAACCGAATTATCTCTGCCCTTGACAATAACTGTCGGAATATGCTATAATTAGAAAAATTTCCGAAAGGGTGATAAAATTTGACAAACAGACTCAGAAAAACAGCTGCTCTGATTCTTGCAGAAACTATGCTCCTGACAGCTTTTTCATGCACTTCTACCGTAGAAAGACGTACAAATGAAGAAACAGTACCGGCATCTGAAGCTCCGACAACTCAGGCTCAGGAAACTGATACCTCCACTCCGGCAGAAACAACATCCGCCCCGACAGAAACAACAACAGAAAACTTCCCTTCCGATACCGTAAAGGCAGACGTAAAAGGAAACATCTATGACACTTATGGTCGTCTGCTTATCTCGGATTCCGACGGAAAAAGAGTGTACTCCGACGACTACGCTGTGTCCTTTGCCAATATCGCAACCGAAATGTCTGACGGTTACGACAAGGCTTTCGAGGATATACTCCTCACTCCGGACAGCTCAGGTCAGCACGGAAATTCAATCACCATAACCATAGACGCTGATGTTCAGAATGCTGTCTACAATTATATGCAGTCCAACAACATCAGAGGAGCCTGCGTTGCCATGAGAACTGACGGCTCAATTCTTGCACAGGTTTCCTATCCCTCATACGACCCACGAACTGTCGCTTCCACCGACTACGATGAGGAACTTGCATGGGGCGAGTGCGGAAACAAGGCTTTTCAGAATTACGAACCCGGCTCGTGCTTCAAAATTATGTCTGAGGTTATATCAGACAAGCACGGTATCTACTCCCTCACCGACGAGGGCGAATGGGAATTCGATGGAACTTCCATCGTCAACTGGGACCATGATACAAACTTTTCCTACCCAATTGAAAGATCACTTTCATCAGCCTTCATAAATTCAAGCAATATCTATTTTGCAAAAGCCTTCGACCAGATAGGAACTGACGCTGTTCTCTCCGACCTTGACTCTATCTTCCACTTCGTCACGGATATAGAATGCGACTTCGGCTCGCTTGAAAACAATATTGAAATATACTGTCAGGACGATCTCCGCCGCACAGCATTCGGACAATCATACGTACTTACCTCTCCCCTGTATCTTGCAGCTCTCGGACGTGAGGCAGTTTTCGGTCACATGGTACGACCTTTCGTTCTCCAGAATACCGTTGCTACCGGAGATCCTTTAAAACAGCTCGGCGATGCTACTAAGGGAAATGATGTTATTGCTACGATTCCGTCGGCGTACAGGCAGAATCTTCTTGACGGAATGAACGCTATCGGCAGTAATCTTGGTGTTTATGTACCGCAGGGATACACCCTCTACGCCAAAACCGGAACTGCTGAAACATGGCTCGGAGATTTCCTTTACATAACAGGATGCGTAAAAAACAATAACGATAACGGTGCAGGCTCGTACTTCGGTAACTACGAAAGCTACGGTGAAAACGGCTCGTATATAATCGTAATGATGGTGCAGAATCCCGGAGAACACGGCTATAAATTCGCAAGTGAATCTGCACCGCTGTATCAGGGATTAATCAATACAATTGTAGGTTCATAAAACTATCAGGTAGATTCTTTCCGCCTCAGCTTGTCGATAAACCCACGCAACAGATAAATGCAAATAAAAAAATTAAAGAATTACAAAAGGAATAAACAGAAAACATTGCTGAGTCGTTTTTCGGCTAAGCAAAAGCATTTTTGCTTATATCGTCAAAAGCCCCCAACGTACATTGTACGCCTGTCGGGGCTTTTTCCTTGTCTGCATGCGCTTAATCCATGCTCATTTTTGTCGTAATTTCTGCAAAAGCTTAAAAAAATTCAAAAAGCTATTGCATTTTTATGGTGAATATGCTATAATATTCAATGAGGAGGAATGCCGGTGAAAAATATATTTTCCGTTATCTTCATGAACTTCTGGGGATACGACCTTATCATTTTTATCGCTGCAGTTATGACAGCAGTTATGTACCTCTCCCTGAAAAAATCAGCGGACAGCCTTTACAACAAGCTTCATCTGACAGTATTCGTTCCGGACGGCAGTCTTTCCAGAATCGAGGCTGATAACGATATATCCGGTCTGCGTGAATCTGATGTTGCTTCTATGAGAAATAATATGGGAAAGCTCTACTCTATATTCGTGAATCTTACCGGAATTTTCCCTCTGCTCGGTATTCTCGGAACTGTTATCTCCCTTCTCGGTCTTGTTTCCGATACAACCAATATTACAGCTAACTTTTACGGAGCTCTTACTTCAACATTCTGGGGACTTGTATTCGCTATTATCTTCAAGTTCCTTGACGGAATCATAAGTGCAAGAATAGAAGATAATGAAAAAAATGTCGCTCTCTACCTCGACAGAAACAGGTCGTCAGAACAGAATGTCCTGAGATACAACAGAATTTCAGCAGAAGCTTCACTCAGACAGGCAGAAAAAATCTACAATTCCCACGACATAAAATACAGCCAGTCTGGCGAAATCTGCTCTGATAATCTCATTTCTCATGAGGATGAAGCTTCCTCCGACTCAGATCAGGAAGTAATGAAAATCCTTAACTCTATCAACTGATATGAACGGATTTCGCAAGAATAAGGGAATTGTAATAGAACTTACTGCTCTCCTTGATGTCATAATGATTATGCTCTTCTGGATTATGATGAACGTTCAGGACAGCAGTAAATCAGCTGCCTCAGAAGCCGAAAAAAAAGCTCTTGAAGCTGAACAGAGGCTTAATACCATTCAGGAAGAACTTGATATCAGAAGCGCTCAGCTTGAACGCTTTAAAAGCATTCTCGAAAATATCGACAAGAACGCCGCAGATAATCAGCAGGCTCTGCTCGGTTACGAAAGCGGTATGCTTGTGACTCTCGATATACGATACGATACAACAGGCAGACTTATTATATATAACTCAGATCAGAAACTCGGAGAAGCTGAGATTTCCTCCGAAACTGAAATTACTGCCTCTATAATTAATTCTCTCAATAAGGCTGGTCTTGATAAACAGGATGTCGTACTGTGTGCACTAATCTACGACGGAACATCAGCCCTTTACAGAGATTTTAAAACTGTGAATCGTGCTGTTAACAGTGTAAGAAAAGTATATTCCAATTTTTACTGTGCTTACATAAATACAGCAAAAATAAATCAGACCGAAACTGAATCTGCAACGAAAGGATGGTAATTATGGCAAAACCAAAACCCCACAAGCACTCCGGAAAAGAACATCACAAGCATCATCATCACGAAAAGGAAAAAGTTGTTGTAAAGAGAAAAAGCGGATGCTTTATCGCACTCCTGATTCTGATTGCAATTATCGCCCTTTTGATATGGCTTATGAGTCATTTTAATATCGGATTCTTCGGTAAGGACGGCGGCGGTGACAGCTCTGGCTCATCAGGAACTTCTGGAAATGCGGATACCTCCCAGAGTACAACCGTTGACAAAAATACTGATTACTCCGACGAACTGACAGAAACAACTTTTGATATCACCGTCACCGGAAATCAGTACTTCTACGATAACGGAAAAACAGAAATCGCCGACTTTATCGCCGAAATTCTCAATACTAAAGGCATAGTGAACGTTCGAATTACCGATAATAACGCTTATGTTGAATATATGGAGACACTTATAAGCGAGCTTGAAAAAAATAATATTCCATATACTGAACTTTCTTACGGTAACGATAATAATACATAAGTATATATCGGGACTCCTTTCAGTCTGAACTGAGCCTGTCTGATATCTCCTGCATTTATCGGGGATAGCGGACAGGCTCTTAAGAACAATATTTATCAGAAACATTTCTACGGAGGAACTATGAAAACAATTCACGTAAATACAAGTCATCCATACGACGTTATTATCGAAAGAGATAGTCTAAAAAACTGCGGCGGATACATCAGAAGTATTACTAAAGCATCCAGAGCTGCTATAATTACAGACGATATCGTGGGTGGATTATACGCTCAGACTGCCATTGAATCTCTCTCAGCCAGCGGATTCGATTGCTGTATATTTACATTCCCTCACGGCGAACAGTCAAAAAATCTTACTGTATTCGGTCAGATACTTGACTTTCTCTGCGAAAACAGCATCACACGAAGCGATATTATAATTGCTCTCGGTGGCGGAGTTGTCGGTGATATTACAGGCTTTGCGGCGGCTTCTTACCTCAGGGGAGTTGATTTTGTTCAGATTCCCACTACCCTTCTTGCTCAGATTGATTCTTCTGTCGGAGGAAAAACAGCTATCGACATAAAGGGCGGAAAGAATCTCGTGGGAGCCTTCAAACAGCCTGTTATGGTAATCTGCGACAGCAATACACTCAGAACTCTCTCGCCGGAAATACTCTCCGACGGTATGGCAGAAGCTGTAAAATACGGCATGATACGTGATGAATCGCTTTTTGAGCTTATCGAAAACCACAACCTTGATACTATCCATGAGGTTATGGACGAAATGATATACACCTGCATAGACATCAAACGTGATGTTGTTGAACATGATGAATTCGACAGGGGCGAGCGTATGATTCTGAACTTTGGACATACTCTCGGTCACGCCATAGAGGGCTGGCATGAATATACCGGTTTCACTCATGGTATGGGTGTTGCCGCCGGTATGTGCCTTATAACGGACAAGCTCTGCGATTCTGAAATATCCGGCAGACTTAAGGACTGTCTTAACAATTACAACCTCCCGACAGGTACAGATATACCCATGAGCGAGCTTCTTCCATATTGCTCCAAAGACAAAAAACGTGAGTCTGATTCTCTCAGCTATATCGTATGCAGGAGTATCGGAAAAGCTGATATCGTCAGGGCTGCTGTAAATGAATTCAACAGAATTATGGAGGACTGAAATGGATATACGCATAACCCCTTCACATCTCTCGGGAACCGTTGAGATACCTGCGTCAAAAAGCTGTGCACACCGTGCACTTATCTGTGCTGCTCTCGCACAGGGTAAATCTGTTATCACCGGCGTAAGTATGTCCAAAGATATTGAAGCTACTATCGGAGCTATGACGGCTCTTGGTGCACATTTCGACATTGACGACTCTGCAATTACTGTAACAGGCATATCTTCCATTCCGAAAACAGCTGACATTGACTGCAATGAAAGCGGCTCTACACTGAGATTTATCATTCCTGTTGCGGCGGCTCTCGGCACTGAAGCAACATTCAGGGGCAGAGGACGTCTTCCTCAGCGACCTATCGACATATTTAAACGTGAGCTTACCAGAAACGGTACTGTTTTCCATTCGCAGGAAATGCCGTATAGCATCGGCGGAAATCTTAAGGGCGGCAGATATGAAATCGAAGGTAACGTGTCATCTCAATTCGTAACCGGACTTATCTTCGCACTTCCACTACTTGACGAGGATTCTGAGATAGTTCTCACGTCACGGCTGGAATCACGTCCCTACGTTGATATCACTATTGATATCCTCAAACGCTTCGGCATAAGCATTGACGAAACTGAAAACGGATTCTTCATCAGGGGCGGTCAGAAATATACTCCGAGTAACGAAAAGATTGAGGGTGATTACTCTCAGGCAGCTTTCTTTTATGTAGCAAACGCTCTTGGTGCTGATATTACGATTGAAAATCTCAGCGAAAACAGTGTTCAGGGCGACAGGAAAATCACGGAAATTATAAATCATGTTTGCTCTGACGGAAAAATAGGTTTCTTTAAGGCAGACTGCTCCGATATCCCTGATCTTGTCCCGATTCTCACAGTTCTCGGAGCTTTCGGCAGCGGTGATTCGGTAATCTTCAACGCAGAACGTCTTAAAATCAAGGAAAGTGACAGGCTCGAAACCTCTGCGGCACTTATAAATTCACTCGGCGGTAACGTGGAAATCACTGATGACGGTCTGATTATTCATCCTGTATCAGCTATGCACGGCGGTACTGTTGAAAGCTTTGGCGACCACAGAATCGTTATGGCAGCGGCAGTTGCTGCTTCCGCAGTTGAAGGAGAAGTTCTTATAAGAGGTGCAGAAGCTGCTGAAAAATCATATCCCGACTTCTTTAAAGACTATATAAAGCTCGGAGGTAAGGCTGATGTCGTCAATATGGAATAACAGAATCTCCATTTCAATCTTCGGAGAGGCACAGGCTCCTGCAATCGGAATAACAATTGACAATCTTCCGGCAGGAGAATATATAAACACTGAGGAGCTTACTGCCTTCATGAAAAGAAGAAGCTCTAAAATTATGGGTGACGGATATCTTCATGAAAATACCGTGCCGCATATAATATCCGGCGTAATAAATGAACGTACTACCGGAATGCCACTCTGTGCTTTTTTGCAGAATATTCCGAAGCTCGCTGTTTCTGATAATAATAATATCACTATGCGGACAGGTCACGCTGACTATACAGGTGCCGCAAGATATAAGGGTTTCTGCGATGTAAGGGATTCTGTCAGCTTCTCTGACCGACTTACACTGCCGATATGCTTCGCCGGAGCTGTCTGTGCCCAGATTCTTCAGCGAAGAGGTATATATACTGGAGCTCATATCCTCAGCATACATAATACAAAGGACAATCCCTTTGATCCGGTAAATGTCAGCAGAGACGCTGTACTCAGCGTGAGAAACAAGGATTTCCCCGTAATCAACGACCGCAGAGGTTGGTCTATGGCTGAGAATATCAGAAAAGCTGCCGAAGCCGGAGAATCTCTTGGCGGAGTTATAGAATGTGCGGCTGTAAATGTTCCGGCTGGTATAGGCTCTCCTGTTTTCGATGGTCTTGAAAATAATATCGCACAGCTTATATTCGGAATTCCCGGTGTATCAGGTCTCGAATTCGGTGCGGGATTCTCCGCAGCCAGAATGATAGGAAGTCAGAACAACGACGATTACTATGTAAACGAACACGGATACATCCTCACAAAAACCAATCATCACGGAGGAGTTCTCGGCGGTATTTCATCCGGAATGCCCATTACACTCAGGGTTGCGGTAAAGCCTCCGGTTCCAATGAAAAAATCATCAGGCGAAGCAATTAGCATAAAAGATGCGTGCTGCGTTCCGGAGCTTGTACCGTGCGTCGAAGCAGCAGTAAATATCGCTTTGCTTTCTAATATGATGGATTATCCCGATTTTTGTTAAGGTGATACTATGCAGGAAGAAAATATTCTTAAAATGGCTGAACTCGCAGATACCGAGATAAAGGATGTTCCTACAATCAACATTCTGCTGTGCTATCTGCTCTACAAAATTAATAAGCCGATAGAAAATGAACAGCTTTACGAAATAGCTATCGGCACTGAAATAGTTAATTTCTTTTATTATCAGGATTCCATAGACTACCTGATAAAAAACAATCTCATCTCTGTTACTGAGAATGACGGAAAACAATTCTACACTCTTGAAGCAAAAGGAATTGAATGTGCAAAACGTCTGAAGAATTATGCACCTAAATCCTACCGTGACAGGCTTGTTCTCGCTGCACTCAGATATTTTGCCCGCGTCAAGGCGGAAAATGAAATGAAAATTGAGTACATTCCGCTTGAAAACGGATATTACACGCAGGTACGCTGTCTTGATAACGACTGCGACCTTATGGATCTTAAGCTCTATGCTCCCGATCTCACTCAGGCTAAACTGCTCGGTGAAAAAATTATGCTGAATCCGGCAGGATTCTACGGAAAAATAGTAGAACTCGCTCTCTCAAACGAGGAAACTCTGTATGATCTGAGCGATAACTGAGTCTCCAATACCCAAGCTTACAATTAAAGACAAAACACTATCAACTTACTGTTTCTTATATAAACGGTAAGTTGATTTTTATAAAAAAAACATTGGTTGCATACAACAGAAATTTGTGGTATAATAGCATATGTAGACAGATATCCGGATATCTATCGTTCATAAAAACAATTACACGTTGATTTTTGAGGTGTAAAATAAAAATGGAATTGCAATTCAGCAAAAATTTAGTAAAATTCAGAAAGACCTGCGGACTGACACAGGGACAGCTTGCCGCTAAACTGAATGTCACTCCACAGGCAGTTTCAAAATGGGAAAACGGAAGTTTGCCTGATTCGGAGCTTCTGCCGAAAATTTCTGGAATATTAGGTGTTTCTCTTGATTTGCTTTTCAGCATCAAACAGGAACAGGATGAACAGGATCTTAATCAGCTTATTATTCAGAAAATACGTCAGACACCATCACAGGAACGTGCTGATCTTATAATGAAGCTGTATTATACAATCCTTTCAGCTTACAACGACTATACCCTTTCAGCAGCAAAATATCCAGAAGATCTTGAACTTGAAACGTATGCAGAACTGAGAACAGATTATGAGTGTTCTATTGCTCGTCTGAATGAAGATCTCAGATACTGCTGTTTCGTGAAAATCCCCGAAAACGGTGTGGATTCCTATACTGAACCAAATGAGAATATGATTTATCTTTTTCAGACTCTTGCAAGCAAGGATGCAATAGAAGTTATCCATTATCTCGGAAGCTGCTTCCGCAACAGGATGCAGTCACTGGAATTCATATCAAAACAGGTGAATATCCCGGTGAACAGAGTAAAGAAAATTATGGATAATCTCGACCGTCTCGGTATTGTATGGCGTGTTTCAGCTGATATTAGCGATACCCCTACAATCATATACGGATATGGTCATAATACGCCTCTTACCTGCCTGCTTGTCATAGCTAAGTCGATTTCAAGATATATAAGATTCCACGATCTTTTTATTGATCAGTATTCACGAGGACCTTTCCGTTATAATTCTCCGAAAGAGCAAGCCCCCGTTCCCGAAGTATCGTTATGGACTGAAGCAGAAGCTTCAGATGAGGAGGAATTAAAATGAAGAAGTACGCATCATTTTTAACAGCAGTCATGATTATGGCTGCTCCGATGTCAGCACCTTTCGCATCTGTCAGTGCTGAGACGGAAGAAAAAATGAATATCAACATCGACCTCTCTGCTGAGAGAAAAGCAATCAGCCCCTATATCTACGGCGTCAATCAGTATGCTAATGATTTAAGTAAGGTTTCTGCAACCGCTATAAGACAGGGCGGAAACAGAATGACTGCTTATAACTGGGAAAACAACGCATCAAATGCAGGCTCTGACTGGAAACACAGCTCTGATAATAACCTTTCTAATTCTGATGAGCCTGCAGATTGTGCAGTACAGCTTTCAAAGGAAGCTGAAAGAAACGGTGCATCATACAAGTTCACAACACTCCAGCTTGCCGGATATGTTGCAGCTGATAAGAATGGTACGGTTACAGAAGCTGAAGCTGCTCCCTCAGACCGATGGAACGAAGTTGTTCTTTCAAAGGGAAGCACATTTGATGAGACACCTGATCTTACAGACGGCAAAGTTTATATGGATGAATACGTAAACTACATCATCAACAAATTGGGCGACTCATCCTCTCCGACAGGTATACAAGGATACAGCCTTGACAACGAGCCGGCTCTCTGGCATCATACACACAGCAGAATCCATCCTGAACGCGTTACCATTGATGAACTTGCTGAAAAATCAATTGAAATGGCAGCAGCAGTAAAAAAGCTTGATCCTAAAGCAGATATCTTTGGACCGGCACTTTTCGGATATTCTGCATTTTGCGGTCTTGCTGATGACGATTCAACTGATGAGTGGGAAAAGGTTAAGGCAGAAAACAACTACCGCTGGTACCTTGACTGCTATCTCGAACAAATGAAGAAGGGTGAGGAAGAACACGGAATCCGTCTTCTTGATGTGCTTGATATCCACTACTACCCAGAAGCTAAAGGAGACTGCCGTGTATCTGAATGCACTAATCCTACTCATACAAAATGTGCAGAAGCAAGAATGCAGTCAGTCCGTACACTCTATGAGGAAGGATACATCGAGGATAGCTGGATCGGACAGTGGGGCAAGGAAAATCTCCCTATGCTTCCTACAATTCAGGAATCCATAGATAAGTATTATCCCGGAACAAAGCTTGCTATTACTGAATACAACTTCGGCGGTGAAGATTTGAGTGCAACGATCGCACAGGCAGAAGCTCTCGGATGCTTCGCAGATGCTGGTGTATATCTTGCAACAAAATGGAGCAGCAACGACTATCAGTACGCCGGTATCAACCTCTATACAAACTATGACGGGAATGGCAGTTCCTTCGGTGATATGCTCGTTCCCACAAAGACAGATGATGTATCACTTTCAAGTGCCTATGCTTCTATCAATGGCGACGATCAGGGAACAGTTACAGCCATGATCACAAACAAGAATCTTACAAATACTGAAAACGCTGTAATTAACCTTAAAAATGCCAATACATCTTATGAAGCTGCTGCTGTTTATGCAGTTTACGGCGATTCTGCCGAGATCAGACTTATCGACATCATTGATGATGTAAAGGATAACGTAGTTAATGTTGAACTTCCCGCTTATTCAGCAGCTATGGTTGTTATTACTGACGATGCTTCTGACTTTGACGGTCTTGAGCTTTACGATCCCGACGCTATCAGAATCGAAAAGATAACCTTCGACGACCTTGAAGATCGTGTGAACGCTAACGGCTATGTAGAGGTCCCTGTTGAGGATCCCGAACATCTTAAGCAGGTTATTATCAACGGTAATGTAACCTCCGAAATGGGTGCATCATGGGGAACCGCAGGATGTGCAGTATCTATCAATGCCAAGGACAAGGACGGTACGGATTTCTGGACTTATAAATCATTCAGTCTCTCCCTCGGAAGCAATTCATCAGCAACTGTTGAATTCGATGGAACCTTCAAAAATGAAGAAGAAGTCGTTGAAGGCGTTATCGCTGACGGAAAAATTGAATTCCAGAAATGGTGGGATTCCTCCGAAAAGAGCGAGGAAGGCGACGTAATCGGTCTTGAACTCACTTCAATCCAGCTTGTATACGAATACGAAAACAACAAGACACCAGACGCCGTATACGGCGACGCCAACTGCGACGGAAATGTAAATCTCTCGGACGCAATACTTGTTATGCAGACTATCGGAAATCCTGACTCTTATGGTGTAAACGGAGCTGATCCTTCACATATAACTGAACAGGGTATTACAAATGCCGATGTAGCAAATACAGGTGATAATCTCACAAACGCAGACGCTCTTGCAATTCAGGAATACTTACTCAAGCTTATAAGCGTGCTTCCGAAAAAGTAAACGCACAAAATAAAAAATCGCTCGTCCGAAATCAGATGAGCGATTTTTATTTATTATTCGTAATCGAATGTTATAACAGTATCGTAAGAACAGCCTTTTTCTTTAAGTCCGGCGTCAATACGACTTTTTATCTCATCGTGCGTCATACTGCATCTGAACGGAATTATCATATCAAAAATGATAGTTCTGTTCTCTCCGCATCCGGAAATTCTGAAATCATGAATAGAAAAGCTTTCGTTCATCAAGGATACCAATGAGCTTACAATCCCCTTGTATTCTCTCGTCTGATTATCGTCGATATCTACGGGATCGGTATGAAGTGTAAGGATGATATTGAATTTTTCCTGAATATCCCTCTCCAGTCTGTCGGCAATCTCGTGTACCTCCTTGAAGCTTTTATCACTTCTCAGCTCGATATGACAGCTTCCTATCATTTTCGTAATTCCGTAATTGTGTATGACAAGATCGTGGACATCTATTATATCCTCTACGGAGAGAATGGTCTGTCTGATATTGTTCGATATTTCGGAGGATACCGGCTTTCCGATAAGCTCGTCAATAGTATCACGGATAATCTCAATACCTGTCCTGATAATGAACGCAGATACAACAAGTCCCATTATTCCGTCAACCGGAAAATCGGTAAAAAGCGATGATACAAGAGCAATAATAGTCGCACCTGTGGCAATAACATCGTTCCTGCTGTCGTTTGAAACGGCAATCAGCACTCCGGAATTTATCCTTTTGCCAAGCTTCATATTGAATACAGAAAGCCACAGCTTTACACCTATTGAAAGTATCAGCGAAACAAGAACTATTATACTGAATTCAACCTGTTTAGGAACGGCGATTTTCTCTACTGAGCCTTTGAAAAGCTCAAATCCTACAACAAGAATTATTACCGAAAGTATGAGAGATGTAAGATGCTCTACCCTTCCGTGACCAAACGGATGATCCTTATCTGCCGGTCTTGAAGCCATCTTGCATCCGAGGAATGATACTATACATCCTCCGCAGTCGGAAAGATTGTTGAATGCGTCAGATATAATTGATATTGAACCTGAAAGAATTCCCATTGCATATTTGAGTAGAAACAGAATTATATTGCAGATCAGTCCGGTCACACTGCTGAGTGTACTGTATGCTCTGCGAACCTCTGTCTTTCCGGTATCCTCACTGTTTTTTACGAATTTACTTACCAGAAAGTCAGTCATATACATCACTCCGTTCTGATTATTTGAGTGCAAGACTATTGTTGAGAATCAGCGTGCTGTACATAAAAAGTACGTCCTGATCCTCAAAATCAATATATGCACTCAGAGCAGTGCTTGAAATATACCGTATATCCACAAGCGTTATCTTTGAATACCCATCCACAAGAAGCGGAGCAAGACTGCTGCCGAATGAATCCCTGAAAATTATCAATTCCTTGTCGGTGGAGGCTTCCGGATTCTCAATAGTTATAAGAGGGTCGCTTCCGTTCAGGAACATTTCATAAGGATCCCTGCCCTCAGCCTTTTTGATACTGTACATCTCTGCTTCCTCCGGCTTGCCGTATTTGTTGTTGTAGCTTGTTACGGTACATTTTTCAAGTGTATCATTTGTAAGCCAGATGAGCTTATCAGGATTTACTGGAAGTGCAAGCTGATTATAATACACACCATAAAACGATTTATCAAGCAGATTTTCCGTATACCTTCCGTTCAATGAGGTTCCCATTTCAGACGCTATTCTTTCTGCAACATCAGTTATCTTCTCCTGACGCCAGTGCGTATCAGTACGGTAATAATCCGATAACTCAAGCAGATCAGTAATGTCGATATATTTCATAAAATCGTCCGTATTGCTCCTGAGACTTCCGATAAACTCAGGATAATCAAGAGAAAGTCGGTCTTTCTTTCCAGCAAGAAAATAATTCTTATCGGGAATAACCGACATATATACATTCACATCTGTTCCGCTGAGATAGGTATCATAAATATATCTGAATCTTCCGGCTGCGTGTTCTATCATCCTGTCATTCTGAGGGTATTCAACCTTAGCGATATATCCGTCCTGAATATAAAGATCATTATTATCAAGCTTGCGGAATACAAAAAGCTCGGCGGCAGATTTGAAGCCTCTGAATATATCACGCATCGGAAACTGATCCATTGCGTAGTCTTCAAAAGAATTCATAAAGCTTGCGTCTGCAATAGTTTCTGCCGATAATTCGGGGAAAGTTTTAAGCACACGACGCTCGCCGTCTGAAAAGTCATCCTGCTTTTTAAACCAGCAACAGAATGATATCCCGAAAACAAGAACTGCCATGACTGCAACTGTTGCTATATTCTTTATTTTCACGAAAGCACCTCCTCAGAAACGGAAATACATGAACGGATTGAAAGATCCGTCCACGAGATATGATGTTGCCGCAAGTGTTATAACCACGACAAACAGAATCTCCAATACATTCAGAACTGCGGCTCCAGTTTTCACTGTGCGAGCCTTTTCTGTAAGCATTTTCGGAAGCTGAGTTGATCCAACAGCCGCTATTATAAGGATAAGGGCAAAACTCCGCAGGTAGTAGCCATGTTCCGCTGTTATGAATGGAAGTCCACTGAGACCGAACATTCCTCCGATACATTTTCCGGCAGTACTTATGGAATCCGAACCGAAAATAACGAAACTTATCATTACCGTCAGCAGAACATACGCATGACTAATTATATTCGATTTTTTGAGATATTTTCCAAGCATGAATTTCTCTGCGGTAAGGAATACTGCAAAATAAAGTCCCCAGATTATGAAATTCCATGCCGCACCATGCCAGAAGCCTGTAAGCATCCAGACTATCAGGATATTTCTCAGGTGTCCGAGCTTCGATACACGGTTTCCGCCGAGTGGAATATACACATAATCTCTGAACCATGTACCAAGCGAAATATGCCATCTTCGCCAGAATTCGGTAATGCTTTTTGATGTATACGGATACCGGAAGTTCTCACAGAACTCAAACCCCAATATCTTTCCAAGACCTATTGCCATATCACTGTAACCTGAAAAATCAAAGTATATCTGAAGCGAATACGAGATTGCGTACATCCAGCACAACGCAACAGAAAGCTCCGAGCCGTCTGTATATAATCTGCAAAGGTCTCCGAGTGCATTGGCAATCAAAACCTTCTTTCCGAGTCCGATAACGAAAATTCTTATTCCGTCGGCGGCTCCGTCAATAGTATGCTTTCTGTTTTCAAGCTGAGCAGCAATATCAGAATAGCGAACAATAGGACCTGCTATAAGCTGTGGAAACATCGAAACGTACGCTCCGAGATTAATCGGATTACGCTGAGCCTTTACATCCTCCCTGTATACATCAACAACGTAGCTGAGTATCTGGAAGGTATAGAAGCTGATTCCCACAGGCAAAGCCACCTTTCTGAAGGCAAGATCAAGTCCGGTAAGATTATTGAAGTTATCAACAAAGAATCCCGAATACTTGAAATATCCGAGAGCACCGATACAAAATGTCAATGAAATCAACAGTACAGGCCGTGTTATTTTTTTGTTGCTCCGGAATCTCTCTATCAGCAGACCGGCTCCATATCCGAGGAGTATAGTTGCAATCATCAGAAAGATATACTTTGGTTCACCCCATGCGTAGAAAACAAGGCTCACGAGAAGAAGCGTTGTATTCTTAAGCTTTGAAGGCGATATAAAATAGAGAATCAGTACGGCAGGAAGAAAATAATAAAGAAATGTCAGTGTAGAAAAAACCATAAAACACCTCAAAAGAAAAATTCAGGCGAACAATTTTGTCCGCCCGAACAGCTTATTGATTTACGATTACTGTGTCTCGTCAAATGATTTTGGGCTCATTACGAAGAATACCTTGTCGCCTACAAGCTCACAAACCATTTCTTCTGCTTCTACACAGATATTCCATCTGAGGTCAGCATTATCCTTGAGTGTTGACATAAATGCTTCTGCGTCTGTTCCATCGTCAAGAGTGAATACATAACCGATAAAAGCAATTGATCCGATAGCAGGACCGAACATTACGCCTTCCTTGAAGCCTTTGATCTCTGCATTGCCGAAGCCGCTGAGAAGTCCCTGTTCAACAGGCATTGTCATGGGCATAAACTGAATCATCGGGTTTGTCATAACAGCGTCTGCAAGTGACTGTGCTGTTGCAGCTGAATCTGCTTCTGCCTTTTCCTTGAAATCAACGTAAAGCTTTGTTCCGACAGTATCTGCCTTGATTTCCTCAGCAGGCTTTGTGTCCTCAACAACACTGCTTCCGCCGGATGAATCAGATGAATCAGATTTACCGCATCCTACAAAGGATGCTACCATCATAGAAATTAATAAAATACTTAATGCCTTTTTCATTTTTAATACCATACCTTTCGATGTACTCACGGTACATCAGGCAAATCTGACTGTACCGGTTTTATTTTTTCATGCCGTCATCACGACTTTGTTATTATATCACATTGATAAAAATAAATCAAGCAATAACATAAAAATTTCAGGATATTTTCATCTTTTTTCACATTCACTATTGAAAATGATCGGCAGAGATGATATAATATACTTATAAATATGTATAGGAGTTATTTATGAAGATCTGGAATGTAAATAAACCGGACAGAAAAACCACAAACCGGCTTTCTTTCAGCTGCGGTATCACTCCCCTTGCTGCTGCTGTTCTCGTTTCAAGAGGTTTCACATCGCCTGAAGCTGTCAACGAAAAATACAATACAGATATGCTGTCTGATCCTTTTCTTATCAGAGATATGCAGCAGGCTGCTGATACCATAAACTATGCTATCGACGAAGGACAGCGCATATGTGTATACGGTGACTATGACTGCGACGGAATTATGGCAACTGTAATTCTGTTTTCATATCTCTCCGAATGCGGTGCAGATGTTTCGTTCTATATACCCGAAAGATCGGAAGGATATGGACTTAATACTGCTGCAATAGATAAAATCGCAGCAGACGGAACTGATCTTATTATTACCGTTGATAACGGCATATCAGCTGTTAATGAAGCTGAATACATTTATTCAAAAGGAATGAAGCTTGTTATCACCGACCACCATCAGCAGGGAGATTCTCTCCCCAGAGCAGAAGCAGTCGTGGATCCCCACAGGCACGACTGCACATCGCCGTTCAAGCATATGTGCGGTGCGGGTATAGCTCTTAAGCTTGTAGCTGCTCTTGACGGCGGCGATTATACAATGGCTCTGGAACAGTTCGGCGATCTTGCAGCTATCGCAACTGTTGCCGATATCGTCAGTCTCTCCGGAGAAAACAGATTTCTTGTTTCATACGGTCTGGAGCTTATAAATAACAGTGACCGTGCCGGACTGATTGCTCTCATGGAAATCGCTGGTCTCAGTGAAAAGAAAATTGATTCCCGTTCTGTTGCCTTCGGTATCGCTCCGAGAATAAATGCCGCTGGACGCTTCGGCTCTCCTAAATCTGCAGCAGACCTCATGCTCTGCGATGATTATGACGAATCCTCCGCACTTGCTGCACACCTTGACGATCTCAACAATCAGCGAAAAGCCACTGAAAACTCCATTACAGATGACATATACAGCAAGCTTGATGAAAATCTGTCATTGCTCCGCAACAGAGTTATCTTTATTTCCGGAAAAAACTGGCATCACGGAGTTATCGGTATTGCCGCCGCAAGAATTATGGAACGTCTCGGAAAACCTGTCTTTATTGCATCCGAATCCGACGGAGAAATAAGAGGCTCGGCACGTTCCTTCGGTGAATTTTCCGTATTCGGAGCACTAACCTATGCATCTGAAGCTCTTGAAAAATTTGGTGGTCATCCTGCTGCCGGCGGATTCACTATAAAATCCGGAATGGAAGATAAATTTCAGGCTCTTCTGGAAGAATACGCACTCCGATTTCATAAAACCATGCCTGCACCTACCCTGACAGCAGATATCGCACTTACTTCTGATCTTCTCACAATGGAGAATGTATCGGGACTTTCCGTACTTGAACCTTTCGGCTCCGATAATGAAAAACCTATCTTCTATGTTGAGGGAATTACCCGAAATATCAGCGGACTTTCCGGTGGAAAGCATTCCCTTATAAAATGCGAGATAGGCGGAAAAAATTTTGAAATCCTTAAATTCGGTACTTGTCCGCATGAGATACCTGTACGCTCCGGTGAGCTTTTCATGGCTGTGGTCAGTCTCAGCATCAACGAGTTCAGAGGTCAGAAATCAATATCAATGATTGCTGAGGATATCCTTCCTCCGTCTCTTGACCAGAAAAAATATTTTGCCGCATATTCTGCATTTGAAGCCTTCATGCGGTCTGAGGAGCTGCCGGCAGGATACTATCCTGTAATGCTTCCGAACAGAAATACCGCTCTCAGAATTTATTCCGGTATTCCCGAATCAGGTATAAATTCCGCTGAATTATACATAAAGCTTATGGACGAAAAACTCAATTACTGCCGCTTCTGCACTGCCGTTGAGGCTCTGCGTGAGCTTGGAATTATAGCTGTATCCTCTAAGGACAGCAGATTATTCAGGCTCCCTGTAACAAAGAAAAACGATCTTGCTTCTGCACCGGTACTTGTAAGGCTCGGCAGCATGATCAGAAAATAGAAATTCCGGCTCCGCCTGCCTTAAAAGCGGTAACAGACGACGCTTCTATCTATCTTGTACTGCGTCAGCGTTAAGGAGAAAAATTATGAGTGATGAAATAAAAAAATCAGACAATACAACTCCGGCTGAGACGAATTATTTCAATTCAGCTTCTGATAATCTTTTAGATATCCCTGAATATGACGATAACTTTACCATTGAAAAGCTTATCCAGAAAATACTTACAGATGACAGACAGTACGATCTCAGCAAGATTGTTTCAGCCTATGAATTTGCCGCTAAAGCACACGAAGGTCAAAAGCGTTCCTCAGGCCAGGCATATATTATTCATCCTCTGGCAGTGGCTTATATTCTCCTTGAACTCGGAATGGACACCGATACTATCTGTGCTGCTCTCCTGCACGATGTTGTAGAGGATACTCCCGCTACCCTCGATGACATGAAAAAACGCTTCGGTCAGGATGTTGCTATGCTCGTTGATGGTGTTACAAAGCTCAGTAAAATCCCTGTTTTTACAAAAGAAGAACAGCAGGCTGAAAATATCAGAAAAATGCTTCTCGCTATGTCTCAGGATATTCGTGTAATGATTATAAAGCTCTGCGACAGACTTCACAACATGAGAACTCTTAAGTATCGTCCCGATTTCAAACAGCGTAATACTGCTCTGGAAACAATGAATATATATGCTCCCATTGCACACAGACTCGGAATTCACGCCGTTAAAGAGGAGCTTGAAGATCTTGCCTTCCACTATCTTGATCCATACGCTTACACCGAAATTGAAAATATTCTCAATAACAAAAAAGAAGAACGTGAAGCCTTTATTGAAATAATCAAGAAGCGTATAGCACAGCGTTTCAGATCAGAAGATTTTACACAGGCTCCGCAGATTGACGGACGTGTGAAAAGCATCTACGGCATATACAAGAAGATTTTCCTTCATCACAAGAATATAGACGAGATTTACGACAAATATGCGGTCAGAATTATCGTGTCCTCTATTTCTGAATGTTATAACGTTCTCGGACTTATTCACGATATGTTCCGTCCGCTTCCGAACAGATTCAAGGATTATATATCCACTCCTAAAAGCAACAATTACAAGTCGCTGCACACTACTGTACTCGGTAAGGAGGGTATCCCCTTTGAAGTACAGATCAGAACATGGGAAATGCACGAAGAAGCTGAATATGGTATCGCTGCTCACTGGAAATACAAGGAGGGTATTCAGGGCAGAGATAAAATGGAACAGCGTCTTGCGTGGGTACGCCAGATCATCGAGGCTCAGCAGACCTCAGATGACGTTGAGGAAATCGTCCGCATCATCAAGACAGACCTTGCTCCGGAAGATATCGTTGTCATGTCTCCTAAGGGAAGATCCGTTGATCTGCCTGTAAATTCAACAGTCATTGACTTTGCTTACCGTATTCACACAGAAATAGGTCACAAGACTATTGGTGCAAAAGTGGATGGAAGAATAGTTCCGCTTGATTACAGACTCCAGACAGGACAGATCTGCGAAATCCTTACAAGCAAGGATCCGGAAAAGGGTCCTAACAGAGCATGGCTCAACATCGTGAAAACAAATGAGGCAAGATCAAAGATACGTTCATGGTTCAAAAAAGAACGCCGTGAAGAAAACATCGCTGAGGGTAAAGCTGCCCTTGAACGTGAATTCAAACGGTACAGAATCAATATTCCTGCTTCAAAGCACGAGGAGCTTCTTGCTGATGACTTCAAGCGTCATAACTGCACATCGCTTGATGATTTCTATGCGTCCGTAGGCTACGGCGGAGTACTCCTTTCCAAGATAATCCCACGTTTAAAAGATAAATACTACAAGCTCTACGGCAATGAAGCATCTTCTGTTGCTCCGCTTATCAAGCCGAAATCCACCGGCAAAGGCAATATCATTCTTGATCAGATCAACGATGTCCTCGTAAAATTTGCACAGTGCTGCAATCCCCTGCCCGGCGATGATATTGTCGGCTTTATCACAAGAGGTCACGGAATTTCCGTCCATACGGTAAAATGTGCAAATTACAAGGCGGTTCTCAGCCGTGACAATGAAGAAGAACTCAGTCGCTGGTGCGATATACAATGGTCAGAACACAGTGCGTCTCAGCTTCAGACAAGTTTTCAGGTAACGGCTGTTGACAGAGTCGGACTTGTTTATGATATTTCCGCTATCCTCCTTGAAGCAAGAGTTCCTATCGTTCACTCTGCGTCAAGAGTAATGAAAAATGGTGACGCTTTCTTTGAAAGTACTATCATTATCTCAAGTACTGAACAGCTTAAGAATCTTTTTGAAAAGCTCAGAAGAATAAAAGGCGTTATTTCTGTTGAAAGATCATCTATCTGAGGAGGAAAACAACTATGAAAATTCATACGCTCAATCTCGGTGAGCTTCGGGTAAACAGCTATATCGTCGAAACTGCTCCCGGAAGATGTATTATTATAGATCTTGGAGGAGATCCGGACTATCTCATGAAATTTCTTGACTCCCACAACCTGAGGCTCAGGAAAATCCTTCTTACTCATGGACATTTCGACCACATAGGAGGAGTTGAGGCTGTCCGGAAGCTTACCGGTGCTGAGGTATACATCCACGAGGATGATGCAAAAATGCTTACAAGTGCTGAATACTCTCTTGCTGCCGGTATATCCTTTCACCCTTTCACTGCAATCACCGATTATACGGCTATTACCGGTGATTCTATCCTTAATGACGGTGATCTTAGCTTTCAGGTGATACACACTCCCGGTCATTCGGAGGGAAGTGTCTGCTACGTCTGCGGAAACGTTATGTTCTCCGGTGATACGCTCTTCGCTGATTCAATCGGACGCACTGATTTCCCCGGAAGCAATCCCATTGATATGCGGAATTCACTTTACGCCCTGAAAATGATAAACAGCGATTACAGAGTACTTCCCGGACACGGACCTGCTACTTCGCTTTTCTATGAACAGAAAAATAATCCCTACATAACAAATTTAAAATGAGGAATATATGAATAGCAATTTCAAAATGCCGGTTATCTTAATCGGCAATTCTTTTAAATATGAGATTGAAGCTACACTTAAGCTTTTTTTTCACGAGAACAGATTCGCTTTTTCTGATAATATCGTAGATATTACAGATAATGAAAATCATGTTATCGCTTCGGTAACAAATGACTCTGAAATATCAGCAAAAATTATGCTTGACGGTGAATTATCCACGCTTACCTCAGTACTCGATGTCCCCGCAAGCGCAGATAAAAATACCGCAGAACACGAGCTTTGCAGACTTATATACAAAATCCTTTCAGAACGCACAGGTATTCGTCCGCCCTGGGGACTTATGACGGGAATACGTCCTGTAAAAAAATTCATTGAACTAATAAGGCAGGATATCCCTCGCAATCAGATATATGATGCTCTGTCAGAAAAATATGAAATATCTCCAGAAAAGCTCGATATAGCATATATTACAGCTGAAAATCAGCTTCCGATTCTTGACAGAATCAACAGCAAAGCTGTAAGTCTTTATGTATCTATCCCCTTTTGTCCTACAAGATGTTCCTATTGCTCTTTCGTCTCGCACTCAATGGATTCTGCTGTAAAGCTTATGCCCGATTATGTCAGAATGCTTTGCAGAGAACTCGAAATCACAGCTCAGATTGTTAAAGAAACCAACACGGATATTGATACAATCTACTTCGGCGGAGGAACTCCTACCTCTATTTCTGCAGACGATCTCAGAACAATTATGGAATGTGTTGCAAGAAATTTTGATCTTTCCAAAATCCGTGAATACAGCGTTGAGGCTGGTCGTCCGGATACCATTACCGCCGAAAAGCTTCGTGTAATCAAAGAGCTCGGTGCACAGAGAATATCTGTAAATCCGCAGACTCTGAATGATGATGTACTCCGTGTAATCGGCAGAAAACACTCCGGAAACGACGCAATAAAAGCCTTCGAGCTTGCAAGAAAAATTGGTTTTACAAATATCAATACAGATCTTATCGCCGGTCTTCCGACGGAAACTCCTGATAGCTTCAGAAATACGCTCGACAGAATTACTGAACTTTCTCCCGAAAGCATAACCGTACATACACTCACTCTCAAACGTGCTGCAAATCTATTTGAAAAAGCGGGCGAAAATAAAAACAATCCTGCTGCTGAAATGGTAGGATACAGCATAGACAAGCTCCTGTCTGAGGGATATCTCCCCTATTATATGTACAGACAGAAGAATACTGTCGATAATCTTGAAAATATCGGATATGCAAAAAAAGGCTTTGAAAGCTATTACAACATCTTCATCATGGATGAAACCCAGACTATTCTCGGAGTCGGATGTGCCGCCTCCACAAAGCTTGTTTATCCTGATGGAAAAATATCAAGAATCCACAACTATAAATTCCCCTATGAGTACATCAGACAATTTGATACTCTTATGGAAAAAAAGAAGGAGGCCGCTGAATGCTTGAAAAAAATCAGCTCTTTACCGCAGAAATAGAAGATATTACAAGTGAAGGCAGTGGAGTATGCCGAATAAATGGTTTTACAGTATTTGTACCCGATACGGCAATCGGCGATGTGATCAGTGTTAAAATCGTAAAAGTTCTTAAAAGCTACGCATACGGTATAATAGACAAAATTATTACACCGTCTGCTGACCGCATTGAAAACAGCTGTCAGCATTATAAAAAATGCGGAGGATGTGTTTTCCGTCATATTTCCTATGACTCCGAATGCAGAGTAAAGGATAATATCGTTAAAAATGCCTTCAAACGTATCGGCGGTCTTGAGCCTGAATTTGAATCATTTATCTCTGCTGAGAATACTTCCGGATACAGGAACAAAGCCCAGTATCCGGTCGCAATGTGCAATGGAAAGGCTGTATGCGGATTCTTTGCTCCGAGAAGCCACCGTATTGTAAGTCTCACAGACTGCGATTTACAGCCGGATTCCTTCAGGGATATTCTTCAAGCTGTCCTTGACTATATCAATAACAAAAACATTTCTGCTTACGATGAAACTTCACATACAGGAATCGTTCGTCACATTTACATCAGAAAAGGTACAAATTCCGGAGAAATTATGCTCTGCCTCGTAGTAAGAAAGGATATCTCACGTCAGCTCACAGGTTTGTGTCGCATAATCACTGAAAAATTTTCCGATGTTAAAAGCATCGTCATGAACATTAATCCCGACAAAACAAATGTTATACTCGGAAAAAAGTGCGTTACGCTATACGGAAGCGATACAATCTCCGACATAATGTGCGGCAACACCATCGAAATTTCCCCTCTCTCCTTCTATCAGGTAAATACCGTTCAGGCTGAACGTCTTTACGCAAAAGCTCTGGAATATGCAGCTCCCGAAAAAAATGATATTATCGCTGATCTCTACTGCGGTGCTGGAACTATCGGTCTTTCTATGGCAAAAAGTGCCGGAAAGATCATCGGTATCGAAATCATTCCTCAGGCAGTAGAAAATGCACGGAAAAATTCCCGTATAAACGACATCGGCAATACTGAATTTTACTGCGGAGACGCCGGAGCAGTTTTTGAAGATCTCCGGAAAAATGGCTGCTCCCCTGATATAATCGTTATTGATCCTCCTCGCAAGGGGTGCTCAGCTGATACAATCGAAGCTATCGCAAAGTCTTCTCCAGATAAAATTGTTATGATTTCATGCAATCCCGCAACTGCTGCAAGAGATGCAAAAATGCTCGCTGATTACGGATATACCGCCGTTAAGGCCGCAGGTGCTGATCTATTTCCAAGAACTAAGCATGTTGAGTGTGTGGTATTGATGT
This sequence comes from Ruminococcus sp., assembly GCA_045587105.1. Classification (GTDB taxonomy): domain Bacteria; phylum Bacillota; class Clostridia; order Oscillospirales; family Ruminococcaceae; genus Ruminococcus. The sequence goes on from JAZNBR010000070.1 coordinate 37,904, forward strand.
CGAAGTCAAACAGCAACTAAAAGTAAGACTTTTATATAACACCGTTATACGAAATTCTCACAGCATTGCTAAAAAAATAAAAGGAGGTATGAACAATGCTCGATCGTATGTTCAAACTAAAAGAAAACAAAACCAACGTAAAAACCGAAATCACCGCTGGCATTACAACTTTTATGACAATGGCATATATTCTTGCGGTAAACCCCAGTATTCTTGGTGAAGCAGGAATGAACCAGACCGCTGTACTGCTGGCAACCTGTCTTGCCTCATTCATTGGTACAGTCTGTATGGCATTCATGGCAAATCTGCCGTTTGCACTCTCTGCCGGCATGGGACTTAACGCATTTCTCGCATATACAGTTGTAATCGGCTATGGATATACATGGCAGATAGCTCTTTTTGCAGTTTTTATTGAAGGTATTATCTTTATCATTTTATCACTTACAAATGTCAGAGAAGCTATTTTCAATGCTATTCCGCTTTCTCTAAAACACGCTGTATCAGTAGGAATAGGTCTGTTTATCGCTTTTATCGGACTTCAGAACGCAAAGCTTGCTGTTGACAATTCTTCGACGCTTGTTTCAATGGGAAGCTTCCGTGAAAATTTCAGTACTTCCGGAATATGTGCACTACTGGCAATTATCGGAACATTCCTCACAACTATTCTCTACATAAAAAAATTCAAGGGAGCAATTCTCATTGGAATCCTCGCCACATGGATTCTCGGAATAATCTGTCAGATTACAGGAATTTACACAGTAGATGCAGCAGAAGGTTATTATTCTCTCCTGCCTAAGTTTGAAATCACCGACTTTTCACAGCTTGGAAAAACATTTGGTCAATGTTTCGATGTAAATTTCAGCAATGTAGGATTATTCAATTTTATCGTTATTATTTTCTCATTCCTCTTTGTTGACCTCTTTGATACACTCGGTACTCTCATCGGAGTTGCTACAAAGGCAGATATGCTCGATGAAAAAGGCAGACTGCCAAAAATCCGTCCTGCACTTCTTGCAGACGCTATCGCAACTTCTTCTGGTGCGGTTCTTGGAACTTCTACAACAACTACATTTGTAGAATCCTCAGCAGGCGTTGCGGCAGGAGGCAGAACTGGTCTGACTGCTTTAACAACAGCTGTTCTTTTCCTTCTTTCCATGTTTTTTGCACCTGTATTTACAGCTATCCCCTCATTCGCAACTGCACCTGCTCTTATCGTAGTAGGATTCCTGATGTTCAGCAATATTTCTGAACTCAAGCTTACAGAGGACAATTATACCTCCGCAGTTCCCGCATATCTTTGCATAATTGCAATGCCGCTGTTTTATAGTATTTCCGAAGGTATTTCAATTGGTGTAATCTCCTATGTACTCTTCAATCTCGCTTGCGGCAAAGCAAAAAAAGTTAATCCTGTAATGTATGTACTCGCGGTCCTGTTTATCCTGAAATATATTTTCCTCTGATCTAATGCTTGAAAAACGTACAAATAAAAGTGCACATAACCTTTGAAGTTATGTGCACACTCTTATATTATTTTCTCCTGTCAATTCCAGATTTTTTATAGAATTCTGCCTTGTCATCGTACATATTTTTTTCTGCTTCGCTTAATATCTCCCCTATACTTTCCTCGCTTTTTTCGTGCCATGAAAAACCAACTGCCAGAGGAATATTATTTTCTCTTATAGATTTTCTGAAACGTCGCTCACGCTGTTGAAACTCGTTCCTATCAATACAAGAGCAAAGAGCAAGTATTTCATCACCGCCAATCCGGAATACACCGTAATCTCCGTAAAAATCTTGTACAAAGTTGCAGCATCTTATTATCAGAGTGTCGCCTGCAAGATGACCTTCATTATCATTAACACGCTTAAGACCTGTAATATCGCAGTATACAACGCCGATACTGCGGGATTTATTCATATCTTTAATGTATTTATTCATAGCGTGTCTGTTGCCTGTCTTTGTGAGCTGATCACGATAGCTCATATCATGAAGCTCTTGAAAAAGATTTCTGTTCATTATCTGTGCAACAATAAAATATCCGGTAATTTCCAGCATATTGCGTACATAATCTATTTCGTGCAGCGGAGGATTGTCAACGCCGTAGAATCCTATTGTTTTTCCTTCATGATACAATGGTACTACTACAATCGAATGAATATTCTGTGCAGCGAGTATTTCATACTGCTTCGGATTGATTGGAATAATATCTCTGATATCTTCCAGAACAATTGGTTTTCCTTCATTGAAAGAAGCATACCAGTTTTCGCACACATCCGGAGGAAGATTTTGTAGCTTATCAATTTCTGGAGTTATACCTTTTGCAACCCATTCGTATGTATTGTTATCATAATTGTTTTCAGCTTTTTCAACTACATAGGTTCTTTCACCCTTGAGCGTTTTTCCGAGATATTCAAGTATAACGTTTATTGCATGGTTGGGATTATTTGTCTGCATTGCAGTCCTGATTGCTTCATTGACTGTTGCTTCAAGATTCTCATATTGCTTTACGGCTTTGTTGTATTTTTCCTGCTCACTTACATCAATTGTAATATTAAGTCGGTAAAGTCTGTTGTTATATTCAAGCATAGTATCTTTGGTAAGCAGGTATTTTTGTATTCTCGGATCATAAACCTTGCTTTCAACAAATTCGTTTAGTCTGAGTTTGTTATTGATACAATTTAAGCATCTGGTTGAGCTATTATGAAGTATCTCATAGCATTTTTTTCCATTAAGCTGTTCTCTTGATTCAAGACCATATGTATTAAGCGTTTTGTTATTCATGTAAACAAGTTCGTCATTCCGAATATCGCATATATATACAAATTCATTTAATGTATTGAAAAAATTCCATATTTCTTTCATTTTTAGTACCTCCATGATGATGTATATATAAATTATACAATATTTTTTCGTTTTTGTCCATAGCTTTATTTATTTTTTTGTGTTAATCTGAAATAATTCGGTTATAATAAAGAATATAAAGGTATATTGCTATGCAGACTGCACAAAAAAGTAATAAAAAACGCGAAGATAGATATTGACATTTTCAGAAGAATATGGTATAATACAAAAACAGTAAATCAGATTCTGTGCATTATTGCCTTAAATCATAAATTAATCAGAAAGGAACTAAAATATTATGGGAAACAATAAATATTCAGGAACACAGACCGAAAAGAATCTTGAGGCTGCATTTGCCGGCGAATCTCAGGCAAGAAACAAGTACACATATTTTGCTTCAAAAGCTAAAAAGGAAGGCTTCGAGCAGATAGCTGCGCTCTTCCTTAAAACTGCTGATAACGAAAAAGAACACGCAAAAATGTGGTTCAAGGAGTTGAACGGAATCAATTCAACTGCTGAAAATCTCAAAGATGCAGCCGAAGGCGAAAACTATGAGTGGACTGATATGTATGAGGGATTTGCAAAAACAGCCGATGAAGAAGGCTTCCCGGAGCTTGCAAAGAAATTCCGTCTTGTTGCTGCTATTGAAAAGCACCATGAGGAACGCTATCGTGCACTTCTGAATAATGTTGAAATGGCTCAGGTATTTGAAAAGAGTGAAGTTAAGGTGTGGGAATGCCGTAACTGCGGTCACATTGTTGTAGGAACAAATGCCCCCGATGTATGTCCTACCTGTGCTCATCCTAAGAGCTATTTTGAAATTCACGCTGAAAATTATTGATAAAACACTGTATAAAAGTAATGTATAATTTCAAGAAAATCGGAATAAATGAAATTGAAATAATTAAAGAATTATTTTCAGGTGTGTTTACGACTGAACCGTGGAATGATGACTGGTCAGATCAAGAACAGCTTAATCTATATTTGTTGGATTTGATAGGTCAAAGCAACTCATTAACTTATGGATTATTCGAAAATGGAAAGTTAATCGGTGTATCTATGGGACATATTAAACATTGGTATTCCGGCACAGAATATTATATTGAGGAATTTTGCATTCAAACAGATAAGCAAGGGAATGGTGTAGGAACTTATTTTCTGAAAGAAATTGAAAAAGCAATAAAAGAAATTGGGTTGGTACAGATTTTTTTACAAACAGAGAATAATGTCCCTGCGTATAGTTTCTATCAAAAAAATGGTTTTAGTGAATTGAAAGAACACATATCATTCGTCAAACAAATGTAGAATAATTTAATCTACCGAAAGTTATAAATCCTAATTTATTAGCCCAAAAAATCCAGAGAAGAAATTAAAACTTCTCTGGATTTTTTTTGGTGAATTCATATTTTTGATACATTCTCCCCTGCCATGTATCAAGTTCAGCCATACGCTTGTCTATACCGCCAAGTACTGAAATCTTATCAGTACTCCATATAGGAGCAACAAGCTTTGATTTATCACCATCTCCGGTAATACGCTCAACGACTGTTTCCGGCGGAAGTACTTCAAGCTGTTTTACAATGATATCAATATATTGTTCTTTGGTCAGAAGTTCAAAAGGATTTTCTGCGAACATTCCGGCAAGCTGAGTACCTCTGATAATATGAAGCATCTGAAGTTTTATCCCATCGGGACGAAGTCCTGCGGCTTCCTTTGCACTTTCAATCATCATTTCCGGTGTTTCATCCGGAAGTCCGTTTATAAGGTGGAGACAAGTACGGATTCCTCTGTTCTTCAGAGAATAATATCCCTCCAGAAATTCTTTATGTGTACAACAGCGATTTATCATTTCTATCGTGGAATCATGCATAGTCTGCATTCCAAGCTCAACTGTTAGATCAGTCAGGCTGTTTATTTCAGATAGAAGATCAAGTACATTTTCAGAAAGACAATCAGCACGTGTGCCAATAGAAATTCCAACAATATGTGGAAATGATATAGCTTCTTCGTAAAGACTGCGAAGGGTTACTGTATCAGCATAAGTATTTGTATTCGCCTGAAAATATGCAATAACAGGAGCATCGTTGCCATGCTTTGCAGCGATTCTCTGGTACTCTGAACTGAGCTGTTCTGTAACGCTTATGCCGGGAGAAGTGAAATATCCGCTGCCGCCATCGCAGAATATACATCCCCCCCTGCCCTTTGTACCGTCAATATTCGGACACGAGAATCCACATTCAAGGACCGCTTTGAAGATTTTTCTGCCGTACCGCTTCATATTATTGTAATGCAGTGTGTGGTAGCGTTTATTATCAAGTGAATATTTGAAAGGATTATTTTTCATCTGCCTCAAACCTTTTTATGTTGATTTTTCTGTATGAATACAGAGAGTATCAGCGTCAGAAGCTCAGCTGCCGGAAATGCGAGCCATACGCCATATATTCCGAACAGTATGGACAAAACAAACGCAAAGAATACTATTGCGGCAATACCTCTTGAAACTGAAATAATAAAACATTCCTTTGCACGTCCGGAGGCACTCAGGAAACCTGCTCTTATGATATTCATTGCAGCAAGAGGAAATCCGATGCTGTAAAGACGAATGCCTGTTACTGCAAGTTCAGCCATTTCATTTGAATTCTCGCTGTTGAAGATACCAACTATCTGCTCTGCAAATATCCATATCAGTATCATCAGAAAGCACGAAATCGAAAAGCCTATATGCTGCGAGTGTCTATGTATACGACGCTTTGCATCCTCATTCTTTGAACCTTCCGCCTCGCTTGTCATAGGCTGAAGTCCCTGACCTATACCGTTAAAAATAGCAATTCCTACAAGAGCAACATTGGCAATAGCTCCATACGCCGCAACAGCGATATTTCCCCTGATATCAAGGAGAATAAAATTGAATGCCATACTTGTCACGGCACTTGATATCTCACCGATAAATCCGGCTATGCCCAGAGAACACGAAAGCATAAGCATACGGACAGACGGAAGCTTTACAATAAAGCGGATAGTATTCTTTTTTGATAAGAAATGTATCATACAGACAGCTATGCTGACTATCGGCGAAATTCCTGTTGCAAGAGCGGCACCTGTCATCCCCATTTCCATAGGGAACATGAATATGTAGTCAAAAATTATATTGAAAAAACTACTTGAAAGCGTAGCTGCCATTGCAATTCCGGGATCACCATCGTTTCTTACAAATGAGGTAAATGTGTAATTCAGCATAAAAAACGGTGCAAACATCAGAACAGTTCTGATATATGGAAGTCCCGTTTTCAAAATACTGCTGTCCGCACCCATAAGTCTGAGAATTGTATCAGGACAAATAATTCCGGCTAACACAAAAATCATACTTACAATCAAAGACCATATAACCGAATTTGAGAAAAAATTCTCCGTGTTTTTCCTTGACATAAGTTTGCACAGGCTGTATCTTGTAGCTGAACCTATACCTATCATTGAACCAATCGCAAACATCATTCCAAAAACAGGAAGTGTGAGATTCAGCGCAGTGATTCCGTTTGCACCTGCTGCCTTTGATATGAAAAATGTATCTGCCAATATATAGCAGGAAATTCCTACCATTGCAAGTATATTCGGAATAAGATACTTCCGTAGTTTCTTTTCTGTCATTTCAACACCCTTTCTTTAGCTTATTCATTATATCGTTTTTTTCTTATAATGTCAATATCACCTATTCGTGTTAAGGCAACACCGCACAAAGCACGCCTTGCGGCTTTGCACAAAATCTGCTGGCATCTTTTGCACAAGCCCTGTGCAGTATTTCCTTAAATAAATACAGTCAAAAATTTCAGCTGTGAATACGGTTACTTCTGAACTTACAAAAGCTTATTTTAAACTTTTTTTGATATAGCAGCTTCTCTGACAGCAAATTATATTCTTACTTCGACAAAAAGACGTCTTACCGATGGTGATAAGACGTCTGATTTTTATAGTGTATGTATGTATCTGGGTGTGTCTTGAAATCTCTTATCGAAACACCCACATTTCTTACTGATTTTTAATATATCGTTATTTTACGACATTTATCGAAAAGTGTGGAAAAGAGCTTGAATACGTGGATTTGGATTAACCAAAGTATCTCTTGAGAAGTCCCTCAAATGCCTTGCCGTGTCTTGCTTCGTCCTTAGCCATCTCATGTACTGTATCATGAATTGCGTCAAGATTAAGCTCCTTTGCTCTCTTTGCAAGAGCAAGCTTACCTTCTGTTGCACCGTGCTCCGCAGCAACTCTCATAGTGAGATTCTCCTTTGTCGAAGCTGAAACGACCTCGCCAAGAAGCTCAGCAAACTTTGCAGCGTGTTCTGCTTCCTCATATGCTGCTTTTTCCCAATAAAGACCGATCTCAGGATATCCCTCTCTGTGAGCAACTCTTGCCATTGCGAGATACATACCAACCTCTGTACATTCGCCATTGAAATTAGCACGGAGTCCATCAATGATTTCCTGATCTGTAACAGACTTTGCAACACCCACTTCATGCTCGCAGGCAAAAACAAGCTTATCTGATGCTTCTTCCTTAACAATAAACTTTGAACCGGGAACACCGCACTGAGGGCACTTTTCAGGTGCTGAATCTCCCTCGTGAACATATCCGCATACTGGACATACATATTTTTTCATAATGATTACCTCCGATTTTTAATAAAATTTTTAGTTGATTTATCGTTAATACTGCGATATTTACAGCATTACACACTATGCTTTACTCTATCTTTTTCTTCGGCACGCTTTCCGTTGTTGAAACGGTCAAGAGTTCCGACAAGATATCCTGTAATTCGTCTGACGCGTTCAAACGGAATATCTGCAAATTCATACTTAAGATCAACAAATTCTCCGTCCGCTCTTACAGTCATTGCAGAAATTTTCCTGTCACTATATTTTTTTCTTCCATAATCAATATAGGCATTGATCTCCTCCTGCGAGAGTTGATCGCCGATAACATTTATCTGCATCATAAAAAAACCTCTCTTTCCGATCAAGTACTTGACTTTGATCTGTTTTTATTGTATCATATAATAAACAACTTGTCTGTTGCAATTGCAACAAAAAGGAGAATTATTTTATGATGCCGTTCGACAATATACTTTTCAAGGGAATAAATCAGGAAGACTGTCTCAGAATGGTTACCTGCTTTAACGCTGAACGCCGCCGCTATAAAGCCAGCACCTTTATTGCTGATTTCGGAGATTTTACCGACCGTCTCGGAATAATCCTTTCCGGAAACGTTGTCATCGTCCGCTATGATATCAACGGAGTTCGTACTATTATTGAATCAGTCGAAAAGGGCGGTGTTTTTGGTACATTTTTCACATATAATATACTGCGTCGCAGCAGCGTTGAGGTTGTCGCAGAGAAGGACTGCGAAGTGATGTTCGTTCACCGAAGCGAAATTACAAAACGCTGTGAAAATGCCTGCCTTTGTCATTCTCAGGTTGTCGAAAATCTTCTGAAAATAATGTCTGAAAATATTGTCAGACTAAATCAGAGAATTGATGTTCTTAGTCAGCGTTCTATTGAAGACAGACTGATAAGCTATCTTGAAATCATTGAAGACAAAACTCCGGAAGGAAAAACACCGCAGATTCCGTTTTCTACAACCGCACTTTCCGATTACCTCTGCGTAAACAGAAGTGCTCTGCAAAGGCAGATTTCTAAAATGAAGAAAGCCGGAACGCTTACAATATCAAAGCGGAAATTCCGGCTTAACATCAGTCATGATGATCACAAGGTCAGCTGATTTGTATCCCCAAGCTCCTTAGCAGGCTTTCCTGCTGCCGGAACTGATTTTGAACGATATTTTTCAAGATCCTCACGCTCATCATCACCGACTGCTGCTGCAGATGCAAGAACAGCTTTTTTACGCAGATTCATTACCTGTACGCCCTGTGAATCTCTTGTTGCCTTTGGAAGAAGTAATGCCGTATTGAACAAAAGCGTATGTCCGCTTGAGCTTCTGAGCAGAATATCACAGTCATCTCCGACAAAAACAGCAGCCACAAGCGGCGATTTATCAGAATAAGCATTTGCAAGCTTCCGGCGATTCGTTTTTGTTTCGTATGATTTCAGCGGAACCTTTGCCGCCTTTCCGTTTTCATAGAAGAATACTATATATCCGCTGTAATCCGTCGTTGGAATGAGTGCCGTGAGATTTTCTCCATCATCGAAGCCCAGTTTTGCCGGAACATAATCTCCCATAAGACTTGCTTTTGTATCATCAAATGCACTTGTTTTCGACTTATACGCCTGTGACTTATCTGAAATAAATATGAGATCCGTCTTGTTTGAAGCCTCAAAGCTCTGGGAAATAAAGTCCCCATCCTTAAGCTTATGCTCTCTGCTCATCCTGAGAGACTGAGGAGTAATCTTCTTGAAGTAACCACCGTCAGTTACAAACAGATTTACAGGATAGTCAGGTGTATCATCGATCTGCTGTTCATCCTCCACATCGGACTGATAGTAGAACATCGTCTTTCTCGGCTTTGCATAATTCTTGATTACACGGCGAAGCTCTTCAATAATTATTTTGCTGATTTTCTTCTTGTCACGGAGAATATCTTCCAGTTCAGCAATATCCTTCTTAAGCTGATCAACCTCTTCAACACGGCGAAGAATGTACTGTCTGTTGATATTTCTGAGCTTTATTTCAGCTACATATTCTGCCTGAATTTCATCAATACCAAAGCCGATCATCAGGTTAGGAACAACATCGGCTTCACTTTCAGTTTCACGGATTATACGGATAGCCTTGTCAATATCAAGAAGAATCTTTGACAATGCTTCCAGAAGATGAAGCTTTTCCTTCTTTCTCTGAAGCTCGAAATACGTCCGTCTCTGAACACATTCCTTACGGAAAGCTGTCCATTCAGTCAGTATCTCACGAACTCCCATAACCTTCGGAGTTCCTGCTATCAGAATATTGAAATTGCACGGATAGCTGTCCTGAAGCGGTGTAAGACGATAGAGCTTCTGCATGAGTTTATCAGGATCAGTTCCCTTTTTAAGATCTATTGCAATCTTGAGACCATCGATATCAGTTTCATCACGGATGTACGATACCTCTCGTATCTTTCCCTGTTTCACAAGCTCAACTATTTTATCTATTATAGCTTCTATGGTCGTTGTATACGGAATCTGTGTGATTTCAAGACAATTTGACGACTTATCGAAGCTGTATTTTGAGCGTACCTTAATACTTCCCCTGCCAGTCTCAAAAACCTTTTTCAGCTCGTTTTCATCGTAGAGCATCAGACCGCCGCCTGGAAAATCCGGTCCCTTAAGTGTACTAAGAATATCATGCTCTGGATTCTTAATCAGTGCAATAGTTGTCTCGCAGACTTCCTCAAGATTGAACGGACAGACATTGCTCGCCATTGAAACGGCTATTCCGGTATTGGAGTTTACAAGAACTGACGGAAAGGCTACCGGCAGAAGAGTTGGTTCCTGCATTGTATTATCGTAGTTCGGAACAAAATCAACGGTATCACTGTCGATATCACGAAAAAGCTCTCCGCATATTTTTTCAAGCTTCACCTCTGTATATCGGGCGGCTGCATAGTGCATCTTGCTTGAATACTGTTTTCCGAAGTTTCCTTTTGAGTCAACATACGGATGGAGAAGAGCTTCGTTTCCTCTTGTCATCCTGACAAGCGTCTCGTATATCGCTTGATCGCCATGCGGATTGAGCTTCATTGTCTCTCCGACAACATTGGCTGACTTTGACCTTTCCTTGTCGGGATTAAGCAGACCTCTTTTATACATCATATATAAAAGCTTGCGGTGTGAGGGCTTGAAGCCGTCAATCTCCGGCAATGCTCTTGATATAATAACGCTCATGGCATACGGCATATAGTTCTTTTTCAGAGTATCGCCAATGCTTTCATTGACAATACTGCCTGAGCCTTCTATATACGCTTCATGCTTGAATGCAGATTTTTTCGGAGTAGTTTCTTTTTTTCTTGCCATTTTTTCAACCTCTGTATAAATCTCAGCTTATATCAGCTAATTCAAGATAATCTGTACCATACTGTGAAATATAATTCTTACGCCCCTGAAGATCATCTCCGAGAAGCATTTCAAATATCTCTGCCGACTCTCTTATATTATCCGCAGAAACCTTGATTAGACGGCGTGTTTCTGGATTCATAGTAGTCAGACTCATCATATCAGCTTCGTTCTCACCAAGACCCTTTGAACGCTGTATGGTGTGTTTTTTATCGCCGATAAGATCAAGTATTCTCTGCTTTTCCTGTTCCGTATATGCAAAATACGTTTTTTCCTTTGTGTTAATCTCATATAAAGGTGACTCTGCAATATAAACAAATCCCTTTTCAATTAATGTAGGTGTAAGTCTGTAAAGCATTGTAAGTATGAGTGTTCTGATCTGGAAGCCATCTACATCAGCATCGGTACAGATTACGATCTTGCTCCAGCGGAAATTGTCAATATTAAAGGTTGATAGATCTTTATTCGCCTTTGTATTTACCTCTACACCACAGCCAAGAACCTTTATTAGATCGGTAATTATCTCGCTTTTGAATATCTTTGAGTACTCAGCTTTAAGACAGTTAAGTATCTTACCACGAACAGGAATTATCGCCTGAAATTCAGCGTCTCTTGCCAGCTTTACAGATCCTAAAGCTGAATCACCCTCAACGATATAGATTTCACGTCGGGATACATCTTTTGTACGGCAGTCAACAAATTTCTCGACCATATTTGAAAGATCAATAGTTCCGGAAAGCTTCTTTTTCATATTAAGACGAGTTTTTTCGGCATTCTCACGGCTTCGCTTATTAAGGAGAACCTGTTCTGATATACGCTTTGCCTCATCCGGATTTTCCATGAAATATACTTCAAGCTGGTGCTTCAGAAAATCAGTCATTGCTTCATAGATAAATTTGTTCGTGATTGCTTTTTTTGTCTGATTCTCGTATGATGTCTGTGTTGAAAAAGATGACGAAACTATAACAAGACATTCCTCAACATCAACAAATGTGATCTTTGCTTCGTTTTTCTGATATCCGTTCACTGACTTGATATAGGTGTCAAGCTGAGATACGAATGCCTGTTTTACGGCTTTTTCCGGCGAACCTCCGTGCTCAAGAAAGCTGGAGTTATGATAATATTCCGTCAGTTTTACTCTGTTCGAGAAAGTCAGTGCAACATCAAGCTTGACTTTGTACTCCGGCTTATCCTCACGGTCACGTCCACGTCTTTCGGCAGTCCAGTGCTGTATGGATGTCATAGCAGCTTCACCGGTTACTTCCCTGACGTAATCGGTTATGCCATTTTCGTAAATAAATTCTTCCTCATCAAAGCTTCCGTTTTCATTTTCTGTTCTGAAAACAAAAAGAATATTCGGATTTACAACAGCCTGGCGTTTGAGTATATCACGGAAGAATTCATCTGACACCTGTATATCCGTAAATACTTCGAGATCAGGACGCCAGCGTGTTTTTGTACCTGTCTGTTTTTTCTTGCAGGATTCCTTTTTCAATCCGCCGACATTCTCACCTTTTTCAAAATGAAGCTCATACATAAAACCGTCACGGATAACCTCTACATCCATATATTCAGAAGAAAATTGCGTTGCACAGAGTCCGAGACCATTAAGTCCGAGAGAATACTCATAGGATTCATCAGAATCGTCATATTTACCGCCGGCATACAGCTCGCAGTAAACGAGTTCCCAGTTATATCTCTGTTCAGAATTATTATAATCTACCGGACAGCCACGTCCGAAATCCTGTACTTCAACATCATTATTACGGTAGTGCGTAATGATAATCTTGTTTCCGTAGCCTTCTCGTGCCTCATCTATTGAGTTTGAAATTACCTCAAATATAGAATGCTCGCAGCCGTCAAGACCATCCGAACCGAAAATTACTGCCGGACGCTTTCTTACCTTGTCTGCACCCTTCAGCATTGTAATACTTTCGTTGCCGTAATCCTTTTTCTTAGCCATTTAATCTCTGCCTTTCACTGAAAAATGTCTGGTAGAACGTTATTTTTAAACATACATTATTATTTTATCACATTATAAGATATATTTCAAGCGTTTTTTGTTTTAACAAAATGTGATACTGTAGGATTACAATAGATATGAGACAATTTACAAAAA
>JAZNBR010000071.1:0-29509 GCA_045587105.1 Ruminococcus sp.
AAGGCGTCCCCTTAAAAATCATCTTATTTGTATCTTTTCCAACTATCTGAAGCGGCTGAAAATATCCAGCCGCTTTTGAATTTACTTTTTAAGCTTCATTGCTTCCTTTACTGTCTTTACGATATTCTCAGCAGAAAGTCCGAATTCCTTGAGAAGATCAAGTGCAGGTCCGGAATGACCATACTCGTCATTTACACCGATTTTTACAACGGGTACGGGATATGTTTCTGTAACCGTTTCAGCAACAGCAGAACCAAGTCCGCCGATTACACTGTGTTCCTCAGCAGTAATTATAAGTCCTGTTTTCTCTGCACACTGAGCAATAAGCTCCTTGTCAAGAGGCTTGATAGTGTGGATATTCACTACCTGAGCTGAGATTCCTTCCGCTTCAAGAGTCTTTGCAGCCTCAGCCGCCTCGTTTACCATGAGACCTGTTGCAACAATTGTAACATCTGTTCCCTCACGAAGAGCTACACCCTTGCCAAGCTCGAATTTATACTCATCTGCATTATTGATTACCGGAACTGCAAGACGTCCGAAACGCATATACACCGGACCATTGAGATCAAGAGCAGCCTTTACAGCAGCCTTTGCTTCAACATCATCACACGGATTAATAATAGTCATTCCGGGAATTGTTCTCATAAGAGCAATATCCTCGTTGCACTGGTGTGTTGCACCGTCCTCACCGACGGAAATTCCGGCATGAGTAGCACCGATCTTCACGTTAAGGTGGGGATATCCGATTGAGTTTCTTACAATTTCATAAGCTCTGCCAGCTGCAAACATAGCAAATGTGCTCGCAAACGGAATCTTTCCGCACGCTGCAAGACCTGCTGCAACGCCCATCATATTGGCTTCAGCAATTCCGCAGTCGAAAAAGCGTTCCGGATATGATTTCTTGAAGATACCGGTCTTTGTAGCTGCCGCAAGATCCGCATCAAGAACAACGAGTTCCTTGTATTCCTGTGCAAGATCACGAAGAGCCTCGCCGTAGCTGTCTCTTGTTGCCTTTTTAATTACATCTGCCATGATCTCAGCCCTCCAATTCCTTTAACTGTGCGTTAAGCTCTGCCATTGCCTGATCGTACTGCTCCTTATTGGGAGCTGTTCCGTGCCAGCCAACCTGATTTTCCATGAACGAAACGCCCTTACCCTTGACGCTCTTCTGGATAATTGCAACAGGCTTGTCAGTTACAGCCTCAGCCTCTGTGAAGGCTCTGTCGATATCATCGAAATCATGAGCGTCCATAGTGATAACATGCCAGCCGAATGCAGCAAATTTGTCTGTAATAGGCTCCGGTGAGCATACCTCTGTGATAGCTCCGTCAATCTGGAGACCGTTATTGTCAACAACAGCAACAAGATTCGTAAGGTTATAATGAGCCGCAAACATAGCTGCCTCCCATACCTGACCTTCCTCAATCTCGCCGTCGCCAAGGATAGTATATACCTTATAGGAGCTTCCGTCAAGCTTTCCTGCAAGAGCCATTCCGCAGGCAGCAGAGATTCCCTGACCGAGAGAGCCGCTGGACATATCTACTCCGGGAATGTGAATACAGGGATGTCCCTGAAGCATTGCTCCGATGTGGCGGAGGGATTTCAGCTCATCTTCTGAGAAGTAACCCTTCTGAGCAAGCACGGAGTATAGTGCCGGTGCTGTATGTCCCTTTGAAAGCACAAGACGGTCTCTGCCTGTATCATCCGGATTTGCCGGATCCACATTCATTTTGTTATAGTACAGATATGTCAGAGTATCGCTGATGGACAGTGAGCCGCCGGGATGACCGGATTTTGCATTGTAAGTTCCCTCAATAACGCCCATTCTGACCTTGCAGGCAATCTTCTGCAGATTCTTTTTTGTAGATGCGTCCATAATAACCTCCAGTTTTATTTTTTATTGGCTTTTATGTCATATAATTTATTATAAATATATTTTCCTCTCCGGAACTTCTTTCCCTCATACTTTGAGGAAAGAGCCGAAGATGTGATAAATTCATCGTCAACGCAGACAAAGAACTGTTTTCCTTCTGATTCAACGAGATAATATGCCTGCTTCATGCTGGCAATGGAGTCAAATATACGGAATGTTCCTGCACCTATGATAAAATCAGTCAGCCATTCCTTTTTATTCATCGCCTTTACCTGCTGTAAAGCATATATATGCTCCGCCCTCGGATATTTATCGGCAACGCAGGCATCCTTCGGATTTCTTGCACCGTTTCCGGCAGTAAACTTTTTAAGATCAATCTTTTCTCTCAGTTCCTGAACATCACATTCCTCATCACTGAGCAGATAGTCAATGCTTACATTGAGAAGTGAGGATATTGCCTTCATATTTTCAATATCCGGCATTCCCCTGCCTGTCTCCCACTTGGTAACAGCCTGTCTTGATACACAAAGCTTCTCTGCAAGCTGCTCCTGTGAAAGACCTGAATTTTTTCTTGCCTCTTTAAGTTTTTCTGAAAATGTCATAATAATGCCTCCAAAAACATAGTACGGTTTTCCCGTCTGTTTTCAGTATAATTCCATATCCGGAAAACTTCAAGACTATATGTGCGTACATCAATGCTACTTATCGTAGCATGGCTATTCTAAGCCGTTTATGAGATACCACACCTATGTATTATCTCATCTATCAACTCGGCAACAGCACCCTCATCACTGGTTTTTTTCAGCACGAAATCAGCTTCTTTTTTTACCGATTCCTCAGCATTCGCCGGACACGCTCCGAGATCTGCCTCACTGAGCATCTCGATGTCGTTGTCAAAATCTCCGACTGCGACAAAGGTCATATTTTCCATTCCGGCAAGACTCCGATACTGCCTGAGTGCAGAACCCTTGCTCACTCCCTTGGGAAGCATTTCAAGGAAAATCTCCGACGATCTGACAAAATCAAAGTCCTTGTCAAAGCCTCTTTGTTTTATGAGAATTTCAAGGAACGGTATATCCTCCGGTGCAAGTGCAAAAAGCACCTTGAGCCAGCCGCCGTCCTCAATTGCCGGAAGCTCCTCGTAGAACGGAACGATATTGCACAGCTTTGTATGAAGCTGCTGGTACTCGGTGTTGCTGAACACATAGGTTCCGTCAGTTTTAAGTACCTCTCCGCCGATATCCGGCATCATTTCCAGTATTTCCAGTGCGGCAGACTTCGCCATATCCGGAAGCGGATGAGTATAGAGAGTCTTTCCGTCTGTATAATCATGGATAGCCGCACCGTTATACATTATAACAGGCATTTTCAGTTCAAGAAGCCTTGTATACTGTTCAAATGTCTGGATTGTTCTTCCGGTTGCAATAGTAAACTTACCGCCGAGAGCAGTGAATCTTTCGATTGCCGCTTTATCACGGTCAGTGATCTGTTTTTTTGAATTGAGGAGAGTTCCGTCCATATCGCTGAGAAGAATTACGTTATTTATATCGCTGAACATCGTATCCCTCCTCACATTTTTCCGAGCTTGTCAAGTATACTGCTGAAATAATCGGGCAGTTCACTCGTAAACTCCATATATTTTCCCGTTGAAGGGTGGATAAAGCCTATTTTCCGTGCGTGGAGACACTGTCCGTCAATGCCCTTATACGGCTTTCCGTAAACATCGTCTCCGAGAACAGAATGACCGATATATGAAAGATGAACTCTTATCTGGTGGGTACGTCCTGTTTCCAGTCTCAGACGGACGTGAGCATATCCGCCGTACTGGCGAATGACTTCAAAATGTGTAACAGCATTTCTGGAATTTTCAGTCGTCACGCACATTTTCTTACGTTCAATCTTATGGCGTCCGATAGGAGCGTCAATTTTTCCTGATGTTTCCTTGAAATATCCAGACGCAACTGCCTCGTATTCACGGGTGAAGCTGTGTTCCTTTATCTGCTCTGCAAGTTTCAGATGAGAAGCATCGTTTTTTGCAACAATCAGCAGACCGCTTGTGTTTTTGTCAATTCTGTGGACAATCCCCGGACGGATAACTCCGTTTATTCCTGAAAGACTGTCTCCGCAGTGGTAAAGCAGTGCATTCACGAGAGTTCCGGTATAGTTTCCGTGTGCCGGATGAACTACCATTCCCTTCGGCTTGTTGACCACAAGCAAATCAGCGTCCTCGTAAACTATATCAAGCGGAATATTTTCCGGAACAGCGTCCATTGGCTGGGGATCCGGAATCGTGACGGAAATCACATCGCCCTCACGGAGCTTGTAGTTTTTTGCCGTACTTTTTCCGTTTACAGAAACTCCTCCCGATTCACACAGTCCCTGAACAGCCGAGCGTGTAAGCTCCGCAATATTGTCCGTAATATACTTATCAATCCGGATTCCGGCATCGTCTGCGGCTGCTGTAAGAGATATGATTTCACTCATCGGATACATCCTCTTTTTCTGCCTTAAGCTGCTTTTCAATCTTAGGATCAATGAATATCGCATATATCATAACCATTACAAAAGCAAATGTCACGCAGATATCAGCAAAATTGAAAATTGCGAACTTAAACAGCTTCAGCTCAAACATATCAACTACATATCCGAAGCGTATACGGTCTATGAGATTGCCGATTCCTCCGGCAATAAACAGCGAAATCGCTGTACTAAGGAGCTTTGAACGCTTCATATAACGAAACAGCACAAAGATTCCGGCGGCTATCACAAGGGATGTAAAGCCGATGAGGAACCATCGCTGTCCTGCCATACTGCCGAAGATCGCACCTCTGTTTTCAAGATATGTGAGGTCGAAAATTTCAAGATCACCGAAGCGGATGAAATCCATGCTTCCGACCGGTTCAAGAGAATTCACTGCCCATAGCTTAATAAGCTGATCGGCGGCGACAAGAATGATTATCATTCCAACAAGCAGTATAGCCACAAAAATTTATCCTTTCAAGCAATTGCCTGCTGCCCTCTGACAGCAGGCAATATAATACTAATTATGCCTCAATAGCGATTGCACATCTCTCGCAGATTGTGGGATGTGTATGGTTTGTACCAACGTACTTTGAATAGCACCAGCATCTGTCGCACTTTCCGCCTTCTGCTCTTTCAACCTCGAATACAGTCTCGCCCTCTGATTTTTCAACGGCGATATCTGAAACAATCAGTACCTCCTTGAGCTGCTCTGCATATTCAGAATATCTGTCATAATCGTCTGCATTGCTTCTGATTACGATCTTTGCTTCAAGCGATTTACCGATAGTCTTGGCATTTCTTGCTTCTTCAAGAACCTTATTTGCCTGTTCACGGGCTGCGTAGAGGAAGCTCCACTTATCAACGAATTCTGTGCTGAATTCAATACCAGACTTCTCAGGCATCTGATTGAGGAATACGCTTTCCTTGTCGTCAGATGCAGTGTGCGGCATGAACTGCCAGATTTCCTCAGCTGTGAAGGAAATGATAGGAGCTGCAAGTCTTGCTACTGCACTGAGGATACGATACATAGCTGTCTGTGCAGAGCGGCGAAGCTCGGAATCTTCCTTCTCGCAGTAGAGTCTGTCCTTGATAATGTCAAGATAGAAGTTGGACATATCAATTACGCAGAAGTTATGGATAGCGTGGAATGCAATATGGAAATCAAAGGAATTATATCCCTCGTTCACCTTGTCAATAAGAGCGTCAAGACGCATAAGTGCCCATTTATCAAGCTCTGTGAGTTTATCATCAGAAACACTGTCTGTATCCGGTTCAAAGCCCTTGCCGTTTCCGAGGTTTCCGAGAATAAATCTTGCTGTATTTCTGATCTTCTTGTAGGCGTCAGAAAGCTGTCCGATGATAGTCTTTGAGATTCTGATATCAGAGTGATAGTCAGATGAAGCCACCCAGAGACGAAGAATATCTGCACCGTACTGGTCTGTGATCTCGCTTGGATCAATTCCGTTGCCGAGAGATTTGTGCATTGTCTTGCCTTCGCCGTCAACTACCCATCCGTGAGTACATACAGCCTTGTAGGGAGCTGTTCCCTTATATACAACGGAAGTAAGGAGCGCTGACTGGAACCATCCTCTGTACTGATCAGCACCCTCAAGGTAGAGATCAGCCGGCCATGAAAGGCTGTCGAAATCGTCCATTACAGCAGTATGTGATACACCGCTGTCGAACCATACGTCCATGATGTCGTATTCCTTGTTGAATTCACCGCATCCGCAGTCGCACTTTACGCTTGCAGGGATGAACTCACTTGCATCCTTGATCCACCATGCGTCAGAGCCTTCCTCACGGAAAAGATCCGCAATAGCCTTGATGGTTTCGTCTGTATATATCGGCTTTCCGCAGTCCTTGCAGTAAACAACGGGAATCGGTACACCCCATGTTCTCTGACGGGAGATACACCAGTCAGAACGGTCACGAACCATGCCCTTGATACGGTCCTCGCCCCATTCAGGAATCCACTGGACATCCTCGATAGCCTTTATAGCTTCATCCTTGAAGCCGTTTACTGAGCAGAACCACTGTTCTGTTGCACGATAGATGATCGGGCTGTGGCAGCGCCAGCAGTGAGGATACTGATGGACGATCTTCTGTGTTGCGAGCATAGCACCAAGCTCTGTGAGCTTTGCAGCGATAGCCTTATTAGCCTCGTCTGTATCCATGCCCTCGAATTCGCCTGCCTCGGCAGTCTGCTTACCCTTTGCGTCAACGCATACGATAATTCCGATATCATCGTAATTCTTGCAGACCTCAAAGTCCTCAACACCGTAACCGGGAGCTGTATGAACGCATCCTGTACCGCTTTCAAGAGTAACGTGGTCGCCCACAATGATCGGTGACGGACGGTCATAGAGAGGATGCTTTGTCTTCATTCCCTCAAGCTCTGCACCTGTAAAGATTCCGTCTGTGGTATACTCAGTGATACCGGCAGTTTCCATAGTTGTCTTTACAAGCTCCTCAGCCATAACGTAGTACTCGTCGCCAACCTTTACGAGAGTATAGTTATATTCAGGTCCCAGACAGATAGCAAGGTTGCCGGGGATTGTCCATGTTGTTGTAGTCCAGATAACGAAATAAACCTTTGAAAGGTCGAGTCCCATTCCGGTGAAGATTCCCTTATCATCTGTAACATTGAACTTTACATAGATGGAGTAGCAGGGATCGTTGGAATACTCGATTTCAGCCTCAGCAAGTGCTGTATTACAGTCAGGACACCAGTAAACCGGCTTGAGTCCCTTGTACATATAGCCCTTCTTAGCCATCTCGCCGAACACCTCAACCTGTCTTGCCTCATAAGCAGGACGGAGAGTGAGATATGGGTAGTCGTAATCACCGATGGAACCGATTCTCTTGAACTGCTTCATCTGGTTATCAACGTGAGTCATAGCGTAATCATGGCAGTGCTTTCTCAGCTCTACCGGAGAGATTGCACCATTTTCAACGCCGATAGCCTTCATTGCCTTAAGCTCGATAGGCAGTCCGTGAGTATCCCAGCCCGGAACGTAGGGAGCACAGAATCCGCTCATATTCTTGTATTTAACTATAAAGTCCTTCAAGGTCTTGTTAAGGGCTGTGCCAAGGTGGATCTCGCCGTTTGCATAGGGAGGTCCATCATGAAGAATATAGGTTTTCTTACCCTTATTCTTCTCGATCATCTTGTAGTAAAGTCTTTCGTTTTCCCATTTTTCAAGAGTCTCAGGCTCTCTTTTCGGCAGATTTCCACGCATAGGGAAATCTGTTTTAGGTAAATTAAGCGTGTTATTGTAATCCTGTGCCATTTTTACTCGATCCCTCTCAGCCGAGAGAGATCCTCCTTTCAACCGTATTTCGTTATATAGTAACAGTCAATGCCTCTGCATAACCGTTATTGAGCATTTTCTGAACAGAATCAGACCTCTTCAGCTGTTACAGCAGCAGCGATCTGTTCAGCTGTCTGAGCCTCAGCTGTTGCCTCTTCAAAGGTTTCAGGCATAGATGAGATAAGCTCAAGATGAGACTTGTACATATCGAAAAGGCTCTTTTTGAATTCTGCTACCTGCTGCTGAGCCTCGATAAGAGCTTCTCTTTCTCTTGCAATCTCTTCACGGTTGCGTTCCATAGCTTCAGCGTGCTGACGAGTTGCTTCGTCCTCAAGCTCTGCTGCCTTTGCCTCAGCCTCAGCGATAATCTGCTCTGCCTTTTCCTTTGCTTCGTTTATAACCTGATGTCCCTGCTTCTGGGCACCAAGAAGAGCGTCCTTGAGAGCGTCCTCATCTCTCATGTACTCACGCACCTTGTCAGCAAGAACCTGAATCTTGTTGTTTGACTCAATGCGTTCTCTTTCCATTTCATCAAGCTCTGCTTCAAGCTGTGAGAAGAATTCATCGATTTCTTCCTGCTTATAGCCGAAAGCAGCCTTTTCAAATCTTTTATTCCGTACGTCCTTTGAAGTTATCATTTTTATTCACCTCTAAATAAATTTACAAAGATTGATGTGTATACGGCCTTTTTTTGTCTGACCGTTTATTTCTGATAAAACAAATCTGCCGCTTCCTCTTATCGAAAGGATATCTCCTGTACGAAGCTCCTGCGATACTGACGAAGCCTTGAAATGATTTATATCAACTTTTTCAGACCGTATAAGTCTTGCTGCGTTTTCTCTGCTTATTCCTGCCGCGAGACTCACAACGCAGTCCAGCCGCATGGAGGCAACTGTTCCGCTTATGATCTGGAATTTCTGTTTTACTTCCAGCTTATATGGCTGGTCGTCAGTAATTTTCACGCCTGTCCGCCCGATCTTTGAAACTACTGACATTATAAGCTTTGCTGCAATTTCCGTAACAAATACCTGAGCTATTCCCTCATCGACAATAATATCGCCGATAACCTCACGTTTAAGACGGAGTCCCATGAACGTTCCGAGCAAATCACGGTGAGTAAGCCTGTCCTCCTTCCTGAAAGTAAAGGTCAGGCATTTTATCGGAAACTCCTCCGTGATATAGTCCTCGTAATAATCAGGGAAAACTGCAAGAATACATCTCTTTGCCTCCGGATAGCCGCCATGGAGCGTATACATCAGCGATCCGGCATTGTATCTGCACCAGCGTTCTGCTTCTGCACACTGCTTTTCGTCAAGGAAGTTTGAAAAGCAGCATATACCGTCTCTCTCACTCCGGCTTACAATATCGCTTAGCCGTGCGGCAAAGAGCTTATCCTCTGAGCTTCCGTTCATCAGATGAATACGCCGTTGTTTTCAAGCTCTCCTACGAGATCTTCGCCGATAAATCCTACATTGTAGGGAGTAATGATATAAGTCAGATTAGCAACCGGCTTGAGGCTTCCGCCGTTAGCATACGCAACACCTACGAGGAAGTCGATAATTCTTCTCTTGTTCTCAGGAGAAGCAGTTTCAAGATTAAGAACAACTGTCTTCTTGGCAATAAGGTGATCAGCAATCTGCTTTGCGTCTGTGAATGCAGAAGGCTTTACAAGAACTACCTGAAGCTGTGCTGTTGTCTGGATATTCACAACCTTGTTTCTTCTTGTTGAGCTGCTTTCGCTGGAAAATCCTGTTGATTCTTCCTGTTCGCCGGCTGACAATCCGGAACGTTCACTGCGTGATGAGTGACGTGCCGGCATTTCTGTCTGTTCCATTTCTTCGTCCTCGGGAGCGAAGAAGAATTCCTTGATGTTCTCAAAAAGCTTCATTTTTTTACTCCGTTTCTCCGCATTTTTTATTTATATCTCATCTTCGGAATCAATGCGGAGCATCCCGAGACGTTTCGGCTTTATGCCGTTTTTAAGCTATTTATAACTTCTTGCACCGAACAGTCCCGTACCGATTCTGACGATAGTCGAGCCATATTTTACTGCCTGTGCATAATCGTGAGTCATTCCCATTGAAAGGGTATCCATGGAATATTCATCTCTGAAGCGGTTGTAGAGCTCCTGCATTCTGCCGAAGCTGATATCGCTGTCAGACGGAGGAGGAATAGTCATAAGTCCCCTGATTCTCACACCCTCCAGAGAGGATATCTGCTGAAGAAGTCCGCCAAGCTCATTTGGAGCAACGCCGTTCTTGGAATCCTCGCCGCCGATATTCACCTCGCATAGAATATCCATAACCTTATTACTGCTGACTGCAAGCCTGCTTATTTCCTGTGCAAGCCTGAGACTGTCAACAGACTGGATCATGCTCACGGAATTGATTATATATTTCACTTTATTAGTCTGCAAATGACCGATAAAGTGTACATCTGCTTTTTTATCGTAAAGCTCAGCCTTGGAAAGGTATTCCTGAACTCTGTTTTCTCCAAGAAGCTCAAGTCCCAGCTCAAAAACCAGATTGACCACCTCAGCCGGAACAGTCTTTGTTACTGCCATAATTTCAGTACTTTCGCCGCCGCTGCGGTATTTTCCCAATGCCTCGCCGATATTTTCACGGATAACCCTGAGATTTTCTCTGATTGTTTCAAAGCTGTAATTATCCATTCTGATCAACACCCTCAGTTATTATATCATCGTAGAGTGCAAGATAACTTTTGTCGTCCTCATATATTCTTGAGAGTACATAGTCGCTGCCCTCGTAAATTACGTCGATTTTCTTGAATTCAATCTGCTCGCCCTTCTGGATATATACGCCCTTGAAGGAAGCCTCTCCGGTAACCTCTCCGTTTTCATCCACAACCTTCTGAGTATCGAAGCGTATTGCCTCACGGGGAACCTTAAGACCTCTGAAATCGCCCATAACAAGCTCTACCTTTTCCGTTCTGTGCTGAACGAGATCGTAGTTGAAGAGTCTGCATTCAAGGATGATAAGGCTTCTTTCCGGATCGCCCTCATCACGGACGTCATAGATAACAGCGTCGACGTATTCGGACGAGGATTCAAGCCTGAGCTTTACCTGAGCACCGATATTGTATTCCTTGCGTGAGTTGTCCACTTCACCGGCTATATACCACTGATAGCCTTCAACAAGCTTTCCTACAATATTTGAATCTGTTTTTCTTTCATCCTTTATCTCATCAATTTTTCCGAGCGTCAGGGTATCAAGAGTTTCGCTTGTAAGCTCGCCTTCGTATCCGTCGCAGTAGCTGACGAAATAGGCAGGTCTGTCTGATTTCACCGATTCAACCGGTCTGGACGTCTGGGCTCTGAGCTTCCTCAGCTCCGCCTTAAGATCGGATATCTGCTGTTCAAATCCGCTTACCTCGTTGGTAATGATCTGGTAGGTACTCATCTGGACAAGAAGATTTTCCTTTGATACGTCAAAGGCTTCATAATCCTCCATATCCCTGCATAATATAAGATTACGGTAGCTGTTCTTGATTCCGGCTGAAACAGAGGACGGCTGTGCCGATTCAACCGTTCCAGGATTCTGGATTTTTTCAAGGATATCCAGTTCCTTGGTAAGACTTTCAATCTGGCGGTTGACGACTATCTGATTTTCATCAGAGTAGACTTCTGCAATAACGCTTCCGTTGCCGACCTTTCCCCCGTCGGAGACATTGTAGCTTAGTACGCCGTTTCCGCTGTAAGTAACGGGGATTTCATCACGGATGAAAACGCCCTTGAATTCTCTTGAAGCTGTTGCCTCGGATATGAGAGCGCTTTCCGTATTGCTTTCCCTGTTGCGGAAATTATACACGATACTGATAAAGATCACAACAAAGAGCACAATGACAGCGTTCCGCAGCACCTTGACCATCGTGCTGCTTTCCGATTTAAAAAAGCGCATCAGATCACCTTATTCGCTTTTTTCAGATGAATCCAGAATAGATACGGACTTTGCAGGAATAATTGTTGAAATTGCGTGCTTGTACACAACCTGCTGTTTGCCGTCACAGTCAAAGATAACAACATAGCTGTCAAAACCTCTTACCATACCTTTGAACTGGAATCCGTTTGTAAGGATTATAGTAACCATTATCCTGTCTTTTCTGCACTGATTGAGAAATACATCCTGAAGATTAATTGCCTTGTTCATACACATTCTCCTTATTTTTTTATTATGTTCCTGCTTCCATTCAGACGCTTCTTCATCTGAATAGAAATACACACTATACATTATATCACATATTCCAGTATTTTGCTATACATTTTTCAGATTTTTCTAAAATTTCATTCTTTTTATTAAATTCGTCCAAAAAAATCCACTGAATACTGGGATTTTTCCTAAACCACGTCAATTGTCTCTTGGCATACCGGCGTGTTTCCTGTTTGATTTTGTCGATACACGCCTCAAGGGACTCCTCTCCTTCAAAAAACGGAATGAATTCCTTGAACCCGATTGCATTTGCCGCCGTCCTCATATCTCCATGCTCATACAGCTCCCGTGCTTCTTCTACGAGTCCTCTTTCAGCCATTTCGTCCACACGGAGATTTATTCTGTCGTAAAGCTTCTGGCGGTCGTGATAATTCAGTCCGATGATAAGCGAATCATACGGCGACTCCTCAGTGCGGCTTTCCTTTTTCAGCTCACTGAACTTTCTTCCTGTGACGTGATATACCTCCAGTGCACGGACAACCCTGACAGTATTATTCGGATGAATGGATTCCGCCGCCTCAGGATCAATCTCCGCAAGCCTGCCGTGAAGTGATTCATTTCCCTCCTGTGCGGCAATTTTATAGAGCTTTTCCCTATATTCCTCATCGCTTCCGCCCTCTGAGAACTTCACGTTTTCAAGCAGAGAGTCAATATACAGTCCTGTCCCCCCGACAATCACCGGAAGCTTTCCACGACTCAGCACTTCATCAATCTTCTCACGGGCAAGGCGGACATAATCAGCGGCACTGAATACGATATCCCTGTCCAGAAAATCTATAAGATGATGCGGGATTCCCTGCATTTCATCCTCTGTCGGCTTTGCAGAAGCAATATCCATTCCCTTATAAATCTGCATGGAATCGGCAGAAATAACCTCTCCGTTGTATTTCTTGGCAAGCTCGACGCCCAGCCATGTCTTTCCCGATGCTGTGGGACCGGCAACGGCAAGAACACGGGGCTTATTTTTATTCTGCATCTTCATTCTCCTTACGATTACGTTCTGCCAAACTGATGCTCTATATTGGATTTCGACATTGTGAACATTACAGGTCTGCCGTGAGGACAATGACGTATCGCCTCATTGCTGTAAACTTCCTCGGCAAGTGCCTGCAATTCACGGATATCATTCTTATCATTGCCTCTTATCGCCGATTTACAGGCAACTTTGTGAAGAAGATCATCCAGTGCATGAGACTGTGGATTTACATTGTGCATCCTCAGATTATGAGCAATCTCTGAGATAATTTCCTCCATATCAAGCTCCATGATAAATGTCGGAACTGCCGTTGCTACTGCGCACGGACGCTGTGAGAAATCGAATGCAAATCCCATATCACCGAGCATATCCACATTCTCTTCAAGAGCACTGAACTCATCGGCTGTGAGAAGAACCTTCACCCCATTCATGAGCATCTGGCTGTACTGGCGGCAATTGCGGCTTTTCAGCCTTTCAAAGATGATTCTTTCGTGGGCGGCGTGCTTGTCAATCATCACCATGGTTTTATCCTCGGTCTCAGCAATGATATACACTCCGAAAGCCTCGCCGATGACCTTTATCTTCGGCTTATCCGTCCATTCAGATTTCTTTTCCGGAGTCGCCTCCGCAGGCTTCTCAGGAGTCTGTGCCGGACGTTCAAAGGATTTGCTGTTTATGAAACGGAATCCCTCTACCGGCACTGGAGCTTCTTCCTTTTTCGGAACAATTTCCTCTTTTACAGCTTCCGTAATAACCTCCGGAATCTCCTGTTTTACTGGAATTTCCGGCTTTTGTGCAGTTTCAGCCGGAATCGCCCCGACAGCATCTGCACTTATCTGCTTCGGTGGTTCCGGAGCTGCGGAAAGCTTTTCCTCAACCTCGTTTATCTTGTCGATAGGCGTGAACATGAATTCCTGCTGAACTGATTTATCTTCCTCCGGCAAAGGCTTTTTCCAGTCCTGTGCCGAGGATTTCAGCTCGAATTCGTATACAAGTCCGTCCTGAAGCATAGCGTTCTTCACTGCGAAATAAATTGCGTCAGAAATGGATTTTTCATCGGTAAATCTCACCTGAGCCTTCGCCGGATGTATATTCACATCCATTGACGACGGAGAAACGCCTATCATAAGTACGCAGGCAGGAAATTTTCCTGTCATAATAAGGTTGGTATATGCGTTCTCAAGAGCCGCAGAGCAGAGCTTCGACTGAACGTATCTGCCGTTTACAAAGAAATTCTGGAAGGATCTGTTGTTTTTGGCATAAAGCGGCTTTATCGTGAAACCGTCAACACGGATTCCGCCGTTTTCGTAGCTTACCGGCATAAGGTCACGGGCGAAATCCCTGCCGTAGACAGCGTATATCGCCGAAAAGAGTTCTCCGTCGCCGCACGAATTGAAATCAATCCTGTTATCCCTTATGAATCTGAAAGATATTTCCGGATGAGACATAGCTATTTTCCGGAGAATCTGTCCCACGGCATTTGCTTCTGTAACATCCTTTTTCATGAACTTCCGGCGTGCCGGAACATTAAAGAACAGATCCCTTATAATTATGGTTGTTCCGTCGGGACAGCCGCTTTTCTCGTGAGTTGTTCCGACGCTTCCTTCAATAGCATAAAGCGTTCCGAGATCGTCCTGCTTCTGCTTCGTCATAACCTCGACTCTCGAAACAGCTGCAACAGATGCCAGAGGCTCTCCTCTGAAGCCGAGAGTAAGAATATTGTCGAGGTCCTCTTTTTGTGTTATCTTGCTGGTTGCATGACGAAGAAAGGCTGTCGGCACATCGTCAAACGACATACCGCAGCCGTCATCGGTAACTCTCATATATGTAGAGCCGCCGTTTTTTATCTCTACGGTAATGTGTCCTGCACCTGAATCTATGGAATTTTCAACAAGCTCCTTTATAACCGAAGATGGTCTTTCTATCACTTCTCCAGCGGCTATAAGCTCAGAGACTTCCTTGCTCAGTACATTTATAAAAGACATCTTTTTTCTCCCGTTATATTCCAAGAATGGTAAACATTCCGTACTCCTCAAAGGCTCTTTCAGCCCATGACTCTACTTCCTTCAAAGCATCTCCTGCCGTAAGTCTTGCCATTTCACAGATTTTTTCCCACTCATCGGGATATATTTCCGTAGTGTCATACGGCGAATAATCTGAAATGACCTTTCCGAGAATATGTCTCAGTCCCGTCTGGCGGAAATCCTCGTCATAGATATAAATGGAATCATCATTCCAGAATCTTCCATCCCATTCTCCTCTGAAAAACTCATGGCAGTCAGTACCTCTGAGTTCATTCTTACGATAAAAGTATTTCATTCTGTTCCACCTCTTTTTATTCCTGAACGCTGAGAATTCCGAGTTCTGCCTTCTGGTTCAGAATTCTGAAAACACTTTCATCAATGCGTTCCTCGGTCAGACGTCCTTCTTCCACTGCATAGCATACAGCGTCTACTGCCGATCTGATATCAGCCGGCATGAGTATTATATCAATTCCCGCCTCAACAGATCTTACCGCTGCTTCTCCGGAGCCATAAACTCCTGCGATTGTATTCATCTGCTGTGCGTCAGTAACAGCTATCCCCTCAAAGCCGAGTTCTTCCCTGAGAAGCGTCGTCACCACGGTATATGAAAGATCGGAGGGAAGATCGTCTCCCACACACGATATCTTATGGTGACCTACCATTACAAAGTCAGCACCGGCTTCAATTCCGCCGGAAAACGCAACAAACTCAGCTTCTCTCAGCTCGTCAAGCGTCCTGTATATATAAACAGAATTATCGTAGTGAGTATTTCCGTCAGCGGCTCCGAGACCGGGGAAATGCTTTAACGTAGCACATACGCCCTGATCCTGAAGTCCCATGACAACATTTGCCGTCATATCTGATACAATTTCCGGATCGCTGCTGAAAATACGGTTTCCCAGCTCGTTTCCGGAATTGAGATTCACATCCGCAACGGGTGCAAAATCCACATTGAAGCCAAGAGCACTGAGATCCCTGCCTATTGTGCTTCCGATATTGTATGCCTGTTCAGGATCATTCTGTGCACCGTAATACGACATATCGCTGAATGACGTAGTACCAAGCTTCTGTGCGGCTCTTGCAACTGTTCCGCCTTCCTCGTCAACAGAAACGAATAATCCGATTCCGCAGCTTTCCTCGGCGTAATCCTGACAGGCAGAGATAAGCTGCGAGGTCTGCTCCTGATATTCAAGATTCTGAGCGAAGAGAATGATCCCTCCGACCGGAATATCCATGAACGACCGCTGAACAACACTGTCTCCGTATGTCACACAGCCGTAGCCCGTAAGCTGCTCCGGAGTCACTATAAACATCTGACAAACCTTTTCACGGAGAGACATTTCCTCCATGACAGCCTTTACAGAGAGTGAAGTCCCGTCATCGGATTCCTGCGGAGAGGTTACATCCTCCTGTCCCGATGTTACTTCTGTGCTTACCTCCTGCGACGCTGACGGAAGCTCTGTATTTTCTTCCGAAGCCGTTTCAGTAATGTCTGCTGATGTGCTTTCCGCCTCTGACGTTTCCGTATTGACATAGGTTGACTCCACAGCGGCAGATTCACCGTTATCGGCACGTTCAACGTTCTTTCCGCAGCCGCAGAGAAGAAAGCTGATACCGGCGGCAGACAAAATCATTCTCTTAAGATTATTCATACAATTCACCTATATTTCCTCAGACCATTTCCTGAGCTCATTTATGAATTTTACGCTGTTTTCTCCCTGATCGGGCAGACTGTTTCCTGCTTCTGATCCAGTAACGGATATTTTTATCCTGTATTTTTTTCCTTCAGCTGTAATTCCTCTGACAGATATAATGTGCATATTGATTTTATCCGCCTTACGCACCCTGACTGAATTCATTCCGGTGACAGGAAGGCGGTGATATATTACTTCGTCTGAATCAACCGATTCGTAATCGGCAACGAGAAGGAAATAGTCATCGGATATAGCTGCATAGCCTTGTCTGCGTACTACCTCCTTACCGAACACACCATTCAGGACTGATACTGTAACACAAACGGGATATCTGTACTTCTTTTCAAAGCGATCAAGCTCGTGATACATATTTTCTGCGTTGAATCTTAGCATTTTATTTCTCCTTGTAATACTGATTCCCTCCGACGTCCCTGACCTCGGAAAGAACCGGCATCATATCTGATTTATACTGCTGAGCATATCCCTGAGAAGCTCACGGCATTCACTGTCGGTCAGCTCATCTATATTCGTTCTTTCAAGCATTTCAAGAGCCTGCTCACGCTGAAAGCTTCCGAAGCTTATCTGCTCCGGCTCTGAAACAGAATGTGCATTGCTCTCGCTGGTACGATTCTTCTCCATTTCCTCCAGAAGCTCTCTTGCCCTGCCCACAACCTTTGCAGGAAGTCCGGCAAGCTTCGCAACATCGATACCGTAGCTCTCGTCAACTCCGCCCCTGACTATCTTTCTCAGGAAACGTATCGTACTGCCATGCTTGTTCACGGCGATACTGTAATTGCGTACTCCGTCAAGCTCCTGTTCAAGACCAATGAGTTCATGGTAGTGAGTAGCAAAAAGCGTCTTGCAGCCAAGCTTTTTCGAGCTGCATATATGCTCTGCAACAGCTCTGGCAATGCTTACTCCATCGAAGGTTGAGGTTCCTCTGCCCACCTCGTCAAGTATCACAAGACTATCGGGCGTGGCGTTTTTCAGTATATCCGATACCTCGCTCATTTCCACCATGAACGTACTCTGACCTGCTGTAAGATCATCAGAAGCTCCCACACGGGTGAAGATCTTATCCACAATGGATATTCTTGCAGAATCCGCCGGAACGAAGCTTCCGATCTGCGACATAAGCACAATGAGAGCCGTCTGACGCATATATGTGGATTTACCGGACATATTCGGACCGGTAATTATCGACATTCTGTTTTCCTTCTTGTCGATGTATATATCATTGGGAACAAACATCTCGTCACGGCACATAAGCTCCACAACAGGATGACGTCCTGCTTTGATGTCAATTGCTCCGTCAATGGTGATATCCGGCTTTACATAGAGATTTTTCAGTGCAACCTCCGCGTAGGAGCAGAGTACGTCAACTGCCGCAACAGAAGAAGCCGTCTGCTGGACTGCTTCAAGCTTAGTTGCAAGGAAATCACGCACCTCGCTGAAAATCTCCGCCTCCAGAATAAGTGCCTTGTCCTTTGCACCAAGAATGGTATTCTCTGCGTTTTTAAGCTCCTCGGTAATGAATCTCTCGGCATTGGCAAGAGTCTGTTTTCTTATGTAATTATCAGGAATAAGCTCGTAATACGATCTCGTAATCTCAATATAGTATCCAAACACACGGTTATAACCGATTTTCAGATTCTTTATGCCTGTGACCTCACGCTCACGCTGTTCTATTTCAGCAATGATATCACGTCCGTGATTCATGATATGGCGAAGCTCGTCAAGCTTTTCGTTGAAGCCTTCCTTTATAACTCCGCCATCCTTGACGGACACAGGCGGTTCTTCGATTATAGCGTTCTCTACAAGGCCTGCTATCTCGTCAAGATCATCAATCATTCCGTTGTATTTTACAAGTAGCTTTGAACCGGAAAGCTTTTCAAGTTCCTTCTTAAGCACCGGAAGCTGCATTGATGTTACTGAAAGCGATTTGAGATCACGCGGAGTTGCAGTCTTGTACATCACTTTTGTCATAAGACGCTCCAGATCATAGACACGCTCCAGAACATCCTGTATATCAGCAAGAGTAACACTGTTTCTTGTAAGTGCTTCAACAGCATCAAGTCTTTCGATGATCCTTGCCGGACTTTTTAAAGGCTGTTCAATCCAGTTTTTCAGCAGACGTCTGCCCATGGATGTCCTTGTAGAATCAAGCACCCACAGCAGAGAGCCTTTTTTCTCCTTGTTTCTGAGAGTTTCGGTAAGCTCCAGATTACGCCGTGCATTGAGATCAAGTCCCATGTATGCGTCTCCGCTAAGTATTTCAATCGACGTAAATCGTGATACTGATGTCTTCTGGGTATCACGGATATAGTCAAAAAGTCCGCATACAGCAGCACAGTCTGCACCGTCCTCGCTGATGCCAAGCTCTGCCATTGATTTCGCACCGAAAACAGCAGCTGTTTCCGCTTTCCTGAGATCAGGCTCAAAGCATATCCTGTCACGGAGCGTTACTGCACAGTTCAGACGAAGCTTGATGAAATCCGCTGTATTTTTCAGCGATAAAAAGCTGTCTGTGAAAATCACCTCTGCCGGCTGACAGCGTGAAAGCTCGTTTATAAGTTCGGCTTCCATATCCTTTCCCTCAAAGCTTGAAAGAAACGCCTTTCCGGTGGAAATATCAGCCGAAGCAATACCGCAGGATTTTCCTCTTTCATCATAGTAGATACTGCATATATAGTTGTTTTTTCCGTCCTCAAGCATACTGCTCTCCGTGATGGTTCCGGGAGTAACCACCTTTATGACGTCACGGACAACAATTCCCTTTGATTCGGATGGATCTGTCAGCTGTTCGCAGACTGCCACCTTGAAGCCGAGATCTATAAGCTTTTTCGTATAAAGCTCGGCGGCATGATGAGGAACTCCTGCCATGGGAGCACGTTCCTCAAGACCGCACTCCTTGCCTGTGAGAGTAAGCTCAAGAGCCTTCGATACCGTCAGGGCATCGTCAAAAAACATTTCATAAAAATCCCCCACACGGAAAAAGAGGATACAATCAGGATATTTATCCTTGACCTCAAAATACTGCCGCATCATCGGGGAAATTTTACTTCTGTCCACATTCATGTAAACTGCTCCTTTATTTGTCTGAATCCGTGAAGAATCAGCCGCAGCCGCCGCAGGTTGAGCAGCTTCCTGTGCAGTTTGATTCTGCCGGCTGGCAGGTTGCCGGATCCTCTCCGTTTGCACAGAGTGAAATAATCTGATTGATATTTGTGACAAGGCTTTCAAGATTCTTCTGAGCCGCATTGAAAACTATCATGTTCTTGTTGCTCATTATTTTCTGATAAACTGCCTTGATGTCAGTATCAAGCTGCTTGAGCTTTTCTGTTTCCGGATTTTTTGTACTCATCACGGAATTCAGCTCATTGCGGAGATTTGTAAAATTCTCGATATCCGCCTGAAGCTCTGCATCGTTGTCGTTTACCTGCTTTGCAAGATTATACGCAATATAGCGGTCGTCCTGCTGAAGTGCCTTTCCGAGTTCTCTTGTCATTTCAATTACGTCCATAATAATAATTCTCCTTTTTACTGATTTATCTTCTGTATGTTTTCTTCTGTAAGATTCATAAACGGCACTTCAACCTGCTCCGCACCGCTCATATAACCATTATGCCATGCCTCGTATTCAGTTACATCGACCGGCTGGGTGAATTCACTGTATCCCTCAGTGTGAATATAGTATACAACACCTGTTCCGCTTGTATCGGCTTCTGCCGGATACACATAAGGCGGATCAATTCCGTAATCTGCAGAATTTTCGTTGATCTCGTCAACCATTTTTTTCTCCATAGCCTCAAGATAGGCTACTCTCACATAGGTGTCCGTTCCGGGATCGTACTTATACAGCGTATATGGCCAGAACGAGCCGGATAATCCATGATTATGCGAGGAATCCGCTTCTATAATGCCGTTGCTGTAAAAACGCATTGCCGGAAAGCTCTGGAGCTGTGTGACAATGTTTCCGTCCTCGTCATGATCGTATATAACACCAAACATAAACGCCATTGCTGTATTGCTGTACATAAAGATAAGCTCGTCACGTCCATCCTTGTCAACGTCGTAAATGGCAAACGTATTTTCAGAAATATTTCCGCCGATATCACCTTCAAGCTCCTCGCCGTCCGGAAGAACCATACCATAATAGATCCTTTCAAGAACTGCACGGTATGTCATGGCATTGACATTCTCTTCCGTGATTTTATCCGTTTCAGGCTCCGGAGCTTCTGTGGTAATGATCTGCGTTGTTGTTTCAGCTTCGGGAGCCTTTGCGGTAGTTATCTCCGTTGCCGATTCAGTTCCGGAAGCTTCTTCCGTTGCAGTAACTTCTTCTTTTTCGCTGACAGTACTTTTTCCGGAATCCGCTTCGCTTGATTTTCCCTCAACTCCGCAGCCCGTAAGCATTGCTGTCAGACATAATAATGAAATCAGTTTCTTCATATTTTTTCTCCTGTCACAATTACGCTGATCAGTACGCCGGTGGGGCGTTCCATTCACCGTATTCATGATATTTTTTGATATTTCCATGCTTATCAATTCCTATTAGCTGAACATGATACG
This sequence comes from Ruminococcus sp., assembly GCA_045587105.1. Taxonomy (GTDB): domain Bacteria; phylum Bacillota; class Clostridia; order Oscillospirales; family Ruminococcaceae; genus Ruminococcus. The sequence goes on from JAZNBR010000071.1 coordinate 21,203, forward strand.
CATCGATTTCTACTTTCAGAATTATTTCATCCTCTGTACACAGAAATTCATATATAAAGCATTCCTCGCCCAGAGTATCACCTGAAAATACAACCTTGCTTTCACCGTTTTCAAGACGGTAAATATTGCTCTTTCCGAAAGATTCATAGCAGTAATACAAAATGGAATTTCCCTGAAAATCATAGCCCCGTATATCCTCGCCTACACACTCAATGGTGTAATCCTCAAGGTTCATTCTCATGAGATTACAAGTATAGTCGTATTCTTTACCGCTCGGGCCGCTTACAACCTCAGTAAAATACATATAGCCGCCGTTTATTCTGCCTAATTCCCCGTCATTGAGCCTTTTATGCTCTTTTGTTTCCATATCGTAGATTCCAAGCGTATAAAACTGTGTATAATCCAACCAGCTATAATAAATTTTACTGCCGTTCACGATAAAATTAAAATTGGATTCCGAATCCTCAAAAGCAAGAACACGCTTATGATTTTTACCGCTGTAATCCATTCTGTAAATTCCCTTTGATTCACCACGCTCCAGCACATAGTAGATATAGTCTGGGGTATACACACATTCTGTGTCAACGTCCGAAGCCTCGCTGATTATGCTTATCTCATTATTTTCATACTTGCAGGCATAGGCGACAACATCAATTGCTGAGCCGTTATATTGATAAGTCGTCCCATAAAGCACGCCGTCTCTGACAAAACTCCATGAACAATCTGAATCCGCACTGAATGCAACTAGATTACCGTCACCGCCGTCATAATAATAATCATAGTAGTAAATCACTTCATCACCGAATATCATCATTTGTCTGTTCATCAGATCAGTTTCTTCCGGCTCAGCGATAACAACATTCTCTGCAGCGGGATATTCCTTCTTCTTGTTCTGAACATATTCAATGCCGTCGCCGTACCACAAATCAATGATGTAAAGATCACTCCAGCCTGTTACATCGTCGCCGGCAGCATATACATAAATTATGTTATTGTCCTTAAATTCAAGGCTGAATTCCGGATGCTTCGTTTCGGCTCCGATAACGAATTCATTGAGCTTTTCGCCGTTTTCCTGAGAATACAGCGTAACTATATACTCATAAAGTCCATTGCTTTCATCTCCGCCGGAGATTACAGCCACATCCTTTCCGTCGGGAGAAAAAGCTGCCCACGAATAATCCGATTCAAGGTTGATATCTCCATACTCTGCCTTGCTGATTTTATAAGTATCAAGATCAACGAGCAGATAGCTGAAATTTTCATCAGAATCAGCGTCTTTCATACGCATGACAAGGTTATTTCCCGAAACATACGGACGATGATAGGGATACGAAAGGAAATCAAAGCCGTCTGAGATATCTATATATGATTCCGTTTCAAGATCATAAACGGCACTTTTTATCGCCGTATCTCCATTGTAAACGGTAAAGACAAAACGGCTTTCGTCTATCTTGCAGTCAATTTCTGACCTGCCGCCGATTCCCTGTGCAGATACAAGAATTTTTTCTTCGCCTTCGGAATCCCTGAGACGGATATTTCCACTGTCCTCAATAACTCTTCCGTAACCCTTCATTCTGTATCTTGACACATGATGATCCCTTTTCTGATATTGCATATTTATCTGCCGTGTGAGATCTATATATCTTGTATGCTTGTCTACAACCGGATTTACATTTCTTTCGCCTGACTGAAATTCCGCCGCCGATATTAATTCAGTCGGAGGTTCAGTTGTGATTTCCTCAACCGGCTCTGAGTTCCCTGTTTCTTCTCTGGAAACCTTCCAGAAATCGCCCCATGAGCATCCCGTGAGAAAAACAGCTGCCGCCAATACTGCAAAAAACCTTATTTTCATACAAGCCTGCCTCTTACTGCCCAGTTCATGGCTTCGGTGATTTCAACCTCCACGAACTTTCCTATAAGCGAAGAATCGCCCTCAAACTCAACGATTATGAATTCATTGCTTTTTCCGGTCATGTAGCCGGTATGCTTCTTTGAAGCGTCGTCAACGAGAACACGCAGTTTTCTGCCGATAAACCTCTTATAATGCTCTGCAGAAATCTCACGCTGAGCTTCTAAAAGTTCTCTCATGCGGCGTCCCTTTACATCTTCCGGAGTAGCGTCGTCCATAGCGGCGGCTTTTGTTCCGGAACGCTTTGAGTAAATAAACGAATATATATTATCATATCTCACTCTGCGAATAATATCCAGCGTGTCCTTGAATTCCTCGTCCGTTTCATTAGGGAATCCCACTATAATATCGGTGGTAAGCGAGAAATCAGGATCCTTACTGCGGATGTAATCAACAGTTTCGAGATATTTTTCAGATGTATATCTGCGGTTCATTCTGTCAAGGACGCTGCTGCTTCCGCTCTGGAGAGGGAGATGAAGATGCTTTGCAACCTTGTCGCATTCAAGTATCGCATCTATAAGCTCCCGTGAAGCGTCCTTCGGGTGAGAGGACATGAATCTGATAACAAAATCGCCATCAATTTCGTTGAGCTTTCTGAGAAGCGGCGGAAAGCTTATCTCTCCGTCTGAATCATTTCCGTACGAATTGACATTCTGTCCGAGAAGCATTATTTCCTTGTATCCATCATGTACAAGTCCGCACACCTCTCGGATGATATCATCAGATCTGCGACTGCGTTCACGTCCACGGACATATGGAACTATACAATAAGTGCAGAAGTTATTACACCCAAACATTATCGGAACACTTGCCTTGAAGCTGCTGTCACGCACCTGCGGTACAGACTGTGAAAAATCATCGTATTCAGCAGTATCGGCAGAGAATTTCACTCCTCTCAGGCTGTCCAGCAGAAGTGCCGGAAGCGAGCTTATCGCCGAGGTTCCCATAACAAAGCTTACCTGCGGATATGATTTCTTTATCTTTTCGGCATTGTGAGCCTGAGCAGTCATACAGCCGGAAATCCCTATAATCAGCGAAGGTTTAAGCTCCTTGAGCTTTTTCATACTGCCGATTATTCCGAAAACCCTGTCTTCTGCCGATTCACGGACAGCACAGGTATTAAGGATAATAAGGTCAGCTTCGTCCTCGTTTTCAGTAAATGTGTAGCCGATTTTCTCCAGCAGACCTTTTATTTTCTCACCGTCTGAGACATTGAGCTGACATCCGAAGCTTCTTACAAGAGCCTTCGGAATACTTCCGCCCAGAAGCGTTCTTATTTCACAAATTAAAGCTGAATTATCGTTCAAAATTCCTGCCTCCTGTCCTGAAATTCCGTATTAAATTATTATAACATAATTACAGAATATTTTCAAGTGGTCAGCACTCATTTTTTACACAAAAAAGCCGGAAGAAAGCAGATAACCGCTTCTTCCGGCAAAATTGTATTATCAGCCGATAGCCTCAGACCAATAAGACTGATTATATATATCTGTAAAGCAGAAAAGTATCTTCACATCACTGCTTATAGTGACATTGCTGACCTGCATATCAGCTGTTACCGTCATAGGATCGCCGATAAGATAGGAATCCTGATATTCAAGATCAGAATTGTAGTAGTCACCGATAAATTCAAGAACATCGCCTGCTTCAAGCTCAGTCATGCTCTTTGCAACAGTTTCTGTCTCGCCGTTTTTGTAATCGTCAGTTGCTCCGGCGATATATCCGTCGTCTCCCTCAAATACAATTATAAGCTTGACTCTTTCTCCGTTGAGATATGCCGGAACATATCCCATATGAGTAGTAGTTCCGTCAGAATTCTCAATGGTATCTGTGTGATAATAAGCAACCGGCTGGCTGTTGATAGCTACCCAGTCCTTTTCAGCGTCGGCAACGAGATTATCGTCATCGTCATAGCTGAACACATTGTCAAGTCCCATGTCGATATAGCCGCCGTCATCGTAGATAAAGAGATTCTTATCAACTGCATGAACAAGATCCCACTGATCTTCTGTAAGCGATATCTTATACTCGCCGTCGCTGGTATCCCACACAAGCTTTGACGGATCAAAGGCGTTTTCTGCAAGATACTCGGCTGTTTCTGCGGTATTCTGATCGTTCATGAAATCAGTGTTGGAGCTGTCAAGACCGTCTATATTCTTATTTGAACCCATGAAGGAGCTGAGAAGCTGTCCGATAATATCAGTACTTCCTGATGAACCAGATGAGCTTCCGGAGCCGAATATTGAAGCTGCCGGCGATGATGAGCCGCCTGCCGCAACCTGTCCGCTTGTTTCCGTAGCGGCAAACTGACGTATGCACTTGGAATAATCAGAATCCATACCTATGCTTGCGTATGTATTGCACGCTTTATCAACGTTGGATGTACGCTTGTAAGGGAAATAAATCGACACACCGTAGGCATTTGTCATGTTTGTTGACGTTCTGTTGTACTTTACGGCACTTCTGATTGATTCAGCAAGAGCCTTTCCTTCAGCTGTATCCATATTGTACGCAAGACTTACGAGATCTACCTGATCTATCTTTGAATCAACGGCAAATTCTCTTGTGTTGTAGCGTGCATCGGATACTTCCTTGTACTCGTCATTTGTAATTTTTGTACTTACAGATTTAGCAAAATCCGAGAGATCCTCCGGAACAGTGTTTGAGAATTCCGCAAGGTCGATAATCGAAAGGGTTGTTTTCTGTCCTCTGCATTTTTTCGCACATTCTTCAACGAAATCGTCAATGATGTTCTTTCCGATTTCAACAGTAGGCATTGATTTGTTCTTTGCAAAGGCAGTAAGCCAATCGGTATAGTACCAGCCGATTCCCGGCTCAGTTTCCTCGGACGCAATGAGGTAATCAGCATAGTCATCAAGCATGAGAGCTGTCTCTGCCGTAGCCATGAGACAAGCGTCGAAGCCGATGAAATCAAATGTCATGCCGCCCTTATCAAGAGCCTGCTTAAGCTTTGCAAGATCCATAGATCCTTTTCCGGCATTCTTTTCATCATAGCCGTAGCCGCTTACTGATCCGCCGCCGTGATCCCAGAGGATAAGCTCGTTGCGGTTTGCAGGAAATTTATTCTTGCAGTACTTTATAAAGTTACCGAGATTGTCAGGATCAGTCATTGCCTTTTTGCCGTCGTCATCAACAAGCTCTATCAGCTTTCCGTCCTTGATCTGATATATCTGGTTGACTCTGTTGCTGATACTGCTTGTTTTCCACTTGTTACATCCGCCGGTATATACAATGATATTGAAATCATCGCCGAACTTCTTGCTGGCAGCCTTCATTTCTTCGATATCAGAGGTTGCCATGCCATATTTTGATTCAAGGTCAGTTCCGCAGAGATATACCATGATTGTAACGGAATCCTTATTATTTCCCTTGATAACTGTTCTTTTTTCACGGGAGCCCTTCGCAACGGATGTATTTACAGTTCCCTCACTGCTTGCCGAGTAATTTCCGACACCTGTTCCACCGCCGCTTGAACCTGAATTCTTCATGCTGTCAAGAAGTCCGCCAAGTCCGCCGCCTTTAATCATGGAAAACAGAAGAAGTCCTATTGCAAGGATTCCTCCGCCGCCTGCAACAGCACGTTTCGGAACACCTCCGCCGCCTGAGCCTCCTGCACTTCCTGAACTTCCGCCGGAAGGTCTGCCGGATGAATAATCCTTGGAGCCTACTCTGCCGGTGCCGAGTCCGTCGCCTCTCTTGTGTACATCCTTGCCTGCACCTGTAACTTTTTTCTTTCTTGCCTGTGGTCTGTTTTTCTGATCCATAGCGACCTCCTGTAACCTTTTTTTATAATTATACCTGTATTTCGGCAATTTGTCAATAAAACACGTTTATTTTCCCTCAAGTTCCCTGATTTTATCCCTGAGATATGCCGCGTGTTCGAATTCAAGAAGCTTTGCAGCGTTTTTCATTTCGATTGTAAGCTTTTCTATCATAGCCTTTTTTTCCGCTGAACTCAGCTTTTTCTTCTTCGTCTTTTCATCAACCGACTTCTTTGAAGTAATCTCCAGAACATCCCTGATACCCTTGATGATAGTTTTCGGAACAATTCCGTGTTCCTCATTGTATGCAGTCTGTATCGCACGGCGGCGTTCCGTCTCGTTAATCGCCCTCTCCATAGAGCCTGTGACAGAATCCGCATACATGATTACCTGTCCGCCTGCATTTCGTGCGGCACGTCCTATCGTCTGTATAAGTGAGGTCTCACTTCTGAGGAATCCCTCCTTATCAGCGTCAAGTATGGCAATAAGACTGACCTCCGGAATATCAAGTCCCTCACGCAGAAGATTGATTCCCACAAGAACATCAAACTCGCCGTTTCGCAGATCTTTGATGATCTCCATTCGCTCAATAGTATCAATATCGTGATGAAGGTAACGCACCTTTACGCCCAGTTTTTCGTAATAAGTGGTAAGATCCTCAGCCATTTTCTTCGTCAGCGTGGTGACAAGTACACGCTCGTTCCGTTCAATGCGTGTGTTGATTTCTGAAAGAAGATCGTCAATCTGCCCTTGCGTAGGCTTTACTATTATTTCGGGATCAACAAGTCCTGTGGGACGTATAACCTGTTCTACGATTGTGTCTGTTTTCTCACGTTCTATCTGTCCGGGAGTCGCACTTACATAAATCGCCTGATGTATATGTGCATTGAATTCATCGAAATTAAGCGGACGATTATCAAGAGCACTCGGAAGGCGGAAGCCGTAATCTATCAATGTAGTCTTTCTCGCACGGTCTCCGGCATACATTGCCCTCACCTGCGGAAGCGTAACGTGACTTTCATCGACTATCAGCAGAAAATCCTCCGGAAAATGATCAAGAAGCGTCTGCGGAGAGCTTCCTGCCGGACGTCCTGCAAGCACACGGGAATAATTCTCTACACCGCTGCAGAAGCCGACTTCTCTGAGCATTTCCATATCATAATGAGTACGCTGTTCAATTCTCTGCGCCTCGATAAGCTTATTATTTTCGGTAAACCACTGAATACGCTCGGCAAGCTCCCTGTCAAGTTCCTCAAGAGCCGATTCCAGCTTGTCATCGCTGACAACATAGTGGGATGCAGGAAAGATCGCCGCATGAGAGACTACTGCCTTAACCTCGCCGGTCACAACATTGATTTCTGATATCCTGTCGATCTCATCGCCGAAATACTCAACCCTGACAGCAGTATCCGACGACATTGCAGGAAAAATTTCTACAACATCTCCACGCACACGGAATTTATTTCGCTCAAAAGCGATATCATTGCGTTCATATCTGATTTTAACAAGCTCGTCAATAAGCTGATCACGGGATTTTTCCGTTCCCTGCCTTATAGAAACTACCATTGAACGGTATTCGTCAGGACTTCCCAGAGAATAAATACACGAAACACTCGCAACAATTATAACATCACGACGTTCTGCAAGAGCAGTTGTTGCCGAATGACGAAGCTTATCAATCTCATCATTGACAGAGGAATCTTTTTCAATATAGCTGTCCGTGCTCGGAACATAGGCTTCCGGCTGATAATAGTCGTAGTAGGAAACAAAATATTCTACGGCATTTTCAGGAAAAAATTCCTTAAACTCCGAGCAAAGCTGTGCCGCAAGTATCTTATTATGTGCAAGAACAAGCGTCGGCTTATTTACTCTTGCAATAACATTCGCCATCGTAAAAGTTTTTCCGGAACCAGTTACTCCAAGCAGGATCTGCTCTTTTTTTCCCGATTCTATGCCTGACACGAGTTCTTCTATCGCCTTCGGCTGATCTCCAGCCGGATTGTAATCTGAAAACAGCTTGAATTTATCCATAAAATCCCCCTTCGTACTAATGTGTATATATTATACCATAAAATTTTGAGGAATGCAATTTTATAAAAAAATTACGCTGATATTTAATCAGCGGTTAAATTAATCATATTTCTTTTCAATAATAAGGATTTTTTTCTTTCCGATGCAAGAATTATCATCAAAATAAAAAGAAATCCCCATTTCAGGAGATTTCATTTATTGGTGGACCATCAGGGACTCGAACCCCGGACCGACCGGTTATGAGCCGGGAGCTCTGACCAACTGAGCTAATGGTCCAAAGATATGTGAAAAAAGGAAACTGAGAACAGTTTCCTTTTCCTTTAAGTACCGGCACCTTTTTACTTTCCCAGGCCGTCTCCAGCCAAGTATCATCAACGTTAATGAGCTTAACTTCCGTGTTCGGAATGGGAACGGGTGTGACCTCATTGCTATCAGCACCGATTTACTTTTCAACCGAAAAAGCAAAAGCAAGAAATGAGCGAACTCAGCGAAACAAAAGGAAAAGCCCTCGACCGATTAGTACCTGCAAGCTGAACGTGTCACCACGCTTACACATCAGGCCTATCAAACTCATAGTCTATGAGA
>JAZNBR010000072.1:0-17665 GCA_045587105.1 Ruminococcus sp.
AAATTATCAAAAAATCCCCCGTCTTAAGGGAAGTAGTCATAAAGAAGTAAAATCCTGAAAAGAATTATTTTCTTCTCAGGATTTTTTTATCTCACAGATAAATTGAAGATTATCTATGAGAACGCATCATATTCTTAATTTCCTCAATATCACTATTAAACATTATATAGTCATACACAATGCGATTGCTCAATGCTTTTTTCAACAACTCCTTGTCTACGCCATCAATAATATCTGCCCATGTTTTCTTTACTGTTTGATTCATTTGCTTCAAGAGCTTTGTATCATGCCTTTTTCTTTCAGCATCGTCAACAGGATATCCTTCGCCAAAAGGACCGTCGAATAATTTATTTAATGTGCATTGAAGATTTATTTCTCCAAGCCATCCCCAGTTAAGTCCCAATGGCAGCGATACAGCATTGCCGTTGTTAATTCTTCCGAATAAAAATGCGTCTTGCGGAGTGGGAACGTAGCCGCATAATACACCGGGTAAGCTATTACAAGCCAGCATCATACCCTGACCGGACGAACATCCTGTCACTATAAAATCTACAGCTCTGCTTGAAAGTAATAAACTGACGCAGATAGCAATTTCAATATACGAAAACTGTTGTAAAGAATCATCAAACACACCAAAATTAACTACTTCATGACCAAGAGTTTTCGCCGTCTTTGTCACGCTCTCAAAAATAATACTATTCTTTTCTTTTTGTGACGATGCCTGAATTACTCCTATCTTCATGCCCATCCTTGCCTCCACAACTTTAAATTCTTCTCTGAGTTGTTATATCTCTGTACTATATTCGTTTTGCAAACGATACATGCTCCTTCAATTCGTAAAATCCATTTTTCTGATAAAAGCCATAAGCAGGTACATTATTCTCTGTTTGCAAGAAAATTTGCACCACCCCAATTTCTTTTATTGCTTTTTCGATTTCTTTTATAAAATAAGTTCCTATGCCATTTCCTTGCTTATCTGTCTGTATGCATAATTCATCGATATAATATTCTGTACCGGAATACCAATGCCTAATATGCCCCATAGATATACCTATCAATTTATCATCTTCGAATAAACCATATACCAATGAATTACTTTGTCCGACCAAGTCAGACAAATACAAATCCAACTGTTCTTTGTTTGACCAATCATCATTCCATGGTTCGATTGTAAATACACCTGTAAACAACTTTTTTATGACCTCTATTTCATTCATTCCTATTCTCTTAAAGCTGTACATTTACACATATCCTCTCTGCTACAAATTCTTATTCATCTGTAAGTTTATTATAACAAAGCCAACATAAAAAGTCAATGACACAAGCAACGCAAAGCCACTTTTGACATTGATATCAAAAGTGGCTTTATAATACTTCTATATGACTATCCGACATAAAGGCGGGGGAGTTCGTTTATTCTATAATTTTCTGAAGCTCCGGAAAAACGCTGAGGCTCCGTGAGAGGATACCGTTCATTTTCGCAAGAGCTATACCGTAATTGGTAAAGGGGATATCCTGTGTTCCGGCAGATCTCATCCGATAGCCGATTTCACGCTCATTGAGCATACATCCGCCGCAGTGGATGATAAGACGAATATCTGAAAGCTCCTCTGGAAAATCACGTCCGGAGGAAAGACGTATATCGAAGCTTTTTCCGGTTGTTTTCCTGAGCATTGCCGGAAGCTTCACGCTGCCGATATCGCCGCACTGCCTGTGGTGAGTGCATCCCTCCGAGATGAGGACAGTATCGCCGTCACGGAGAGAATCAATAGCCGCCGCACCTCTGACAGCCGTTTCGAGGAAGCCTTTGTATCTTGCCATGAGGATTGAAAAGGACGTAAGAGGAATATCCTCCGGAACTATTCTGCTGACGGCTCCGAATACCTGACTGTCTGTGATAACCATTTTCGGTTTATCCGAAAGACCTGCAAGAGTCTGTGCAAGCTGATCTTCCTTTGTGAAAACAGCCATTGCGTCTGCGTCGAGGATATCACGGAGAGTCTGCACCTGCGGCAGAATCATTCTTCCCTTGGGAGCAGAAGCGTCAATTGGAGTCACAAGAACTGCAATATCTCCGGCAGAAAGCAGATCGCCGACAATGCGATTTTCAGGCTTATCTGTTTTCGCAAGCTGAGCGATTTTTTCTTTAAGCTCATGTATATTTGAGTTTTCAGCGGCACTTACGGAGATTTCATTTTCCTTCAGGGGAGTAATTTCCCTGATATCGGACTTGTTGTATACTGTAAGAAAGGGGATATCACGTTCACGAAAAAGTCCGATAAGCTGTCTGTCGGTATCGGACAGTCCCTCTGAAGAATCCACAACAAGCACGGCTATATCAGTCCGGTTGAGTATCTGACGTGTTTTTTTGACGCGAAGCTCACCGAGAGTTCCCTCGTCGTCGTAGCCGGGAGTATCTGTTATCATCACTGGACCGACAGGAAGAAGCTCCATTGCCTTTGTCACGGGATCGGTAGTAGTTCCCTTCACATCGGAGACCACCGAGAGTTCCTGCCCTGTTACGGCATTCACGACGCTTGATTTTCCGGCATTACGTTTTCCGAAAAAGCCGATATGAAGGCGTTCTCCTGACGGAGTATCATTAAGGCTCATGACAGAAAGCCTCCTTTTTTATAAAGTATAAGCAACATCGTACAAAGCTGCAAGACGGGCTTTGTGCGGTGTTGCCTAAATAACTCCGGCGGACGATTGTCTGCCGGAGTATTTGAGTGATATCAGAATTCTATCTGATCAATAACCTCTCTGAGAGCCTCTGCACTTGCCTGAAGCTTTGCAATTTCGTTGTCTGTAAGCTTGGGTGTAACCTCACGCTCGATGCCGTTGCTTCCGATAACGGCAGGCAGGCTGAGACATATATCGTTGATGCCGAATTTATCGTTTATGAGATATGAAACGGTAATGATATTATTTGCGTCACGGAGAATAGAGTCGCAGATTTTATTTACCGCCATAGCGATTGCGAAGAAGGTAGCTCCCTTGCGTTTGATAACCTCTGAGCCGGCTTTGCGGACCTCCTCGATAATTTCATCCTCGTTAAAGGGGATGTGCTCCTGAGATTCGATGTATTCGTCCATTTCTACGCCTGCGATGCTTGTCAGGGACCACGGAATAAATGAGGAATCGCCGTGTTCGCCGAAAACGTAAGCGTGTATGCTGTTGGGGCTGAGTTCAAGATGATCTGCGAGAACTGCACGGAGACGAGAAGTATCGAGAGCCGTACCGGAGCCGATTACCTGCTTCGGGGAGAGGCTTGTGCATTTCAGTGTGACATAGGTGAGGATATCAACGGGATTGCTTACGATAATGTAGATTGCGTCAGGTGCGAATCTTGCCATCTGAGGCATAACCTCTTTAATGATGTTTACGTTTGTCTGAGCGAGATCAAGACGTGTCTGACCGGGTTTTCTTCCGAGACCGAGTGTAACGATAACGATATCTGATTCCTTTGCGTCCTCGTAGGTACCGTCGTAGACCTCGACATTGTGACCGAAGGAAACACCCTGACGGATATCCATAGCCTCGCCCTTGGCTTTGGCTTTATTTATATCAATAAGAACTACATCGGAGCAGGTTCCGCCGACAGCGAGAGTGTATGCAATAGTTGCACCGACATTTCCGACTCCCAAGATAGTTATTTTTGTACCCTTTTTTTCTCTCATAGTATTACCTCCTGAGTGAATTATACAGCTTTATTATAACATTTTTTTAAATCAATTTCAAGGGGGAAAGAGGTATTTTGAAAAAAATTGTAATCATTTACAAATAGAATTGAAAATAATTGGAAGAAAGATGATATCAATGAATAATATTCGTGTATATATGAATATTTAGGATAAATGTGAATAATTATGCGAATCCTCTTGACATTATAAATATTAGGTGTATAATAGTATTAATCATTATTTAGATGTAACTCAGGAGGTATACTAAAATGGCTAAAAAAGATATTAAAAAGGTAGTTCTTGCATACTCAGGCGGACTTGATACTTCTATCATTATTCCGTGGCTTAAGGAAAACTACAATAACTGCGAGGTTATCGCTGTTTCCGGTGACGTGGGACAGGGTACAGAGCTTGACGGTCTTGAGGAAAAGGCTATCAAGACAGGTGCTTCAAAGCTCTATATCGAGGATCTTAAGGAAGAATTCATTCAGGATTACGTTTACCCCACAGTTCAGGCAGGAGCTATCTACGAGAACAGATATATGCTCGGAACATCCTTTGCACGTCCTATAATCGCAAAGAGAATCGCTGAAATTGCAATCGCTGAAGGTGCAGACGCTATCTGTCACGGCTGTACAGGTAAGGGCAACGATCAGGTTCGTTTTGAGCTTGCTATCAAGGCTTTCGCTCCTGATATGCACATCATCGCTCCCTGGAGAGAATGGGACATCAAGAGCCGTGACGAGGAAATCGACTACGCAGAGGCTCACAACATTCCTCTTAAGATAAACAGAGAAACAAACTACTCCAAGGACAAGAACCTCTGGCACCTTTCACATGAAGGTCTTGACCTTGAGGATCCCGCAAATGAGCCGCAGTATGAGAAGCCCGGCTTCCTCGAAATGGGCATTTCTCCTCTTGAAGCTCCCGACAAGCCTACATATATCACAATCCACTTTGAAAAGGGTATCCCCACAGCTATCGACGGCAAGGAAATGAACGGTGTTGAGCTCGTTTCAACTCTCAACAAGCTCGGCGGCGAAAACGGTATCGGTCTTGCTGACCTCGTTGAAAACCGTCTCGTTGGTATGAAGTCCAGAGGTGTTTATGAAACTCCCGGCGGTGCTATCCTCTACCACGCTCACGAGGTTCTCGAAACAATCTGTCTCGACAAGGAAACAGCAAGAGTTAAGCAGTATCTCGGAATCAAGTTCGCTGATATCGTTTACAACGGTCAGTGGTATACTCCTCTCCGTGAAGCTATGACAGCTTTCGTTAACAAGACTCAGGAAACTGTTACAGGTGACGTAAAGCTCAAGCTCTACAAGGGCAACATCATCAATGCCGGCGTAACTTCACCCTATACTCTCTATGATGAGGAAGTTGCTACATTCGACGAGGATGACGTTTACAATCAGGCTGATTCCGCTGGATTCATCAACCTCTTTGGTCTCCCGATCAAGGTTAAGGCTCAGCTCGACAAGAAGAGAAACAACAAGTAATTTCAGATTGCGTAGGGGTGAACTTTGTTCACCCGGAAAAAATGTTATATATGGCGGGCGAACACAGTTCGCCCCTACAATGTAACTATAATATAAATATTCATCAGGCAGGGGAGCCGTTCTCCTGCCTGTTGTAATTAACAGCTATTAACTATTAGCCTTTAGCTTTTAGCTTTAAAGGAGCGTTGATATACAGGGCTTCAGAGATCTTATCGTATGGCAGAAAGCTATTGAGCTTGTTGAGGAAATTTATAGGATATTAAAAACTTTACCTTCTGATGAAAAATATACGCTTTTTGATCAGATGAAGCGTTCGGCTGTTTCAATACCATCGAATATTGCGGAAGGCAGAGGACGTAATTCAGACAGAGAGTTTCTGCGTTTTCTTAATATTGCTAATGGCTCAGCGTATGAGCTTGAGACACAGCTTATTATTTGTCAGAGGTTGGGATATGTAAAAGAGGAGCAGATATACAATGCTTTTCAGCTCCTTGAAGAAATTTGCAGAATGATAAATGCTATGACCAGAAAGCTGAAAGCGAATAGCTAAAAGCTAATGGCTTAATTACGCATTATTTAAATTGTCCCGAAGGGACACCACAAGCTAATAGCTAATGGTATGAGGAATATTATTTTAATCTATCGGCGAAGCCGATACCATAAGCTGACAGCTAAAGGCTAAAAGATAATAGCTCAAAAAAGGAGAAATATTATGGCAGATATGATGTGGGCAGGAAGATTTTCAAAGCAGGTTGACGCCGGAGTCAACGCTTTCAATTCTTCAATTGCCTTTGACGGACGTATGTACCGTCACGATATACAGGGCAGTATCGCCCACGCAACTATGCTGGGCGACTGCGGAATTATCACAAAAGAGGACAGCCTCGAAATTATCGGCGGTCTGAAAGAAATTCTCGCTGACATTGATTCAGGCGCACTTGCACTTGATCCCAATGCCGAAGATATACATATGTTCGTTGAAGCAGAGCTTACAAAGCGTCTCGGTGATGTGGGAAAGAGACTTCACACATCACGTTCAAGAAACGATCAGGTTGCAGTTGACCTCAGACTCTATCTCCGTGATGAAATCGCAGAGATTTCTGATATGATAAGAAAGCTTATTTCTGCAATTATCGTTATGGCTAAGGAACACACCGAAACGGTTATGCCCGGATATACCCACCTCCAGAGAGCACAGCCGATTACATTTGCTCATCATCTCATGGCTTATGTGTGGATGCTTCTCCGTGACCTTGAAAGATTACAGGACGCCGCAAAGCGTATGAACTTCTGTCCTCTCGGCTGCGGAGCTCTTGCAGGTACGACCTACAAGACAAACCGTCAGCAGACATCCGAGCTTCTCGGTTTTACTGCTCCTATGGAAAACAGCCTTGACGGCGTTTCCGACCGTGACTACTGCGTGGAGCTGAACTGTGCATTATCGCTTCTTATGACACACCTTTCACGCTTTTCCGAGGAAATAATTCTCTGGTGTTCATGGGAATTCAAGTTCGTTGAGCTTGACGACGCGTTCGCTACCGGATCGTCAATCATGCCGCAGAAGAAGAATCCCGATATCACCGAGCTTATCAGAGGAAAGACGGGCAGAGTAAACGGAAATCTTGTGACTCTCCTCACAATGATGAAGGGACTTCCGCTTGCATACAACAAGGATATGCAGGAGGACAAGGAAGCAATCTTCGATACAATCGACAACGTAAAGCTCTGCGTAAAGACCTTTACTCCCATGCTTGCGACCATGAGAGTACTCAAGGATAACATGAGAAATGCTGCTGCAAGAGGATTTATAAATGCTACTGACTGTGCCGATTATCTTGTCAAGAAGGGGATGCCCTTCCGTGACGCTTACAAGATCACAGGAACTCTCGTTGCTGAGTGCATTGAAAAGGGACTTACTCTTGAAACGCTTCCGCTTGAGGAATACGCAAAGATGACAGAGCTTTTCACTGAGGATGTCTACGACGCTATCAGTCTTGACACCTGCGTAAAGGAACGCAAATCCTACGGCGGACCTTCTCCCGACGAGGTAAAGAATCAGATCTGCAATGCCGAAAAGGAGCTTGCAAGGCTCTCATGAAGAAAAAGGATCTTATTTTTACACTTGGACTGACCATCTTCATGGGTGTTCTGTGGGTGGTCGGAATGCTTGTCATGGGACTGTGGATTCCCGTCAGACCTAAGGCTTACATATGGTGGTTTGTGGGTATCGTTACGGTGACTCTTGTTATAAATATCTGGCACTCCCTGAAGGAGGATCAGTCTGATCTTAAGGATCCCAAGAGGGAGAAGTATCAGCGGAAGGTCAGTAAAAGAAAAAAGAAGAAGTGACAGGCAATATAGTTGTCAATACATCGGGGGAGAACTCCGAAAAATGGCAGGGGAGGGATAAAACAACGCAGATAGGTTGTTTGCATCCTGATGTCCCCTGAGCAATAAAATTCAAAATCAGGAGTGAAAATATGTCAGTTAAAGTATATATCGACGGTCAGGAGGGTACTACCGGACTTAAAATTCTCGAAAGATTCGAGGGCAGAAATGATATCGAGCTGCTTCGCATCAGCGAGGACAAACGTAAGGATCCGGCAGAGCGTGCAAGGTTTATCAATATGTCAGACTACACATTTCTCTGCCTTCCGGATGAGGCTTCAAGAGAGGCAGTCTCATTCGTGGATAACGATCATGTGAGAATCATTGACGCCTCAACTGCTCACAGAACAAATCCCGACTGGGCATACGGTTTTCCGGAGCTTTCACCGGAGCACCGTGAGAAAATCACAACATCGAACAGAGTTGCTGTTCCCGGATGCTACGCAAGCGGATTTGCTTCCATAGTTTATCCCCTTGTAAAGAACGGAATAATTCCGGCAGATTTCCCTGTGTTCGCTTACGCTACATCAGGATACAGCGGTGCAGGAAAAAAAGCTATCGCTGTTTATGAGGGCGACGATAAGCCATACGAGTACGGAAGTCCCCGTCAGTATGCACTTTCCCAGCAGCATAAGCATCTGCCTGAAATGAAGGCTGTTTCCGGACTGGAATTTACTCCTATGTTCAATCCTATCATCTGCGATTACTTCAGCGGAATGGTCGTAAGTGTCCCGATTCAGACAAGAATGCTTGACAAGCCCGTGACCGCAGAGGAAGTTCATGCGATGTACGCAAAGCACTATGAGGGTGCAAACATGGTAGAGGTAATGCCTCTTATGAGCGCAGACGAGCAGAAGTCTTTCTTCCTTGCTTCAAATACGCTTAGCGGAGTGAATAAATTGCAGGTATTCGTTTTTGGCAGCGACGAGCAGATTCTTCTCTGTGCACGTCTTGATAATCTCGGTAAGGGAGCAAGCGGTGCGGCTGTTCAGTGCCTTAACATTATGATGGGAATTGACGAGACAACAGGGCTTGTTTAATTCGGAATCAGATATGTTTTCAAAGCGTAAAAGTCTGCGTCTCAGAGAATATGATTATTCAAGAGATTCTGCATATTTCGTGACCATATGTACCCATAACAGGCAAAGGTTGTTTGGCGAGATAGGAATGCCGGACTTAGGGGCGCACCCATGTGTGCGCCCGAACAACGCACACATAATGGTTGAAAAATGGCTGCATAAGCTTGAAGAAAAATTTCCGGAATATTTTATAAATTCATATGTAATAATGCCCGACCATATACATTTTATATTAATAAAATGTTCAAATGTGGGCGCACACATGGGTGCGCCCCTACCAACAGTCGTTCAATGGTACAAAACCCAAACGACAAATGAATACATACGAGGAGTAAAATCAGGTGTGTATCCACCATTTTATAAACATATATGGCAAAGGTCATTTTTTGATCACATAATAAGAGATTCTCATGATATGCAGATTAGATTGAAATATATATATGATAATCCGTTGAAATGGTGGGCAGAAAACGCAGAATTGTAGGGACGACCATTGGTCGTCCGCAAAAAAATGATTTAATCACATGATAAAGGAGTTGTAATATGAATTTACAATCAGTTGAAAATATAAAATTCGTTGAAGGCGGAGTTTGTGCCGCAAAGGGTTTCCGTGCAAACGGAATCCAGTGCGGACTTGCTCATGCGGGAGCTCATGTAACAAAGAAAAAGAACGACTTAGCACTTATAGTTGCTGATACAGAGTGTGCAGCAGCCGCAGTTTATACCACAAACAAGGTAAAGGGTGCACCTATCCTCGTGACTAAGGAGCACCTTAAAAACGGAAAGGCAAAGGCAGTTATCGTGAATTCCGTGAACGCCAACACCTGTAACGCTGACGGCGTTGAAAAGGCAACAAGAATGTGCGAGCTTGCTGCCGCAGAGCTTGGAATCAGTCCGGAGGATGTTATCGTTGCTTCTACTGGAGTTATCGGTCAGATTCTCCCTATCGAGCCTATCGCGAACGGCATGAAGGAGCTTGCAGAGGGACTTACATACGACGGAAATCCCCGTGCTGTTGAAGCTATAATGACTACCGATACAATGCCTAAGGAAGTTGCAGTTCAGTTTGAGCTTGACGGAAAGCTCTGCACAATGGGCGGAATGCTCAAGGGCAGCGGAATGATTCACCCGAATATGGCAACAACACTGACATTCATCACGACAGACGCCGGAATTTCTCCGGAGCTTCTTCAGCGTGCACTCAGCGATATCGTAAAGGTTACGCTGAACAGAGCAAGCGTTGACGGAGATACTTCCACAAACGATATGGTATGCGTGCTTGCTTCGGGAGCTGCCGGAAATAAGGTTATTTCCCGTGAGGACGCTGATTTTGAGGCATTCGAGAATGCTCTCTACGCTATCATGATGAATCTTGCAAGAATGATGGCTCGTGACGGAGAAGGTGCAACAAAGCTCATCGAATGCGTTGTCGGCGGAGCAGATTCCGAAAAGACAGCCGAGACAGTTGCAAAATCCGTTATCTGTTCAAGCCTTTTCAAGGCTGCTATGTTCGGCGAGGACGCAAACTGGGGACGTATCCTCTGTGCCGTAGGGTATGCGGACGCAGAATTTGATATAAATAAGGTGGATGTGAAGATTGCCTCTGAAAAGGGCAGTATTGACGTATGCAAAAACGGTGCCGGAGTTGAATTCTCTGAGGAGAAGGCTAAGGAGATTCTTGGTGAGGAGGAAATCCAGATACTCATCAGCATCGGTGACGGCGGATTCAGTGCCGCTGCATGGGGCTGTGATCTCACATACGATTACGTTAAGATAAACGGAGATTACAGGAGCTGATTATGGATTACAGGGATTATTACAACGGGGAACAGATATCCGGAGACTGCGACCACACGGAAAGTGAATTCCGCCGTGAGCTTTATGTCGGAGAAACTATATTGTGGTGCAGGGAATACAAGAAAACGAATCACGTCAGCTGGCAGGATGAGAAAGTCTGGGCGATAATAATTCTGGTTTTCTTGTTTATCGGTTTTTCAGTGACGACAGGATTCAATCCGGGAATTATAGTATTGCTTCTGCTGGTTGTGTGGGCTTTTTATCCTTACCTTAAAAAGAAGCCGGAATACAGCAGTTACGCCATAACCGACAGGCGGATTATACTCAACAATAACGGCACATTCACATCTGATGAGCTGAGCGATATAAAATGTATTGCGTACAGAACGTTTAAAGACGGTACCGGCTCGATCGGCTATTCAAAGAAGTACAGTAAAATCAGGGTTTATCCGACCGGCAGAGCCTATTCTGTCATGAGCAGGGGAAAGCCCTCTCCGCTGGGAGTAACTACTGTTTACGGCGTGGAGAATCCCGAAAAAGTTCATGGGATATTTGAAAATGCGATAAGCAAATCAAAGGAGGACTACGACTATGAATAATAATTACGATCCGCAGGAGATTTTTGGCGAAAAGCTTGAACAAGATGAGGAGATACTCCATTCCGGACTTGCCCATGACGCATCAGGATGTCTTCTTGGATGTGCAGTACTGTTATTTCTGCCGGTTCCGATGCTTTTTCTTATCTTTTCTCTTGGAGCCAAAGAGTATATTTTAGCAGCTGTGGCAGCATTGATAGTGATAGCAATTTTAGCTGCGTTTTTCGTGATAAAGCTTAAATCCAAAAGCTTAGCGCCTACCATTATCACAAGCAAGAGACTTCTCTCGAAGCTCAGCGGAGAATTTCAGTCGGTTTATTACGACGATATCCACGAAATACACTTTGACCGGAAATCAGGTGCGATAACAGTAGTGGTATTCAGTACGGAAAGACTTGTCATGTGCAGTAAACTGACAAGGAATAAGGGCAAACATGACTTTAACCCTTCGCCGTATATGCACCTGCTTTTCAGCTTCACGGAGAATCAGGAGGAAGCTTACAGGATACTCAGCGAGACTGCGGCTCCTTTCATCTATAAGGAAAAGTGAGGTGGAGCATAGTGAATAATAACGACGACAACAGAATGGAAGAAATTGTCAGTGAAAGACTGAAATATATGATTACCGGTGATGAACAGGTTCTGTGGACTGGAAAAACAGAAAGCTATGCAAAGATTAAAAGGAATACCATATTTATTGTTGTGATGCTTCTGATAATGGGATTTCTTCTGTACAAGGTGATTAAAGCTGTTATCGTATTTCCGGTTGCAGCGATAATTCCGGCAATCCCGCTTCTTATTCTGCTGGTGATATTCAAGGCTTTTCTTTCTCAGAGAAAGTACGGCTATGCGATAACCGACCGCAGACTCATCATAATCAACGAAAGATACGAAAACGCAATTGCTCTTGTGAACGTCCACGATATGCAGGTTGAATACGGCAACGAGGGAACAGGTACCATAATTGTCCGGAGAATGGATAATCCCTATTCAAAGAATGAATCGGATAAATTCGACCACTTTTTTATTCAGGGAATCGCAGAGCCGGACGAAGCGTTCAGAATACTCAGTGAGGCAGTTGAGCTTGCGAAAAAAAGCGGATAATGGAGATAAGTGAATGTTCTGGAAGAAGAAAAAGGATGGCTATGAAGGCTATAACGGAGGAGATTATATCCGTCCGACAGAGGAATACCGTGCTGACTGCGAGGAATATCATGAGCATGGTCAGACATACAGCGACTACGACAGCCGTATACATAATGAGGAGTATCGTGCGGACTGCTCAGATCACGAGCACGGACAGACGTACAGTGATTACAACAGCGAGCAGAAATTCTACGACGAGAGCAGCAGATTAGAAAAAAACTTTGCTCCGTACCTTGCAAGCGGCGAGTATATCCTCTGGTGCGGAAAAACCGAGAAGGGGGCAAGAGGTAAGGAAAAGGGTACCGGCGGATGTCTGCCGATCGTACTTATTGCTCTTCTGTTCTTTCCGCCGCTTGGAATATTCGGACTTATAGTTTATTTGATTTCAATTGCCGGAGTTGCAAGCCGTGTCTATGCAATTACGAATCAAAGCGTGCTTATTATTAATAAAAATAAAGTGAACCGTATTCCGCTTCGCAGGATTAAGGCTGTCACATATAATACAAGTGACCGTAATATAGGCTATATTACGTTTTATGATAATGCAGACCATGACGATGCGTCAGGTGGCTCAACACCTGTGACAAGCGGAATTTTCGGAATAAAGGATCCCGGAAGGGTTGCAAATATTCTCAGAAAAGCAATGCAGGATTACAGATTTTAAAGGGAAGTGTTTAAAATGGCTGATAAAAAAAATAAAATTTCAAATCAGGATATGTCGCAGGTGCTTATCGACGCTCTGCCGTATATCCAGAAGTACAATGATAAGATTCTTGTAATAAAGTACGGCGGAAACGCTATGACAAACAAGGAACTCAAGGACGCAGTAATGACTGATATCGTACTGCTGTCCCAGATAGGCGTAAAGGTTGTGCTTGTTCACGGCGGTGGTCCTGAGATAAACGAAATGCTCGGCAGACTCGGAATCGAAAGCCGTTTCGTGAATGGTCTCCGATATACGGATGCGGAGACTGTCGATGTTGTAAAGATGGTTCTTGCGGGAAAGGTAAACAAGGAGCTTGTTCAGCTTCTTGCTCAGCACAAGGGAAGTGCTGTCGGACTCTGCGGAATTGACGGCGAGATGATTACCGCTGAAAAAATGACGACAGAGGACGGTCAGGATCTCGGATTTGTTGGAGAGATCACTGAGGTGAATACAAAGCCAATCCTTGATGCTCTTGCAAACGGAAATGTTCCGGTTATCGCAACAGTTGCAACCGACAAGGACGGAAATACATATAATATAAACGCTGATACAGCCGCCGCACGCATTGCCGCTGAGCTTGGTGCGGAGAATCTTATTCTTATGACGGATATCGCAGGACTTCTCCGTGACAAGAACGATCCTTCAACACTTATTCCGGAGGTGAATGTCAGCGAGGTTCCGTTCCTCAAGAGACAGGGAATAATCTCCGGCGGAATGATTCCGAAAATTGACTGCTGTGTTGAAGCGGTAAGACGCGGCGTGAACAAGACTGTCATCATTGACGGCAGAGTTCCTCATTCTATCCTGATTGAGCTTCTTTCAAACGAGGGTGTAGGCACTCAGTTTGTGTGAGAATCTTAAAATGTTTAAAAAATATTATTAATAAATAAAAAATTTACTACATTAAGTTCAAACCATATTGATTTTATAGGTGGTTACAAGTTATAATTAATGTGTGGGATGCTTTGCATCTCTGTCCCGAAGGAGGAAATTCAAATGAACAGTAATGAAAATACTATAAAAAAATTCGATGATTATGTGGCACATTCCTATGGACGTTATCCCCTCGCAATGAAATCGGGACAGAACAGACAGTGCATCGACGAAAACAATATGAAGTATATCGACCTCGGCAGTGGTATCGGCTGTAATTGTCTTGGTTACTGCGATGAGCAGTGGGCAGACGCAGTATGTGCTCAGGTGCGTACTCTCCAGCATACAAGCAACTACTACTACACTGAGGTTCAGGCGGAATTTGCAGAAAAGCTCTGTAAATCGACAGGATATGAATCTGTTTTCTTCGGAAACAGCGGTGCGGAAGCCAACGAGTGTGCTATAAAGACAGCAAGAAAATACAGCTTCGACAAGTATGGCAAGGGCAGGCACAATATCATTACCCTTGTGAATTCCTTCCACGGAAGAACAATGGCTACTCTGTCGGCAACGGGACAGGATGTGTTCCACAACTACTTTTTCCCGTTCTTGGAAGGCTTCATCAACGTTGAAGCGAACAATACCGACGATCTCAGGGCAAAGCTTGATGATACGGTATGTGCGGTAATGCTTGAATACGTTCAGGGCGAGGGCGGAGTAAACGCTCTTGATCAGGAATTCGTTGATGCTGTTTTTGAACTCTGTGCTGAAAAGGATATCCTCGTTATTGCCGATGAGGTCCAGACCGGAATTGGACGAACAGGAAAGCTTCTTGCCGGAGAATGGTACGGCAAAAAAGCGGATATTACCACGCTTGCGAAGGGAATCTCCGGCGGTATTCCGATGGGAGCCTGTCTTTTCAGTTCAAAGACAAAGGATGTACTCACAGCCGGAACGCATGGCTCGACCTTCGGCGGAAATCCCGTTGCGTGTGCAGGAGGTATCGTTGTTATCGACAGGATGATGAGCGAAGGCTTCCTTGATGAGGTGAATAAAAAAGCTTCTTATATAAAAACAAAGCTTGAGGAAAGCAGTGCTGTAAAAAGTATAAGCGGTAAGGGTCTGATGATCGGAATCACACTTTCCGATGAATCGAAAAAAGCGGCAGATATCGCAAAAAAGGCTTTTGAAAATGGACTTCTCGTGCTTACCGCAAAGGAAAAGGTAAGGCTGCTGCCTCCTCTTAATATTACATACGATGAAATAAATGACGGAATAAAAATTCTGATTGAAATACTGGAGGAATGATTTATGGAGTTGACAATTGCAGAAAAGGGCAGCAAATATGTTGTGGAAGATAGAAAATCAAGACTTCTGTATACCGTGAAGAAAAAAGGCTTCGCACAGAGATATATTCTTCTGGACGCAAGCAACTACAATCTTTACACTCTGATTCAGGAGGGCGATCTGAAAAAACCGATGTTCTCCGTTATACTCAATGACGACCTTTTCCTGAAAATGGAATGTAAATCTCTTTTCCTTGATCCGACGATCACCGCAGAGGGAAAGGATATGAAATATATTATAAAAAGCAAGGACAGAAAGAATTTTGAGATAATTCTCAATGACATCAGCGTGGGAACAATCAAAACAAAGTTCGGCGTTTCAGGAACATTCCAGTATGATCTTGAAATCGTGAATACGGCTTTTGATGACTATATTCCGCTGTTTGCAGTGGCAATTGACAAGGCTTTCGGTGATATGAACAGAAGCTGAAGGAATACTGATTAAAACTTATTTTGAAAGGATAGATTTACATGAAGCACTTACTTAAAATGCTTGATCTCAGCGGCGAGGAGATTATCGAAATCCTCAATCTTGCAGATCAGCTCAAATATGAATTAAAGCATGGCATTCCTCATTCACACCTTCTTAAGGGAAAGACTCTCGGAATGATTTTCCAGAAGGCTTCCACAAGAACAAGAGTTTCCTTTGAGACAGGTATGTATCAGCTTGGCGGATATCCGCTGTTCCTCTCATCAAACGATCTTCAGATTGGTCGTGGAGAGCCTGTTCAGGATACAGCAAGAGTTCTTTCACGTTACCTTGACGGTATCATGATCCGTACTTTTGAGCAGAAGGAGGTTGAAGATCTTGCTGAATACGGCAGTATTCCTATCATCAACGGTCTGACAGATTTCTGCCATCCGTGTCAGGTTCTTGCCGACCTCATGACAATCCGTGAGTTCAAGGGCAGCTTTGACGGACTTAAAATGTGCTTTATCGGCGACGGAAACAACATGGCAAATTCACTTATCGTCGGTGCTCTTAAGGTTGGAATGTCAGTTTCAATTGCTTGTCCCGATGACTATCAGCCGCCTAAGGTTATTCTCGATTTTGCTGCTGAATACGGCGATAAGTTCGAGATGACAAACTCACCGGCACAGGCTGCAAAGGGTGCAGATGTACTTATCACTGATGTATGGGCATCCATGGGACAGGAAGGCGAAGCTGAAAAGAGAAAGGCTGCTTTTGCCGGATACCAGATCAACGACGAGCTTATGGCTCAGGCAAACGCAGAAGCTATGGTTCTTCACTGTCTGCCGGCACACCGTGAGGAGGAAATCACTGAAAAGGTGTTTGAGGCTCACGCAAATGAGATTTTTGAGGAGGCTGAAAACCGTCTCCACGCTCAGAAGGCTGTTATGGTTAAGCTTATGGCGTAAAATTACGGCGACCTTTAATGTTGCTATTCTTATAGAAGTTACACAGGCACTTGTTGAGGAAAACCCTTTTGAAAAAGGGTTGTTCCTCAAACTCCTTTCCTAAAACTTTCAGTATTAAATTTCCGCCTTACAGGGCTCACATATCAAGTAAATGAGAAAATTAAGATTTCTCCTTGAGTGAGCTCTGTCAGGCGGAAATTTTAGTATTAAAAGTCTTTGGAAGAGGGGATGGGGGAGAACCATTCCTCAGAAAGGTTTCCCCCAGTAAATACTTATATAACTTTTATAGGAATAACAACATTACTGGTCGTCTGTATTTATTGACAAATTGCCGGAAAAGTGCTATTATAGCAGAGAGGTGATAGAAGTGAAGGAGATAATCTGGGGCGGAATCGGTCTGATGATCGCAATATGTGCGGCGGTTTACATGATTCGTCTTATACTATTAAAGAGGAAAGGTCAGCTTGTACTTGCGGAGGTGGTTGAGGTTCGCGAGAAAAAGAACCGCAAGGGAATGACGGTATCGTACATTCACAGGATGAAGTTTGAATGTGGCGGAAAAACATACGAAAAGGACGACAAAGCCGGATTTAATCAGCCGATGAAAATCGGTGAAAAGAAGCTGATATGGGTGAATCCCGCCGATTTATCGAGGTTTGAGTACGATGATGAGATAAAGAAAAATATCATTATTGCCGGAGTTCTGCTAGGAGTTGCAGTGATTTTTTCTGTTCGCTGGGTGATTACGGGTCTTTCATAAGAGAAAAATTTGTTATGTGTGCGAAGTGTACAAAAAAAAACCGAATTCACAATAAACCTTCTGCTTGACAACAGGGAGAAAAGGTGATATAATAATAAAGCTGTCGCAGGACAAGCGGATATCATAAAAGTGAGTCAAAAAGTTTTTTAAAGAAATTTGAAAAAGTACTTGACAAGCCTGAAAAGATATGATATAATAAAAAAGCTCACCACCTCGGATAGAGAGGTAGAGGGAGCGAGCAGCATCTTGAAAATCGAACAATGCAAGAAAAGTAACGACCCTTGAGATTCCTATTGAGAGATAGGGAAAGCTCAAGCAAAGAGTAAAAAATGCGCAGTAATAACGCAAGCGTTATTGAACAGGATTGATTTCACAAGCCGAAAGGTTTATGATATACTATTTAATGAAG
>JAZNBR010000073.1:0-41227 GCA_045587105.1 Ruminococcus sp.
GCGGACACCTCTGCGAAGCAGAAGCACCGACCGAACCGACAGGTGAGACTCAAAGCCCTGCTTTTGCCTTAGAAGCTCCTCGCAAAGGGTGAATTTCAAAACAGTCCAGTGGACTGTTTTGAAAGAGGGGACGCCTTGCAAGTTAAGCTGTGAACCAAATCTTTGATTTGGATTTCACAGATATAGGCTGTGACGAAGGCGTCCCCTTAAAAATCATCTTATTTTTTTCTTTTCAACAGGCTGTGCGATACCAACAAGGTATCGCCTTTATTTTTACTTCTTTTCAGGAACAGCAATAATTTCCTTACGCATATAAGGCTGAAGTGCCTTAGGAATTCTTATAGAACCGTCCTCGTTGATGTTGTTTTCAAGGAAAGCAATGAGCATTCTCGGCGGAGCAACAACTGTATTATTGAGCGTATGTGCGAAATATTTCTGCTTGTCAGGAGTCTTTACCTTTATATTCAGACGACGTGCCTGAGCATCACCGAGATTTGAACAGCTTCCTACCTCGAAATACTTCTTCTGTCTGGGCGACCATGCTTCAACGTCAATAGATTTAACCTTAAGATCTGCAAGATCTCCGGAACAGCACTCAAGTGTTCTTACAGGGATATCAAGTGTGCGGAAGAATTCAACAGTATAGCTGTAAAGCTTGTGGAACCAATCCATGCTCTCCTCAGGCTCGCAGACAACGATCATTTCCTGCTTTTCAAACTGGTGGATGCGGTAAACGCCCCTCTCCTCAATGCCGTGAGCTCCTACCTCCTTACGGAAGCACGGAGAATAGCTTGTGAGAGTCTTGGGAAGCTCGCCCTGAGGAATCATAGTATCAATGAACTTACCGATCATTGAATGCTCAGAAGTACCGATAAGGTAGAGATCCTCGCCCTCAATCTTGTACATCATTCCTTCCATTTCAGCGAAGCTCATAACGCCTGTAACAACGTCGCTGCGGATCATAAACGGCGGAATATAGTATGTGAAGCCCTTGTCAATCATAAAATCTCTTGCGTAGGAAAGGATACAGCTCTGGAGCTGTGCAATATCTCCGCAGAGGTAGTAGAAACCGTTTCCGCTTGTCTTTCTTGCACTGTCAAGATCAATTCCGTTTACCTTTTCCATGATATCAACGTGATAGGGAACCTCAAATTCCGGAACAAAAGGTTCGCCGAACTTCTCCACCTCAACGTTTTCGCTGTCATCCTTACCAATCGGAACGCTGTCGTCAATGATATTCGGGATAACAAGCATCATATTGCGGATTTCCTCGTTGAGTTTAGCTTCAATATCTTCAAGCTCTGCACGTCTCTTGTCAATTTCCTCGATTTCAGCAGTAAGCTTATCTACGTTTGCCATAGCCTCAACCTTAGCCGCTTCGTCATCAGATTTATTGATAATAGCCTTGTACTTTCCGAACTCCTTGCTTTTCAGATTCTTCTGATTACGGAGATCGTCGCCCTCAGACTTTGCTTTTCTGCACTGTTCGTCAAATTCAATAACCTTATCTACAAGTTCAAGCTTTTCATCCTGAAACTTCTTTTTGATGTTTTCCTTTACGATATCGGGATTTGTTCTTAAAAATTTAATGTCAAGCATTTTTCTAACTCCTTAAATATATTAATCTTCTGTAAGCTTTTCTGCAATTGCGGCAAGATCTTCCTTGTCGTAGAATTCAAGGATAAGTGCACCCTTATTCTTTCCGTAATCAACCCTGACCTTTCTGCCAAGACGTTCGTTAAGGGAGAGTTCCATTTCCTTGAAGTAATTGTCAATCTTCGTATTTGATTTTACCGGAAGCTCATCTGCGGAATCAGCATATTTCTGAGCTGCCTTTTCCACCTGACGGACAGTAAGTCCGCCATCAGAGGACTTCACTGCCATAGCAATGAGAAGCTCCTCGTCATCGGAAAATCCGAGAAGTGCACGTCCGTGACCTGCCGATATATCGCCGTTTTCAAGCATTTTAAGTACACGCTCCGGAAGTGCAAGAAGTCTGACTGCATTAGCAACAGCAGAACGTGATCTACCAACCATTTTTGCGACCTTATCTTGAGTCATTCCGAATTTTTCGATAAGCTCGTTGTATCCTGCCGCTTCTTCAACAGGATTAAGATTTTCACGCTGGAGATTTTCGATAATGGCAATCTGCATTGTCTCCATATCGGAAAGCTCACGGATATTCACCGGAACCTCGTCAAGACCAAGCATTCTTGCGGCACGCCATCTTCTCTCTCCTGCAACGATCTGATAACCGCCGGTGCTGAGAGGTCTTACAAGAATCGGCTGAAGCATACCATGCTCCTGAATAGAATCGGCGAGAGCGGAAATTGCTTCATCGCTGAAATTCTTTCTCGGCTGACTGCGGTTCGGTTCAATTTCGGAAATACGGAGCGTTCTTTTTACCTGAATATCGTTTGTATTGTCCTCAAACAGCGAATCGAGACCATGTCCTAAACCACCAATAGCCATATACTGCTCCTTTCTCAGGTCTTTTTAAAATTAAAAATTCCACGTCTTTTTTTCTGCGGAAGCTCCAATGCCTCGCCAAGAATCTCATGGCAGAGAAGCTCGTACGACTCTGCACCCTTTGAGCTTTTATCGTAATACATCACTGGTTTTCCGTGACTTGGAGCCTCAGAGATTCTTACATTTCTCGGGATCTTCGTTTTGAACACCTTGTTCGGGAAATATTTTTCAACTTCGGTCACGACATCGTTTGCGACATTAAGACGTCCGTCAAACATCGTGAAGAGAATTCCTTCGATATCAAGCGAAGGATTGTAATTATTTTTTACTATTTTAATAGTATTCACAAGCTGTGAGAGTCCCTCAAGAGCATAGAATTCTGCAAGCATGGGGACAAGAATCGAATCACACGCAACAAGATTATTGATTGTAATAAGTCCGAGTGCCGGAGGACAATCAATAAGGATGTAGTCGTAATCAAGCTTGCAGGTCAGAAGCTGCATTTTCATGCGGTTCATTCTGTTTTCGTAGCCGACAAGTTCAACCTCACATCCGGCAAGACTTTCCGTTGCCGGAACTATGGAAACATTCTTGAAATCGGTATGGATAACAGCGTCCTGAATACGGGTTTTGCCCGTTATTACGTCGTATGTCGATGCTTTAACGGATTTTTTCTTTATACCAAAGCCAGTGGTTGTATTTCCCTGAGGATCAGAGTCGATACAAAGAACTCTGAAATCTCTGGAACCCAGATAAGCGGCGATATTCACGACAGTCGTTGACTTGCCGACTCCGCCCTTCTGGTTAGCCACAGCGATAATTTTTCCCATTAAATCTTTCCTTTCATTTGATATACTACTATTATATCACGTTTTATTTTAATTGTAAATAAGAATCATAAATTTTTCCAAAAAAATTGTTTCACATGAAACAATCACATAAAATGTTTCATGTGAAACAATAGCTTCACTGTATTTTCTTCTGGATCGGAATTCTCACACGGTACTCTATGTAGTCTTCATTCTGAATTTTCCTCGAATCTGCAGAAATCCCTGCCGCCTGCATCGTTTCTACTGCTTTGTTAATGGTATTCACGAACATTTTTACATTCTGAAATACCTTTGAGCGTTTTTTGTAGCTTGCCTTTTCCTTTTGGATTCCAATAAAATCTTCAATAAGACGCTCTGATTTCTCAACGTTTAAATTATGTTTAATTATTTTGTCAAGTACAATCAGTCGTTCCTCCGGACTCGCAAGCTTTAATAATGCCCGTGCATGACGCTCAGTAAGATTGAATTTCATTATGAGGTCACGCTCTTCCGGGGTAATTCTCAGTAAACGAAGCTTGTTTGCGACTGTACTCTGTGCTTTTCCAAGCTTTGCGGCGGCATCCTCCTGCGTCATTCCGTAATATGTAATCAATTTTTCTATTGCAATAGCTTCCTCAAAAAAAGAAAGATCCTGCCGCTGTATATTCTCGACAAGTGCTAAAATTGCGGAATTTCTATCACTCATATCATGCACAATACACGGAACAGTTTTGAATCCGCACAATTTTGCCGCACGAAGCCGCCTCTCCCCTGCTATAAGCTCGTATCTATCATTAATTCTTCGTACTGAAAGTGGCTGAAGAATTCCGTTCTGCGATATAGAATCGGCAAGAGCTGCTATTTCATTCGTAGGAAAAGATCTTCTCGGCTGATGCGGATTCGGTAAAATCAATTTTGTTTCAATTTCAATTACTTTGTTTATCAACTTTTCTTTTGTAAAATTTAAAAATCCTGCCATTTTTATAACCTCGAAACTATACTTGGGAAATCCCTGTAAACTCATTGTATCACGTTCCGGAAATAATTACCACACAAAAAAATCGACAGTATAATGCAAACTGTCGATCATTTCGTTATTAAATTTTATAATCAGAGTGTTTTTTTCTTAATTTGACTGCTGTTTCGGGGATATTTTGTCGCAGTCTGCGATATTTTTTTTATTTCAATGATACGTCTTTCCTCATTTTCGAGTGAGTATTTTGTTTCACGTGAAACACTTCCACCAAGAATATTTATCGCATTATGAGCAAGAGATATATCCTCTTGCGGTCCCTTCATCGAAATAAATCGACCGCCTACCTTTACAAACGGTATACATAACTCACTGAGTGTGGAGAGATTTGCAACTGCACGGGCACATGAAATATCAAATTTTTCCCTGTATTCCGGCATCTTTGCGATATCCTCTGCTCTGCTGTGAATAAACTCTGCGTCAATTTCAATCTTTTCACAAAGCTTTTTAAGAAATTCAATACGCTTATTAAGACTGTCAAGAAGTGTGATTTTAAGCTCAGGAAGGAAAATTTTCAGCGGAACTGAGGGAAATCCAGCACCCGTTCCGACGTCAATCAGTGTTTCATTTCCAGAAATATCGGCATATTTACACATGAGAATACTGTCTATAAAGTGCTTGTAAAGTATATCGACGGGATCTGTAATTGCTGTAAGATTGACATAATTATTATATTCTATCAGGAAATCACAGTAAATATTCAGCTTATTATAGGCAATATCAGTCAGTTCAAGACCATATTTTGCAAATTCCTTGCAGCAAAAATCATAATCAGGTAGCATTTTTAATTCCCCTTTCGATGCTCAAGCCACACTGTAAGCAGTGAGATATCCGCCGGCGAAACACCGGAAATTCTCGATGCCTGCCCGATTGATGCCGGCTGTACCCTGTTGAGCTTCTCGACTGCTTCTAATCTGAGTCCATAAACATCATTATAATCAGTTCCGACCGGTAGCTTCTTCGATTCAAGCTTTCTTATTGACTCAATCTGTGCCAGCTGTTTTGAAATATATCCCTCATATTTAATCTGAAGTTCTACCTGTTCGCGGACTTCTGCTGAAAGCTTCGGTCTCTGCGGATCAAAAGGTGCAAGAATATCGTAACCAAGCTGTGGCCTGCGTATAAGATCTGCAAGCTTGAATCCTGAGCTGATCGGTGCGGTGTGATTTTCTAAAAGAAAGGTATTTAGTTTCTCTGACGGAGCAATGTTCAGGGACGAAATACGCTTGATTTCCAGCTTTGTAAGCTCGATTTTTTCAAGCAATTTCTGGTATCTTTTCTCAGAAATCAAGCCTAATTTATGACCAATCGGCGATAGTCTCTGATCTGCGTTATCCTGACGAAGAATCAAACGATATTCACTTCTTGAAGTCATCATTCTATATGGATCTGAACATCCTTTTGTCACAAGGTCGTCAATAAGTGTTCCTGTATAGGAACTCGCTCTGTCAAGGATTAACGGTTCTTTTCCACGGATTTTCAAAGCCGCGTTGATTCCTGCGACAAGCCCCTGAGCTGCCGCTTCCTCGTATCCTGAGCTTCCATTGAACTGTCCGGCACCATATAATCCGCTGATTTTCTTAAATTCAAGCGTTTGTTTAAGCTGAATCGGATCACAGCAGTCATACTCAATTGCATAAGCCGGACGCATAATCTCTACATCCTCAAGTCCCTCTATTGTTCTGAGGAATGCAAGCTGTACATCTTCCGGCAGCGACGAGGACATTCCCTGTAAATAGTACTCCTCTGTTGTAAGTCCCATCGGTTCAACGAATAACTGATGTCTCGGCTTGTCCGAAAATCTTACAATTTTGTCCTCAATAGAAGGACAGTAACGAGGTCCTACTCCCTCTATCCTTCCCGAGTATAAAGGTGATCTGTCAAGGTTTGAAAGTATGATTTCGTGAGTATTACTATTAGTATAAGTAACATAACAGCTTGCAATATTTTCAAGTCCGTCAACTGGTGTTTCAAATGAAAAAGGAACTATATTTTCATCGCCATCCTGTCTTTCCATGATATCAAAATTGATACTTCTCTTGTTTACACGACACGGAGTTCCCGTCTTGAATCGTCTTAACTCAACTCCGTTTTTAATAAGACTTTCAGAAAGATAGGTGCTCGGAAGGGATGAATCCGGACCACTTTCAATGGATACCTCACCGATATGAATCTTGCCTTTGAGGTAAGTTCCGGTTGCAATTATCACTGCTTTGACTGAATATTCAGCTCCAAGAGACGTTCTGACTCCTGTAATTTTATTATTTTCAACGATAACTTCTGATACTTCAGCCTGTTTAATAAATAGATTTTTTTGTTTTTCGCAGACATTTTTCATGTATTCATGATACTTCATTCTATCCGCCTGAACTCTCAGACTATGAACAGCAGGTCCTTTTCCTTTATTAAGCATACGACTCTGGATAAAACATTTGTCGGCAGCTTTACCCATTTCACCGCCAAGAGCATCAATTTCACGGACAAGATGACCTTTCGCAGTACCACCAATCGACGGATTACAGGGCATATTGGCAATCTGATCAAGTGAGATTGTAAACATTACTGTTCTGCATCCAAGACGAGCTGAGGCAAGTGCAGCTTCAACTCCTGCATGACCTGCACCGATTATCGCAACATCAAAATCACCCATTTTGTAATTCAAAATTATCCCTCATTTCATTGTTTCATGTGAAACATTATTTTCCGACGCAGAATCTTGAAAAAACATTATCTACAACAGCATTAGTGATTCTCTCGCCTGTAAGTTCAAGGAGATGCTGTTCAGCTTCATCAATGATAATATTAACAGCGTCGAGTAATTCTCCGGAATTTATTGCTTCAATAGAATTATCAACGCACGCAAGAGCTGATTCGATACAGCGTTTCTGACGTTCATTTGCAGCACATACTGAATTTATAATACAATCATTTATCGAAAATATGTTCTCAATCTCTTCGCGAAGTCTTTCAGTTCCAGTGTTTTCTTTAGCAGATAAATATACCAAATGTATAAATTTATCTTTAAGAATATCTTCCTCAATCAAAGATTTTTCATCACTTTTATTTATTACCGCCACACATTTCATGTCTTTTATCTTCTCAATGAGAGAGAAATCGTCCTCATTCAGAGGACAGCTGCCGTCAAATACTGCGATAACAAGCTCAGCTGACTGCGCTGTTTTTTCTGCAATTCCAATGCCTATTCCCTCAATAACATCATCTGTCTGGTGGATTCCAGCCGTATCAGACAGCCTCAGAACGATATCGCCAAGACTGACAGTCTCCTCGATAACATCACGGGTTGTACCGGCAATATTTGTGACAATGCTTCTTTCGCATCCGCTGAGACAATTGAAAAGCGTGGATTTTCCGACATTAGGTCTGCCGACGATGGCGGTTGAAATTCCCTCACGAAGAATCCTTCCGCAGTCGTAATTTTCAACGAGCGATGAAAGCTGATTCCTTACATCAGTGAGGTCATTTACGAGATTATCCGGCTCAACAGCAGGTATATCCTCCTCCGGATAGTCAGCCCATGCGGCAAGATCTCCGAGAATTCTCACAAGGATATCAGAGCATTTTTTCGCACGCTGGAAGGCTGCTCCTTCACGGAGATTTTCAGCCATCTTAAGTTCTCTTTCGCCTTTTGCAGATATAATTTCCATTACCGCTTCCGCCTGAGTCAGATCAAGCTTGCCGTTGAGAAAAGCACGCTTTGTGAATTCCCCTGCCTGTGCAGGCTCAGCACCGTTTTTAAGAATAGTTCTGAGAATTTTCCTTGTAACGAAGATTCCGCCATGACAGGAAAGCTCCGCCGTATTCTCGCCGGTGTAGCTGTGAGGAGCACGGAAAATCGTCAGAATACAGTCGTCTATCCTCTCGCCGGAATCGTGGGCAATCCCGTAGGCACAGGTATATCCCTCCATGTCGGAGACTTTTTTTCCGCAGTACGGCTTGAATACCTTTTCGGCAACGGTAACTGCGTCCTCACCGGAGATACGGATAACGGCTATTCCTCCCGCAGAATCAGGGGTAGATATAGCAGCGATTGTTGACAAAATTATCACTTCCTAAAAAGGCAGCATAGCACAAAATATGTGCAGTGCTGCCTGTTTTTCTTATAGATTAAAACTCAATTTTACCGTAAAGACCGCCCTCGATGCTGTCCTCAGGCTTTGGTCTCTTGTAGTCCTTTTCAAAGCTTGTGGCGAGATTTACAGACTTTCTCTCCATTGTTACTTCTCTGTCTTTGTTTCTTCTGTCGTTTCTGCGGTCATTTCTGTTGCCGTCACGACGGTTGTCACGTCTTCTGTTGTTTCTCGGATTGTTGGATGAAACAACGATTCTTCTGTAAGGCTCCTCGCCTACTGACTTTGAAGAAACGCCTTCAATCTTTGAGATAGATGAGTGAATCACACGTCTCTCGTAAGGATTCATCGGCTCAAGCGGCTGTGAACGTCCTGTTCTGAGAACAGATTTTGCAACCTTAGCGGCAAGCTGCTCAAGAGTATCCTTTCTCTTGCTGCGGTAACCGAGACAGTCGATTGTGATTCTGTAATAATCCTTGTCGCCCTTGTTTGCGATGATAGAGCAGAGATACTGGAGAGCGTCAAGAGTCTCTCCTCTTCTGCCGATAACAGTACCATTGTTGCTGCTGTTGATATCAATAACAGCACCTGTTTCATTCTGGTAGATCTTGAAGCTTACATCTGTATCCATAGCTCCGAGAACGCTTACAATGTAATCTCTTGCAAGCTTTACCTTGGGATTTACAAGAGCCTCATCCTCGATAAGAGTAAAGCTGTCGAGTGAAAAGAAATCATCCTCCTCAGCAGCAGCCGGAGCCTCATTATTAACGGGAGCTTCTTCTGCCTTTTCCTCTGTAACAACAGGAGCTTCTGCCTTGATTTCCTCAACAGGAGCAACGGGAGCTGCTTCTGCTGCGTTTTTTTCCTCAACAACGGAAGCAGTCACAGAAACAGGAGCTTCCTTTACAGCCGGAGCTTCCTTCTTTTCAGCAGCCGGTTCAGCCTTTTTAGCCGGAGCCTTCGGAGCTGCAGCAGCTGCTGCCGGAGCTTCATAAGTAGCTTTTACAACAGCTTCTTTTTTTCCGAAGCCTAAAAAGCCCTTTGAACCTTCTTCAATAATTTCAAACTTAATATTCTTGATATCCTTACCAAATTTTTTTGCGGCCTTAGCTTTAGCCTCATCGACTGAGGCTGCCTTAAATACTTCAGTCATATTAATTCTCCTTTAAAATTAATCCTTATCGTTTTCATCGTAGATATCGCCGTATTTTTCCGCCATACGTCTGCGTGCTTCGTTGATTTTATCTCTGTTGTACTTGTTCATCTCAGAGCGTGAAATCTTATTATCGCCGTTACTCTTTTTACCGCCATTCTGCTGCTGATTCATAAGTTCCTGCTGTTCCATCATTCTCTGCATGAAGGTCTTTTTCTCAGGATGCTTTTCTGCGTAGATTCTTGCCTTTTCCTTTTCCTTTTCGTTGATCTTCTCAGTTCTTTCGGGAGTGAAATACTGATTGAGTGCGAAGGTTATGATAAATGAGAAAAGTGCCGACCAGATCCAGTAGAAGCCGATACCGGCAGGAACTGAAAATGCAAACCATACTGTGAGAAGCGGGAAGAAATACAGCATGAATGTCATACATCCGCCGCCCTGCATATCAGGATTTGTCTTTTTCTGATGTCTCTGGCTATAAAATGAAGAAAGAATCTGAGCCACACCGGCAAGAACAGGAATAAGTGCAAGAATTATAGCTTCCTTGTTCCAGACGTCAGGGTGGAGAGAGGGTGTCTTACCAAGGTTTGCACCGAAAATTGTGTATTTATCAGTAAATTCTGAAACCTTACTTCCAAAATCTCCGAGGCTGATATAATCATCGGGATTCTTCTGAATATGCGTCATAATTTCAAGCTCGCATCTGAGCTCCTTGATTTTTGCACCGGCTATCTTGCAGGCGTCAATTCTGATATCCTTTGCGTAATTCAGGATATGAGTGATCGGCTTATAGATAACGTCGAGCACACCGAAAAGCAGAAACATCTGTATAAATGCCGGAAGACAGCTTCCCATAGGGTTAATGCCTTCCTCAATGTAGAGCTTCTGCTGTTCTTCCTGAAGTCTCTGCGGATTATTTGCAAAGCTTTTTCTGAGCTTTTTGAGCTTTGGGTTAAGCAGCTGCATTCTTGCAGCATTTTTCTGAGTCTTGTAGTTTACGGGGAACAGAAGAATCTTCGTTACGACCGTAAAAAGAATAATAGCAACGGCATAATTATTGCAAAGCATATAAATAAGCCGCATGAGGTATCCGAAGGGAATACCTATAATGTCATAAATTACGTTCAAAATTCATCCCTCTTAGTCATTATTGTTGTCATTTTCCTGTGATACTATGCCGCAGTCCGGATTTTCAAGCCCTTCAAAATACATTTTTTTCGTCCTGAGGGAGAACTTGTCCGGAACATGGTCAATTCCTCCAAGCGACCAGGGATTGCATCTTAATATCCTCCAGCCTGAGAGCAGAAATCCCCTGAAAAATCCGAATTTTCTGAATGCTGTAAGAGCATAACTGCTGCACGTCGGATAGTACTTACATTTAGCCGGAAAAAGAGGAGAAATACATTTTCTGTAAAACTTTATCAGTGCAAGAGCGATGTATTTCATAATCAGCCTTTTCCTGCGTTGAGTCTGCGGAATATACTATTGATTTCAGGAACTGCCTTATTTTTGAAATAATCGCAGAATTCCTGTGATTTTACGGTGCAGATAAAGCTTCGTGCAACAATAATGATATCAATACCCACGGGAAGATTGATTTCAGACTCTCTGTAAGCGAGACGGATAAGCCTTTTTGCCCTGTTTCTGTGGACGGCATTACCAACTTTTTTTCCCGCTGTGATACCAAACCTGTTGTAGGGTCTGCCGTTTGTTCTGATATAAATAACGGAATATTTAGAAGCGAAGTATCTTCCTTTTTTATAGAGAGCGAGAAAATCCCTGTTGTTGTTCAAAATTTCAGTATAAAGCATAAACTCCACCATAAAGAGCGTCATACCTGCAACGTAACAAAAAAGACCACAAAATTAAGATTTTGTGGTCAGCGTCGTCAGTGAGTTAATCTTGCTCTGCCCTTAGATCTTCTACGAGCTAAAACCTTTCTGCCGTTCTTTGTAGCCATTCTCTTCATGAAGCCGTGCTCCTTCTTTCTGTGGAGCTTCTTAGGCTGATATGTTCTTTTCATATTCAGGTCCTCCTCTCTGCGCATTGTATATTAAGAATACGTTCCGTGAAGGATCGCATTCAGTTTATTGAAGCCATGCGGCAATTGTCCGCATTACACTTGAACATTATATAATAAAAAAATCAATATGTCAAGAGCTTTTTTAAATTTTTCCGGAAAAAGGAT
This sequence comes from Ruminococcus sp., assembly GCA_045587105.1. Taxonomy (GTDB): domain Bacteria; phylum Bacillota; class Clostridia; order Oscillospirales; family Ruminococcaceae; genus Ruminococcus. The sequence goes on from JAZNBR010000073.1 coordinate 11,741, forward strand.
ATTTTTCAGATTATTAACCAATATAACCGATAATTATCATGTATTTTTTTGTATTATATTTAAGCCGTTAGCCTTTAGCTTGTGGTATCCCTTTTAAATAATTCGGAATTCGGAATGCGAAATTGTGGTGTAGGCATTCGCCGACAAATTGAAAAATTATTTTCGGTGGAATGAATATGTAGGGACGACCATTGGTCGTCCTCATAACGCAAAATATATAAAGGGCGGACACATAGGTCCGCCCCTACGAATTAACATTTAAATTTTCTGCGGAACTGTCATAAACAGCATAATAAATCGTATGCGATAGCAGACTTTCGCTCTGTACAGAGTGAGTGCGAAGCACGGAAACGTGAGCTGGGTGCAGCGTCACGCTGCCTGTTGAAAGTTTTGAAAACTATGTTAAAATGGATGATGAAAAATAATTTTCAACATAAGTTTTCCTGTTTTACACAGGGATAAAGTCAGATTTTGCACAACAGGAATGTTAAATCCACATAGTTTTCAACAATTTGTCAATTCAGGTGTGGAAATAAGCCTTATTTTCTAAACCTTTGACATACAAAATCGCTTGCAATTTCAACAGCGATATGATATAATATTTGTATATATTATTATATTGCTCATTATTTATCTAAAGCTAAAAATTTACATAAAATACGGAGGTTTAATATGAATTCATTTGAGGAAGTTTTTGAAAATGTAAAGAAATACTGCCTTGAAACCCAGAAAATTCCGGAAATCGGAATCTCAACCTGGATAAACCCGCTTAAGCCTGATAATTTTAACGGCACTGACGCTGTTTTCAAAATTCAGACAACCTTTCAGAAGGATATTATCATGGCAAAATACGGCGAAACCCTTAAAGAGGCTTTCTATAACGTTCTCGGATTCAATGTAAATATCATCATAAACGTTGAATCAGACGAACACAAGACAATCAAGGTTCCGACTGACGCTGAAATCGACCAGAAGCACGCTGAGCTTGAAAAATCCTATAAATTTGCGAATTATGACTACACCTTCGACACCTTTATCGAGGGAAGATCAAACGAATTTGCTCTTGCGTGCAGTAAATCAGTAGCAAAAAACTGCGGAGAAAAGGCAGTTCCGGACTATAATCCTCTTTTCATCTACGGACCTTCCGGAATGGGAAAAACTCACCTTATCACTGCTATCGCAAATGAAGTCAGAAAAAATCACCCCGATTTCAATATAGTTTACGTTACCAGCGAGACCTTCGGCGGAGATCTCATCAATGCAATTAACAAGAGCATGATGTCTGATTTCCACGATAAGTACAGAAATGCTGATATACTGCTGATAGACGACGTTCAGTTCTTCGCTGAAAAGGAACGTATGCAGGAAGAATTCTTCCATACCTTCTACAAGCTTCATCAGGAAGGAAAACAGATTGTCATCACATCAGATAAGCCTCCGAAGGAACTCATCACGCTCGAAGAACGTCTCAGAACAAGATTTGAAGGCGGACTTATCGCTGATATTTCAGCTCCGGACTACGAGACAAGACTTGCTATCATCAACAGAAAATCCGAGCTTTTAGAGCTTAAAATGCCCTCTGAGGTTGCTGAATTCATGGCAAACCGCCTTAAATCCAACATCCGTCAGCTTGAAGGCGCAGTTGTACGTCTCAAAGCACTCAACCACTTCGCAGGAAGCCCTATTACAATTTCCATGGCTCAGAGCGTTATCCGTGACGTTCTTACCGATGAACAGCCGCTTCCTATCACTGTTGAGAAGATCATCTCAGAGGTATCTACCGTTTACGGCGTTTCTCCTGAGGATATCCGTTCAACAAAGCGTTCTTCACAGATTTCAACTGCAAGAAAGGTAGCTATCTATGTTGTAAGAGAAGTAACACAGATGCCTCTTGCTTCTATCGGAACTGAATTCGGCGGCAGAGATCACTCAACAATAGTTTATTCCGTTACAAACGTTACCGACGCAATGAAAAAAGATTCTACACTGCGTACACTTGTTGAGGATATTATCAAGAATATCAGGGACAGAAGCAAAATCTGATAAAAATATCACCTGAACTGTCCTTCAGAATCCTGATTTTTCATGAGTGGAAAATGTTGGAACTGTTAAGTTGAAAAGTGGAAAGAAAATATTATTCCACCATGTTTTCAACATAATGTTGAAAGATAAGTTGAATACCGTCCGGCCAGCCTTTATCAGATATATTGCTGAAAAATAAGGACAAGCCCTTACAGTATAATCTGCTGTTCAACAGTTTTTAACTTTCAACAATCCACCGATTCTTGAAAGTTAAAAGTCGAAAATCACCGATTCCACAGATTTGTAAACATTTCATCAACTTCAACTCCACAGACTTCAACGTATTCAACAGAAAAAATCAGAATAAAAAAATCTTCCACATTTCCCCAAAATTTTGCAACAGCCTTCTGTGGATGATTTTATTGCTTGATACAGGGAAAAACAGCCTGTCCTGACTTTTCCACAGCCCCAACAACAACAACAAATATATTATTCTTATCTTATATCATTTTTGATTTATATTTTCTTATCTTATCTCATCTTATACAGACAGGATAATCTATTCTTTTTGTGTCCGCCATTCAGGGACACTTTCTGACATAATATATATACCGGAGGTTTCCAATGAAATTTACCTGCAATAAATCAGAACTGAGCGAAGCTATCGGAAACGTATCAAGAGCTGTTCCTCAGAAATCAACAATGCCTTCCCTTGAAGGTATAAAAGTAAAAATATCTTCCGGCTGTCTTACTCTTACAGCCTATAACCTTGAAATGGGAATCCGTACCTCTATAAATGCCCAGACAGAGGGTGAAGGAGAATTCGTTGTAGGAACAAGGCTCTTCAGCGAGTTCACAAGACGTATGTCAGGCGATGTAATCAGCTTCGATATCGACGAAAACCTTATTATTAACATCTCCTGCGGCTCAACAGAATGCAGCATTTCTGCAATGTCCGCTGAGGATTATCCGGAGCTTCCTGTTGTAGATTCAAACAGAAGCTTCTCCATAAAGCAGTCTGTACTGCGTTCAATGATTAACCAGACAAGCTATGCAACCTCTACTAACGAAAGCAAGCCAGTTATGACAGGCGAGCTTTTCGATATCGAGGACGGAAATTTCAACATGGTAGCAATTGACGGATTCCGTCTTGCTATCCGCTGCGAGAAATCCGGATGCGACGAAAAATATAACTTCGTTGTTCCGAAAAAGGCTCTCACTGAGGTTTCTACCCTTATAAAGGATGAAAGCGAAAATGACTGTGTTATATGTATAAACGACCGTCACATCATCTTCGAGATTGACAACGTTATCGTTATTTCACGACTTCTTGAGGGAGCTTTCCACAACTACAAATTGAGTATTCCGACCGGCTACAAGACAGAGGTTATCATCAGCAAGAGAGAATTCTCCACCTGTCTTGAAAGATGCTCGCTTCTCCTTGACGAAAAGAACAAGTCGCCTATACGCTGCGAGGTCGGAAACGGTACAGTTAAAATAAGCTGCCGTACAGGAATCGGAAAAATCAACGACTCTATCCCCGCTGATATTTCCGGGGAAACAGTGACAATAGGCTTCAATAACAAGCTTATCCTTGAAGCTCTCAGAGCTGCCGAGGGCGATAAGCTCAGAATCCGCTTCAACGGAGCTATGAAGGTTATTGAAATTCTTCCTTACGAGGGTGAAAGCTACATCTATCTTGTAATGCCTATTCAGCTCAAGGGCTGATAAAAGTGCATATACTCCGGAATTTCTGAGGTAAAAAACATGAATACGATAAAAATAACAACAGAATTCATAAAGCTTGACGCCCTGCTTAAATTTGCGTCCCTTGTGGGATCGGGCGGAGAAGCAAAGGCTCTCATTCAGGACGGCTGCGTACTCGTAAACGGCGAGGTATGCACCATGAGAGGAAAAAAAATACGCTCCGGCGATACCGTCTCTCTTGACGGTCAGGAGGTAACCGTAGAGTGATTATCACCTATGCGGAAATTGATGGCTTCAAGAATCTGTCCGGAATATCCTTCGCTCCGGACAGCAGATATAATATCATAACAGGCCCGAACGCTCAAGGGAAAACAAATCTCCTTGAAGCTATGTGGATACTTTCCGGCTGCCGGAGCTTCAGAGGCTCAAAGGAAAAGGATTACATTACTATCGGCGGCAGCAGGATGTCCTCTGCTGTGAAGATCTACGACGGTGCAAGAGAACAGAAAATCAGCATAAGAATGACCAGAAATGCCGCCTCCCCGAAGCAGATTGAACTTAACGGCGTCAGGCAGAAGGGGACAAGAACTCTCTTTGACGTGTTCAAGTGCATAGCTTTTATTCCGGATGATGTCGATATTATCAAGGGATCTCCGGAAAAAAGACGTAACTTTATAGATATGGCGGCTTCTCAGCTTAACCCGATATTCGTTGTGCATATTAACAAGCACAATGCTGTCATGAATCAGCGGAATGCTCTGCTTAAATCAATAATGCAGGGAAATGCCGGTGCTGATGTCCTTGAAATCTGGGACAGACAGGCTTCACGCGAGGGAACTCTCATCTCCTACATGAGAAACGATTATATCTCTAAAATCAACGAAATATGCGGCAGGCTTTACCGGACAATATCCGGCGGAAGCGAGGAAATGGAGCTTGAATATAAATCGGCAGTATTCCGACCGGAGGACTTTGAAAAGCCCTGCGATCAGGACGCTTACGACCATTATTACAGAAAGCTGCGTGAATCCGCTGAATACGACATCCGCACCGGAACAACTCATACCGGCGTGAACCGTGATGAAATAATCGTAAAAATAAACGGTTTGAGCGCAAGGGAATTCGGATCTCAGGGACAGATAAAAAGTGCTGCCCTCGTGATGAAGCTCGCTCAGGCTGAGATATATGGAAAAAAATCGAAGGATTCCCCTGTTGTTTTCCTCGACGACGTTATGGGAGAGCTTGACGAAAATCGTCAGCGGTTTGTCTTTGACATAATCAAGGATATGCAGATTTTCATAACAACGCCGAATGAAAGTGCAATTCTTCCCGAAATAAAGGGAAAAATCCTGAGAATAAACGGAGGAACAATAACAGATGTATCTTCACATCGGGAATAATTATTCCGTAGATATGCGTGATGTAATAGGAGTTTTCGACATTGAGAACACAACTGTTGAAAAGTGCACCAAGCTTCTCCTTGACCGTGCGGTAAAGGAAAAAAAATGCGTGTATACAAGCTATGAAATGCCGAAAAGCTTCATAATAACTATGGGAAAAGGCATTGAAAAGGTCTATATATCGCCTCTTTCGGCTTCGACTCTCAGAAAGAGAATGGAAATTGGCGGAGGGATTTATTAATTCGGAATGCGGAATTAGGAATTTGGAATTATTGTGTCGGCTGTCGCCGGCGGGTTGAAAAATATACTATCCGGCACCGCTGGTAAATGAAGTTAAATTGCCGTAATAGTCAAGCGAGCGAGCTTTTACTGACTATGACGGACATTGTAAAGTGCGTTTACGCACGAAAACGTGAATCGGGGGCACCGCTGGTGCCATATGGAGGTAAGTAAATGAGTCAGCAGAATAACAGCAATTACGACGAGAACGATATACAAGTTCTGGAGGGACTGGAAGCAGTCCGCAAAAGACCGGGTATGTATATCGGATCAACCGGCACAGGCGGTCTGCATCACCTTGTCTACGAGATAGTAGATAACTCAATAGACGAGGCTCTTGCGGGCTACTGCACAGAGATAAATGTGGAAATTCTGGAAGGAGATATTATCCGTGTTTCCGATAACGGACGAGGAATACCAGTAGGAATCCACCAGAAAGAGGGAATTTCTGCGGCTACTGTTGTATATACAATCCTCCATGCAGGCGGAAAGTTCGGCGGCGGCGGATATAAGGTATCCGGCGGTCTTCACGGCGTAGGAGCTTCCGTAGTAAATGCACTTTCCGAGTGGCTGGAGCTTACCGTAAAGGACGGCGAGCATATATGGTTCCAGCGTTTTGAGAGAGGAAGCTATTCCGAACAGCTTAAGGCTATCGGCGATACTACCGAAACGGGAACAAGTGTAATGTTCAAGGCTGACGGCGAAATCTTCGAGGATACCGTGTATAACTACGAAACGCTTCTCAAGAGACTCCGTGAACAGGCATTCCTTAATGCAGGCGTGAAAATCGTGTTCACAGACAAGCGTGACGCCGAAAATAATCAGGGCGAGGTTCTCCACTATGAGGGAGGAATCCGTCAGTTTGTAGAGTACCTCAACGAAAACAGAGGAAAGCCTCTCACTGAGGAAATCATCTATGTATCCGGAAAGCAGGGCGATGCTTTTGCTGAGGTTGCTCTCCAGTACAACGATACCTACAACGAAACTATCCTTTCATTTGCGAATAATATCCACACAAAGGACGGCGGAACTCACGAGACAGGCTTCAAGAATGCTCTCACCAGAGTTATAAACGACTACGGCAAGAAAATGGGACTCCTTAAGGATAAGGAAAAACTGTCCGGTGATGACGTCCGTGAGGGACTTACAGTCGTAATTTCCGTGAAGCTGACCGAGTGTGAATTCGAGGGACAGACAAAGGGACGTCTTGGAAATCCTGAAGTAAAGCCTTTTGTGGACAAGCTTATACAGGAAAAGCTCATGAACTATCTTGAGGAAAATCCTGAAACGGCAAAGATGATCTTTGAAAAGAGCGTTTCTGCACTCAAGGCGAGAGAAGCCGCAAAGAGGGCAAGAGAAGCCGAAAGAAAAAAGAACGCTTTCGGGAATTTATCAATGCCTGAAAAGCTTGCAGACTGCTCCGAGCGTGATCCGAGATATACTGAAATATACATCGTCGAGGGAGATTCAGCCGGCGGCTCTGCTAAGCAGGGAAGAAACCGTGCATATCAGGCAATTCTTTCGCTCTGGGGCAAGATGCTCAACGTAGAAAAGGCAAGAATCGACAAAATTTACGGAAACGACAAGCTCTCACCTATTGTAACTGCTCTCGGAACAGGTATAGGCGAGGACTTCGATATAGAAAAGCTCCGTTACGGCAAGGTAATCATCATGGCGGATGCCGACGTTGACGGTATGCACATCAGAACGCTTCTTCTGACGTTCTTCTTCAGATATATGCGTCCGCTTATCTCCAACGGAAACGTATATATAGCACAGCCTCCGCTTTTCAGAGTAGAGAGGAACAAGAAGATACGCTACGCATTTTCCGATGAGGAAAGAGATAAATACATCGCCGAGCTTTCAGAAGATGGAAAGTACAAGGTAGAGGTTCAGCGATATAAAGGTCTTGGTGAGATGGATCCCGAACAGCTCTGGGAAACAACAATGGATCCGGAGAGCCGTACTATTGTGAAAATCGGCATGGAGGACGCTCTCAGGGCTGATGAAGCATTTTCAATCCTCATGGGAGATAATGTTGAATCAAGAAGAAAATTCATCGAAAAGAATGCGAAATTTGCACAGAATCTCGATATATAACTGAAAAGGAATCAAAATGGAAGAAAATTACAGACTTGAAAAGGAATATACCGTTTCGCCGGAAATCTTTGAGAAGGCATATAAAAGCTATCAAAAGAAATTTGTATACCTGAAAAGCTATATTTTCATGGGAATATTCCTGATTCTTGCCGCAGATTTCGTCTATGCGGCGGTGAAAAATCCGGATAATACCATAGTATATCTTCTTATAGTGGCTTGTCTGGCATTCGCATTCCGTGAATGGAACAATCCCCGATTTGTAAGGAGACGCCTTGTCGAAACTGTTACTGAAATGGGCGAGGTCGTATATAGGATAGGTGTTGGTGACGGATTTATAGATATATCTACCGTTGACGACGGAACCTCCGGCGATGATGAAGCTGAACAGCCGGAAAATGAAGGCTCTGAGGAAAATCCAGAGGATATTCCGCCGGAAGCCGAGGATATTATGCCGGAAAAATCCAGATTGAATACAAAAGAAAATTACAGTCTTCTTGAATATGATGAATACTTCCTTCTCATGCAGGGAAAAGAAGTATTCTATATTCTGCCAAAAGCAGGATTTTCTGAGGACGAGCTTGAAATAATCAGAAAAACCAGTGCAAAAAGCGCTGAGTAAACGGAGGAAAAAACATTGCTTTATCAGGATAATTCTAAAGTAATAAATACCGAGCTTGTTGATGAAATGGAAAATTCCATGCTTCATTACGCAATGTCGGTAATTGTATCACGAGCTCTTCCGGATGTAAGAGACGGTCTGAAGCCTGTTCACAGAAGAATTCTGTACACACTTCACGAAAACGGACTTACCCCCGAAAAGCCATACAGAAAATGCGCTGATACAGTAGGTGCCGTTCTCGGACGATATCATCCTCACGGCGACGCTTCTGTATACGACGCACTTGTACGTCTTGCACAGAATTTCTCACTGAGATATCCGCTTGTTGACGGTCATGGAAACTTCGGCTCAATCGACGGCGACGGTCCTGCCGCTTACCGTTATACCGAAGCAAAAATGCAGAAGCTCACTCTCGATATGCTCACCGATATCAACAAGGATACCGTAGATTTTACATCAAACTACGACGACCGTCTTAAAGAACCTGTTGTTCTGCCGTCAAGATTCCCGAATCTTCTGGTGAACGGCTCTGTCGGAATCGCCGTAGGTATGGCAACAAATATTCCTCCCCACAATCTCGGAGAAGTAATAGATGCACTCCGCCTGCTTATCGAGGATCCTGACTGCTCACTTGAACAGCTTATGGAGCATATTCAGGGACCTGATTTCCCGACCGGCGGAATTATCATGGGCAAGGCGGGAATCCGTGCCGCATACGCTACGGGAAAGGGAAAGATAACTCTCCGAAGCCGTACTCATTTTGAGGAAATAAAGGGCAGAAACTGTATCATTATCGACGAAATTCCCTATATGCTGAGGAAAGAACGTCTTATCAAGAGCATAAATCAGCTTGCAAGAAACAAGAAGATTGAGGGACTTTACGATCTCCGTGACGAATCCGACAAGGACGGAATGAGAGTAGTTATCGAGCTGAAAAAGGACGCTGTTCCGCAGATAGTACTTAACAAGCTTTTTGCACTCACACAGCTTCAGGATACAGTGGGAATCATTATGCTTGCTCTCGTGAACGGCGAGCCGAAGGTGCTTACGCTGAAAAATATGCTCCAGCACTACCTTGATTTCCAGGTTGAGGTAATCCAGCGCAGAACACGCTTTGATCTGCGAAAGGCTCTCGAAAGAGCACACATTTTACAGGGCTTCGTGCTTGCTGCCGACTATATCGATGAGGTAATTGCTATTCTCCGTTCAAGCTCGACAATCGGCGAGGCAAAGGAACGCATGATAGAACGCTTCAAGGATGTTGATATGTCCGCACTTCTTGACCGTGCACAGTATGACTTCACAGGACTTCACGTCGAAAAGCAGACAGGACTTTCACAGGAACAGGCAGAAGCTATCGTTCAGATGCGTCTCGGACAGCTCACAGGTCTTGAAAGACAGAAAATTACTGACGAACTCTACGGAATCCTCACAAAAATCTCAGATTATGAGGATATCCTTGCAAATATCGAGCGTGTTTACGGCATAATCATGGAAGATCTCGACGCTATCCGCAGGAAGTTCAGCGACAAGAGAAGAACTGACATCGAAGCTGTCAGCGGCGAGGTTGATATCGAGGACCTTATCCCCGAAGAAGACTGCGTTGTAACTCTTACAAACAACGGATACATCAAGAGAATGCCCGTTACTGAGTACAAGACTCAGAGGAGAGGCGGCAGAGGTATCACCGGTATGAAACAGCGTGAAGAGGATTTCGTTGAGGAAATGTTCATCTGCGGCTCACATGATAATATCCTGTTCATCTCGAATAAGGGAATTATGTATAAGCTGAAATGCTATGAAGTTCCGGACGGCTCAAAGGCTTCAAGAGGCTTTAACCTGATAAACCTTATTCCGCTGTCTGAGGGCGAGAAGATTGCCGCAATGATAAAGACGACAGATTTCAGCGATGACAAATATATAACAATGGTCACCAGAAACGGCAAGATCAAAAGATCTAACCTGTCTCTTTACAAGAATGTCCGCAAGAATGGTCTTATCGCCATCGGACTTGACGAGGGTGACGAAATTGCCGGCGTAAGAATGACCGACGGAAAACAGCAGATTTTCGTAGCTACTCACAATGGTATGGTTATACGCATTGAGGAAGAAAAGGGACGTTCAATGTCACGTTCTGCTCACGGCGTAAGAGCTATAAAGCTTCGTGAGGGCGATTACGTTGTAGGAATGGCAAAGGTCCGTGAGGGAGCTTCACTTCTCACCGTTACCGAAAACGGCTATGGCAAGAGAACTGAAATTGACAGCTACCGCATCCAGAACAGAGGCGGCTACGGTCTTACCAATTACAAGGTTGACGATGTACGAGGATATGTCTGCGGAATCAAGATTGTGGACGATGAGGACGATGTTATCCTTGTTTCAAGCGACGGAATCATTATCAGAATCCTTGCAAGCGATATCAGAATTATGGGAAGAATCGCAAAGGGCGTCCGTGTAATGAGAGTAACTGACGGATCAAAGGTTGTTGCGTTCACAAGAGCAGAACACGATGATAACGCAGAAACTGAAAAGGTTGAGCAGCTTACTGAGGAGCAGATCCGTGAAGCAGAAGCAGAAGCGGCTCTTGAGGAGCAGAATGAGGTAATCATCGAGGCTGATCCGGATGATGAAGATAACGAATGAAGAAAATTATACAGAAAGTATTGATAGCCGGAGCATTATATGCGGCGGCTGAGAATCTTCTTATGCTTAAGACACGGCACGAAAGGCTTGGAAAAGGCATTTGTGCCGTGCATATATCCGATCTGCACAAAAGGAAATTCGGCAGCGGAAACAAGCGTCTCTGCGACAGAATAAAGAAGGAAAAGCCGGATATCATACTGATAACAGGCGATCTCGTGACGAGAAACTGCTGTGATTTCACAACGGCAGGAATTACTCTGAAAAGGCTGTGTTCTATTGCTCCGGTGTTCATGATTGAGGGAAATCATGAACAGAGTATAGCTCCGGAAAATAAGGAAAAATATTACTCTATGCTTCGTGAAACTGACGTAATATTGCTGAAAAACAGCTATTCAGATGTTACGTTCGAGGACAGGAAAATAAGAATTTATGGTCTGTGCGAGCCTTATTCAACCTACAAGAAGAACGGTGGATATACCGGTCTTGACAGCGTGACTGCCGATGATCTTGACCGGTATCTGGGAAAATGTCCTGACGGAGAGGTGTGGCTGATGGCACACAATCCGCTTCATGGAAGGGCTTACGCTGTGTGGGGTGCTGATTACACGTTCAGCGGCCATGTTCACGGAGGTGCAGTGAGGCTTTTCGGGCATGGGATACTTTCGCCGGAGAGGAAATTCTTTCCGGAATTCTCAAAAGGAGTTTATACTATCGGTAGAATGAAACTTCTTGTTTCGGCTGGACTTGGCAAGCTGAGACTGTTCAATCCGCCGGAAATTGTGAAATACTATATATAGAGCCGTTAGCTTTTAGCCTTTAGCCGTTAGCTTGTGGTGTCCCTGACGGGACGGATTAAAAATCACATGAACAACGCAAACAATATCAGCATAACTCCTCCTACCCATGAGAAATCATGGTGTAGCGAGGAGATTTTTTTGCCCGTAAGATTTCCAAGAAGAATCGCCGCAGATCCGCAGATTACCGCAAAAACTGATACTATTATCGGCGAGGTTACGGAAATACCGCTGCTCAGACCGATAGCCGCAGAATCGAGCGAACCTGCCAGAGAAAGTGCCGCTGCTTCGTCTGCGGAAAGAATCTTTGAATTGTCAAAATCTGCCGCAGTATCATCGAAATAAAGCCTCAGTATAATCGGACTTTTCCCCATTTTCAGCGATATACTGCCTTTTTTTGAGAGACGTTCAGAGAGACTCCGGACAAGACTTCTGAAAACAGCCGCAATTCCTATAAAAACGAGAAATCCTACGCCGAGAGCGTGAAATATATGGGACGGGAAAAATCCGTGAAGGAATCCGGAGAGAGTAAGAGATAAAAAAAGCACAGCTCCGCTTAAAAAACTGATAACCGCCGCCGATAATGCAGGAATTCTAATTCCGCTGTTGCAGTAAGCTGCCGCCGCCAGATATGTATCTATGCTGACAACCAAAGCAAGAAAAATATCCTTTTCCGTAAAAATCAGCTCCTTATTTTAATCAATATATAGTATGAAGATGCGGCAGGATGTGTGCAGTCTGACGGATGTGAAAAATATTCCTGATGAGATAAAATATTACCAGATTGTCATTTTTTTATTACTTCCTGAATAATATTTACAAGATGGTAAACAGTGAAATCTGCACGGAAAATATGCTCCGGAGAATGTTTTCTGACGATAAATCGGCTATAACAAAGCGAAAAAGTCACCGCAGATTATACGGATAGTTGTTTATTATCAGACATATTTGTAATCAAAATGTAACTTATTTTGATTTTAAATAAAAATCAATTCATTAATTATCAACTACAATGTTACAATTTGTATACAATATATGTGTTGTTTTGCACTAATCTGGCGGAAAAGAATATCTGTTTTTGGTCGTAAAATCGAAAAAATCCTGAAACTATTGATATTTTCTTCCAGATGTGTTATCATTTATGTACCCTGAAAAAGGGTAATGCAATTGCTTATTTTATTGAAAGGATGAGCTGATGAGAGAAGCTAAACTTGCAGCAAGTGTCTTCGGCGTAATCACTGCTTGTTTAATAGGCGGCGGAGCTGTTGCTTATAACGCAGCACCTCAGGTAAGTACAAGAGATAATTTTGAAATTGTAGAGCCCGCTTACAACGTGACACTCACTGCTGAAACTTCCGATGAGTACAAACCCACAATAACAAAGCCAGCAAAGGAGAATAAAGCAACAAAAAATTCGGTGGCTGAATCGTACAAAAGTGAAGGCACCGTAAATCTTTCCTATATTGTATCTTCAACGGATAATAATACAGTTGCTTCGACAGTTGTTTCCACATTCCAGTCCGTAACAGAGACAATCACTAAGGAATCAACAACAATTGCAACAGAAGCAGCTTCCACAACAGTGGAAAACACAACAGATAATGAGGTTCAGACAACGACTGCTGAACCAACAACAACAGCTCCGGCTGTTACTGAAAAACCTTCTGAAGAAGTGACAGTTACTGTTACAGTTCCTGCAACAGAGGCAACTTCGGATGCACTTACAGAACCGGACACAGAGCCGGCAACAGAAGATGCTTTCGTTGAGCTTCCTGACACAGGACTCGCAGGACTTCCGATTTCAGAAAGTGATTTCATCCTCCTCTGCAACGTAGTTGCTCACGAGGCAGGATCCTATTGGATTGGTCCTTACGAAAAGGCTTATGTAGTAGAGGTTGTAATGAACAGAGTTGCAAGTCCTCTCTACCCCAATACAATATACGGCGTACTTACACAGCCCTACCAGTTCTCAGGAAGCGGCGGATATGTCAACCTCGGAACTTATTCAGGCAATGTTACAGAAGCCGTTAAAGAAGCAGTTATGCTCTACTTCACCGAGCCGGATTCCTTTACTCAGGGATACCTCAGCTTCTATGGTGACGGAATCAGAAACTACTTCCGTTAAAAAAACTTTATAACAAACATAAAAGACTCAGGGAACAACCTGAGTCTTTCGTTTTATCGAAAAAAGTAAAATTGTAGGGACGACCATTGGTCGTCCGCATAATATCCGATGAAATACAACGGGCGGATGATATCCGCCCCTACAATTGGTTTCAAATAAATTCACGGTATAATAATTTAAATCGTCCCGAAGGGACACCACGAGCTAAAGGCTAAAAGCTAAAAGCTGACGGCTTAATTCCTAATTACGCATTAAGCATTACGAATTACGCATTAGAAAAGTCCTCTTACGTCATCGAGAGTGAGATCTGGCTGGAGAGCAAGATTTATACCGAAAGCGATAAGCTGAGAGGCACGTTCAGTCAGGCGGTCGATATCACGGGGCGTGACCATCATATTCGGCAGCTCCCTGTCAGGCTCGCTTCCCGTAAGACTACGCACGATAGTGTGCATATCCACGACGGTAGGAACTCCGATAGCTATAACGGGAATCCCGAAAATCTTTTCTGAAAGCTCCTTCCGTGTGTTTGAAACACCGCTGCCGGGAGATATTCCGGAATCGCATATCTGAATTGTCGTTCCGAGCCGGCTTATGTCGGAACAGGCAAGAGCGTCAATGGCGATTATCGCTGCCGGATGAATCTGCTGGACGATAGCGTGAACCATCTCGGAGGTTTCAATTCCTGTCTGACCGAGAACTCCGCCGGCAAAAGCACTGACGGGTCTCAGGGACGTGAGAAAGCGTTCCTCCTCGCTGTCAAGCTCGTCACGGAGATGACGTGTGGCAAGTACCTTTGATATCACCTGCGGACCAAGAGCATCCGGTGTGATGTCGTTGTTTCCGAGACCGGCAACAAGAATTTCTCCGTCAGGAACAAGCCTGCCTATTTCGCCGGCAAGTTCAATTATCATCTGTTCGTAATCGTCGGAAAAACGGCTCAGACTTGTTCCCTCAAGCGTGATATATCTGCCCTTTCCTTTGCCGATTGTGGAAAGACAGCTGTCGTTGTCGATGGTGATTTCCGTTATACTGAAGGAACTCCCTCTCGTCCGGCGATGAACTCCGTCAGGCAGGGAACTATCCGGAAAACTTTCGACTGCAAGATCTGTACGAATCATAATAACCTCCAGAAATCAGGATATTTGTATATATTGCTATAAATGTTGAAAGATATTTTTTTGAAAATTTCTGTTTTTGCCTATTGAAAAGTATGTTGAAAAATGATATAATATTTAATGTCTCAGTATGATAAGTGTGCGTTGCACTTATCGGGAGCATATAGAACCCGTGTATGCTCTATTATCTGTAAAATGCGGAAAGATATACATCCGCAGAATTCAAGGAGGTGTAACAAAATGCCGAACATTAAATCTGCTAAGAAGAGAGTTAAGGTAAACAAGACAAAGGCTGCTGCTAACAAAGCAAGAAAGTCTAATCTCAAGACAATGCTCAAGAAGGCTGATATCGCTGTTTCAACAGGTGCTGCTGATAAGGCAGAAGCTATCAGAGTTGCAATCAAGAAGGTTGATCAGGCTTGCGCAAAGGGTCTTATGCATAAGAACGCAGCTGCAAGAAAGAAGTCTCAGCTCGCTAAGAAGCTTAACGCTGCTGAATAATTTGTCTTTTAAGATACAGCAAAAAAATCTCCCCGATAATGTTCGGGGAGTTTTTTTATGTATGGATTATACGGTATCCTGTATACCTAAACATACGTCGAAAATATAGTTGAAAACTTCTTCTGCGGTGGGAATTTCTCCCTTGCACGGAACGTTCCTTGCCGAATCAGTAGGATTTTCATAAGCGAGGGCAATTGCTTTGTTTATCTCTGATATTACCTCTTTTTCACTTACTCCGTGAATTACAGCTGTTTTTTTGAATGGATCAATCATTGTTCTGCCTCCTGTTGAAATTTATTTTTTATGTGGGAAATTTGCTGTATTTATTATAAATCAAAGTTATGTAAAAATCAACAGCTGAACCATAGGAAATTGCGTCAATCTGTGTCGATATGAATGGGATAATATCTGTGAGTGAAAATAATGTCGAAGAAGCCTGATTGTGTCGGAAAATTTTTATTGACATTACAATCTGAATGTTATATAATATAATCAGAAATATATATAGTCAACACCGCACAAAGCTTGTGCAAAAGATGCGGAAAATATGTAAGCAGATTTTGTACAAAGCCGTAAGGCGTGCTTTGTGCGGTGTTGCCATAATCAGGAGGTTGAAATTTATGATATGCAGTAATTGTGGAAAAGAAATCAGTGCAGAAGCAAAATTTTGCATAAACTGCGGAAGTAAGGTTGAAAAAATAGAAAATATACCTCAGTCTGAAACAATTCTTGATGACGGAAGCGAAAAAACAGTATACCTTCCGAGTGAAGAAGCTGCAGGCAGTGCTGATGATTCTGTAAATACGAATACAGCATTCTTCGGTGATGAAAAGACAGTCCTGCTTGACGAGGAGCCTGCCGATACGAATTCAGCATTCTTCGGCGACGAAAAGACAGTCCTGCTTGATGAGGAGCCTGCCGATACTAATTCAGCATTCTTCGGTGACGAACAGACAGTCCTGCTTGACGAGGAGCCTGCCGATACTAATTCAGCATTCTTCGGCGATGAAAAGACAGTTCTGCTTGACGAGGAGCCTGCCGATACGAATTCAGCATTCTTCGGCGACGAAAAGACAGTTCTGCTTGACGAGGAGCCTGATGATACGAATTCAGCATTCTTCGGCGATGAAAAGACAGTTCTGCTTGATGAAGAAGTACCAGCTGAAAATGATTCTGTATTTTTCGGAAACGATAAAACAGCTTTGCTTAACGAAGAAGCTCAGCCGGAGCCTGTACAGAATTACTCACAGCCACAGCATCAGCAGCCTGTTCAGAACTACTCACAGCCACAGCAGTACGGCGGTTATGTGAACCCTGATATGGGAGCAGTTCCCCCGGTTCCTGCACCTGTTCCCCAGAAGGAGGCTTCTGTAAAGGTCGGCAAGGGAAGAATATTCGGTGCTTCTGTTGTTGCTGTTTTCGCAATTTTATTCCTTATTGTCGTGAATGTTCTTGTATGCTGCAAGATAGGATTATCAGGCGGTACACTCAGAAAACGTGTGGAAAAGCTTAATCTCAATACAGTTTTCAATGCAGAGCTTGACGGAAGGGATGTTTCCGAAAATATCTACAATTCAGTAGGCTTCAGAACCGTTTCAGACGGAAATGCAGATATAAGCGATTTCAAGGAATACATAAAGAACACTGATTTCCTCGAATATGCCGGTGCTAATATCGAAAATTACGCTGACTATATCATCGACGGAAAGGGTGATGATCCTTCTATCAATTCTGAGGATATCACATACGATTTCTTCGCTGAAAACAACGATGCCGCAGACGACGCTTTCGGATATAAGCTCCGCAAGGACGATCTTAAGAAAATCCGTAAGAATCTTGAAAGTGAAGGCGTTGACGAGGCTCTCTCCGTAAAGGAATGGAAAAAAGAAATTGGCATTGATCCCAAGAATGTGAGCTATGTTGTTTCATATATCATGATAGGAATAGTAAGTGCTCTTGTTCTGATTATGCTTATCTGGATTGTTATTATCGTTGACAAGACAGGCCGCCATGTAATGAAGTTCTTCGGAAATATCCTCTTTATTTCAGGAATTGTAATTTTCCTCTGCGGAGCTGCTGTTACAGGAGGAGCTATGATAGCATTCTCGCTTACAAGCAACGTTGTATTCTATCTTATTTCAAATATACTTCTTACCTTCGGAATCCTTGCACTTATCATCGGATTCTCAGAGCTTGTTATCGGTCTTATATTCAAGAAGATCGGCAAGGCTCTCAAGAAGAAAAAGAAGCTTGCAGATGCAAGCAGACCTGTAAATCAGAATCCTGCACCTGCTGTTATGTATAACTGATAGGCAGCGTGACGCTGCACCGGCACCAGCGGTGCCCCCGATACACGGTCCCATGTGCTGACGCACATTCCTCTGTGCGACATGGTCAGTAAAAGCTCGCTCGCTTAGACTATTACCTCGGCAGGCAGCGTGACGCTGCACCCGGCTCACGTTTTCGTGCGTAAACGCACTTACTCTGTACTGAGCGGCAGTCTGCTATCGCATACGGCAGAAATAGGCACCAGCGGTGCCCCCGGCAGCGTGACGCTGCACCCGGCTCACGTTTTCGTGCGTAAACGCACTCACTCTGTACGGACAGGTAGTCTGCTATCGCATACGGTAGAAATAGGCACCAGCGGTGCCACCGAAACACGGTCCTATGTGCTGACGCACATTCCTCTGTCCGGCATGGTCGGTTGTAGGGACAGCCCTTGCGGCTGTCCGTCAATCATCCATATAAAATACAATGGGCGACCGCAAGGGTCGCCCCTATTTTATATTTTTATAATGATATTTCGTAGGGGACGGCACCCACGACGTCCCGTTAATTAAACGGCATATCAACGGTGCGATGTGGGCATCGCACCCTACACAATTATATTTTTTCATAAAGTAGGGGCGGACACATGGGTCCGCCCTTTATATTTTATTGAATATACCACGTTATGCGGATGACCAATGGTCGTCCCTACAAATTGTTACACGATATTTTTATCGTATGTAAATAAAAACGAGCGGACCCATGGGTCCGCCCCTACTAATTACTATTATCTATAAACAGAACTCCGAGTGTATTAGGTCCGCAATGGCTGGAGACTACGCAGCCCGCCCTTGTTTCAAGAATCTCGCTGAATATTCCGAGATCTTCAAGATACTTCCTCACTTCACTCACAATAGCCTTACTGCATCCGGAATGTGTAATGAATACACGATCCTTTTGAGCGTTTCTGAGGTCGTTTTCCATATCCCTGACGTAATTCATGATAACACGGCTGATATTTCCCATGTATTTTTTTGTGGGGCTCATTTTTCCGTCCTTTACAATGATTTTCGGATGAAGTCTGAGAGCTGTTCCGGCAAAAGCCGCCATACCGCTGCATCTGCCGCCTCTGTGCAGATATTTCAGCGTATCAATGACAAAGCTTGCTCTGACACGAGGAATGATATCTGCGATATGCTGTGATATCTGCGAGCCGCTGTGACCTTCCTCTGCCATGATTGCCGCTTCTATTACCTGAAGACCTATTCCGGTCGAGAGATTGCGTGAATCTATAATGAAAATTCTGTCCTCTGCTTCAAGCTCCTCAGCCGCAAGACGCATTACATTAGCGGTTGTTGACATTTCTCCGGAGATTGAAAAGCAAACTATTTCATCGCCGGCTTCGATAATCGGGCGGAAAAAATCAATCACATAAGTCATGTTAATCGCAGAGGTTTTAGGAGTAGCGTTATTTTCGTCTGACCATTTGTAGATTTCATCGGGAGTAATTGAAAATCCGTCCTCATATTCCTTGTCGCCCAGCACGATATGAAGGGGCATAATCTTTATGCCGTATTTTTCTATCAGTTCAGGAGAGAGGTCGCAGGTACTGTCAGAAATTATTTTTACACTCATTGATATATTAACCTCCTTAAGTCCGGCAGGGACTATTTTTATGAGTATAATTATATCACAGTATTTGTTATTTGTCAAAGGGATTTGTAATAAATCTGGAGTACATTTTTATGTCTGCTATTGACTTTGTACTGAAACACAGTTATAATATTTGTATAAATAATCATTGTGATTATGATTATCCTCAGATATATATTTAATCCTTATCAGAATTATTAAAGGAGGTACTACTATGAAAAAAATTATATCACTGCTTTGTTCGCTCACCATTATCACCGGTGCAGGTGCGGCTTTTTGTACAAGTGCGGCTGATGCGATGGCTGAATCAACCGAAACAACCGAATCAACCGAATCAACCGAAACAACTGAAACAACCGAAACACCCGATAAAACACCAGTCGGAACAGTGTCCCTTGCATTCAATAACAGCGATGATACAAATTCTCTTGAAGGCGAAATGATATACGCAGACGGACAGTTCGACATGACATGGAATGTTGCTGATTCCGGAATAAACGAGGCGAAAAATATTACTCTCAGCATCGAAAATATTCATCCCAATCCGCTTGGAATAAAAGACGAGCTTGAGCTTAAAATAGACGAAATATGGGTAGACGGCGAAAAGCTTGACGTCACTCTGCACGGCAAGCCTGTTTACGCTATAATGACAGATAATATATATACATCTGACGAAATAGTGAGATATATTTATCCTCTGAAACAAACATATATAAATAACAGTGATGCGTCTTTCAATGACCTTGGCACGTCTATTGATGATGAAATCAGAATTGTATTTACAATGACAGGTCTTATTGACCCCGATACATATCGTGATGAACATCCGGGACGTCCCCCCATGCCGGCACCTCCGTCAGTTTCGGCAACAACGACCACAACTACAACAGAAGCGGCTGCAACGACGACTACTACAACCGCAAAAACTACTGCTGCTGTGAAAACTACTGCAAAACAATCAGCGAACAATCCTCCTAAAACAGGTGACGCTGGTATTGCCGGAATTCTCCTTGCCGGTGCCGGTGCTGTTGCTATGGCGTTTGTTATGAAGAAACAGAAAGATTAATTAATTTAACACCGCACATTCACTGTGCGGTGTTTTCTTTATCAGCGTTATTTATCATGGCTAAATCCTTATGTATAATTTTATGTCTGCTATTGACTTTGTACGGAAATTCAGTTATAATAATGGTATATAATTCAGATGTGGAGGTTCAGTTTTGATTGCCGGTGTTTCTACTGCCTGTCTTTTTCCAAAGCCTCTTGAGGAAAGCCTTTACGAGCTTCTTGTAAACGGTACTTCCTGCGTGGAAATATTTATAAATACACACTCGGAGCTGAAAAAAAGCTTCGCCTATGGTGCGGCTGAAATGCTGAAACGCTTCGACGCAAAATGTACAGCCGTTCATCCTTTTACCTGCGAAATGGAACAGCTTGCATTCTTCTCCGATTACGAACGCCGTATCACTGACGCACTTGAATATTACAAATACTTCTTCAGATTCATGAATATTGTCGGAGCTGAATACTTTGTATTTCACAGTGCAAAGTCAGTCAGATCAAAGGAGTTCTTCTGTGAGCGTTACAGCAGGCTTTACAGGCTCGGCAAGGAGTTCGGCGTAACCGTAGCCGTTGAGAACGTTTCACGCTGTCAGAGTGGCTCTGCGGCGTTTATAAGAGAGATTGCCGCAATGCTCGGAAATGAGTTCTCATTCGTGCTTGATACAAAACAGGCTATACGTGCAGGGGAAAAACCCATGACCTTCATCGAAGCCGCAGGACTTGCCGTTGATCACGTTCATATAAGCGATTCCGGAGAAATGGGCGATTGTCTCCCGATTGGCAAGGGAAGATTCGATTTTAAACGCTTTTTCGATCTGCTGTATATGATGAGTCCGCACTGCTCTGTGATTCTGGAGCTTTACAGAAATAATTTCAGCGGAATAAGCGAGCTTATGTCAAGCTATAATATTCTTAATAACATGATAGAGAGGTATAACTGATGAATTGCCCTGTATGCGGCTTTGAGGATTCAAAGGTTACTGATACCCGTCATCTTGCCGACCGCATAAAACGACGCAGAGAATGTATAAAATGCCGTGCAAGATTCACAACCTACGAGGTAGTTGAAATTCCGCTTCTTATGGTTGAAAAGCGTGCTGGTGGATTTGAGACATTCGACCGGTCCAAGCTGATAAAGGGAATCTTCAGTGCGATAAAAAAACGTCCTGTCACCATAGATCAGGTTGAGGAAATTGCAGATTTTGTGGAAAACTACTGTGCCAACGAAATGCTGAATACCATAAAATCAAGCGAAATAGGCGATCTGGTGCTGAATAAGCTCCGTGTGATTGATCCTATATCGTATATCAGATTCGCTTCTGTCTATAAGGACTTTACCGATATCGACAGCTTTGTGGCAGTTATAAGCGAGCTAAACAGCGTTAATAATGAAGCTCAGACTTCATAAAAATAAATAAAACGGAGGAAATACAAATGAAAGAAATCCTTGAAAACTTCAACGACCAGAGTGCACAGAGCAGCTTCGATCAGTCTGATGTGCAGAAGAACAACATTCTCGTAGCTGTCTGCTATGTTCTGCCGATTCTGTTCTTTGTGCCGATCCTTCTCAACGGAAGCTCCACCTATTGCCGTTTCCATGCAAATCAGCAGCTTACACAGCTCATTTTAGGAATTATTTTAGGCGTAGTTCTGGGAGTAGTTGGTCTTATTCCTGTACTTGGTGCTATCATCGGCGTTCTCGTGGGAATCTGTATGCTTGCTCTCGTTATTGCTCTCTTTTATGGTGCAGTTAAGGGCATGGCTGTAAGAATTCCCTTTATCGGAAACATGATAAACATTTTCTGATTTCACGAAACTGGTAAGCGGAGGCTTCCGCCGTCTTCACTGTAAATCATGGAAGCCACCGCTGTATCACCGCAAACAAGCAGCTCTGCCAGCATTTTTCTGCTATCAGGGCTGTAATTTTTTACCTCGTATACATACAGCTGACCGCTTTCTCCGGCGTATTCACGCAGAGGAAGCCCCTGTTTGTCCTGAAGCAGAGCGTAATCCTCGTAGGACTGAGAAAAATCATCCGGAATTGTAATCTGCTTTCCGGCGATTTCCTCGACCTCCCAACCGTGAGAGGCAAAATAGCCGATACGCTCGCTGACAGTCGCAGCCGGAACTCTTTCACTGTTCCGGACGGATTCTCCGCTTTTTTCGCCGGTGACGGCAATGTAAACCGCCCCCACGACAAGAGCCGCTGAGATTACTATAAATGTACGTCTTTTCATTTATAAATTACCCCCTTTGCACCAATGGTGCGTTGTTATGCGGATGACGTTCCCTACAATAATTCCGCATTCCGAATTCCGAATTATTAATATGCTTCCGGAGGAAAAAATATGCCGCTTATCCGCCTTGATAAATTCATTTCTGAACGCTCTGAGCTGTCCCGCAGCCAGATAAAACAGCTTGCCGCAAAGGGACAGATCACCCTCAACGGCAGCGTTGTGAAGAAATCTGATACAAAAATTGATCCTGACAGCGACAGCGTTTCTGTATCGGGAAAGGTGATTTCCGCCCAGAGATTCAGGTACTTTCTCGTCAATAAACCAGAGGGGTATGTATGCTCCACAAACAGCAACGACGGTACTTCTGTTCTGGAGCTGATTCCGCCGGAATTCCGCACAAAGGGACTCTTTCCGGCAGGCAGACTTGACAAGGATTCTCTCGGTGCAGTTCTTGTGACGGATGACGGCGAGCTTGCACACCGGATTCTCTCTCCGAAGAGCCATATACCGAAAATCTATATTGTGAAACTTGACAGACCGTTTGAAAATAAATATATTAACATATTCAAAAAAGGAATGTTATTGGCTGATGGACAGTTATGCCTTCCAGCAAAGGTCAGAATGGCTGAAAACAGCGATAAACTGGCATTTGTGGAGCTTTATGAAGGAAAATATCATCAAGTTAAAAGAATGTTCGCAGCAGTCGGAAATCACGTTGAAGTTCTTATGAGAATTTCACTCGGAAGTCTTGTTTTGCCCGAAACACTGGGCTTTGGGGACTGTATAGAATTATTGCACAAAGATGTTGAAAACTTGTTTGAACGCCCCGATTTCGACCTCTTTTGCGACAGTTTTACCCCTATTTTTTCGGCTATTTTAACAAACAAGCAATTGTAACTTTGGTCATTTAACATCTTGAAAAATTTCGCAAAGTTTGGTATTATATTATCATAGCTGATAGTGCGATTATAAAATTAAAAATTTAACTGTTAGCAAGAAATTTTGAACTGGAGGACTGGATTTAAATGGCAGGTTTAACACTTAAAGGCATTTATAAAAAATATCCGGGCGGCGTTGTTGCTGTTACAGATGTTAATTTAGAGATAAGAGATAAGGAATTTATCGTTCTCGTAGGACCGTCAGGCTGCGGTAAGTCAACTACTCTCCGTATGATCGCCGGACTCGAAGAAATTTCTGAGGGTGAGCTTTACATCGGCGACCGTCTCGTTAACGATATCGCTCCTAAGGACAGAGATATTGCAATGGTTTTCCAGAACTACGCTCTCTATCCTCATATGACTGTTTTTGATAATATGGCTTTCGGACTTAAGCTCCGTAAGGTTCCTAAGGATGAAATCGAAAGAAAGGTAAACGAGGCTGCTAAGATCCTCGACCTCTCTCACCTCCTCGACAGAAAGCCTAAGGCTATGTCAGGCGGTCAGCGTCAGAGAGTTGCTCTCGGTCGTTGTATCGTTCGTTCTCCTAAGGTATTCCTCCTCGACGAGCCTCTCTCAAACCTCGACGCTAAGCTCCGTGCTCAGATGAGAACCGAGATCGCTAAGATCCACAAGAAGCTCGGTACAACATTTATCTATGTAACTCATGACCAGACTGAGGCTATGACAATGGGCGACAGAATCGTTTGTATGAAGGACGGTTTCGTTCAGCAGGTTGATACACCTCAGAACCTCTATGAGAGACCTGTAAACAAGTTCGTTGCAGGCTTCCTTGGTTCTCCTCAGATGAACTTCATCGACGCTGTTCTTAAGGAAGAATACGGTCAGTTCATCGTTGAATTCGGCTCAAACGACTCAAGAGGTCATGCTGGCGTTAAGTACCAGATTATCGTTCCTGAGTCAAAGGTTACTCCTGAACTCGGTAACTACGTTGGCAGAGAAATTATCCTCGGTGTTCGTCCTGAGAGCATCCACGATGAGGAAATGTACCTCTCTAACGCTTCAACAGGTGTTATCGACTGTAACGTTGAAATCACTGAGCTTATGGGTGCTGAGACTTACCTCTACCTCCTCTGCGAGGGTATTCCGCTTACAGCAAGAGTAAGCCCCAGATCAACAGCAAGATCAGGCGACGATATCAAGGTTGCTATTGATCCTAACAGAATCCATATCTTCGATAAGGAAACTGAAAAGGCTATCGTAAACTAATATTAATCTTTTCATATTTATCCTTTCTTTTCTGTATATCACATGATATACGCAAAAACCGCAGCTCTTCCGCTGCGGTTTTCTGTTTATCGGTCTCTTGTCGTTCTGTCAGTCTCGGAATGTCTCTCACGATTATCCTCGTTGTCGTTACGATGATCTTGATTATCACCGCCAAGTATATCGTCAACGGCATCCGTAGCACCACCGATGATGTCCTCGCCGGCGTCCTTGACATCATCAATTTCATCGTCAATCCGCTCAGCAGTCGGGTCAGTATCCCTCTGCATATAGTTTCCGTCGTCATCCATAATTCCGGAATCCTTATGATCTGTTCTGTCTGAATTGTCCTTCTCTCCACAGCCTGTGAATGTTGCACAAATCGACAGGAATACGGAACATATTGCTAAAAACTTTTTCATACAATCATATCCTCTGGTTGAATTTGTTGCGGTACTGTTTTCCACAACATATTTTTATTGTTTACACTTTTTCCCCGATTATCCACATGCTTTTCAACTTTTCCGGCTCTCCAAAATATGGATTATACGTTGATTTCCACACTTTCAACATATTTGTCAACATATAATTCCACAGCTCCACAATAGTTTCAACACGCTGTTGAAACTTTATTCACATCACTCAACACTTTTTTAGCATTATATTGCTGTAATTTATTGGTTAAAAATTCTTTATGTCGTAACATCCGCAGCCTTGTATTTTATGCAAAAAAACGGCAATTTAACGGGGTGTTTTTTGAGTGTGTACTTTCAACATCCCAAAGCCGGAGCGTTGAAAACTTTCCGCTGCAAACTGAAAACAAATCACATTTTTGATAGAAATCTGTCAGGTGCGACGTTCACGACAAATATGTTGAAGATGATTACAATTGCAATAAAAAAATAAATGGACGGCTTTACTGCCGTCCATTTCAGTCTGTCGATAAACATGATTATTTGCGTGCGGACACATAGGTCCGCTCCTACGATTTGTAACATTGAATTTTTTGCCGTATGCGATAAAATAATGGACACGGTACGCCGTGTCCCTACGAAATTACCGCCGAAAATTGTTCTTATCCATTTGTAGGGACGACCATTGGTCGTCCGCATATCGTAAAATATATAAAGGGCGGACACATAGGTCCGCCCCTACAAATTAACGTTTAAATTTTCTATCGTATGCGATTGGCAATTATCGCCTCGTATAGAGTAAGTGCGAAGCACGGCAACGTGAGCCGGGTGCACCGCTGGTGCTTTATTTGATATCAGCGTGGTGGGCCTGAAGTGATTTAACGCCGAAGAGTTTATTTTCCTTCATAGCCTTGATACCCTCAGCGCTTGCCTTAGCGGCAGCCATAGTAGTGATATAGGTTACTCTGTGCTTGATAGCGGACTTTCTGATATAGCTGTCGTCGTGAGCGCTTGACTTTCCGGCTGGAGTATTGATAATCAGCTGGATTTCGCCGTTTGCGATCTGGTCAGCGATATTCGGGCGTCCCTCGTAGATCTTGAAGATTCTTTCGCAGGGGATTCCAGCGTCAACAAGAATCTTATAGCATTTGTGTGTAGCGATGATTTTGAATCCGAGGTCATAGAAAGCCTTTGCAATATCAACGAGTTCAGGCTTGTCTCTGTCGCAGATACTGAGAAGAACAGTTCCTTCCTCAGGAAGAATTGTCTGCTGAGTAGCCTCCTGAGCCTTGTAGTAAGCCTCTCCGAAGCTGGGAGCCATACCGAGTACTTCGCCGGTAGAACGCATCTCAGGTCCGAGAACAGGGTCAACCTCAGGGAACATATTGAACGGGAATACAGCTTCCTTAACGCCGTAGTGAGTGATTATCTTGTCACGAAGCTCCGGCACTGGTGATGGCTTTCCTGTTATAGAGGATGTAATGATTTCTGTTGCGATCTTGACCATGTTAATGCTGCATACCTTTGATACAAGCGGCACGGTTCTTGACGCACGGGGATTTGCTTCTAAAACGTATACCTTATCGCCTTCGATAGCGTACTGCATATTCATAAGACCGCAAACGTTCATTTCAACAGCGATTCTCTTTGTGTAGTCCTTGATTTTTGCAACCTGTTCATCAGAGAGGTTCATTGAAGGAAGGATACAAGCTGAGTCGCCTGAGTGAACGCCGGCAAGCTCGATATGCTCCATAACAGCGGGAACAAAGCAGTTTGTGCCGTCGGAGATAGCGTCTGCCTCACATTCAGTAGCGTGGTTGAGGAAACGGTCGATGAGGATAGGTCTGTCAGGAGTTACACCAACAGCGGCACCCATGTAGACTCTCATCATTTCGTCATCGTGAACGATTTCCATACCTCTGCCGCCGAGAACGTAGGAAGGACGTACCATTACGGGATATCCGATTCTGTTTGCGATTTCAAGAGCCTCGTCAACATTAACAGCCATTCCGGACTCAGGCATGGGGATTTCCAGCTTGTCCATCATAGCACGGAAGTGATCTCTGTCCTCAGCGAGGTCGATAGTCTCAGGAGTTGTTCCGAGGATATTCACGCCGTATTTCTTAAGATCGTTAGCGAGGTTAAGGGGAGTCTGTCCGCCGAACTGAGCGATTACGCCGACAGGCTTTTCTTTTTCGTGGATACTGAGAACATCTTCCAGTGTAAGAGGCTCGAAATAGAGCTTGTCGGATGTATCGTAGTCTGTGGAAACAGTCTCAGGATTGCAGTTTACGATGATTGATTCAAAGCCGAGTTCCTTAAGAGCGAGAGCCGCATGAACGCAGCAGTAGTCGAATTCGATACCCTGACCGATTCTGTTAGGACCGCCGCCGAGAATCATAATCTTCGGCTTATCTGTGCTGACGGGGCTGTTGTCCTCGTCAAGATGATATGTTGAGTAGTAGTATGCAGCGTTTTCAGTTCCGCTTACATGAACGCCTTCCCATGCTTCCTTGATTCCGAAGCCGATGCGTGCATTTCTCACTTCTTCCTCAGTAACTTCAAGGAGACTGCTGAGGTATCTGTCTGAGAAGCCGTCAAGCTTAGCCTGCTTGAGGACATCCTTTCCGGGAACTGAACCCTTCATTGCGATGAGAGCTTCTTCCTCGTCTACAAGCTCCTTCATCTGTTCAAGGAACCACTTATTGATGCTTGTAAGCTCGTGAAGCTCCTCGATTGAAGCACCCTTTCTGAGAGCCTCGTACATGATGAACTGTCTGTTACTTGAAGGATAACGGAGCATATTAATAAGCTCGTCCTTTGTAAGCTCGTTGTAGTTGTTTGCGAAGCCAAGACCGTAGCGTCCGATTTCAAGGCTTCTGATAGCCTTCTGGAAAGCTTCCTTGTAGGTCTTGCCGATGCTCATTACTTCGCCGACAGCCTTCATCTGAGTGCCGAGCTTGTCCTCGGAGCCTTTGAACTTTTCAAATGTCCAGCGTGCGAACTTGATTACAACGTAGTCGCCGTTGGGACGATACTGGTCAAGAGTACCGTGCTTGCCGCAGGGGATATCCTTAAGAGTGAGACCACACGCAAGCATTGCTGATACGAAAGCGATCGGGAAGCCTGTTGCCTTTGAAGCAAGTGCAGAAGAACGTGAAGTTCTGGGATTTATTTCGATTACAACGATACGTCCTGTTTCAGGATTGCGGGCGAACTGACAGTTGCATCCGCCGATAACGTTGATAGCTTCTATAATTTTATAGGACATTTCCTGAAGCTCCTTCTGGACATCCTCAGGAATAGTCAGCATAGGTGCGGAGCAGAAGGAGTCGCCTGTATGAACTCCGACAGGGTCAATATTTTCGATATAGCATACAGTGATCTTGTTGTTGTCAGCGTCTCTTACGACTTCAAGCTCAAGCTCTTCCCAGCCGAAGATACATTCCTCAACGAGAACCTGATTTACGAGGGAAGCCTGAAGACCTCTTTCGCATACAACCTTAAGTTCGTCAACATTGTATACCATTCCGCCGCCGGTACCGCCCATTGTATAGGCAGGACGGAGAACAACGGGATATTTAAGCTTTTCAGCGATCTTTACAGCTTCGTCAACGGTATATGCAACCTCAGAACGGGGCATTCCGATGTTGATTGCGTCCATAGCCTTTTTGAATTCGATACGGTCCTCACCGCGTTCGATAGCGTCTACCTTCACGCCTATTACCTGAACGTTATATTTTTCAAGAATACCTGCCTTGTCAAGCTCGGAGCAGAGGTTAAGTCCGGACTGACCGCCGAGATTAGGAAGAAGTGCGTCCGGTCTTTCCTTTTCGATAATCTGAGTGAGTCTTGCAAGGTTAAGAGGTTCGATGTAAGTTATATCAGCAACATCGGGATCTGTCATGATCGTTGCAGGATTTGAGTTTACGAGAACGATCTCATATCCGAGTTTACGCAGAGCCTTGCACGCCTGAGTACCGGAATAGTCAAATTCGCACGCCTGACCGATAATGATAGGGCCAGAGCCGATGATCATAATTTTGTTAATATCCTGTCTTTTTGGCATATTGATCTCCCAACCCGTACACT
The DNA here is from genome assembly GCA_045587105.1 of Ruminococcus sp. GTDB lineage: Bacteria > Bacillota > Clostridia > Oscillospirales > Ruminococcaceae > Ruminococcus. The sequence continues at coordinate 40,933 of JAZNBR010000073.1, forward strand.
TTTTATGTACGTTATTAAATTTGCCATTTTTTTCATCATGGCACAACTTCTTACTCTATATAATAACACATAATAATAAAAAAAGCAAGCATAAAATCACATTTTCTATTATTAAATATTAACAGTTCATCCCTTATATTTTGGTTATTTTATCCATGACAGCAGCGTGACGCTGCACCCGGCACCAGCGGTGCCCCCGATACACGTTCCCATGTGCTGACGCACATTCCTATGTCCGGCATGGTCAGTAAAAGCTCGCTCGCTTAAACTATTACCTCGGCAGCAGCGTGACGCT
>JAZNBR010000074.1:0-20752 GCA_045587105.1 Ruminococcus sp.
CGACCAATCGGGTATGAACCGAGTACTCTAGCCAGCTGAGCTATGCCGCCATAACCTTAGTGCTTAATTATTATACTACGAAATATGTGAAAAGTCAAGCGAAAATGGAGTGAAAAATCTTTTTTTGTATATATAAACAAATGCGATACGTATCCAAGAGGATAAAGTGGACATTATGTACATTCGGGTGTGATATTTAAAAAAAGAACGGTATAAAAACCGTTCTTTTGATTATTTTCTTCGGGTTCCGTTTTTTCTGTCAGTACTTCTTTTGAGATCGCACTGACGTTCCTCACTTGTCTGCTTGAAGCGGGACATCATATCCTCAAAGGACATTTCAGAGAGGGGCTGCTGTTTTTTAGGTTCCCAGACGTTAGCCCTGCTTCGGTTCTGACCGCCGTCACCAGATTTTTTCTGATGCTGTCTTGGTGCCGCAGGAGCAGCCTGATCGGCTTCGATGGCTTTTTTTATGGAAAGGCTCACCTTTCCTGCCTCATTCACGCCTATGACCTTAACCTTGACCTCCTGGTTTTCCGTCAGATGATCTCTTATCTCATTAACGAATGTATTAGCGATTTCAGAGATGTGAACCATACCTGTTCCGCCGCCGTCGATATCGACAAAAGCACCATACTGAGTTATGCCCTTCACCTTTCCGTTGTAGATTTTACCAATTTCCAGCTGCTGCATATGTATATTTTACTCCTTTAAAATTAGTCCCTTGATGTATCGTAGAATCTACGCTCGTCCGGATAAGCATAGTCACGTTCTTCCACAGCGATTCTTTCAATATAGACTGACAAATCATCACTTTCAACGATCTGCTGAAGATCGGCGTTTTCGACCTCATATTCTTCGATTTTCGCTTTGATCGAATTAAGCTCTCTTTCTTTTCCGGCACATTCTTTTTCGGTTGAATAGATTATCATAACGCATCCGGCAACAATTGCCACAGCCAACACTCGGATAAGCGCCTTATTGAACAGACCCTTTTTTTCTTGCTTTGACCTTTTCGGCACCTTCAGTCACATTCCTTTTCATTCTGGATTCTCTTTTATTATACAACAGATTCAGTCTTTTTAGCAATAGTATTCCTATTTTTTTAATAGTATTTACTATAAATTTGGAACATCCCACAAATTTGACCGTTGCTTTTTTACTTATAAATACATAAAAAGTCCGCAGCGGCAAAGAAACTATCCATATCGTCTTTTTTACAAAATAACAGAGCTTTTTCATGGCTGCGATAACCACACTGCCTACCGTTGCAAGATACAGAACAAAGCCTGCTGTATTTCCGATAACGAAGTAAAAACGCAGTTCCCCGCGTGAAGCGGCTGAAACGAAGGCTGAAAGGACTATCCCATAGAACACAAGAAATGCTGCGTCCTCAGCGAAGACCATCCAGTTCTTGTGGGGAAGAATCACCCTTGCCGTCCGGAATACATCGTAGACAATTCCCAGCAGAAAGCCCATAAGACATGACAGTCCGAAAAGCACCAGTTCCTCATGAACGGAGAAGAAGGTTTCCGGAACATTCATCGGAATAATCTCCCCAATGCCGAAAGTGGTCCCTTCCTGTCCCTGTCGCCGTAGACCATCGACCAGATATCACCGGTTATGGTCATATTTCCAGTTTCGACGCTCATGGAGTCTATATGAAGCTCACGTCCCTGAATTACCAGTTCCCCGAGCTCCGTATAGAGACTTATAGTTTTTTCATCAAAGCTGTCAACGTCTGTCACGCCCGAAATGCTCATGCTTCTGCGGTTTTCCAGTATAATATTGTGATTCTGCTTTACCGTCTTGTCCGACATATCAATGTACCTCCGAAAAAATCTTTACGGCACATTATATTCATTCTGACGGCAGATTATGCTGATAATCGTATGATATTAATAAGCCTTGCCCCAGTAAACTGTACATTTTGCAGGCTTTCCGCAGCATACACAGTTGCCTGCCTTACGTTCCTGCATGAAGGGGATACAGCGTGAGCCAACGCCTGTCTTTTCCTTTACCTCATCCTCGCAGGCTTCATCTCCGCACCACATAGCCTTGATAAATCCGTCGCCGTTTTCTTCAAGAGCCTTGTTGATCTCGTCGATTGTCTCGCAGGAATATGTTCTGCTGTTCATATTTTCAAGAGCCTTGTTGTACATTCCCTCACGAGCCTCATCAAGCTTAGCGGCAACTGTTTCCTCAAGCTTTTCAAGCGGAACAACAACCTTTTCGCCGTTCCAGCGTGAAGCGATTACACACTGACCGTTCTCGATATCCTTAGGACCTATTTCAACGCGGACAGGAACACCCTTCATCTCGTACTCTGAGAACTTCCATCCGGGAGAGTTGTCGCTGTCGTCAAGCTTTACACGGCAGCCAGTCTTAGCAAGACGCTCCTTAAGCTCTGCCGCCTTTTCAAGTACTCCTTCCCTGTGCTGTGCGATAGGGATGATAACTGCCTGAACAGGTGCAACTGCCGGCGGAAGAACGAGTCCCTCGTTGTCGCCGTGAGTCATGATAACTGCACCGATAAGACGTGTTGTTACGCCCCAGCTTGTCTGGTGCGGGAAAACCCTCTTGTTTTCCTTGTCAGTGTACTGTATTTCAAATGCTTTTGCAAAACCGTCTCCGAAATAGTGGGAGGTTCCTGCCTGAAGAGCCTTTCCGTCGTGCATGAGAGCCTCGATAGCGTAGGTAGCTTCTGCACCTGCAAACTTGTCGCTGTCTGTCTTTTTACCCTTTACAACTGGCATAGCAAGTGCATTTTCGCAGAACTCAGCATATACGTTCAGCATACGCTCTGTTTCCTCGATTGCCTCCTCAGCGGTAGCGTGAATTGTATGTCCCTCCTGCCAGAGGAATTCTCTTGAACGGAGGAAGGGGCGTGTTGTCTTTTCCCAACGGACAACGCTTACCCACTGGTTGTAGAGCTTTGGAAGATCTCTGTATGAATGGATGATATTTGCATAATGCTCACAGAAAAGAGTTTCTGATGTAGGACGTACACAAAGCCTGTCCTCCAGTTTTTCGCTTCCGCCGTGAGTTACCCATGCAACTTCGGGAGCAAAGCCCTCAACGTGATCTTTTTCCTTCTGGAGAAGGCTTTCAGGGATGAACATAGGCATACATACATTTTCATGACCTGTTGCCTTGAACATTCCGTCAAGGATACGCTGGATGTTCTCCCAGATAGCGTAGCCGTAAGGACGGATTACCATACAGCCCTTTACGCTTGTATATTCAACGAGCTCTGCCTTCTTGCAGATATCTGTATACCACTGTGCGAAATCCTCATCCATTGAGGTGATTTCTGTTACCTTTTTTTCCTTAGCCATTTTATTTTTACCTCGACTTTCTGATTATCATTCAACTGAAATTATATAGTAATAAACAGGCTGTCCGCCGTCAACGAGCATTACGTCGATCTTACTGCTGAGCTTGGACTGGAGTGTTTCGAGAAGCTCCTCGGCGTTCTCGGTTGTAACATCAGCACCGTGAATCAGCGTAACATAGCTTGTATCGCCCTTTGCAAGCTTCTTTGTCAGCTTGATAACAGCCTTGTTGATATCCTTTTCTGTAAAGGCGAGCTTACCGTTTTCAAGAGCAAGGATTTCGCCCTCTTTAATCTGTTTTCCTTCAAATTCAGAATCTCTTGCGGCAAAGGTGACAAGTCCGGTAGAAACCTTTTCAAATGCCTTTGTCATATTGATTCTGTTATCAGAGAGGCTGAGTGTTTCGTCGAATGCGAGCATTGCGGAAATACCCTGGGGAATAGTTCTTGTCTGAAGCACGCAGACCTTTCTGTCTGCGAGTCTTACTGCCTGTTCTGCCGCCATAATGATATTCTTGTTGTTCGGAAGTACAAAGACAGTCTTTGCAGGAGTCTGCATTATTGCTCTGAGAATATCGTCTGTGGACGGATTCATAGTCTGTCCGCCCTGCACGATAGCGTCTGCACCAAGATCGGTGAACATAGCTTCAAGACCGTGACCTGCGGCAACAGCAACAAATCCGAAATCCTTTTCCTGTTCTGCCGGAGTAAAGCCTTCTTCCTCGGCTGTTTTAGCTTCCTTGACCTTATTCTGATGCTGGATACGCATATTCTCGATTTTGGGCTTGGGATCGTTGATGAACCAGCCGAATTCAAGTCCCTTCTGGAGAGCCTTTCCGGGATTGTCTGTATGAACGTGTACCTTGATTATCTCCTCATCGTCAACAACCACAACGCAGTCACCGATTGTTTCAAGATATGCACGGAGCATAAATACATCAGGGCAGTCCTTTTTCTTTTCAAGCATGAATTCTGTACAGTATGTATAATTGATTTCCTCGTCATATTCGCTTACTGCACTGCGGAAGGAATCAGCGTCGCCGGAAGTATCAGTGCTGGTCTCAGCCGGTTCTGCGATAGCTCCGCCCTCAAAAACAGCGGTCATGGCACGGAAAATTATAAGCAGTCCCATTCCTCCGGCGTCAACTACGCCTGCCTTTTTAAGCTGAGGAAGCATTTCTGTTGTCTTTGCAAGTGTGGCTTCTGCCTCATCGCAGACAGCGTTCCAGAAGATTTCTGTATCGTTTGTAGAGAGAGCTGTTTCCTTTGCCTTTTCTGCGGCTAATCTCACTACGGTGAGGATTGTTCCCTCAGTAGGCTTCATTACAGCCTTGTATGCAGCCTCAACTCCGAGTGAAAGTGCATTTGCGAAATCCTCGCAGCCTGCCTCGGTACACTGAGCAAGTCCCTTTGAAAATCCTCTGAAAATCAGCGACAGAATTACGCCGGAATTTCCTCTTGCACCTCTCAGGAAAGCAGAAGCCGCAGCCTTTGCCACCTCAGAAACAGGTGCGTCATCGCCGATTCTTTTGAGTACAGCGATTGAATTTTCTATTGTCATGGACATATTTGTACCGGTATCTCCGTCCGGAACGGGATAAACATTAAGTTCATCGACCTCACGTTTTCTGTTGTTAATAGTAATTGCCGCCGATATAATGGCGTCTCTAAGCATGGAACCCTTAATCAATTCCGATCCTCCATTCAGTTTTTTGCAGTACCGGAAATCCGGAATATACCGCAAGTTTATTAATAATCTGTATTTTATACTGTCATATCGTCAACGTATACATTGACCTTCTGCACGGGTATTCCTGCTGTTTCCTCAACGGTAAATGAAACATTATGGATAATACTGTTTACAGCAGCAGTAATATTGGTGCCGTGGCTCACCTTTATGTGAAGATCTATAACAAGACCTCCGTTCTTTCCGATGCGGACGGATACTCCGCTTTTGGATTTAAAAGCCTTTCCGAAGGTAAGTCCCGACATCGTACGCTGAAAGGTATTCACACCGGAAAGTCCCGAAACGCCGAAGCAGTCCATGACTGTATGACGCACTATCTCAGTGATATAGCTTTCAGATACGGTGATTTTTCCTATATGATTTTCAAATCCTACCATAAACTCACTCCTTCGTGATATAATCACTTATATTATAACATAATATCAGAAAAAAAACAAGCATTTCATGCAAATCAATTTGTATGTTTAAATAATTTTAATTGTAGGGGCGGATGACTACATCCGCCCGTCAAGAATTGCAGTTTATTTTGTGGGATGTCGTGGATGCCGTCCTCTACACACATTTATTTTAATCAAGTTTCGGACAACAAAAAGTATCGCCACTGAATAATATAATTTATTCCGCAGTTTTTTCCTTATGTCTGCTCAGATATATCTGTCCGACTGCAAATGCCGCCAAGTCCGCAAAAACGGAAGCAAGACGCATTACAAGTACAAAGAGGACTATCCTCTCCTGATGTGCCGCTCCGCTCACGAATATCATTACACCCTCACGGATACCTATTCCTCCGGGTGCACCGGGAGTTACAAATCCGATTATCCACGCAAACATGAACGCTCCCGTCAGAACGGTAAGCTCACCGAAGTTCGATGTATCCCCGACAATAAGAAGCAGACACATGAAATAACCTGCCGCCTGCACGCTGTTGCTTGCAAGGTAGTAGAAAATCCCAGCCACTGCACTTTTTCTGTTTCCCTTTTCAAAAGCCTTTGAATAGCGTGAAATATATTCCTTCAGCTTATCTCCGAACTTTATCCGTACAAATATAAATACCGCCGCTATAAGAAGTACTCCGGCAATGCCTACAATGAGGAATTTCTCTCCGTATTTTTCAAGAAGTCCGGCAATGCTTCCTCTCAGAAGCACCATAGCGATGATTCCTGTCCAGAACACGCAGAACAGTATATCAAGAATGGTAGCACAGGCAACATCGACATGGCTGATATTCATGTCGACGGCAAGCTTGTTTCTTCCCACATACTGGAATACGTTTCCGGGAACATACTTGTAGATATTCGATTTCGTATATACCGGCATTGCCGCAGAAAACGGTATCTTCCTTGACGAAAGTGCTCTCGTGAAGCCAAGCCACGGGATACATCCTATCACGATAAAGAATCCCTGAACTGCGATTCCGAGCAGAAGCGATATGATAATCTCAGCCGAAGCAAGATCCTTCGGATCTATGTCCATATCAGCAAACTTTTTTACTACAAACAGGAGTGCCGCTATAACAAGAGCGTTTCCCAGAAGCCTGACGATTTTTTTAAGATTCAGCTTTTTCGTCATTTTCTTTCCGCCTTTTCCGCAAGACGCTTCACTACTTCATTCATTCTGTCCCACGAATAGCGGTAAGCTTCAGCACGGACATTATTTCCGAATTCCTCTGCTTTTTTCTCTTTGAAGAATTTCACTGCTGCTGCGCCGAGTGCTTCGTGATTTTTCGGCGGAACGATATATCCCGTCTTTCCGTCGAGCACAACCTCCGGAAGTCCGCCGACATCCGTAGCTATTACCGGCTTTTCAAAACTGTATGCAATCTGTACTATTCCGCTCTGTGTTGCAGATTCATAGGGAAGCACAACAAGATCGCAGGCAGCAAAATACTTCTCTATCTCCTTGTCAGGAATATAGCCGTCAACGACCTTTATTGAGTCGCTGGCTCCGCTTTTCTCAATAAGGTTCATATAGTCTGCCTTATCGCCGCCGAATTCCCCGACGACCATGAGCTGAACATCTTTGTCGGCAGCAATTATATCGGGCATTGCTTTTATGATGTGCTTCAGTCCCTTATATTCCCTTACAAAGCCAAAGAACAGCATTATCTTTCTGTCCTCGGGAATTCTGAGAATTTTTCTTGCTTCTTCACGGCTCATGTCTTTTATCTTGAACATATTAAATGTCGGAATAACTGTTGTTTCGTAATTAGGTCTGCTCAGAATGCTTTTAAGATCATCGGCATCCATTCTGGAATGCGTTATGAAGCCTGCTCCTTTTTTCAGAACTTGTTTTGTGAGGAATTTATCCAGCGGAAAACGCTCGTGCGGAAATACATTGTGACATACGAAAATTTTCGGAATCTTTCTCAGCATTGCAGAAAGAAGTATATAGCACGGCGAAAAGTAAGGGTGCCACCACTGCATAATCATGAAATCCGGCTTCATTTTCTTTATTTTCATCGCACTGGCGATGATATTGAACGGATTTGCAGTATTTATGAGAAACTGTGCATCGTCTATTTTCAGAACATCATTGGCATAGTCACGCTGTTCTTTTTTGAACAGGATCTTCGGATACTGCATTTTATAGGATACTGTTTTAACGTCAAAATCCTTTTTCAGATTCTTCACCATAGAGCCGGTATGATGGGAAATTCCGCCCTTATACGGATAAACCGGTCCTATCATCACAAGTTTTTTCTTATTGTCCGCCATTCTTTTCATCCTTTTCCTCACAGTCAGCCTTTCTTACCCTGTACTGTATATCTTCAAGCAGCTTTCTGTTTGCGGCTATCGTATCGCCGAGAAGCCCCATTGTTATCGTCTGGAAGCCGAGCATTATGAATATAGCTGTCAGAATGAGCGACTGTATATGACCATCGCCCTCGCCCATTCCCATGAACACAAGGAAGCGTATGCCGAGAATCGCTCCGAGAAGCATCAGGACTGAGCCTATTGTCATGAAGAATTTCAGCGGCTTGTACATTACAAATGAGCGTGTGATTACCGTTGATGAACGCTTCATGTAACGCCACATACTGGAGAAAAGTCGAGACGGTCTTGTTTCGGGATTTGTTCTGATCGGTACGGATGTCATGGCTGTCTTGTTGTTTCCAGCCTGAATGATAGTTTCAAGCGTATAGGTGTACTCGTTGACAACGTTCAGTCTGAGAGCTGCTTCTCTTGAATACGCACGGAATCCGCTTGGTGCGTCGGGGATATCTGTTCCGGATGCAACACGCACCACCCAGCTTCCGAGATGCTGGAACTTCTTCTTTTTCCATGAGAAATGCTCTGTTTCGTCGATAGGACGCTCACCGATTACGATATCAGCCTTCTCCTCCAGAATGGGACGGACTATCTTTTCGATATCCGCACCACAGTACTGATTATCAGCGTCTGTATTGACAATGATATCTGCACCGAGGTGGAGACATGCGTCGATTCCAGCCATAAAGCCCTTTGCAAGACCCTTGTTCTGCTTGAAGTTCACGATATGATGAAAACCAAGCTCCTTTGCCTTAGCGGCGGTATTGTCCTTGCTTCCGTCGTTGATGATAAGATATTCTATGGTATCAATTCCGTCTATATGTCTGGGAAGATCGTTGTAGGCAAGCTCCAGTGTTTCTTCCTCGTTGTAGCATGGAATCTGAATTATCAGCTTCATATTATTTATCCTTTCCTTCCTTTTTTCAGACAGCCTCAAATACGACTGATGAAAGCGGTATTCCGACTATACGGTTATCATTCGGATTTACATCAGATGTGTTCCACATATCAGTTTCAAAGCCTATGATATTTCTGCCATCCTCGATAAGCTCCTCAGGTATATCAAAGGTGATATCGGTACAGTTATTTGCGGGAGTGATATCGGCAGAACCGACTGCTTCTCCGTTTATATACATTGTCACGCTGATTTCCTCGGTATCAAGACTGCCAAAGGGAATGACTGTTCCGAACGAAACCGTAGCAGTGTAGTCGGACGGATAGAGCCTTCCGATTATCTCGGTATTTTCCTGAGCAGTCCAGCAGAAATCACCCTCAATGGCTGAAAATCCACTGAAATAACGGTAATCCTCTGCCGCCTCATAGTTCAGCTTGTACTTTTCATAGGAGTACACATAGATATCGTCCTGTACCTCCATGTATTTCAGGGACATCGGCACGAATTTTCCGGTATTATTGAGATCATCCTCTGAGTGGTTTACTACATTCTTGTAGTGGACTATGAATTCATCTGCCGGAAGCTCCTTGTCTGAAATACATAACACCTTGTCGTAGCGGCTTCTCAGCTCGATGAACTGATCCTGATCCTTCTCGTCAAGCGGATATACATGAGTATCTGTTATGGTACGCAGGGGAAGCCACAGCTCCGGAGCATACTTACGGCAGATAACCACGCAGGAATCCTCGTCCACAAAGTCGGTAACATCCTCAAGGACGCTCCATTCCATTCGTGTATCATCCTTTGCGTCTTTTTGCAGACGGATATACGGCATATTTATAAGCAGACTCAGTGCAGCGGCAGGATATATCACACGTCCGTCCCATCTGTCAAGGGAGATAGCAGCGAATATGACTGCCACAGGTATGAACGGTGCCAGATATCTCGAATAATAGTAGTAATACTGTATCTCAAACCGCAGGAATGACGAGTAGACAAGTACGCAGTAGAAGAACATCACGAATAATACAAGACGTGAGTTATTCTCAATGAATCTTTTTGTACTGAACAGTGCGGCAAGTCCTCCGAGACAGACGAATACAAGTCCTGCATTCATGCCGAAGCCGAGAATAGCTACATGACTTGCGTCGTTCCAGTTATCGTACTTGCTCAGCGTCTTGAATGCTATATACGCAAGCGGAAGAATTATCAGCATTACCGCAAATATCCTGAAAATACGGCTTTCACTGAGCTTCCTGCTGAAATCCTCCTGATTGAATTTCTTGTTTGTACGGGAAATGATGAACACAAATATGCACGAAGCGATTATCAATCCCACTGAAGCAGCTGTCACAACCGAAGTAATGTTATGCACGTTGATTCCGCCGTAAAAAACCACGCTGTAATTGTTCATTGTATACATCGGCTGTACCTGCTTCATCATGAAGAAGCTTGCAAGATATCCAGCCGTTACAGCCGGAGTGAGTATCGCATACTGCTTCTCACGGGTAAAGACATACATTCCGCCGTAGACCATTATGAATACCGGCAGCATTGTGTATATCGACACATGATAGCATCCGAATGCAGCCGCCGGAATTATCGACAGCCACTTCTGCTTCGGACGCTCGTCGTCGGTGATGATATACATGAATGCCAGAAGAATAACGGCAAGGAACATTTCTGTCAGCGTGGATTTCGCTACCCATAAAACTACGGGAGACAGTGCCGTAAGTATGCAGGCACATATCCTTGACGACGATTTGAGCCTGAGATTACGGCAGACGTAATACACCAGAAAAATCGCCATGATGTAGAATATCGTTTCAATATCAACCATATCCTCTGCACCGAAAATCTCTCCCCACATAGCCAGCATGGCGGTATATGTAGGTATTCCGTGGAATATTCCCGATACCGGACTCACATCATAATCATAGACCGTTTCAGGATAATCCTTATGCTGGATATCGTAGCCGCCCAGCGATTTTACCATGTATTCAAAATTTGCCTTGTCCTCTGCGTCCTCCAGAAGGTGATATTCCTCGATATCCTTCTGACGTGCGTTGTCGTTGTACATGAAATTGAGTGCCTGTATCTGATATACACCCTCATCCTGTCCCATGCCGAATATCTCGTTCTTCACGGAAACAAACGGAAGTGAAACTATACATACCACCAGAGGGATGATAAGGTCTTTCATGGAAAAGTCGATATCCACAAGATTTTTCAGACTGAATGGCTTTGGCTTTCTGTAAAATACTGCCGCACCGAGAGTGGTGACATCTATTGCAAAAGCTGCAGCTGCCGCACGGAACAGTGAAAAACGGTCGATGACAAAGAGTGCCATGCTTCCGAAGATGTACGAGAAGAAGAATATTACTGCTCCTATAACAACAGCTTCTGCAATTGTTCTTTTCCGCAGCCAGACGCAGGCGGCACAGCAGGAAAACAGAAATCCCAGTATACACAAAACTGCAAACGTATTCATTTAAATGCGGTCATCCTTTCCGAATCAGCCGGAAATTCCGGCTATAAGTCCTTTGAAGCGGTTCATGATAACATCCCAGCGATAGTTCTTTTCAACGTATTCACCGGCATTCTCACGAAGTATCTGATACTCGCTGTCATGACTGAAAATATAACTGAGGATACCCTCAAATTCAAAGTAATTTGTATAATAAAGTCCGCCGTTGCTCTTGGTGCAGTGACCTTTGAGAACCTCGCACCTGCCGTTAACTATGACCGGCACGGAGAGCGTCATTGCCTCAAGAACGGAAATGGACAGACTTTCAAATTCAGAGGGAAGTACAAGAGCCTTTGCTCCGGATATGCCGCTGAATTTATCCTCCTCGCTTACAAAGCCGAGACTTATTATATCCTTATGCTTCGGTATTTTGCATACCGGTTTTCCCATAAGCACAAGCTTAAGCCCGCTTTCGGGATTGCGTGATTTATATTCCATGAAATACCGGAACATCTCCGGACAATTCTTTCCCTCGTCGATTCTTCCGACATAGATGATGTAATCTCCGGCGATATCAAACTTGCTTCTGAAAGCTTGTTCATCCGGAGTACACGGAACTTCAACACCTGTTCCCATGACTTCGCAGGGAATACTTTTGCAGTCGAAAAGTCTCTGTACAAGAGCTTTTTCCTCGTCCGTAAGGAATACGAATGCCTTCGGCAGAGTAAAGAGCTTCTCAAATGTCTTGAAATGAATGAAGGGTTCCTCGTGGGCAGTCGGGATAAAGATGGATTTTTCAGCCACTTCGGGAAGTCCCATTACAGTCAGATAGTAAAGATAAGTCACGAATATAAAGGCGTCGTAATTATCCTTGTTCGCCCTGATATATTCAATAGCTTCCGGCGAATACGGTCCCTGCTTCTCAAACCAGAGCTTTTCCGCTGAAAAATCAGCCTTTCCCGCACCTATCTGAGCAAGATATGCGCCGTTATAGCTGTTGAAATCCTCTGCACGGCATTCCTTTACAGGAAATCTTCGCACATGAACGCCGTTTATATCTTCACAGTCAGCCTGATAATGATTTTCCCATGTGGTGTAGTCCAGAGCCTTTGTGGTGATCACATCTACCTCAAAGGCATCGGTAAGTCTTTCAGCGATAAGACGGGTATAGTATTCAGAGCCGCCGTTTACCTCCAGACCGTATCTCTGATTTACCAGTGCAATTCTTTTCATTAGTCCTTCTCTCCGGTGATATCCCTGAAGAATGTCTTGTATTTGTCAACAATGACATCCCAGTCAAAATTACGCTTTACATATTCTTTTCCGTTGCTTCCCATAAGCCATGCGGTATCGCTGTTTCCGATGATATAGTCGGTACAGGCTTCAAATTCAAAGTAGTTTGAGAAATAAAGTCCGCCGTTTGCTTCGGAAACGAAATTCCTTGTAACGGCACAGTCCTCGTGTACAAGAACGGGACGTCCGCACAGCCAGCTTTCCATGATAACAAGCGAGAAGCTTTCATTCTTCGAGGGCTGGCAGAGGAATTCCGCCGCACCCTGAGCATTGTATTTGTCCTGACGGTCAACGAAGCCGAGATCAATTACCCGCTTGTCCAGTATAAGTCCGGCAGGAATATCTATATTTCCGCCGCCGATAAGCACAAGCTTCAAATCGGTATCGTGACGCTTTATATACTCTGCGAAATACTTTACCAGCGTATGAACGTTCTTTCCCTCATCCTTGCGTCCGGCATAGAGTATGAATTTTTCCTTTATGCCGTACTTTTCCCTGAACTCCGCAGGATCCGGCACAATATCGGTATCCATTCCGATACCCATGACGGTAGTTTTCGTTCCGCTTTTTGAAAAGCCGTAAAGCTTTTCTGCAAGCTCTGCCTCCGGACGTGCATTGAATACCATTCCTGCCGTCTGCGGAAAAAGCTCTCTGAAACGGCTCATATATGCGTAGCTTTCGTCATGGAAGCACGGAATCAGCACAGATTTATAGGGACATACCTTAGCTCCGTTGTATGTAGTTCCGAACATATACGGAATAAACACAAACAGAGAGTATTCGTCGTTATGGGTGCTGATATACTCGTAAAGATCGGGACTGTTCACCATTTCCCTGAGGAAGATATCCTCCTCCTCCTGAGTAATTGTATTGCCGCTCATAAGCTTCGCGTTTACGGCGTCGAATGCCTCGTTATCTCTTTTGCGTACTTTGAAGCGGCGTATGGTAATCCCGTTTACCGTTTTGTCAAGACCTTCCTTGTAGTAATTTCTGCTCCAGTCGGAGGCGAATTCCTTTACACAGGTGGTAAGTATCTCCAGACGTACTCCGGCACTGTGAAGATGTCCCGCAACTTCACGAAGCTCCATTTCAGCTCCTCCGGGAATACCGTCGGCATACCACGGGATAACAAATCCTATTTTTTTCATATTGTCACACTTTCTTTAATGAGGGAGCTTTCACTGCTTAGCAGCAATAAATGCCTTGAGCTGCTTCTCGAAAATATCTCTTATCCTGTCGTAGGAGAAGTCCTCAAGACGGCGGCGCTGTCCCTCGATTATCTGTTTTTTCAGCTGTTCATCAGTAAGTACACGTCTTATCACCTTTGCGGCAAATACGGGATCGTTGCTGTCAAGCAGGACTCCGCAGCCGCCGAGAGTATCGCCGATAGCACTCGTATCGTATGCAATTATCGGAACGTCAAAGAACATAGCCTCCGCAAGCGGAACGCAGAAGCCTTCATGCTCGCTCATGCAGACAAAGGCATCCGCAAGACGGTAGTATGCAAGTATTTCGTTGAATTTTATATGTCCGGTGAAGATTACATCATCTGCAAGACCAAGAGCCGAAGCGTATTTCACAAGACGCTCATAGTAGTTCTCCATGCCGGAATAAGAGCCTACAAGTATAAGTCTTGAATCGGGATCAAGCCGCTTGTACTGATAAAATGCCCTTATCACGTTTTCCTGTTTCTTGTTGGGAGCAATTCTTCCCACGAAGATAAGATTGCGTTTTCCATCGCCGTATCTGCTGAGGATATTCTTTGCCGGAGCCTGCTTATAATCCTCAAAGCGGATAAGTATAGGTCTCACGTCAATGGGGCAGGTATATCCCATTCTGAGCAGCTCCGACCTGTTATAGGCAGAATCTGCAAGGCAGTATTCAACCTTGTCCCTGAGATGCTCCACGCCCTTATAGCCGTATTCCGTCAGCGTTGTAGCGGCAGTGCTGTAAGGACGGAAGAATTCCGGCGGCGTGATGTTGTGGTATATCATTATTTTCCGGCATGGAAGCTCCTGTATCCTGAATGTAAGGTCTGTTCCTGTGGATTTGTGGTAAAGAAGGATATCATCCTTTTTAAGCTCCTTCAGGCGGCTGATATTCTTAGCTGTATCAGCCGGCAGACGCTTATCAACATTTTCCGCATATATCTCGGATGTATAGCCCATATCGGCGATTGCTCCCTTAAGAGCTATTGTATCGTTTCCGATAGCGTCGCCGAAGGACATCGTTGTCAGAAGCTGTACTATCCTCATTCCGTATCCTGCTTTCCGAGTTCTTCCTTTAGAGCGGCATTTTCACGCTCAAGGGAATCAATACGGCTGCGAAGCTCTTTATGTGCAAGCTCCAGTGTTTCGAGTCTTGAAAGAAGCTCGCCGGAATTATCATCCTGACGGCTCTCTGCGGAGCTTTTCATTACGTTAAGTACGTTGACTGCCGCTGCATTGAAGCTGTTCTGCTCAAAAACAACGGGTTCAACATAGAATTTTGTAAGCTTGCGTATAACCTTCTTGATGAATACCACTATGGGATTTCCGGCAAGCGGCTTATACGGCTGGATATAGTGATGTGCGTTGACGTAGGCAAGAGCCTCGTCTGCGGCAGAAAGTGAAGCTCCTGCCTCAGCTGAAACCTGTACCGGCTTCTTGTAGGGGACATCCTCAAAGCTGAGCATATCGGAGGTGAGTCCCTTTTCCTCTATCTCACGCTTTATCTGCGTCATTATTTCCTCTATATTTATTTTATTTTCCATTTTATTTCTCCTGTCCTTATTTTACAGCAATTACAGCGTAATCCTGACTTCCGTAAAGCAGTCCGGAAACATTCTTCATAGCATTATTGAATTCTCCGGCTCCTTCTATATCAAGCTCCGGTATTTCAAACGGCGGTCTGCTCTGCTCTGTATATACAATGCTGATATTTCTGAAGCCTGCCTTTTCGAGGAAGTACTTCATTGTCAGCGGATGTACAGGCTTTATATGCGAAGGATCAATATAGAATGCGTTCGTATAGATTGCAAGCGAAGTCGGGTTGGGCGTTTCAATAACGATACAGCCGCCCTCCGCAAGCTTCTCATAGGCTGTATTGCACAGACTTATTATCTGGCTTATCTTAAGATGCTCCACAACCTGTCCGACGAAGATTCCGTCCACACTGCCTTGCTCTGACAGATATTTCACTCCGTCGCCGCACTCGGCAGGAAGTCCCTTCATATTGCAGTAATCAGCATACGGCTGGTAAATATCAACTCCCCGTGCATTAATGCCATTGTCCTTCATGAGACTGAGGAATTCACCTCGTCCGCAGCCGATATCAACTACATTCGTCTTGTCACGGAAGTATTCAAGATATATTTCCTGTGCCTTTCTGATGCTCTCGATAGAACCTCTGAAATGATTCTCGAAATCGAAATAGTCTATTTCATCGTACTCAGATTCTCCGCCGCCGGAGGATACCTCTGCCGCCGGAGCAGGCTGTACAGCCTCGTTCTGCTGATTTATCCTGAGCCTGTTGTTCTTCATGCCCTTTTCAATGACATTCAGCTTGAGCTTTGCAAATTCACCGTCAGCTGAAAGTCTCTCGATAGCCGTGTTATTATTCCTGAGATTGACGCTTATTGTTTCGATATCGTTCCTGAGAGCTTCAAGAGTATTCAGACGTTCAAGGATATCGGCGTCAGAGCGTGATCTTGTCAGAACCTCTTCACGAAGCTCGTCTATCTGCTTCTGGATTCCGCAGACTGCTCTTTCGATATCTCCGGCACGCTGATTCATAAGCTCTATATCCTGAGACACCGCACTGAAGCCTTCAAAAAGAAAGCCAAAAAACAGTCTCCGGAAAAATGCCCTGATTCCTCCGCACGTCTTTTTTTCCATGTAATCGCTTGTATTGCTCATATTTTACCTTCTTTTCAGCCGGAAGATCAGTTTATCTTCCATTTATGGCTTATTCTTGCAATTCCGACATCGCCTGCGGAATTTATCATCTCTATCTTGTATGCTTCACGATAGTAGTCAACGGGGATTCCGTCGCCTGTTTCGATAGCGAAATCTATAAGGTATTCGCCGGCAAGAAGTCCGACATCCTCCAGAACAATTTCAGCTGTTCCGCTTTTTTCAAGCCTGAATTCCTTATGCTTGTCTATTCTTGTATTCGTTCCGTAGCACTGTATACCGTCACGGCTGAATATTCCGATTCCGAAAACTGCGTCATCGACCGGCTTGTTCACCGTATATTCAAGCCGGAAAACAATCTGCTCACCCGTCCGGAAAACCTTTTGCTGAGAGCCGTCAGCCGTATATGCACGGATTTTCTTTATCCTTGCACTGCCGTTTCCCCAACGCTTGGGAGCTTCCTCCGGAGCAGATTCTTCCTCTTGTCCGGAAGCTGTATTTTCTTCCGGCTGTTCAGCTTCGGGAGCTTCATCAGACTGCTCATCCTCAAGCTCTTTGCTTGTCGTTTCCTGAAGCTTTCTGCCCATAAAATCAAGGTATTCGAGGTCTATCTCCTTCGGATCGCCCTCTGCTCTTATAAGTCCCTCGTGAATCCAGATTGAACGGTCGCATATCTGCTCTATCTGTCCGAGTGAGTGCGAAACTATAACGATAGTAGTTCCCTTTGCCTTTATTTCTTTCAGCTTGTTGAAGCACTTCGCCTGAAAATTCGCGTCTCCTACCGCAAGAATCTCGTCAATCAGAAGTATATCTGCGTCAACGTTTATCGCAACGGAAAATGCAAGACGCATATACATTCCGGAGGAGTATGTTCTTACCGGATTGTCAATGAATTCCTCCAACTCTGAAAAGCTGATTATATCTTTAAGTCTTGCGTCAATTTCCTTTTTCGTAAGACCGAAAATCGCAGCATTTGTGTAGATATTCTCCCTGCCGCTCATATCCGGATGGAAGCCTGCACCAAGCTCAATAAGGCTGGAAACTCTGCCGTTCATGGTGATTGTCCCCGTATCGGGATACATGATCTTTGTCAGAAGCTTGAGCGTGGTGGACTTTCCGCAGCCGTTATGTCCGATAAGACCAATTGCCTCGCCCTTTTTGACCTGAAAGCTTATCCCCCTGAGAACTCTGCGTTCCTCGTAACGGTTTCTTTTCCGGAAGAGCAGTCTTTCCTTGAGCTGGGAGCCTTTATCCGGAAAAACCTTGAAGCTTTTGGTTATATTGTTTACATCAATTGCAATATCATTCACAGCCATTTATAATTCCTCCGCAAAGTGACGCTGGAGTCTGCTGAAAACAAGACATCCGAGTATCAGGAAGAACAAGCCGAAGCCTGTTGCCGATATCAGCGATGAAAAATCGGGCATTGCCTTGTTGTACAGCACTGTTCTGTAACACTCAATAACGTGCGTCATGGGATTGAGATTGAACACCGGCAGAAGCTCGTCCGGAACAATGGATTTATCGTACATAATGGGAGTCATATACATCCACATCATTGAAAGGATTCCGAGGATATGCTCCATATCCCTGAAATAGACGGTTACAGCCGAGGTCAGCAGAGCCATTCCGAGAGCCATGAGATATTCAACCGCCATTATGACCGGCAGTGCAAGAAGTGCCGCGAAGTTGATTCCTGCACCGGTAACGATTATCACCGCAAAAATAACGATGAAGCACAGCAGCATATTTACAAAGCTGCTTGTAACGTAGGATATCGGTATGACCATTCGTGGAAAGTAGATTTTTTTGATGAGATCCTTTTGGGCAACGACCGAGGACGCTCCGACTGTTATCGCAGAGGAAAAGAATATCCACGGGATGAGTGCCACAAAAAGATATAGGTAGTAGCGTTCTATGTTTGATCTGAGGATAAAGGAGAAAACTACCGTGTATACCACAAGCTGAAGCAGGGGATTTATAAAAGTCCAGAGAAAGCCGAGAACAGAGCCTTTATAGCGTCCTCTGAGATCCTTCTTCACAAGACTGAATATCATCTGTCTGTACGCATACAATTCCTTTATTGTATTCATTTTGAACTCCTTTTTCAAAATCGCATATTTTTCCATAGTATCATTTAATTATAACACAGTGTATACTTTACTGTCAATAGTAATATTGCCGAAAAACGGCATTTCCGACCGTTGCCGATTGACAACGGGACTGCATCGTGGTACAATATAATAAAGCTTGTGCAAAACAACAGAAAGAGGGATGATTATGGGGTCAGCCTGCTTTACAGGACACAGAGTAATTCCGCAGACGGCAGAACTTGAAGAACGTCTGTACAGCGTTCTTGAACGGTGGATATGTACAAAGAATATCACGGATTTTTACGCCGGCGGAGCTATCGGCTGGGATTCTTTTGCGTCCGCCGTTGTATTGAAGCTGCGTGAGGTATATCCTCAGGTAAGGCTTCATCTGGTGCTTCCATGCTCCAGTGAGGAACAGTCTGCAAGATGGACAGCGTCCCAGCGAAGGGAATATTACCGCATACTGGAGCTCGCAGATTCCGTCGAATATATATGCAGAAGCTACTTCAACGGGTGCATGAAGGAACGCAATATACGTCTTGTAGAATATGCCGATACCTGCTGCTTCTGCTTCTGGGATCCCTCCGTGTTCACAAGCGGTACCGGACAGACAGTTCGCCTTGCCCGCAAAAAGGGACTGATGATAGTAAATTTCAGAGACAATTACTGATTTTTCCGTACACGAAAGGAACACTAAAAAAGTGCTTGACATTTTACGGAATATAACGTAAAATATAATTGATAAATTATTATCAGGAAATGAGGTTATAAAATTGAAGAACAATGAAAAAGTAATGGACAGAATCGTAGAGCTGTGTAAATCAAAGGGCTTTGTGTATCCCGGCTCAGAAATTTACGGCGGTCTTGCAAATACATGGGATTACGGTCCTCTCGGCGTTGAGCTGAAAAACAATATCAAGAAGGCTTGGATGAAGAAGTTCGTTCAGGAGAACAAGTACAATGTAGGTCTTGACAGTGCTATCCTTATGAATCCCCAGACATGGGTTGCTTCAGGTCATATCGGCGGCTTCTCAGATCCTCTCATGGACTGCAAGGAGTGCAAAACTCGTCACCGTGCAGACAACCTCATCGAGGACTTCGACGGCACAAACGTTGCTGGCTGGACAAATCAGCAGATGACCGACTACATAAACGAAAAGGAAATCGTATGCCCTAACTGCGGAAAACGCAATTTTACAGATATCCGTCAGTTCAACCTTATGTTCAAAACATTTCAGGGCGTTACAGAGGATAACAAGTCTGAGCTTTATCTCCGTCCGGAAACAGCTCAGGGTATCTTCGTGAACTTCGCAAATATCCAGAGAACTACCCGTAAAAAGGTTCCCTTCGGCGTTGCTCAGATCGGTAAATCCTTCAGAAACGAGATAACTCCCGGAAACTTCATCTTCCGTGTGCGTGAGTTCGAGCAGATGGAGCTTGAATTCTTCTGCAAGCCCGGCACTGACCTTGAATGGTTCAATTACTGGAGAAGCTTCTGCAAGGAATTCCTGCTGAATATCGGTCTCAAGGAGGAGAATCTCCGTCTTCGTGACCACGATCCCGAGGAGCTTTGCTTCTACTCCAAGGCAACTACTGACTTTGAATACCTCTTCCCGTTTGGCTGGGGCGAACTCTGGGGCGTTGCTGACCGTACAGACTACGACCTCACACAGCATATCAATACAAGCGGCAAGTCACTTGAATACTTTGATCCTGAGACAAACGAAAAGTACATTCCTTACGTTATCGAGCCTTCACTCGGTGTTGAGAGACTTTTCCTCTCCGTTGTTACAGAGGCTTACGACGAGGAAGAACTTGTTTCCACTGACAAGAACGGCAACGAAAAGAAGGAAACAAGAACAGTTATGCGTTTCCATCCGGCTCTTGCACCTTTCAAGTGTGCAGTTCTTCCGCTTGTAAAGAAGCTCACTCCCAAGGCTGAGGAAGTATACGAAATGCTCTCCAAGAAGTTTATGGTTGACTTCGATGAAGCTGGTACTATCGGTAAGAGATACCGCCGTCAGGATGAAATCGGTACACCTTTCTGTATCACATACGACTTTGATACACTTGAAAAGGATAACTGCGTAACAGTCCGTGACCGTGATACAATGACACAGGAAAGAGTTGCAATCGACGATCTCGTTGCATATCTTGAGGAAAAAATCGCATTCTGATAAAAAAGTACCGCATTTATAACGGCAGTATTCTTATAGGTACTTCATGCGTATCTATCGGGGGAAACCTTTCTGAGGAAAGGTTCTC
>JAZNBR010000075.1:0-45973 GCA_045587105.1 Ruminococcus sp.
GAAAAAATTGTAATATTTATTAAATAAATTGTACTTGTCTATTTTCCTTGACATTTGATGTCGTTTTTGATATAATAGAGAATGTATAATAATACAACTATGCCTGTGGACGGTTTATATTTAAAAAGCAATTAATAATCAGGTGATAATAAATAAAAGCAACTTGAATAAAATAGCAGAAATTAATGCAGTTTCTCTTTGATGTGGAGGTTTTTATGAAAGGTATAATTTTAGCAGGCGGTGCGGGGACAAGGCTTTATCCCACCACTATCGCAGTAAGCAAACAGCTTCTTCCAATTTACGATAAGCCGCTTATCTATTACCCGCTTTCAATGCTGCTTCTTGCAAAAATCCGTGATGTCCTTGTGATATCAACTCCCCGTGATATAAACGACTACAAAAATCTTCTCGGAGACGGCTCCAGACTGGGAATAAACATTCAGTACGCAATACAGAACGAACCCAGAGGTCTTGCAGACGCTTTCATACTCGGTGCGGATTTCATCGGCAATGATGATGTATGTCTTGTTCTTGGCGACAACGTTTTCTACGGAGCAACTATGTCAAACGTTCTTGCCGACGCAAAGAAGAAGATTCTTGACGGCGGAGCTACCATATTCGGCTATCCCGTAAAGAATCCCCGTGAATTCGGCGTGGTTGAATTCAACGAGGAAAAGAAGGTTATATCAATCGAAGAAAAACCCAGGCAGCCGAAGTCAAACTACGCTGTTCCGGGACTTTACTTCTACGATAACAACGTTGTTGAAATTGCAAAGAATGTCAAGCCCTCCGCAAGAGGTGAAATCGAAATTACGTCCGTTAACAATGCTTACCTTGAACAGGGACTTCTTAATGTTACGCTCATGGGCAGAGGCATGACATGGTTCGATACGGGCTCTCCCAAGGGAATGCACAAGGCAAGCGGCTTTGTCAAGACCGTTCAGGAAATGCAGGGATTCTACATCTCTTGTATCGAAGAAATTGCATGGCGTAAGAAGTTCATAGATGACAATCAGCTCAGAAAGCTCGGCGAGGAGCTTGAAATGACTGACTACGGAAAGTATATTTTATCATTACTGGAGGAATAATCAATGACTGTTGTAGTAACGGGAGGCGCAGGCTTCATCGGTTCAAATTTCGTTTTCCATATGCTGGATAATCATCCTGATTACAGGGTTGTATGTGTGGACAAGCTTACCTATGCAGGAAATCTTTCAACGCTTAAATCTGTTATGGATAATCCGAATTTCAGATTTGTCAAGGCTGATATCTGCGACAGGGACGCTGTATACGCACTTTTCAGAGAGGAAAAACCAGACATCATTGTAAATTTTGCAGCTGAGTCTCATGTTGACCGTTCTATCGAAAATCCTGAGGTCTTCCTTGATACAAATATCAAGGGTACGGCTGTTCTTATGGACGCCTGCCGTGAATTCGGCATCAAGCGTTATCATCAGGTTTCAACTGATGAAGTGTACGGAGATCTTCCGCTTGACAGACCTGACCTCTTCTTCACTGAGGAAACACCTCTGCATACTTCAAGTCCGTACAGCTCATCAAAGGCTTCTGCTGACCTTCTTGTACAGGCATACCACAGAACATACGGACTGCCTGTTACAATTTCAAGATGCTCAAACAACTATGGTCCTTACCATTTTCCGGAAAAGCTTATTCCGCTTATGATCGCAAATGCACTCGCAGACAAGCCGCTTCCGGTATACGGCGAGGGACTTAATGTCAGAGACTGGCTTTACGTTGAGGATCACTGCCGCGCTATCGACCTTATCATTCACAATGGCAGAGTAGGTGAGGTCTACAATGTCGGCGGACACAACGAAATGAGAAACATTGATATAGTTAAGATTATCTGTAAGGCACTCGGCAAGCCGGAAAGCCTTATTACCTATGTGACTGATCGTAAGGGTCACGATATGAGATACGCAATTGATCCCACAAAGATCCATAATGAGCTTGGATGGCTGCCTGAAACAAAGTTTGCTGACGGTATCCAGAAGACTATCAACTGGTATCTTGAAAATCAGGACTGGTGGAAGGAAATTATTTCAGGCGAATACCAGAACTATTACGAAAAAATGTACGGCGGCCGTGAGACCGTCAATGTGGGATAAGGTGTTATGAGCGGTAAATTATTAGTAATTGAAGGGCTTGATGGCAGCGGAAAGGCTACTCAGGCTGAAAGACTCTACAATCAGTTTAAAAATCAGGGAAAGAACGTTATGAAGGTCTCTTTCCCCGATTACGACAGCGATTCTTCCGCACTTGTCAAGATGTATCTTGCAGGAGAGTTCGGAACAGATCCTGATTCTGTAAATCCGTATGCAGCTTCAAGCTTCTATGCGGTTGACCGTTTTGCAAGTTATGCAAAGAACTGGAAGCAGTTCTACCTTGACGGCGGTATCGTTATTGCAGACAGATATACAACCTCCAACGCAATTCATCAGTGTGCAAAGCTCCCTGAGGATAAATGGGACGCTTTCATAAACTGGCTCTTTGAGTATGAGTACAGGCTTATCGGAATTCCTGAGCCTTACCGTACAATATACCTTCGCGTCGATCCTGATGTGAGTCAGGGACTTATGACAAAGCGTTACGACGGCAACGAAGCAAAAAAGGATATACATGAGAGTAATCTCGATTACCTCAGACGTTCAAGGCTTGCAGCAGATTTCTGTGCAAAAACACTTGGCTGGAACGTTGTGGAGTGTATATCTGACGGAAATATGAGAAGTATTGATGATATTGCGGCTGATATTCTTAAAATAACAGAAGAATAATAATCAGCTGAAAGGAGTTTGCGGATAATGAGTATTTTTGTAACACGCTCATCTATGCCTTCCTACGAGGATTATATAAAAGAAATAAAGCCTATATTTGAAAATCATCATCTTACAAATATGGGTCCTGTATATAAAAAGCTTCAGCACAGCCTTATTGATTATCTCGGAGTGCGTTATTTTTCAATGTTCGTGAACGGACATCTTGCACTTGAGACAGTTATTCAGGCTATGGGACTGAAGGAATCGGGCGGAGAAGTTATTACTACTCCGTTTACGTTCGTTTCGACGGTTCACGCTATCACGAGAAACGGTCTCAAGCCGGTATTCTGTGATATCAGACCTGATGATTATACGATTGATCCAGAAAAAATCGAGGCTCTTATTACTGAAAAAACCGTTGCAATTGTGCCTGTTCATGTGTACGGTGCAATCTGCGACGTTGAAAAAATAGAAGAAATTGCAAAGAAGCACGGGCTTAAGGTGATTTATGACGCCGCCCATGCCTTCGGCGTGAAATACAAGGGAAACGGTATCGGAAACTACGGAGACGCTTCCATGTTCAGCTTCCATGCAACAAAAGTTTTTAATACTATCGAGGGCGGAGCAGTTTCATTCAGTGATGAATCTCTCCGTGAGAGTATGCACAACCTCAAGAACTTCGGTATAAAATCAGAAGATTGTGTAGATGAAATCGGCGGAAACGCTAAAATGGACGAGTTCCGTGCCGCAATGGGTATATGCAACCTCAGAAATATTGATGAGTGTATAGCTTCAAGAGGCAGAGCCGCTGCACGCTATGATGAAAGACTCGGCGGTGTGAAGGGCATAAAGCTCATGAAGGCTCAGGAGGATGTCACACCTAACTACGCATATTACGCAGTATGCTTTGATCCGGATGAGTTCGGAAAATCAAGGGACGATGTCTATGAAGAACTGAAAAAGGCAGATATATTTGCGAGAAAATATTTCTATCCTGCTATAAATGAAATGGATTGCTACAAAAACGACAATCCCGAAGAAACACCGGTAGCTGCGGAGGTTTCCCGAAGAATCCTTACACTCCCGCTTTATTCAGATCTGACAACTGAGGATGTAGACAGAATCTGCGATGTGATTTTGAAGTGAAAATAATAATTTGAGTATTTCAGCATAGATATCATGGCTGTTTATATATAATTCACGGAGGAATAATTATGGAAACTTTAGTAAGAAGCAATACAGCAGAAGAAGCTGTAATTCTGACCGAAGGTGAGTGCGTAGATCTTGACGATTATAATCTTACCACTGAGCAGAGACGGACAGTCAGACAGCTTATTAAGGAAGATACGCTTGAATATATGAATAAACGGTTCGATAAGGTAAAACCGAGAAAAAGCATCTATACGATATTTGTAAAGAGAATGATTGATATTCTCGTTTCATTCCTTGCTCTGACGGTAACATTGCCAATAAATCTTATAATAGGTATATGTACATATTTTGATGTGGGCAATCCGATATTCTTCAAACAGGAACGATGCGGCAAGAACGGAAAAATTTTCCGTATTGTGAAATTCCGTAATATGACTAACGAAACAGACGAAAATGGAGAGCTTCTGCCGCCAAAGGACAGAGTAACAAAATTCGGAAAATTTGTGAGAAAAACTTCTCTTGATGAGCTTCTGAATTTCTGGAGCATTTTAAAGGGCGATATGTCTCTCATAGGCCCTCGTCCGCTTGTTGATGAGTATACGACATATATGTCTGACAGACATCGTATGAGATCTGCAGTAAGACCAGGACTTGAGTGTCCCGTAATTATTGAGACCGGCTATGAATCATCATGGTCAGAGCAGTTTGAAAACGATGTATATTATGTAGAAAATGTAAGCTTCATGCTTGACGTGAAAATGATTTTCAAGCTGATACAGATGGTATTCAACAGAAAGTCCAGTGCAGTAAGAGGAAATGTTCAGAGAGGAAGCTTTATGGGATACGATACAGACGGAAACAGTATCATCTCAAAGAAGGTTCCGCGTAAATATATAGATAAAATTTTAGAAATGGATAAGGATTAAGTAGATTCGGTATGAAGAAGATTTTATTGCTTGGTGGTTCTGCACAGCAGGTTGTTGCAATAGAAACCGCAAAGAAGCTCGGTTATTATACAGTATTATGCGATTTTCTGACAGATAATCCGGGACAGTATTCGGCAGATAAGTTTTATCTTGAAAGCACAACAGATAAGGAAGCTATCCTTAAGGTGGCTCAGGAAGAAGCAGTTGACGGAGTTCTGGCTTATGCCTCTGATCCGGCTGCTCCCACAGCAGCTTATGTTGCTGAAAAGCTGGGTTTGCCGGGAAATCCGTACAAGTCTGTTGAAATTCTGTGCAATAAAGACCAGTTCAGAGCTTATCTCGCAGAAAATGGATTCTGCACCCCCGTTGCTAAGGGATACAGCTCCGTGGCAGAGGCTGCGGCTGATATGAACAACGGATATTTTAAATTTCCGGTAATTGTAAAGCCTGTTGATTCATCCGGAAGCAAGGGCGTATGCAGGATTGATACTCCTGAACAGGCTGAAGAAAAACTTGAATATGCTATGTCGTATTCAAGGGGGAAGCGTATCATAATTGAAGAATATGTAGAAAAGTTTGGTTATCAGATTGCCGGAGACGGACTGTCCGTGGATGGAAAGCTGGTTTTTCGCTGTTTTGCGAACGATCATTTCAATCCGAAGTGTAAGAATCCGTTTGTACCGGTTTCAGCAAGTTTCCCCTATAATATGCCTGCCGACGTTCAGGATAAAATCCATAACGAGATACAGCGTCTGCTCACATCCCTTGATATGAAAACAAGTACATACAATTTTGATATGCGTATTGATAAGGATTATAACGTCTATCTTATGGAGGTTGCTCCCAGAGACGGCGGAAATTATATTCCGGATGTAATCAGATATGCAACAGGAATTGATCTTGTAGAATATTCAGTAAGAGCTGCTATGGGCGAAAAGATAGTCCTTCCCGAAGAAACAGAGGCACAGGGCTGCTGGTCGTATTTTGCCGTGCACAGCCTTGAGGATGGAATTCTTGACACAGTGGAAATCTCAGAAGAAGCAAGAGAAAAAATTGTAGAAAATCACCTTATAAAGAAGCCTGGAGACAGCATCTCTACCTTTACTGGTGCGAATACAACTCTTGGCTGCTTCGTAATGAAATTCTCAGGCATGGATGAAATGCTTGATATGATGGATAACTCTGAAAAGTGGATCAGAGTCCGTGTAAAATAATAAATAGGATTTGAGGGAGATATTTTGAAGGAAATAGGTGGATATTTCGGTCTTGAAAAGCTTGTCAGCCACGAGTATTACTCTGATCTGAAGGCGTTGAATACAGCTCGTAATGCGCTTATTTATATTCTTAAAGCAAGAAAAGCAAGGAAAATATATCTTCCTCATTTTCTTTGTGGTTCCGTATCTGCGATGTGTGAAAAGGAAGGCTTTGAAGCTGAGTTCTATCACATAGACGCAGATTTTATGCCGTTATTTGATAAAAAGCTGAATGAAAATGAATGGCTTTATATCGTGAATTATTACGGACAGCTCGATAACGACTGTGCTGCCGCAATGAAAAAGAAATACGGCAATATTATTTTTGATAATGTACAGGCTTTCTTCCAGAGACCTGCTGAGGGCGTGGATACAGTCTATTCCTGCCGGAAGTTCTTCGGCGTGCCGGATGGTGCCTACGCTTCAACAGACGCAGTTCTTGATGAAAAGCTTGATACCGATATTTCAATGAACAGATTAAGACATATTATGGGACGCTTTGAAATGAATTCGGCGTCCGATTACTATGATGATTTCAAATCCAACGACCATGCGTTTTATGATACAGAGCTGCGTGAAATGTCAGCTTTTACGCATAATATACTGGGTGCAGTTGACTATGAAGCTGTTATTGAAAAAAGAAACCGTAATTTTATGACTCTTTCCAGTCATCTGGAAGGTATTAATGGTCTGACCCTGAAAACTCCGGTCGGTCCTTATGCTTATCCGTTTTATTGCAAAAATGGTATGGAGATAAAGAAAATGCTTGCTCAGAAGAAGATTTTTGTTGCAACTCTCTGGCCCGATGTGCTTAAGATGGATGATACAATAGAAAAGGACTATGCAGAGAACATTCTTCCTCTGCCGTGTGATCAGAGATACGATGAAGATGATATGATATATGCCGCAAAGGAAGTATTGAAATGTGTCAGTGTAATGAAGTGAAAAAAGAAAAAATACTGATTTTAGGTGGTGCATCAGCACAGGTTCCGCTTATAAAGACAGCTCAGGAATTGGGATATTATGTTGTTTTATGCGACTATACCTCGACTAATCCTGGAATTTTCATTGCAGATAAGCATTATCAGGAGAATTTCAGAGATTCAGAAAAGGTTCTTGAAATTGCCAGAAAAGAGAAGGTAGGCGGTGTTATTTCAAATTCCGAAGCAGCTGTGCCGGTAGTGGCTTTTGTTGCGGAGACGCTTGGTCTTGTCGGAAGTACTGTTGACAGCGTTAACAAACTGAATTCGAAAATGGGATTCAGAGAGCTGCAGGTGCAGGCTGGAGTATTTGCTCCAAAGCATATTATTACCGCATCTTTTGAAGAAGCTTTAGAAAAAGTAAAGGAACTTTCTTTCCCGATAATTATCAAACCCTGCAGAAGTTCAGGCAGTCGTGGTACTGAAAAAATTGAAGATTATGAAACATTCCTCACTTTTGGGGAAAAATGGCATATGTGCAGTCTTTATTCCCTTAATAAGAAGGTTGTGCTTGAAGAATTTGTTGAAATGCCTTTTCTTGATAATATAATTGATGGTGATATTTTTGTTCATAATGATACAATTATATGGGATGGGCTTTTCTCTTCAAAAAGAAGCAGTTTAGCTCCAATGCTTCCGATGACTCAGACCTATCCTATTATCCTTACGGAATCAGAGCTTGCAGAGGTAAAAGATAATGTTACAAGAATTATCAGGACTGCAGGAATTACATTCGGCGAGTTTAATATCGAGCTTTATTACACCACAGATCATAAGCTTTTCTGCATTGAAATAAATGGACGTCAGGGTGGAAATGGTATTCCTGAAATGATTCGCAGACATTGCGGAATCAATATGTACAAGCTTCTCATAACTACGGTTATGGGCGATGATTCATATTTTAAACAGATTCTTTCGGAACAGCGTGAATACAGCTTCGTTTCACGTCACCCTGTTTTCAGCCGTATTCACGGTACCTATCAGGGGGTTGAGGTATCTGAGGAAATAAAGCCTTTCGTGAAGGGCATACAGGATTTCTTTGAATACGGACAGCTTGCACGTCCCGGAGAAATGGCAAGAGATAAGGTTGCTCTTGTTGACCTTGAATTCAAAACAAGAGATGAACAGCTTTATTATGTGAATAACATTGAAGAGCATATTAAACCAATAATTGCGGAGGTGGGAAAATGATCAGTGACAGAAATTTTCCTGTTGAAACGCTTAAGTTGTTTCTTGAAGAAAATGATACAGCATTTACACACCCTCTTTCAGAGATTCTTGCCAAGCAGGGGTCTGGTCTTAAGGCTTATTCGGAAAAACTTGCAAAGCTTGGTACAATTGCCTGTGAAATTGATGAAAAAAACGGAAAAATAAAAGGTGTAGTTATCGGATATACTCACAATCTTCCGGAAGGAGGAGGGGCATATATAACGCAGGCTGTTACAGCGTTGGATTATCGACGCCAAGGCGTATGCGGCAGATTACTGAAAGAGTTTTCTGATTATTGCCGTAAACAGAATATATCATATGTATGGCTTACTACGGGAGTCAATAACAATGGTGCAAGAATAACCTACGAAAAAGCAGGATTTGTTCTTGCTGATTATGACAGTACTGAACAGGTAAAATATGTATTAAAATTGGATTCGGAGGATTGAAATGAGTTATACAAACAAATCAAATTTAAATGGAAAAAGAATTCTTCTTCTGGAAGGAACACGTCTTACAAAAATGATTATTGACCGCGCTCATGAGCTTGGTATTTATGTTGTTATTGCAAACTGGTACTCAGTTGAAGATGCTCCGGCAAAAGCATATGCTGATAAAGCATATACGGTGAATATATTTGATATTCCTGCAATGAAGAAAATTATCGAAGACGAAAAAATTGATGGAATTTTTACTGGGTATACAGATTCTCACCTTCATATATATGAGAAGCTTTGTCGTGAATGCGGTCTGCCGTGTTTCACAAATGAGGAGCTCGTTGATATAATGGTAGATAAGGCACTTTTTAAGGAAAAGTGCAAGGAGGCAGGACTTCCTATTATTGATGAGTATGACTGTGGAAAAATCCTTGAGGATAAGGAGTATGCACAGACAGTACAGTTTCCTGTTATAATCAAGCCTGTTGACAACAGTGGTGCAAGAGGAATCTCAATATGTCATGATTCAGAAAATTTAAATGCAGCTGTTGAAAGAGGTCTTTCATTCTCGGCTTCAAAGCATGTGATTATTGAAAAGTATCTTCGTGGGGATTATTGCCTTGCTGATTTTCTTATTCAGGATGGTAAGGCATATTTTGTGGCTTCAAGTGATAAGCCGGCAAATGACGATGATAAGGATAATGTGAATCTTCCCGGAGCTTATATATTCCCTTCAAAGGACAATGCACTTATCAGAGAGACTCTTGAAGCAAACGTACAGAAATTTGTAGAAAACATCGGGTACAAGAATGGACTTCTTTGCTTTGAGCTTATAAACAGCGGTGAAAAAATCTATATTATTGAGGCTCAGTTCCGTTACGGAGCTAAGTTTCAGGAAGTTTTCATTAAAGAGGATTACGGACTTGATGAGCTTGAAATGCTGCTTCGTCATGCACTTACAGGAAAGCTTGAGGGCTATGAGCTTCCGCTTACAAGAGATTTCAAGCGTAGCTATGTGCTGATGAATATTCTTCTTTCAGGTGGAACAATAGGAAGCATACAGGATTATGAAGATGTTGTAAAATTCCCTAATGTGGATGTGTATGTGCCTATGTATCAGGTAGGAAAAGTTATCGTTCCTGATGGTTCAATGGTTCAGAGATTTGGTAAGGTATCACTTTCAGCAGATACACGTCAGGAGCTTCTTGACGCAATGAGATACTTCCAGAATAATCTTCAGATACTTGATGAAAACGGAAATCGCATGGTAATCGCAAGCATGAGCGATTCATACAAATAATATTTTGGGAGGAAAATATGGAGCAGAGTACAATTGCACTGATAATAGTTGGCTGCACATGTTTTTTGTATGTGCTTGAGCTTTTTCCGGTAGCTGTAACAACCATGATAGGCTTGCTTGCAATGGTATATACAGGAATTCTTACACCTACCGAGGCTTTTTCAGGTTTTACAAATACAGCCGTTCTTCTTGTAATAGGAATGGTAATTATTATTGACTCCCTTCTTGCAAGCGGAATAGGCGGCAAGTTTGGAAAACTTATGAATAAGTTTGTTGGCAAGAATGAAAAAAGTTTCGTCATATTTATATTCCTTATGTCAGCAGGTCTTTCAATGTTCATGACAAACGCTTCGCTTGTTGCTATGATGATGCCCTTTATTTCGACAGCAGCACTTTCATCAGGCGGAAAAATCACAAAAAAGAATACATATCTTACTCTTGCAACCGGTGGACTTATGGGTGGTACAGCTACTCTTGCCGGAAGCACGGCTCCATTACTTGCCAACAATGTTCTTGAAGAAGTAGGAGCTGAAACAATGGGATTCTTTGAGCCGTTTCCTATTGCCTTTTCAATGATAGCTGTACTTACAATCTGCTACTGGCTTTTCCTTTACAAATTTCAGGTTAAGTGTTTTGATTTCGAAGAGGTCAGAAATGAAGATGAAAAGCCTCTTGATGACATTCCATTCAACAAAAGGAACGCTTTTATTTCAATAGCTGTATTTATTATTTGTGCCGTTCTCTTTGTTATCCAGCCATTCAACTGGGAGTTGGGACAGATTGCAATTACAGGAGCACTTATTCTTGTAATGCTGAGATGCGTTGATGGCAAGAAATCACTCAGAAATATGTTCTGGCCTGCTCTTGTTACACTCGGTGCAGCACTCGGAATTGCAAAGGGCTTTGTAAATTCGGGAGTCGGAACAGATATTATCAACTGGCTTATTGATGTTCTCGGAGAAAACGTAAAGAACCCGATTATTCTTGTTACTACATTCCTGCTGGCAGGATTTATACTTTCGATGTTTATGTCAAACGGTTCGCTTGTTTCAATGCTTGCCGCAATAGGAGTTCCAATGGCAGTAGAGATTGGCTGCAATCCCATGCCAGTAGCAATGGCGTGCGTATTTGGTTCAAGCCTCGCAATGGCAACTCCGGCAGCAACAACATCAGTAACAATGGTTCAGGTTGCAGGATATCGATTCAAGGATTATCTGCGTGTTGGCGGACTTACAGGTGTTATCGGACTTGTAACAGCATGGGTTGCGATAGTTTTGATATATGGACTTCTGTAAGGAAAATGTTATAAAGGCAGCACCGCACAAAGACCGCCTGATGGCTTTGTACGCATCATGCTTGCATCTTTTCCGTCATCTTGTCCAAAAATTCCTTAACATACGTCAGTATGCCTGCGGAATTTTGGGATAATCTGAAAAAAATCTGACTGCGCAATATACGCACAATTTTTGTGCGATGTTGCCTAAAATAAATAAAAAGAGGCTTAAAAATGAAATTAGAAAAAGCTGTTCTCAAGAGATTTATGGGAAACCGTTCGGTACTCGGCTGGTATCACTGGGTATCATCAAAGAAGAAGATTATTTTCGGAAAGAGCAATCTTTCCTTTGGCGACAGAATGTGGTGTTCACGCCATGGCTTTCATACAGGTGATATGAATCTTTATGGCAGGGAAAATCTGAAAAAGAACTATAAGGATTATCTTTCAGCCCGTGATTACTACAAGCTTCATCCGGTAAACGGCGAGTATTCATTCTGGATTGATGACAAGATGACAATGAAATATATATTGTCAAAGTACAATGAATATCTTCCCGAGTATTATTTCCAGCTTGATAAAAAAAGAGTTATGAAGCTTGTGGATTGTCCGGAGAATAAGAAAGCGGACTACGAAAGTATTATCGAGCTTCTTAAGGAAAAGAAGGTTCTTGCCTGCAAAAGACTCTGGGGAGCCTGCGGAGTAGGCTTCTACCGTCTTGAATTTGACGGCACTGACTTTAAGATTACAGGAAAGAAGGTCAGTGAAGGCGAGCTTGTAAGCTTCCTTAAGGGACTTTATTCATACCTCATTCTTGAGTATATCGTAAATCACAAGGATATCCGAAATATCTGGAAGGATGCTACAAATACAATGCGCGTTCTTATTGCAAACTGCAACGGAGAGCTTGTTGTAATGCGTTCCTTTATCCGTTTCGGAAACAAAAACAGTAACGGTGTAGATAATGCTCATGCAGGAGGTATAGAATCAATTATTGATGAAAATACAGGAAAGATTCTGTTTACGCAGTCTCAGGACGCAAACGGAACGCCCACAAGAATAAATAATCATCCTGATTCGGGTGTATCATTTGATATACAGATTCCACGCTGGGATATCATAATCGAAAAGCTTAAGGAAATCTGTCTTTCATATCCTCAGCTCAGATACTGGGGCTTTGATGTGGCTGTAACAGATGAGATGTTCAAAATTATCGAAATAAATTCGCTTTCAGGTCTTATGGCTGCTCAGAGTAAGGAGCCTCTCCTCAGGGATCCCAAGACAAGAAAGGTATATGAGTATTTCGGATTGAAGATAAAATAACAGCTGAGCGCTGAAATGATTGTGAGGAAATTAAAATGAAGCATAAAAGCAAAAGCGGTATAATTGCTGAAAAAGCCTATATTAAGGTGAAAAATATCAGAAGAATACAGTGCGTAAGAAAAAATGCAAAGAAGAGACTGGAAATTCTTGACGGTGGCTATAAGGGACGTGACGGTGAGTTTGAAAGCAAGGTACTGGAGTTCTGGAAGCCCTACGGAATCAAGCCCAAGAAATACTGGTATCAGATTTACTGCGATGGAAAGGGCGGTTTTGATCCACGCTATATTCCCGATGATATGATGGAAGAAAAAATCTATCCTTATTTCAATAATATTCTCTGGGGCAGAGCTTATGCTGATAAATGCGGATATGATAAGCTTTTCCCGAATCTTATCCGTCCGAGAACAATTGTAAAAAACTCATGCGGAAGATATTATGATGGAAATCAGAACGTAATCAGCAGAGAACAGGCTATCCAGCTTTGTCTTAAGGAAGAAAGATTTATACTTAAGTGTGCAACATTTTCTTCAGGCGGCAGAGATATCATTGTATTTGAAAAGGGCGAGGTTACTGAAGAAGCAGTCCGTAAGTTCTTTAAGGACTACGGCATGAACTTTATAGTTCAGGAACTGGTTACCCAGCATGATGATCTTGCAAAGCTGAATGCTTCATCTCTCAATACACTGAGAATACAGACCTTCTATTTTAAGGGTAAGGTTCATATTCTTTCAGCTCAGATCAGAATCGGAAGCGACGGTGCGCGTGTTGATAACTATTCATCAGGCGGATTTGCCTGTGATGTTCAGCCGGACGGTCGTCTTAACGAAAGAGCTGTAAGCAAGGCTCAGGGCTGGGCTACTGTTCACCCGAACGGTTTTGCTTTCAAGGACGTAGTAGTTCCGGGCTATGCTGAAATAATCAAGGTAGTAAAAAGAGAGGCTTCACAGCTTCCGCAGCTTAACATCATCGGCTGGGATTTTGCGGTCGGCAAAAATGGCGAGCCTGTATTCATAGAGCTTAACATAACTCCTGAAACAAACCAGAACGGAAGCGGTCCTACTTTCGGAGATCTTACAGAAGCAGTTCTGAAGGATGTATTTATTGATAAAACACTCGGAGAAGCATTCCTTTAATATTATAAGCGTTTCGCCTGTACGGAGGTAAAAAATGAAGACAATGGGATTTCCTATCAGCCGCAAGGAAAATGAGCAGAGAAGAGCTATCGTTCCGGCTGATCTTGCAAAAATAAAGAACACAGACTGCCTGTATTTTGAGACAGGTTTCGGTGATGTTCTCGGCTATACGGACGAGGATTACAAAAAATACGGAGCAAATATAGCTACAAGAGAAGAAGTTCTTTCAAAGGATATTATATGCGACGCTAAAATAGGCGATGCTGATTATCTCGGAGAACTTCACGAGGGACAGACTATCTTTGGTTGGGTTCATCTTGTGCAGAACAGGGATATTACCGACGCTGTAACCGGAAGCAGGCTTACAGCATATTGCTGGGAGGATATGTTCCATAAGGGAAGACATTGCTTCTGGAGAAATAACGAAATGGCAGGCGAAGCTGCTATAATGCACGCATTCCAGTGCTATGGAGAAATGCCTTATAATACAAAGGTTGCTCTTATCGGAAGGGGCAACGTTGCTAACGGAGCTCTCAGGATTCTTACCTGCCTCGGAGCAGATGTTACAATCTACAACAGACAGATGGAACAGCTTTTCAGAGAAAATCTGAGTCAGTACCACGTTGTGGTAAACGCTCTTCTTTGGAATACAAACCGTAAGGATCACATCATCTATAAGGAAGATCTCAAAAAGATGATGCCCAATTCACTCATAATTGATATCAGCTGCGACCGTGCAGGTGCTGTTGAAACAAGTATTCCTACTACGATTGAGGAGCCTGTATATACAGTTGACGGTGTAATGCACTATGTTGTTGACCATACACCTTCGCTTTTCTACAAGACAGCAAGTATGGGTATCTCGGAAGAGGTGTGCAAGTTTGTTGATGAGCTTGTGGAGGATCGTCCCGGAAAGATTCTTACAGACGCAATGGGAATCAGAAAGGGCGAGATAATCGACCAGAGAATTATCGCATTTCAGGGAAGATGAATTGGAGTGATTTAAAATGAGCGGTTTTTCGTACAGAATGTCTGAGCGACTTGCTAAATTTATCCGCAGCACAAAGGATAATCTTCTTTTTCCAAAGCGTGTTGCAAGCATTTCAAAGATGATATCAAAGGCTTCATATTATCCTGAGCTTGAAAGAAAGTCGAAAAAGGAAATGTGGAAGGATAATTTCAAGTGGCTCTGGAAGCATAAAGAACTGAATAAATATTATATAAGCTCAGGTCAGGATGTTAAGGGACTTCATAATTCCGATGATTTTCTTGGTCTTCATGAGTTCATCGTAAAGCGTAATGCCGGAAATCAGGCAGAGATCCATACTATCAGCGGGCATTACAATTATATTGCACTTCTCAGGGATAAGTATGCTTTTGCGAACTATCTGACGCCGGCTCTCGGAAAAGACAGGGTAGTACCTGTAAAGGCATTGGTTACAGACGGAAAAGCCTTTATCTGCGATGAAAACAGATGGACATCTGTTACAGAGCTTCTTACAGAAGGAAGCAGTCTTGTGTATAAACTGGTTGACGGAGAATGTGCCGATGGCGTAATGCTTGTGGAGACAAGCAGCGGAAAAGTTACTGCCGACAATAAAGTATATAAGAAAGAAGAGTTTGTAAAGAGCCTGAAGAATAATACCTATATTGTTCAGGATGTTGTAGTTCAGCATGATGCACTGAAGGCATTCAAAACGAAAAGCGTAAATACAATCCGAATTGTAACAATAAAGGGAAAAAGTGGAAAAATCGGTGTTTTCAGTGCTTTTCTCAGATTAAGTGCGTCTGCTGAAAGTTTTGTTGACAATCGTGCAAGAGGCGGTCTTGGAATCGGTATAGACCTTGATACCGGAAAGCTTATGAAATACGGTCTGCCTCATGATAATTTCGGCAGTAAGCTTGAGGTTCACCCGCTTAGCGGAATTACCTTTGAGGGATACCAGCTTCCTTACTGGAAAGAGGTTGTGGAGCTTGTTGTAAATGCACATAAGCAGTTCTATAAGCTGCAGTCCATCGGTTGGGATGTTATTATCACTGAAAACGGACCCACCCTTCTTGAGGGCAATGATGACTGGGAAATCGGTGGTCCGCAGGATACATTCGGTGGAATGAGAAAAAAGTGGAATGAGCTTGTAAATGGATAAGAGTAATCCAGAAAGGATAGTTTATGAATAAAGACAAGCTTGTAAGGGGCGTAATTAAATTATTCCCTGCGGGTTCGTTTGCCCGAAAAGCATATAACAAGAAAAAATATGAAGTCAACATAAAAAGATATATGGATAAGGCTGAGGCTGAAGCAGCAGAAAAAAACAGTGAGCTGAAAGTAAAGGCAGTTGAAAAATTCAAAGCAGAATTTCCCTCAATAGCAAAGAAAACTGAACAGGCTATTGAAAGGCAGATAAGCAGAACACCTGAATACAAGGGTAGAGAGAATGATAAGAAGCTTCGTCTTGAAATGATGTTCTGTAAGTATGCTTATGGATTTGAACCTGATGAATTCCTTTGTTATGGGCTTGAAGGCAAAAGCGGTGAGGAAAGAAAAGAATATGTTTCCGACCGTGATCTCATGTCTTATGTTTATCGTATGAATGACAGAATTGACTTTATGGTATTCAATGATAAAGCAAAAACATACGATTTCTTCAAGGAATTCTATCACAGAGAAGCAGCTGTAATATGCAGCGAGAAGGATTATCCTGTATTTGAAAAATATGTAAAGACTCATCCTGTTTTTGTGAAAAAGCACGTTTTTGAAGCTATGGGAAGAAGCATAGAGCTTGTAGATTCGCAAAAATGTGGAAAAAGCACAAGAGAACTGTTCGATGAATACATTGCCGGCGGTAAATTCATAGTTGAAGAAAAGGTTCAGCAGAGCAGTAAAATGGCTGTATTCAATGAGTCAAGCGTTAATACCATAAGATGTATAACCTATAATACAAAGAATGGTATTGTTGTTCCTTACTGTTTTATGAAGATCGGCAGAAGGGGATCTTTTGTGGATAACGGCGGTGCAGGAGGTATTCTTGTAGGTATTGATAATAATACAGGAATCCTTAATACCGATGGATTTGATGAATTCAATACAAGATATATATGCCACCCTGATTCTGGGGTGAATTTCAAAGGCTATCAGCTTCCTGATTTTGAACAGGCAGTGGAAATATCAAAGAAAATGTCGGCTATGATTCCTTCGGTAAGATTTATCGGTTGGGATCTTGCACATACAGAAAAAGGCTGGGTTGTAATAGAAGGAAATGGTATGAGCCAGCTTATCGGACCGCAGATAGTGTGGGAATACGGAGTAAAATCTGAGGTTGAAAAAATGATTTCCGATATGGATCTGATATTATAATTTTTACAGACGGAGTGTGGGAAAATGAGTGACAAGGCAGTATCAATAGCTTTTACGGGCGATTTGTCCTTTACCAAATATTTCAGTGATACATCGGAAAAGGTGATTGATAAAACTGTTGCTGATTTTCTTGCACAGTCTGATTATTGCGTCGGAAATATTGAGGGACCAGTAATGTCGTCTGAATATGCAAACGGCAAGGAATTTTCTCATTTTACGGATTCGTCGAAGGCAGCAATGCTGGCGGAAATGAATATAAAAATATGGAGCCTTGCCAATAATCATATGCTTGATTTCGGGGATGACGGAGTTTGCGAAACACTGAAATACGCCGAAGAAAATGGATGCTGTGTTATGGGGGCTGGAAGAAGTGCAGAAAACGCTTCGGCTCCCATTATCATTGAAGAAGGCGGCGGAGTAGGTATCATATCAGTTACATATACATCAGCTTCGCCAAAAAACGGCGGAAAATGCAGATGTCTCAACTGGAATGATACTGCAGGCATTAAGAAGGCAATAGCTGAAATCAAGGCGGTATGCCGTTGGTGCGTACTTGTAGTGCATGGCGGAGACGAGTTTTCCGATATGCCTATGCCATATACAAGAGAGAAATATCTTGGATTTCTTGATATGGGATTTGATATCATTGTGGGGCATCATCCTCATGTTGTCCAGAATTATGAGACAGTGAATGGAAAAGTGATTTTTTATTCTCTGGGTAATTTTATTTTTGATACAGATTACCAGCGTGTACAGGTGCATACTGATACGGGAGTGCTTGTAAAACTCGTTTTTACAGAGGATTCATTCAGCTGGAAGTCTCAGGGAATTATTATTGACAGGGAAATCAGGACGGTAAGAGCAGCAGCTCCGCCTGCAATATTCAGGGAAGTATCTGAGAAGGAATACTCCGGTATGTGGAAAAAGGCTGCAAGAGGACTTGTTCATGCTGAAAGAAAGGTTTTAGCATATCTGAAGCCGTCTAAATATAGAAAGTATAATGGTTTGCTATGGGGGATAAGAGAGATTTATGCCTGTCGCAGGAAACGTGACAGGGTTATATTCAAGGGAAAGCTTTTATCCTGCTTCAGCCGTTCCGGAGCTGATAATCCTGAACTTGAAAAATATCTGAAAAAATAGCAAAGGTAATACGGGATTTTTATAAGCGGAGCAAATAATATGGAGGAAATTGATGGTTAAAAAGGTCTTAAGAATACCGAAAGTAAGATTGTCCATTTCGGAAGAGTTTCTTGTAGGGCTTGCGTTTGTGCTGTATTTTGCAAACGGACTTGTACGATTCGGTATGAATTGGATTCTGGGTGCAGGAACATTATCAAGAATTATTTCAATAGGTATAGCTTATGTGCCTGTCTTTTTATTGTGTGTATATAAGCCTAAAAAGTATATAAAGCCTGATGTTGTTCTGCTGTATGCTGCGATAGCGATATTTTTCTATATTACGCTTTTTTTTAATCCTGAATACGAATATTACTATAAACGTGAAATATACGGCTTGTGGCCTCATGTTTTCATTCCATACAGAGGAATATATGCCTATCTTTTCGTAAGACTTGCAGGAACAGCCGAAAGAGTAGTGAAATACATGAAAGTGGCAGGCTGGCTGATGTTTTTGAATTTCGGATATCAGCTTGTTACAGCCCTGAGGAGAGGCTATTGGTATGGTGTTGCAGGCAATGAACAGGACGCCAAAATGCCTTACAGCGTATCCTTTGGCTATGAGGTGCTGCCATTTGCACTTATATTTCTTTATTGTGCACTTAAGTACAGAAAGACCTCTGATATCTGGGCAGCTCTTATCAGCATAGGAATGATACTTGCAGGAGGCTCAAGAGGTCCCATTTTCTGTATTGCGTTGTTCCTTGTCCTTTATGTTATGGTGGAGCTTAAAGATGCAAAGCACAGAAATCTCATAATAGCCGGAATAGTTTCTGCGGGAACATTGGTGTACCTGCTATATGAAAAAATTCTTATGCTTGTAGCAGGAATTGTATCTAAATTCGGTTTTTCTTCAAGATTCATCACCATGCTTTTAGAAGGAGAGGTGGCTGATGATAACGGCAGAGAGACAATATGGGGTGCAGCAATTGAAATGATTGCAGAAAACCCTCTGGGTTATGGGGCGTATGGCACAAGACACGTTATTTATTATAAAATTGTTGCAGGATATCCTCATAATATAATTCTGGAAATACTTGTTGAATACGGTGTGATATTCGGCGGATTAATGATATGTATTTTTATCTGGAATATATTCCGTATCCTGTTTACGGAAACAAGAAGACCATGGGTAAAGGCGTTTCTGCCGTTTCTGGGCGCAACATGTGCATTGATGCTTTCGCTGACATACTGGTCGGTTCCGTCATTCTGGGCAACTCTTGCAATTGGCGTGAATTGTGCGATTGCCGAGCGAAAAGGTGAAAATAAACGCAGAATTTTAATGGATAAGCTAAGGAGGATATTATTCATAAATGGCAAGTGAGGTTAAAGCTTCCGCCAATTCAGCGGTAAAGGCGGGAATGTGGTATACTGTATGTAACTTTATTTTCAGAGGTATGGCATTCATTACAACTCCGATTTTTGCACGATTAATGACAAAGTCGGAGCTTGGTGATTTCAGCAACTTTGCAACATGGGCTTCTGTACTGATGGTAGTTACATCGTTCGACATGGCACAATCTATTATCCGTTCAAAACTGGAAGTAGAAGACGATATCCATAGCTATATATGGTCAATACTGGCGTTGTCAACGCTTTCAACTACATTTTTTTATGCAATAGTATGTGTCTTCAGTGACTTCTTTACAAGTCTTTTTGAGATGAATATGCAGTGTATTCACCTGATGTTCCTGTATCTGCTTGTTACACCTGCGTATTCTATGCTTATTACAAAGCACAGAGCGTTTTACAGATACAAAACATTTGTAGCCTTTACAGGTATTTCACTTGTTTCCGCAACGCTTACATCTCTTCTGCTTGTAGTACTTATGGAAAATAAGTTTGCCGGCAGACTTCTCGGAAACTATATACCGCATATTGTAATGAATCTTGCAATCTTTATTTACCTGATAGTAAAGGGAAAGAAGATAAAGATAAAATACTGGAAATACGCACTGATAATATGTCTGCCTCTTGTTCCGCATAATCTGTCGCTGTATCTGCTTAGTTCATCGGATAAGATTCTGATTACCAAGATGTGCGGTTCTGAATACACGGCAGTATACAGTATTGCATACAGCTGTTATCATATTATAACGATTCTGTTTGATTCAATGAATAAAGCGTGGGCACCATGGCTTCTTGAGAGCCTGCACAAAGAAAATTATGGAGCGATAAAAAAGAACTCCAAGGTTTATATAGGAGTATTTATGGCTCTTATTGCAGGAGTACTGATGCTTGTTCCCGAAATAATCTTCATATTCGGTGGAACAAAATATCAGGCTGCTGTTTATTGTCTGCCGCCGCTTGCTGCGAGCTGTTCGTTCCAGTTTGTATATACGATGTATGTTAATATTGAGTTCTATAAAAAGAGAACATTGGGTGTTGCAGGAGCAACAATTATAGCGTCGTTGGTGAATATTGGACTGAACTTCATCTTTATTCCGATGAATCCGGAAAAAAGCTTTGTCATAGCGGCTTACACAACGCTTGCGGGATATATTCTTCTTTTTATACTTCATTATTTTATCGTGAAAAGAATGAAGATGAGCTTTGTTTATGATATAGGATATATTCTTAAGATGCTGGCAGGTATTCTTATAATTTCGGGCATAATGAATATACTGTATATGAATACAATTATCAGATATATTGTTGTTCTGATATACGGATCAATCGCAATGTACTTTATTTACAGATATCGTGATGTCATTAAAGGTATTCTGTTCAAGAAAAAGCTGAAAAAATCATGAGAAGTTTTCATAAAAACCACAGCTCCGGAAAAATCCGGAGCTGATTTTTTGTTATCTTCTTCTGCCGCAGTTCTTGTCGAATGAAGGATTGCAGGCGTAGAAATTTTTAGAATTGAGGTTATCCTGAGTAATGCGGAGAGCTTCTCCGAAACGCTGGAAGTGAACAATTTCGCGTTGTCTCAGGAATCTGATAGGATCCTTCACGTCGGGATCATCAGCAAGCCGCAGGATATTATCGTAGGTGGTTCTTGCCTTTTGCTCTGCTGCGGCTTGAAAAGAACAACGTTAAAGCAATACGGTACTGCCTTAAAAATTCCAGTGAATTTCTATGGGAACATCACGGGTTCCTTCGAGCCGCCTGCCGACAATAATTCTGTCGATAAGGATTTCCACGACATCATGGGATAAATGCTCTATGTATATGTATTTTTCGATGAGCTTCATCCGGCAGTCGCTGCTGCTGATGAGATCGGTCACCTGTTCAAGCTGCTTCTGCTTATCTTCAATCAGCAGAAGCAGCTTGTTTTTTTCTGCGGCAAAGGAAGCGGAAATTTCAATGAAGTCATTTTCAGATACGACTCCCTTTACCTTGTCGAGATATAATTGCTGAATTCCCTTTGAGTATTCTGAGAGCTTTTTCTCATAGATGCTGAGATCATTCCGGATAAGCTTCTGCTGACCGGAATATTCTGATGAAAAGCTGATTTTTTCTTCAATTTCCTTTTTGTCGAGATATTCGTCAGATATACGCCGGAGTTCAGTGATTACGAGCGATTCAAGCTTCTCGACGCTGATGAACGAACCGGTACATGAATCCTTAGCAATATGCCTGCACGGACATTTCAGATAATGTCTGCCCCGACTTTTTGAGGACATCATCGCATAGCCGCAGCCGCAGCAATAAGCTTTTTTTGCGAATATACCAATCTTTCCGGTGCTGAAGGGTTTGAATCTCTGCTTTATTATGTTCTGAACTCTATCCCATAGCTCCATACTGATGATTGGTTCATGAGTGTTCCTTACTATGTACCATTGTTCTCTGGGGCGAGGCTTGTTCTGCTTTGTTTTGTAGGAAACACTCCCATATTTTCCCTGAACCATATTGCCGATGTAAATTTCATTTACGAGCATATCGGCTATGTTGAAATACTTCCATAATGTGCTGTTCGGACGCTCCGGTGTTTTATACCTCAGTCCGTGAATACGCTTGTATTCGGTAGGGTTGGGGATGCCTCTGTCATTCAGGATACGGGCTATGGCTGTTTTTCCATAGCCTTCTGCGAAAAGGGTGAATACCTCTCTGACAACAGCGGCGGCTTCATCATCAATGATCAGATGTCCTTTCCGGTCAGGATCCTTTTTGTATCCGTATAAAGCGAATGATCCGATATGATAGCCGTTCTGCCGTTTGTTTGTCAGGACGCTTCTGATATTTTCGGACATATCCTCAAGATACCATTCATTCACGAGACCGTTGATCTGCCTTGATTTTTTATTACCCTTGTTTGCGGTATCGGCGTTGTCAACGATGCTTACGAAGCGTATTCCCCATGAAGGAAACAGACCATGAATGTATTTTTCGACAAGTTCAAGCTCTCGTGTAAATCTTGACTGAGTCTTGCATAATACAATATCAAAGCGGTGCTGTTCAGCGTCTCTCAGAAGCCTGTTGAACTCCGGTCTGTTTCTGTCCGAGCCGGTGTAATCATCGTCGCTGTAAATGCTGTATATCGTCCAGCCCTGTTCGTTTGCATACTGTATGAGCATATTTTTCTGATTCTGGATACTTCGGCTGTCGTCGTCCGGCGACAGCTTATTTCTGTCTTCTTCCGAAAGACGAGTATAGATTCCTGCTTTTAAGACCATTTTTGCTGTTTCATCTCCTGATGCTGTTGTGTAGAATAGTTCTGTAATTTGTTTTTCAATCTTTCTGCATTATTTTTTTCAATATAGTCTATAAGCTCAATCCATTTTGAAGTTACAGATTTGCTTAGATTTTCGTGGGAACCGTCATTTTTGAATACGCTTTTGCATATTGGCTTTGTATCTTCGTTTTTCATTCTCTCACCTCCTGATAAAAAATATGCAGAAAAATGAGGTGAAATGTCGTTTTATCTTGTTTCCGGCAGGAATAACATCTGTTTATTGCAAAGGAAATCCGGCGATAATAAATCAGAAGCTGAAAAGCACGGAGATAAGTGTCTGATAAAAATGCTGATTAAAGGAATGTTGGTTTTGCAACAATTCATACAAAATTCATTGACACATTAATAAAACTATGTTATAATATAACTAATATA
Source organism: Ruminococcus sp. (assembly GCA_045587105.1). Classification (GTDB taxonomy): domain Bacteria; phylum Bacillota; class Clostridia; order Oscillospirales; family Ruminococcaceae; genus Ruminococcus. The sequence continues at coordinate 23,348 of JAZNBR010000075.1, forward strand.
ATTCAGAAAGGATGTATATCATTATGGCACAGAGAATAGTATTGAACGGAACTTCCTATCACGGTGCAGGTGCGATTTCCGAGATCGTTACCGAAGTACAGGGCAGAGGATTTACCAAGGCATTTGTATGCTCGGATCCGGATCTTATCAGATTCGGCGTAACTGCAAAGGTTACAGATCTTCTGGATAAAAACGGTGTTCCTTATGATGTTTTTTCCGAAATCAAGCCGAATCCTTCCATAAAGAATGTTCAGGACGGTGTGGAGGCTTTCAGAACTTCAGGAGCTGACTGTATTATTGCTGTCGGCGGAGGATCCGCAATGGATACCGCAAAGGCTGTCGGAATTATTATAACAAACCCCGAGTTTGCAGATGTAAGAAGCCTTGAGGGCGTAGCACCTACAAAAAATCCTTGCGTTCCGATTCTGGCAGTACCTACAACTGCCGGTACTGCTGCCGAGGTTACTATCAATTACGTTATAACTGACGAAGAAAGCAACCGTAAAATGGTTTGTGTTGATACACATGATATCCCGATCGCTGCATTCGTGGATCCTGATATGATGGCGACAATGCCCAAGGGACTCACTGCTGCAACCGGTATGGACGCACTTACACACGCAATCGAAGGATTTATAACTAAAGCGGCATGGACAATGACGGATATGTTCCACCTTAAAGCAATTGAGATTATCGCTGCATCTTTGCGTGGTGCGGTGGAGAATACTCCCGAAGGCAGAGAAGGTATGGCTCTTGGTCAGTATCTTGCCGGCATGGGATTTTCAAATGTCGGACTTGGCATAGTTCACTCCATGGCTCATCCGCTTGGAGCAGTCTATGATAGTCCCCATGGCATTGCAAATGCTATTATTCTGCCGGCTGGAATGGAATATAACGCAGAAGCAACAGGCGATAAGTATAAGTATATCGCCGCCGCAATGGGTGTTGAGGGAACTGAAAATATGTCAGTTGAAGAATACCGCACTGCCGCTGTTGAAGCAGTACGCAGATTATCACAGGATGTCGGAATTCCGGCTGATCTTAAGGAAATCGTTAACCCTGAGGATGTTCCTTTCCTCGCAGAATCTGCCTATGCAGATGCCTGTCGTCCCGGTAATCCGAAAGATACTTCCGTTGAAGATATCACTGCATTGTATCAGTCACTTTTGTAATATTTATGAAAAATCCCGCTGTTTTCAGCGGGATTTCTGATTTGTGGTTTTACTGATTCTCATGGAAGAAGTAGGGGAGAGCGTCATAAACGTAATGCTTTACGAATCCCCACCAGTGAGTCTTGCCGGGAGCAACGAGCCAGTAGAGGTTGCCCTTTGAGAAATCTGATGTATATGTGAAATACTTTGTGCGTGTTTTAAGGTCGTTCATTTCAGGGAGCATATTTCCGTATGCGATATCGTCATCACCGGTTGCAGCGAGGATAAAGTATTCATTCTGCTTAAGACCGAGACTGTCGATTTCAGAAGTAAGAGCGTCCATACCTTCCCAGTTGTTGCCGGAAAGCGGCATGAAATATCCGACAAGATCCATTGCGTGGTCAGCCACACACCATGTTGAAAGTCCGCCCATTGAGAAGCCGCCGTATGCACGGTGCATTCTTGAAGCACGAAGATCGGCTTCTGATGTTGATTCTGCGTAGGTTGAATATTTTCCTTCAACGAAAGGAACAACACTCTTTCGGAATTCATCATAGAACGTATCAGCGGCACACTTGTTGAAGGTCGGTGTAACAACGATAAGAGGTTCAAGATCGCCGTTCATTATCATGTGATCGAGAATTATATCGAGATTGACATCATCGCTGAAGATTGTATTTTCGTTTTCTCCGCCGCCGTGCATGAGATAGAAGATGTTGTACTTTTTGTTTTTGTCGTAACCGTAGGGGAGATATACATTGAGAGTGTTTGTACCATTAATGCCGTTGTATGTTTCCTTGATAACCTGACCAGCCTGTGAGCATGGATTAAGATAACTTGATGGAGCTTCACGGTAGGAGAGTGCAGGATTATAATTGAAATCGCTTGGCTCCGGCTCAGGTTCAGGGGAATTATCAGGGAAGGAGGTTATTTTTCCGGTTATAAACTCGTTAATGAGAACGAGATCGTTGATTTCGTAATTTCCGCTGTTGTCAGCGTCAGCACATAACATAGCGATATCATCTTTAAGAGGAGCTGTTATAGCCTTTCTTGCAAGAACCATATCAAAGGCGTCGATAACTCCGTCGTGATCGACATCGCCTTCATTTGCAGATCCGCCTACTGCACCGGAGACAGATGTTCCCTTCAATGCGACAACAGCATCGTCGATGTAGAAATCGTTTTTTCCGCTGGCTGTTTCAACATAAATACATACATCCTGAGCACCTTCGGGAATTGTGAAATTCTGATTGGCAAGCTGAATCCATTTACCCTTGACAGCTCTTGAAGTAGCAATTTTGTCATAGTGAGGTTCGCCGTCAGCATCGTTGTACTGCATTGTGAAGTGGAATTTCTCAACAGCTTCACATTGATCGGTCATAGCATTTACGCTGAAGCTGTATGTTGAACCTGACTCGAAGGAACTGTCAAGCTCCATGATAGCACCGTTCCATGAGGAGGTACGTCCTGTAACCTTAAGTGATTTGTTTCCTTCAAAGGAAGCCTTGTCATTTGCGACATCTGCATCGCCGCGACCTGTCCAGTTGTTGGTATTTCCTTCAAACTTGGAGTGAAGAAGGTATGAGTCAGGATCCGGAACTGCGGGGATTCCGCCTTCTCCACTGAACTGCCACCAGTCCACGTTCAGGAGATAACCGCTGCCGCCGCTGAATACGAAGTAAAGATCGTGTTCTCCGTCAACGGCAACGTCACAGGAAACTTCTTCCCATGTCTGCCAGCCGCCTGTACTGCCGACCTCGCATACACCGATTATCGGACCGGTTGTGCTGTCAACGTGGATTTCGATTACACCGCCTTCGGTTGCGGAAGCAACGCTTGCAGTGAAGGTATCGGCACCTGCACCGAAGTCCACGCCCTTGACCTTGATGTAGTCGCCCTTTTCGATGTTTCCGACATCAAGACCGCCGGCAGAGCAGTTTTCAGTTTTTACACCCTTGCTGAAGCAGATAGTTTCAGCTTCGTTTCTCACGAATGGGTTCAGAAGCTCAATCTGTTCAGGTCCTGTTTTTGTGGGAGTGATCAGCGGAATTGATCCATCAGCCTCGTAAGTGAATTCTTCAACGCATACGCTTCTGTCAAATGAACCGCCGCCTTCAAGGCTTGCGTCGTGGTAGAAGAGGTATGATTTGCCCTTGAAGTCGATAATGCCGGGATGATTTGTGTAGCAGTTGTGTGGTTTCATTAACTGACCGCGGTAAGTCCACGGTCCCGTTGCGGATGGAGCTGTCGAGTAACTGAGACTTTCTGCCTGATCGCTGCCGTAGAATGAGGCATACAGGAGATAGTAAAGGTCATCACGTTTGTATAGCCACGGACCTTCGCCGTAGGATGTATCTCTTTCAGTGCTTGGACCGAATGCCTGTGTGGTCATATCGAACTTCTCAACTTTTCCGGAATATGATATCATATCCTCATTCAGCTTGATATAGTAACAGGTGGGATTTCCGAACATCAGATAAGCCTGACCATCGTCGTCGATGAATACAGTAGGATCAATGTAGTCCCAGTGAGGACCTACAAGTGGCTTACCGAGAGCGTCCTTAAAGGGGCCGGTAGGGCTGTCTGCCACTGCGACGCCGATAGCTCTGCCGCCGCCTGATTTGTTTTCAAGGGTAACGTAGTAATAGAACTTTCCGTTGCGTTCTATGCACTGGGCAGCCCATGCTGAATCCTCCTTGCCCCATGAGAAGCTGTCCCATGAGAGTATCATGCCGTGATCAGTCCAGTTCTGCATATCAGTTGAGGAGTAGCAGTGCCAGTCGGGCATATAGTAGAAATCAGAGTTGTCCTTGTCACGACCGGTATAGAGGTAAACAGTGTCGTTATATACGAGTGGTGCGGGATCGGTTGAATAGATCGTCTGGATTGCAGGATTATCTGCGTTTGTTACTGTTGTTGTTTTCGGCAGATACACCGCTGTACTCAGAGCAGTCATAAGGACTGCCGAAGCAACAGAAATAAATTTTTTCATGATGACCTCCTTGTGTAGTCAGATTGAGAGATTTTTGTTTGGCTTTTCATTTAACCAGTAAACGATGAGTTTACACATATTTTTTACATTATTTTTATTGTAACAGATTTGTATTTGTAGTTCAACCAAAATAATGAAGAAAAGGTGGATAAAATGAAATTTTTGTGTAAAAAACATCCCGAAAACAGATGGTTTTCGGGATGCCGCTGTATTATTCTGTTGTTGATTCAGAGTTTGCAGATTCCTTATCGGGAGTATTCCACCTAATGAATCCGTTGGTTTCGAGGATACGGAAGAACTGTGCAAGTCTTTCGTAGAGAGGAAGTGCCTTATCGCCGAAATGTTCCTGAACGGGAACTCCGATATCGGAAATTGATTTTTCTCCGTCAATCAGAGGCCAGATAAAGCTTCCCATTTCATCAAGGTGGATGTGTGAGACCTTAGGTTTTTTGATTAGTATCTGAGTTATTCTGTTTAAGATTCCTTTATTTTCAATATCGAGAGTAACAAGACCGTTTTCATCGGCAGTCCATCTGATGTCCTTGCGGCGGATGGGCTGTTTTTCAAGATAGTTTTCAGAAATTTTCTTACTTTTCATTTGGTTTTTCTACTTTTTTTGTTTTTTTCCAGATTGAAAATTTAAGAAGTGACAGAATAATTAGACCGAATACTACAAGGCTGGATATATTTGACGCCCATTCCGGAAGATTGAGCTTACCGGAAATATCGAGATAATCGTCAATGCCGATTACAGCAAGGAGAGCAAGTATAACGCCGACAAGACCTTCACCGGCAATCATACCTGAGCTGAAGAGAATACCGTTGTTGACAACTTCCTTCTTCTTTGTTTCATCGCCCTTCTTCTTGTCGAAGATAAGACGGATTATACCGCCGACCATAATGCAGGCATTGAGGTGAATAGGAAGATATACACCAATTGCAAATGGAAGTACAGGAATACCTACAAGCTCAACGAGAACTGCAATGAATGCGCCGATGAATACGAGGTTCCATGGAAGCTCAGCATCCATAACGCCTTCAACGATCATCTTCATGAGAGTTGCCTGAGGAGCCGGAAGATCAGATGATCCCAGTCCCATAGCTGAATCGAGGAGATAAAGTGTAACACCGATTGAAAGTGCAGCTGCAACTACACCGATGATTTCGCCGTACTGCTGCTTCTTCGGAGTTGAGCCGAGGATGTAGCCTGTTTTGAGATCCTGTGAGGTATCGCCTGAAATTGCGGCTACAATACAGATTACAGAGCCGATAGCGATAGCGGCGGTCATACCTTCAATACCGGAAGCTCCTGTGAGCTTGAGGATTACAGTTGCAATAAGAAGTGTTGCAATTGACATACCGGAAACTGGGTTGTTGGAGCTTCCTACGAGACCAACCATTCTTGAAGAAACGGTCGCAAAGAAGAAGCCGAATACAACGATAATAAGAGCTCCGAGGAGTGAAACGGGAATTGCAGGGATAAGCCATACGAGAAGTGTGAGAACTGCAATTGCTCCGAGGACGAACTTCATGTTGATGTCCTGAGATGTTCTGTCGGAAACAGTGCCGGATTTTCCGCCCATTCCCTTTAAGGCATCCCTGAATGTACGGATGATAAGCGGAATTGACTTGATAAGGCTGATTATACCGCCGGCAGCAAGAGCACCTGCTCCTATGTAGCGGATATATGATCCCCAGATGCCGTAAGCACCGCTTGCATTGAAGATTTCTCCGATTGTCTGCTCTGTATTCGGATACATTGTGATATTTTCACCGAAAAGCACGATAAGCGGAATGAGAACGAGCCAGCTGAGAATACCGCCGGCGAGCATATAGGATGAAATTCTGAATCCGCAGATATAACCGACGCTCATTACGGCAGGATAAATCTGTGTACCGATTTCTCCGGCAAAGCCCTTTACTCTGAATGCGATTTCACCGGGAACAGCTTTGATTCCGTCGATAATAAACTTAAATACTGCGGCAAATCCCATACCAGCAAATACTGTTGAAGCACTTGCACCGCCGCTTTCGCCGGCAAGAAGGATTTCTGCACAGGCTGTACCTTCCGGATAAGGAAGGGTTCCGTGTTCTTTTACGATAAGTGCATTTCTCAGGGGAACCATGAAAAATACGCCAAGAAGACCGCCTATTAAAGCAATGAGAGTAATCTCAAGAATTCCTGGTTTATCTGTAAGACCTTCCTTAGCCCAGATAAAAAGTGCAGGAAGTGTAAAGATTGCACCAGCTGCGACTGATTCACCGGCTGAACCGATTGTCTGAACGACATTGCTTTCGAGGATTGAGTTTTTCTTCATGATAAGTCTGATAACACCCATAGCAATAACAGCTGCCGGAATTGATGCTGATACTGTCATACCTACTCTCAGTCCGAGATAAGCATTTGCAGCACCAAAAATCACAGCAAGAAGTATACCCATGATTATGGATGTTACTGTAAGCTCCGGTGTTACTTTTTCAGCCGGAATATAGGGTTTGAATTCTTTTTCTTTTTCCATCATCTTCTCCGATCTGCCATAATGGCTGAAATATTGATTGGTACGTCATATACTCAGACGTAAAATATTGCTCCCTCAGCCAGCTCCTGAAGCTTGTATTTTTATCTCGATTCTTCATGAGCTGATTGTGTGAGCAATAAAAATACCATCACAATTATATGATTTATATTGATTCAGGCGGTGACAATCAATATAAAAAATAAACGAAATAACTTGACGATGGTTCATCATAATTATATAATATCACATTTTTGGACAAAAATCAAGAGGTAGTGACAAAATTATATATAATTGACTAAATAAAAAAGGAGCGGCAGTAATACCGCTCCTCATGTATCAGAAATTATAATGTGGAAACAATGAGCTTTCTCATAAGAACGAGGTCAAAGCTGTCGAGAACGTTGTCCTTGCAAAGATCAGCTGCCTTCCAGTCGATTGCTGCACCATCGGAATTCAGGATGTGTTTTGACAGAGTAACAAGATCAGCTACACCGAATTTACCGTCAGCATTTGCGTCACCCTTGACAGTTTCCTTTTCTTCTGTAAGGGAAAGGAGATATGTGAGTGGTGAGTTCCAGTAGATAGTAATTTCGTTTGTAGAGTAGCTTTCAGAGTTATCAACATAGCATTTTGCGGAAGGTGTATCTGCGAGATAAGCCTTAGCTGCGCTATCCTCAAGATTTGAGTTTACACCGCCTACAAGCATTCCTTTCATTGCTTTTCCGACAGCCATTGAAGGACGGTGATGAGGGAACTGAGGTGAAACAGTACCGTAACCAGTCATGTAGCATACACCATTCGGATTTGAACCGAGGAGATAGTGAAGATTTGCAAGTGCAGCAGTATTGTAAGAATCATCGCCAGTGATATCATAGTAAAGTCCGAGAATAATACCGGCATTGGCAACAGTCATGTTGCTTCCCCAGTTGAATGAATTGAGTGAAACGCCGTAAGGATTAGCCTCTGAAACGGAAGCAAACTTGTCAGCCTGATTTTTTACTGCGGCAAGAGCCTTTGTATAAGCTGATGATGACTTATCAATGTCATCCATTGTGAGGAGAGCGATGTTTCCGTAATCTCCGACAGTTGACCAGTCAAGACCTGTCTGAGCACCTGTGGAATCAACATAATCAAGATATGTCTGATTTCCTGTTGCACGGTACATCTGAGCAGCTGCCCAGTATCTTTCGTCAGTATCTCTCTTGTCATTGTAAGCACCTGTGGAAATGTCGCTTGGATTTACAAATATAAAGTTCGGATTAGCTTCAAGGAAAGACCATGCCTTTTCTGCGGCAGCGATACAAGTTTCTGCGAAATTCTTGTCAATGTCGTAGTAGAATTCGTATGCAAGAGCCATAGATGCACAGAAATCAGCAGTTGCAGTAGTAGAAACAGGAGTTACGATAAGCTGACCTGTTTCCGCCTGCGGCATAACGTATCCGGGGAATTTAGCACAGCTAACCTTGTGGTATACGCCGCCTGATTCAGCCTGCATTTTGAGCATCCATTCAAGCTCGTAACGTGTTTCATCAAGAATATCCGGCACACCGTTTCCGCTTTCGGGAATTCCTAAGTTATCGCCGTAAAGCTCCGGAGCTGCCTCGTATGCAAAGAGGAGGTCTGCAACTGTTTTTGCAGCAGGAACTACATAGCGTCCGTAGTCACCAGCATCATGCCAACCGCCGGTTACATCAATTTTCTGATTTGTTCCGTATACAGTAGCAAGTGAATCGTGACAGGAAGGATGACCGAATTCACTGTCAATAACTTCGCATCCGCAGCGCTGGAGATAGAGCATTTTTACGGAAGCATCAAGGAGATTACCGTAAACATTTTCTGAAATTTCAAATTCGTAGGAATCATCAAGATTTCCGCAAGTAATATAGTATCTGCCGGGCTCTGTAATTTCAGAGAAATCACCAAGCCAGTCAGTTTCTTCGGCATACAGATTCTTGGTTTCTCCGTAAAGCTCCCCTGTATAAACAACAGATTTTGTATCAGCGTTTATAACTGAGAAAGAAGTTTCATTTGTTACATCACGGAAAACAGCTGTCTTTTTAGCGTTGGGTGTATATCCAACCTGATTTGTCATGATATCAGGCTCGTAAGGACCGAATGATTCATAATCTACCTTGCTGTCGTCAACAAGTTCAAGGACAACGTTGTCAAGGTAGATAGTGTGTTCTCCGAGCGGATTTCCCTGATCGCCGCAGTTGAAACAGAATTTTGACATTATGTCTGTTTCTTCTTCCATGGTGAACGTGTGTGAAACCTTCTGTGTTTCAGGTGAGATATCAAGTCCCATCCAAGTATAAGCCTGATATGTACCGCCGTTCTGCTGAATCATTGCTTCTACATATCTGTTTTCGGTACAGGAAATCTCAAAGCTGAGATTATATACGCCGTTCTTGTAAAGCGGAACAATATCGTAGTACAGCTGAACGGCGTAGTTTAAGGTTCCAAGGCTTGTAACGTTCATTGCAAGTTTTCCATCCTTTGTGGAAAGTGTAGCTGCTCCACCGCTTTCCTTGTAGATTCCCCAACCTGAAGTACCGCTTTCGAAGGTGGGGTTTGAGATGATGTTTTTTGCCGCAATGGTACTGAATGGCATGATTAATGCTCCTGCCGAAAGGACAACGGAAGCTGTCAGTGCGGCAAGGCATTTCTTGAATGCTTTTGTTTTCATAAAAATTATTTCCCCTCTCGTACTGTGAATATTATCACATGGTATATACAAATTATAATATAATTGTATATATATAACAACCCACGATTTGAAGAATTGGTGGACAAAATGGAGAAATAGTGCATTTTTTGTACATAAATTATTTCAGGATTTTTTTCTCTGCCTTATGAAAAAATGCTCTTCTCATCAAATATTAACGAAAAAGACCCACAGTTGTTAATGCTGCGGATTTTTTTGGAATAAATATGCACAAAATAAAAAAAGTTTGTTGTATATAATTACTGAAAATAGCAAACATATATTGTAAAAATAAGTTGTATATGCTATAATAATATTGCTTTATACCAGTATATCGCCAAGAAAAGGAGCTGATCTGTTTATGAAACTGCGAAAACATCTGGCGGCACTTACTGCCGCTGTTACGGCAATAGCTGCGATACCTGTAATTCCATTCAGAAATGACGCTGAAATACATGCCGAGGGTGAGCATACTCACATACACGAGGAAAGTGAACTTCCCGTGCCTGTTCCCGTAATCAGATCGGAGCCGTCTGAGTACGGCCTTGTGGAATCTTTCATTATGAATGAGGACGGAACACCTGCCGAACCGAATCTTGTTCCGGAAAAGCTGCCGAAGGCAACTGTTATTCCGGCAAGCTATGATCTGCGTGACAAGGGGATTCTTACTCCGATAAAGAATCAGAAACAGACCGGAACCTGCTGGATTCATGGAGGACTGGCAGCCGGTGAAACAAGCCTTATCCTTAAGGGTGCCGCTGATACTTCACTCAATCTTTCAGAAGCTCATGTAGCGTGGTTTACGCATTGCTATCTGACGCAGGATAAAAATGATGTCTTTTATCAGGAGGGTGAAAGCTTCGGATATGTCGGTACTGATCGTGAAAATAAAGAGGACGGCTATGATGAAGGCGGAAATTATCACGACTTATATTCAACATTAGGACGCTGGACGGGTGCTGTTATTCAGCCTGCGGGAGAAGAGATCTGGAATTATCCTCAGTTTAATGAATCACAGCGATATGACATGGATTATGCTTTTGTGAACAGCGATCTGATCGACGCCGAGGATCATTCAACCATTAAGGAACGTATCATGACAACCGGACCGCTATGCTTTTCATATCTGACAGGAGGTGAAAACGGCGAGGAATATTTCAATGAAAAATATAATGCACACTATGCGTATAATGCCGAGACAACAAACCATCTTGTAACTATTGTCGGATGGGATGACAATTTCAGCAAGAGCAAATTTCTGAAGCAGCCGGCTGGCAATGGTGCATGGATATGCAGAAACAGCTGGGGAGAGGATTTCGGCGAGGATGGATATTTCTATCTCTCTTATTACGATACCTCGTTCAGAAATGTATTTTCCATGGATATGGTTTCCGGTGACAAATACGATAACAATTATCAGTGTAATGCGAATGATGATCGTGTTTTTATATCCGGAGAAAACGGATTTTCAATTGCAAATATATACACGGCAAAAGACTTTGAGACCATGAAGGCAGTCGGTATCCGGACATATTCTGCAAATGAACCATATACTATCCGTGTGTATCTTAACAGCAAGGCAGGCTCGCCTATGAACGGTCAGCTGGTTCACACCCAGAGTGGTAATATTGAATATGCCGGCTATCATACAATTGATCTTACAACAGGACTTCCGCTTGCTCCCGGACAGCAGTTCACAGTAATTGTCAGCAATCCGACAGTCGGTACATGGTTCGGAATAGACAGTGTTTCAAATACGGAGGGAGTATCATATTTTGCTATGGAGTCAGATATTGCCGGAAATACATATTGGTATCCCTGCGGTATCAATGGAAGGTATACCGGTGAAGTAGGTATCCGTGTTCTTACAAGTGACAATCTGGTAATAAATGCTTCTTCATTTCCGGACGCAGCCTTCCGCAGCTATATTTCCAGCAGCATTGATAAGGATCGTGACGGAACGCTGTCTGCTTCTGAAATTGCTGCGGTCAAGACTCTGAACGTCAGCAGCAAAGGAATCGAAGACCTTAGCGGTATTGAATATTTCACATCAATGACTACTCTGTACTGCAATAATAATAAGCTGAAATATATCAACCTTGAAAATAATACGACTCTTGTGAATCTCTATTGTTCCGGAAATTCGTGCGATATCGGTTCCGTTTCATGTAAAGGGTTCACGATAAGCGGACTTGATATGAGCAAGGTGACTGTAACCTCCGGCGGAAAGAAATCAGGCGTGTCTTTTGTACCTGATGCGGGAGCGAAATCTGTTACATATCAGTATGCCTGCAAAAATGGCATATCAGCCAGCTTTACATTAAATTTCAGTCAGACTCACACCAGTACAGGAAGTGATGGAAAATGTACGAACTGCGGTGTACAGGTCTTTTATGCAAAGGTTATTTCAAGTAATGTGATATCGTATTATCGTACTCTTCAGGATGCAATAGACTACGCTGAGAACAGTGATGAGTCTGTTACAGTCAGCCTTCTTGACTCTGTTTCAGGAAATTATCTGATTGAATCCGGTGATTTTACTGTTGATAATAACAGTCTGTATATCGCAAGCTGGAATGAAAATCCGGCTCTGAAAATCACAGGAGGAAATATCATGTTTAAGAGTGCGGTTATTTACAATATGAGTACCGGAACTGCACTTCAGATTGATGGCGGTGATGTAGCTATTCAGAATGGCTTCTACGAGGAAGGAGATGATGATGAGGGTACCGGTCTGACTGTAAATGGAGGAACTGTTACGATTACCGGCGGCAGATTCTCTGTAAACGGCACCGGAACAGCTATAAATTCCAAAAAGCCGATCAGTTCGCTTCTTCCGACAGGTTACGTTATATATGATTATGAATCGTCAGCCGTAGTAGCAGAAAAATATATCACAGGAACAGAATCTCAGATATATAGTATCGAAAAATCAGCGATTGCCGGATTGCATTCCTCGCATGATTTTAATTCCGGCACCTCTGTCAATACACAGTCTCACACAGCAATTTGCGATCAGTGCGGTATTACCGAAACACAATCGCATTCTATTGACAGCTGGACTAAAGCAGACGAACTTACGCACATATCAAGCTGTATTATCTGTCATTTGAAGGTGACGGGAAGTCATAATATGACAAAGTGGTCAGATGCGGGCACGGCAGGACATTCTCATAAGTGTGCTGATTGCGGTTATACTGAAACCAAAAATCACTCATTCAGTGAGTGGACAGAATCCGAGGGTAAGCATATAAGAAACTGTACAGAGTGCGGAGCAGTTGAAACATCGTCGCATACATTCGGCGAGTGGTCGGACAATGAGGACGGAACTCACAGCAGATCATGTACACACTGCGGAGCGAAGGAATCCGGAAAGCATGATTTCGGTGAGTGGTCAGAATCTGAAAATGGTACACACAGCAGAACTTGTAATGACTGCGGAGTATCAGAGAAAATAGGTCACAGCTTCGGCAAGTGGACAGACAATGAGGACGGAACTCACAGCAGAATCTGTTCCGGATGTAAAGAAACTGAAACCCAAAATCACTCATTCAGTGAGTGGACAGAATCCGATGGTAAGCATATAAGAAGCTGTACAGAATGCGGAGCAGTTGAAACATCTTCGCATACATTCGGCGAGTGGTCAGACAACGAGGACGGAACTCACAGCAGAATCTGTTCGGGATGTAAAGAAACTGAAACCGGAAAGCATGATTTCGGTGAGTGGACAGAATCTGAAAATGGTACACACAGCAGAACTTGTAATGACTGCGGAGTATCAGAAAAAATAGGTCACAGCTTCGGCAAGTGGACAGACAATGAGGACGGCACTCACAGCAGATCATGTACACACTGCGGAGCGAAGGAATCCGGAAAACATGATTTCGGTGAATGGACAGAATCTGAAAATGGTACACACAGCAGATCATGTACATATTGCGGAGCGAAGGAATCCGGAAAGCATAATTTCGGTGACTGGACAGAATCCGAGGGTAAGCATATAAGAAGCTGTACAGAATGCGGAGCAGTTGAAACATCGTCGCATACATTCGGTAAGTGGTCAGATAACGAGGACGGAACTCACAGCAGGTTATGTACATACTGCGGAGCGAAGGAATCCGGAAAACATGATTTTGGTGAGTGGACAGAATCTGAAAATGGTACACACAGCAGAACTTGTAATGACTGCGGAGTATCAGAGAAAATAGGTCACAGCTTCGGCAAGTGGTCGGACAACGAGGACGGAACTCACAGCAGATCATGTACATACTGCGGAGCGAAGGAATCCGGAAAGCATGATTTCGGTGAGTGGATTAAGTCCGAGAACGGCAAGCATACAAGAAGCTGTACAGAATGCGGAAACAGTGCGAGCTATATTATCGGAGATATTATAAACGATAATATAATTGATGCTTTTGATCTTGTGATGCTCAGGCGTATAATCCTGAATGGATGTACTTCTGATTATCAGAGAGCTGTTTCAGATGTAAATCTTGATGGCGAAACCAATATTGCCGATCTTGTATATTTACAGCAATACATCCTTGGCAAAATAACAAAATAATAATCAAAAACCGGTGATACCTGTAAGGTGTCTCCGGTTTTTGTGATATTGACTACAAATAATCGTTATGATATAATATAGTCAACACCGCCTTTATGTGGTATTGACTATAATCGGAGTTGATAATATGAGAATAGAACATATCGCTATGTATGTAAATGATCTGGATGCAGTCCGTGATTTCTTTGTGAAATATTTCGGCGGACATTCAAATGAAGGATACTTCAACTGTAATACTGGATTCAGGTCGTATTTCATTTCTTTTGATGACGGCGCAAGACTTGAAATAATGAAAAAGCCGGAAATGGAAGATTTCCCCAAAACGCCTAATCGTACCGGATATGTACATATTGCATTTTCAGTCGGAAGCAAAGAGAAAGTGGACGAGCTTACAGAGCGTCTGAGAGCAGATAATTATGAAGTTATCAGCGGACCTCGAACAACAGGCGACGGCTATTATGAAAGCTGTATCGTCGGAATTGAGGGGAATCAGATAGAGATTACGATGTGATTTTGATTTAAAAATAGTCATAAAAAAGATTAAAGAGAATATCTATGATACCTTATTATATGTTCATGAGAGTGAGAAAATAGAATGAAAAATAAATTATTATTCTTTGTACTGAATATATTATATTCAATATTTGGTTGGCTGTTATGTATCGTTCAAATTGGTTCGTCCATGATATCAGATTATAATCAATCTCTAACTTTGATATTGGCAGTATTACAATTATCTGTCGGGTTATTTGTTAATTTATTTTTGTACTTTTTAATTAATAAGAAGAACCCAGAAAAAACTAAAAGTCACAAGAAGCGTTTATTAATTGGATGTGCAATTATTACCTTACCATATTTTCTTGTTACTTTATTATGGATAGTTGGATGGCTTTGATATACCAAGGAGGTACTTTAATGAGAATTATTACGGCAGAAAAATCAGATTTTGAAACTGTAAAGAAAATAACAGTACAGACAATAGAAAATATTTATCCGCATTACTATCCTCGTGGTGCAGTTGAGTTCTTTCTAAATCACCACAACGACAGCAATATACAATCTGACATTGAGAGCGGCATTGTTTACCTTTGTATTGATGATAATAATGCGGTAGGAACAGTTACCGTCAAGGAAAATGAAATATGCCGCTTGTTTGTACTTCCCGAATATCAGGGAAAAGGCTGCGGACGGGAACTTATTTTATTTGCCGAGAAGAAAATATCCGAAACATTCAGTACTATAATACTTGATGCTTCACTTCCGGCAAAGTCAATCTATCTGAAAAGAGGTTATGTTCCGACGGAATTTCACTCCATAAAAACGGATAACGGCGATTATCTGTGCTTTGATATGATGATAAAATGCAGTGAATCAGGGGAGGCTGACAAATGATACTTTTAGTAGTTGATACACAGAAGCTGATTACAAATGATAAGCTGTATCAGTTTTCACTTTTAAAAAAAAGGATAAAATCATTGATACATGAAGCCCGTACGCACAATATTGAAGTGATTTTTGTCAGACACGATGACGGTGAGGGGGCTGAACTTACAAAAGGAACAGACGGCTTTGAGATTTACGAGGAATTTTGTCCTGACGTGAGTGAAATGATTTTCGATAAGACGGTAAACAGTTCTTTTAACGGTACAGGATTGCTGGAATATCTGAAGGAAAAAGGCGAAAATACAGTAATGATAGTCGGACTGCAAACTGAATACTGTATTGACGCAACGATAAAATGCGGCTTTGAACACGGCTTTAAAATGATCGTTCCGGAAAATACCAACAGCACTTTTGATAATCAGTATATGACAGCTGAACAAAGTTATCGTTATTACAACGAGTTTATATGGAACAAAAGGTATGCTGAATGTGTTCCTTTTGATGAAGCTGTTGAGTTATTGGAAAGGGGATAATATGAAAATTCTGGTTATCGGCGGAACACGTTATTTCGGCATACATATGGTAAATGAGCTTTTGGAAAAAGGTCATGATGTTACAATTGCAACAAGAGGAATAACTCCTGATAATTTCGGGGACAGGGTGAAGCGTATTACTTTTGACAGGTCTGATATCGAAAGCATACGGAATTTGTCACTCGGGGATGAACATTATGATGTAGTTATAGATAAAATTGCATACTGTTCAAACGATATAAGAAATATTATTGAATTAATTGACTGCGACAGATATATCTATATGTCAAGTACTGCGGTATACGAAGAAAAAACAATGAATACCAGAGAAGAAGATTATAACGGTACAGGTAAAAAACTGATCTGGTGCGACAGAAGTGATTTTTCTTACAGCGAAGTCAAGAGACAGGCAGAAAATGCACTTTTTCAGCAATACCCTAACAAGAATTGGACGGCTGTACGTTATCCGGTTGTGCTCGGAAAAGACGATTATACAAACAGACTGCTGTTCTATGTAGAGCATATAATAAATTCTGTACCCATGAATATTGATAATATGGATTATCAGATGGGGTATATTTCTTCTGATGAAGCAGGAAAATTTCTTGCTTTTATTTCGGAGCATGATTTCAAATGTACTGTAAATGGATGTGCATACGGAACAATATCTCTGAGAGAAATTATTAATTATGTGGAAGAAAAAACTGATTCAAAGGCGATAATCGTTCTTGATGGTGATGCGGCACCGTTTAACGGCGAATGTTCTTATGGGATCAATACAGAAAAAGCTGAAAAGCTTGGTTTTTCATTCAGTAATCTCAAGGATTGGATATTTGATTTGCTGGACTATTACATTGAAGGAATAATCAAATAAAGGAGGATTATTATGTCAGATAAAAAGGCACTTATAGTTGTAGATATGCAGAATGATTATCTTTGGGATAAAAGAAAAAAGATGTTTTCCTATAATTCTTCTGAATTAGTGAATGCTGTCAATGGACTTATTAACCAGTTCAGAGAAAAGGGGGATGATGTAATCTATATAGGACAGGTATTTCCTGATATTATTACAAATAAATGGTTTATAGGTTTTTCCATAAAAGGTACGCAGGGAGCAGAAATGTATCCGGATGTGGATATTGTATCTGATTATTACTTTGAAAAAAATCTGCCTGATAGCTTCACTTCACGAAGCTTTAAAAGCTTTATGAATGAAAAACAATATTCAGAAGTCACGGTATGCGGACTTGATCTCTGCGGCTGTGCAGGTGCAACTGCCAAAGGGGCGGTTAAAGCGGGAATGGCTGTAAAGCTTTCTGAATCAGCTACGGGTTGCCGCTTCGGAAATGAAAAGGCAGAGAAGATGAAAAATAAACTGATTTCTCTGGGAGTTCAGATTGTATGAACTAATACATAAATCGAGCTGTAACTGTAACAGCTCATTTTTTTATGATTTCTATTGACAAACTCAAAAATATGTAGTATACTACATATATAGGTAATATACTACCTTTTAAGGAGGGCTTATGTACGATTTTGAACACATGGATCCAAGAATCATTGCCTTTGTGAATATCTTTATCTGTGCCAACAGACTACAGGCAATTATGGATAACGGACTTGTGGATATCACTGCAAAGCAGTGGCTTGCAATCGCAATGATTGACGCATTTCCGGAGCCGCCGACACTCAAGCAAATGTCCGAGTTATCTGGCGTTACTCACCAGAGTATGCGGCAGATCGTTGACCGCCTTGTAGAAAAAGGCTTTCTTGAAGTAGTTCCTGATAAAAAGGATAAACGAGCCATAAGGCTTGTCAAGACTGAGGCGGCAAATAACATACGAACTAAAAAATCAGATCAGAACATACAATTTGTATATAAACTGTTCGACTGTCTCGGTGAGGAGGAGCAGAGAGCATATTGCTCGTCGCTTGAAAAGCTCTGCAACAGGCTGAATGAACTGAAAGAGGAAAATGATGCGTAAATTCGGGGCGATATCGCACAAAGCGTGTGCGAAAGATAAAAAGTTGTATTTTTGTCAGAATAAAATATGAGAGGTGCTTTATGAAAACAATAGTTGCTTACAAATCAAAATCGGGTTATACAAAAAAATATGCACAATGGATAGCTCAGGAGCTCGACTGCGATATAAAGGAAAATGCTGAGCTTTCCGATATTATTAATTATGATATTATTATTTATGGCGGCGGAATGTATGCAGGAGGCTTTAACGGTGCAAAGCTTATCACCAAAAATCTTGACAAGCTGTCGGGGAAGAAAATCGTGCTGTTTGCGGTAGGATCAAATCCCGGCAGAGAACACGAAATGCAGCCTTTCTGGAATAAGGTTCTTACCGCTGAACAGCAGAAAAACATTGGTTATTTCTATCTCAGAGGCGGTTTTGATTTCAGCAGGCTTACTAAGGGTGACAAAATTCTTATGAAGATGCTGAAAATGCGTTTGCAAAGCCTGAAAAATCCTACCGAAGACGATTTGGGATTACTTGCCGCTTATGACAATCCTGTGGATTTCTCTGACAAAGCTAATATCAAGAATCTGATTGAATATGTTTTGAAATGATAAAAAGCGAGCTGTAATTGCAACAGCTCGCTTTTGTTTGCTTATAGGTTATTATTCCCACTCAATAGTACCAATAGGCTTAGGAGTGAGGTCATAGAGAACACGGTTGATACCTTCGACTTCGGAAGTAATACGGGCAGTGATCTTGTGGAGAATTTCGTAGGGGATTTCCTCAATAGTAGCGGACATAGCGTCAGTAGTATTGACAGCACGGATAATAGCCGGCCAGCCTTCATATCTTTTATCATTCTTAACGCCTACGCTCTTCATATCAGGAACAGCAATGAAGTACTGCCAAACAGTCTGATTGAGACCAGCGTTGTCGAATTCTTCACGGAGGATAGCGTCTGCTTCTCTGAGAGCGTTGAGACGGTCACGGGTGATAGCACCGAGACATCTTACACCAAGTCCGGGACCCGGGAACGGCTGACGATCAACCATTGATGAGGGAAGACCAAGAGCCTTACCTACAACACGAACTTCATCCTTGTAAAGAAGTTTGACAGGTTCAACGAGTTCAAACTGCATATCCTCAGGGAGACCGCCTACGTTGTGATGAGCCTTAACGCCGTCGCTTTCAAGGATATCGGGATAAATAGTACCCTGTGCAAGGAATGAGATACCTTCAAGCTTGCTTGCTTCTTCATCAAATACCTTGATAAATTCACCGCCGATAATTTTACGTTTTTTCTCAGGAGCGTCAACGCCAGCGAGGAGATCGAGGAAACGATCTGTTGCATCAATGTAGATAAGGTTAGCATCGAGCTGATTTCTGAAAACTTCAATAACCTCTTCGCTTTCGCCCTTACGCATAAGTCCGTGGTTAACATGGACGCATACGAGCTGTTTGCCGATTGCCTTGATAAGTAATGCTGCAACAACAGAGCTGTCAACACCGCCTGAAAGAGCGAGCAGAACCTTTTTATCGCCGACCTGAGCTTTTACAGCAGCCACCTGCTCATCAATAAAAGCGTCAGCAAGTTCAGGAGTAGTGATGCGTGCCATTGTTTCTGGTCTTTTGTTTGAATCCATAAAATTTCCTCCTTTACCGGTGAAGAATCAGAACCGGAATAAGTATAAAAATACAAGTATTATAATATCACATTTTTTCTGAAAAATCAAGTATTATTGGTTACAAAAAAGCTTGTTTTTGTTTGATATGAAGGAATTTTATATGATTGCTTGAATTTTATGATATTAAGTGTTATAATATTAGTAAGATTGAATAATCGGGATTCTGTAAGGAATCGAAGTATAGAAGAAGGTGAGTTGTGGTGTTTAGGAAAATTTTATCATTGGCTGCCGCTTTATGTATAGCGATATTCAGTATCAATATTTCTCCGGAAGCCTCCGGAACTGAGCTGGAGCATATTACAGGTCTGAACGGTACGTTTATCCAGCCGTGGCTTTATGCGACGTATGACGAGGAACGCTGGGACGCTGAAATGAAGATACTCAAGGAAACCGGAATTGAATATCTAATAATGGGTGATGTTGCGAACCATAATACCGACGGAACATGGACAGTTTATTATCCGTCAGAGATTGATTATCTCAGGGATTATTATGCCTATGACGCAGTGGGGAATATCCTGTATTACTGCGATAAATACGATATAAAGCTTTATCTCGGCATGGGACTTGACTGTGCATGGAACAGCGATATTGCTTCTGAGGCAGGAAGAAAAGCAAACAGGGAATACATGATGAAGTGCAATCAGATTACTACGGAGCTGTATAACAAATATAAATCGCAGTATCCGGATACATATTATGGATTTTACTTTGTCACAGAGCTGTACAACACGATATACATGGATACAGATACGGGCATAGATGCCTATGCTGACGGTCTTGATGAAATGTTCACAATGGTAATTGATAACTGTAATGCTCTTGATCCTGAAATGCCGCTTCTTTTCAGTCCTTATGTAAATATTTTCGGGTACGGATATGCAAGTGTCAATCCTGACAGATTCACAGAATATTATACAGATGTGCTCAGCCGGATTCCTTTCCGTGACGGAGATATGCTTTGCCCGCAGGATAGCTGTGGTGCCGGCGGATGCAACAATTCACACCTTGAGGAATGGATAGCCGCATACAGAAATGCCGTTGACCGTTCAAACGAAATAAGAGGTACGAAGCTGCTTCTCGGAACGAATGCCGAGATGTTCATATCACCGGACGCGTCACGGATGAATAATCCTCATGGCGTTTCGTATGTCGGAACAAAAACAGTTGATGAATTTACAGAAAGTCTTGAAATAACAAGACCATACGTTGACTCGCTGTTTTGTTTTGCATATCCGCACCATTATTCGCCGTATAATGCAATGCCGCAGTTCCATGAAAAATTTGTTGAATATCTGAAAACAGGCAAAATAGAGAAAGAGCCGCCAACGCCTCCGACTGTACTCAGAACAGAGGTTGTGACAGCAGAAAATGCTCCGCATCTCAGTCTCACGTTTTACGGCATGACCGATAATACTGCCGTTGCACAGACGAACATCTATAAAAACGGCAGGCTTTACGACTACCTTGTAGCCGGAGTAGTTACAGGCGGTTCGGGAGCAAACACAACGCAGAATACATGGATTGACTATGAATTTGACCTGAATAATGAAACTGCTGTCTATGAATTTGAGTGTATTGACGTCTGCGGAAATGTTTCCGGAAAGAGCAGTTATACCGTAACTCCCAAAAACACGGAAAACAATGCTTCTGAAAGCAGTGCCACAAATACGGGAGCTCCGGTGGAATGGAAAAAGACAGCCCTTGATTACCTGACATACACAGTTTCAGGAAACAGCATACGCATTACCGGATGTGATAAATCTGCCGAAGAAATCGTTATTCCTGATACAATTGAAGGGCTTCCCGTTACGGTAATTGACTGGTATGCCTTTGAAAACTGCGGCAGTCTGAAATCTGTTGTTATTCCCGATACCGTTACACATATCAGCCGGTTTGCGTTTGCACACTGTCTGTCTCTTGAGAGCGTAAATATGCCGTCGTCGCTGTATTCTATCGAACAGTATGCCTTTTTTGACTGTCCGCAGTTAAAGGGTGTTGATCTTCCCGCAAGACTTGCTGTTATCGAGCAGAGAGCATTCAGCGGATGTGAATCTGTATCGGAGATCACAATTCCTGCGTCGTGTACGACAATCGGAGAATATGCCTTCCTTGACTGCGATTCTCTTTTCAGTGTTACTGTTGAAGGCACACAGACATCATTGGGACAGCGTTCACTCGGGTATGAATACGATAACGGCTATAGGATAAAGGAAGGCTTTATTATTGAAGCTTCTTCAGGGAAAGCCGTTGATTATGCGAAGGAAAACGGAATCCGTCTGAGTTCTGATATAGTCAGAGGAGATGTCAATGCTGACGGCAGCTTCAATATTGCTGATCTTGTAATGTTTCAGAATTATATGGTCAATTCTGGAAAGCTCAATGATTGGAGGGCAGGAGATCTTCTGGCTGATGATGTACTTGATGTCTTTGATATTGTTATTATGAGACGTGAACTGGTTAAATAATGAATGTATTGAAAAATACCGCACAGAGTTTGTAAAATGACTTCGTGCGGTATTTTTTTATGTAATTTTATATAGTACAACGTTTTTCCGTTGAATAGAAGTGTTTTTCACACTCATAGTGAAAGGGGGTGCGGTATGACTGAGGTAGTAATAGCTGTCCTGTCTCTTTTCGGAACACTCGGCGGCTCACTCGGAGGAATAATTGTAAGCTCAAAGCTGACTAATTACCGTATAGAACAGCTTGAGAAAAAGCAGGAAAAGTACAATACCCTGATTGAGCGGACGTTCCGTCTTGAAGAGCGTGCGGAAGTGACAGACGAAAAAATCAAGGTCATAAATCACAGACTAAGCGACATTGAACATAAGGAGGAATGATCAATGGATAATCAGGCGAGACTTCTTGCACTGGCGGCACTGGGAAAGGCTGGCGCTGGCAGCGGAGCAGAGCTGGCTGAACAGGTTGAGCAGAATAAAGAGGATATTTCAGAAGTCAGAAGTGAGTATATCAAAAATCCTCTGTACGGAAAAAAAGTTTCTTTTCTCGGTGACAGTATCTGTGCAGGATCAGAAGCAGAAGGCAGATATCTTGGCGGTTATGGAAGAATAATCGCAGAACGCAACGGCATGATTTACGAGAATGTTGCTCATGGTGGTGCT
>JAZNBR010000076.1:0-16444 GCA_045587105.1 Ruminococcus sp.
ACAACAACTACAACAACTGTAATTTCCACATATAAGGTTGTAATCAACAAGGTTGATGCAGCAGGCGGAAACGGCAGCGAAGTAGAAGGTGCAACACTTGAACTTTCAGGTGTTGACGAAGAAGGAAACACAGTAGTATTCAAGGATGGTGCAATCACACTTGGTGAGGGAGCAACACTCCAGAACGGTTCAGGCGAGAAGCTTGTATGGATCTCCGGTAAGGAATCAACAAACGTATTCGTTGAGAACGGAACATACACACTCCACGAGGTTGCAGCACCTAACGGATATGAAGTAGCAACAGACATTACATTCACAGTTAAGGACGGCAAGGTAACACTTATCGGAGTAAACGGTGAAGAAGTAGAAGTAGACAACGTTGAGATGGTAGACGAAATCATCACAACAACAACTACTACAACCACCACAACAACAACTACTACTACAACTACTACAACAACCACAACAACAACAACAACAACAACAACTACTACTACTACCACTACAACAACAACTACCACTACAACTACAACAACAACTACTACAACAACTACAACAACAACAACTACTACCACTACAACTACAACAACCACAACTACAACAACTACTACTACCACAACAACAACTACTACCACAACAACAACTACTACCACAACTACAACAACTACTACAACCACAACAACAACCACCACCACAACAACAACAGAAGAACCTATAACTACAACCACTACAACAGCAGTTTCCACATATAAGGTTGTAATCAACAAGGTTGACGCAGCAGGCGGAAACGGCAGCGAAGTAGAAGGTGCTACACTTGAACTTACAGGTGTTGACGAAGAAGGCAACACAGTAGAATTCAATGAAGGCTCAATCATTGTAGGTGAGGGAGCAACAATTGTAAACGGTTCCGGCGAGAAGCTTGTATGGATCTCCGGTAAGGAATCAACAAACGTATTCGTTGAGAACGGAACATACACACTCCACGAGGTTGCAGCTCCTAACGGCTACGAAGTAGCAACAGATATCACATTCACAGTTGAGGATGGTAAGGTAACACTTATCGGAGTAAACGGTGAAGAGGTTGAAGTTGACAACATTGAGATGGTTGATGAGATCATTACAACGACTACAACTACAACTACTACAACAACTACAACAACAACTACTACAACTGAAGACATTGATGTTGATGGCGGAGATAACATCAGAACAACAACTACAACTGTTCCTGATGTTCTTGATCAGGAATTCACAACATCAACAACTACAACAGCAGCTACCACAACAACAAAGAAACCGGCTGCAACAACTACAACTGGTAAGACAAATCCTCCTAAGACAGGTGATAACGGCATAAGACTTGCACTTACAATCACTGTACTTGCAACAACAGCAGCATATATCACACGTTTCAGAAAAAAGGAAGATGAAGAATAATTGAAATTATCCCTCCTGCTTATGCGGGAGGGATTTTTCTGAATAAAATACAACGATTTTTTTAAAAAGGGTTGTAAATCTGATGAAAGTTTGTTATAATGTATGTATGAATACAATTACTCATTTATAATTCGGAGGTGTACCATGAGTTCTGACCCTTATGGGAGTTTAAAAAATCAAATCCCTTGATCCGGCGGATGCTCATGCTCTCTGATCTTCGCCGGAAATTCTGGTGAAAGGAGCACTTGTGCAGATTTTTCTGTATGAGTAATTTTGTGCTATGATCAGCTTTTTTTCGACGCAGAACGGTATGCTTGTCAGGCAGGACGAACCATCCGCAGGCTGCTGGATTTCCGTTGTCAATCCGACATCTCAGGAAGTAGCTGAGCTTATTGATACCTATGGTCTTGACAGCGGATTTGTCAAGTCCTCGCTCGACGAAGAGGAATCTTCCCGTATTGAGCGTGAGGACGATCAGACACTTATAATTATCGACACGCCTGTTTCAACGGTGGATGACGATAAAACCCGAAATTTCTATACTCAGCCAATGGGTATAATTATCACAAACGAATACGTTTTTACAATTTCGCTTCATGAGATACAGATCATCAAGGAAGCGTCTCACGGAAGAATCAGGAATTTGCAGACTAACTTCCGGACAAGATTTGTTCTTCAGCTCCTGCTGAGAATTGCCGCTTTATTCCTTCTTTATCTGAAACAGATTGATAAGATTTCATCTGCCGCTGAAATGGAGCTTCACGGAGCTATGAAAAATGAGCTTCTCATGCAGCTTCTGGCACTTGAAAAATCGCTCGTTTACTTTTCAACGTCTTTGAAAGCTAATGAAGCAACTATCGAAAAAATTTTTCGTGGAAGAGTTATAAAGCTCTATGATGAAGATCAGGATCTTATCGAGGATGTTCTCATTGAGATGAAGCAGGCAATCGAAATGTCAAGCATCTACACTGAGATTCTTTCCGGCATGATGGATGGATTTTCATCTATAATTTCAAATAATCTGAATATCGTCATGTGGCGACTGACTATCATCACGATTATCTTGCAGATTCCGAATATTATCTTTGCCTTTTACGGTATAAATACGGTAGATCTTCCGCTGCCGTATACATGGTTTGCAATCATGCTGGCGGTATGTCTTACGGGGATTACAGCCTTTGTTCTTATGAAATGGAAGAAAAAATAGAAAAACAGGAATTAAGGGGCGGACATGGGTTCGCCCCTGTTTTTGTAGGAATATACGGTAAATATCTGCACATAATAGTCCCGACGGAAAGGGGACGGATTATGGAAAATTTGAAAATAATTCCTGATTTACAGCAGAATATCGAAAAAATCAGGGAGCTTTCCGGAAATTCCTCGGATATCCTTGTAAATGAATTCTACGCCGGAGGAATTCACTGTGCACTCCTCTGCTGTGAAGGAATGCTTTCGGTTTCGATTATAACTGAGCTTGTACTTGAACCGATTACGCATATTCCGCAGAAAAATGATATCCATGAGCTTTTCGGGCATATTCAGGACAGACTTCTCCTCTCCACTGACAGACCGACAGCAGAGGACTACAAGACCTTGTTCCGGCTTCTTCATTCGGGATTTGCCGTGCTTCTTGGAGATGGTATTGATAAGGCTCTTGCATTCGGTGTGCAGGGATATTTCTCACGAGGTATTCAGGAGCCTTCCAGCGAGGGTAATATCATGGGTGCCCACGAGGGATTTATAGAAAACGTCAGAACGAATATGTCGCAGATCCGACGGCGGCTTAAAACTCCTGATCTTGTTATGGAGCTTTTTGTCAAGGGCGAAAAGAGTAAAACAGATATGTGTCTGTGCTATATGAAGGACAGGGTTCCGGCGAAGCTGATGGAAAAAATCCGAAGCTCGCTTGATGATATCGAGCTGGAATCAATTCTGTCAACAGGCTATATACAGCCGTTTGTTGAAAGTAACCGCTTTGAGCTGTTCAGCTCCACGGGGACAACTGAGCGTCCGGATGTACTCTGCTCCAGACTGATAGAGGGACGTGTTGCGATTCTCATAGACGGAGTACCGTTTGCAGTTGTAATCCCGAAGCTCTTCTGCGAGAGCTTCCAGACACTTGATGATTACTCGTTCAAGCCTTATTATTCAACGTTCATACGGTGGATAAAGTACGGAGCTTTTATTATATCCATACTTCTTCCGGCAGTTTATGCGGCGATAGTAATGTATCATCCTGAGCTGCTTAACAGTACGCTCCTCATGCTTCTTGTGGAATCGGAGAAAAAAGCACCTCTCTCGATAATTACCGAAGTGACAGGTGTTCTTCTAATGTACGAGATAATCCGTGAAGCCGGAATACGTTTGCCCAAGCCGGTCGGAGGAGCTGTAAGCATTGTAAGCGGACTGATAATAGGGGATGCCGCCGTGAATTCCGGACTTATAAGCACACCTCTGCTGACAATAACGGCTCTTGCAGTTATAAGCGGATATGTAGTTCCTGAGCTGAATGCTCCCATGACTGTTCTGAGATTTTCCTTCTTATTGGCTGCCGGAATTTTCGGACTGTTCGGAATAAGTCTGCTTGCCTGTGCCGTACTGGTGAATATCTGTGCTACGGAGGATTACGGTTTTCCCTATACAGCACCGCTATCGCCGTTTTCAAAGAGGGGACTGAGCGATACGGCAGTCCGGACAGGAATGAAGAAAATGCAGAAAAGAGGTTTTACAGTGGAGGAATATCATGAATGAGATTACAAGGAGTCAGCTTGCGGCAATGCTGCTAATAACCGACGCCTTTGCACTTTTCTGCTTTACAGGGAGCATATCACTGATGACGGTGGCAGGACTTTCAGCAGGTATACTCCTGCAGATGGCGCTGGCAGTTCCGCTTATAAAGCTTGGCGGAATAAAAGTGAGGGCGGCATATATTTTTTATCTGATATACCTGATAATGTGGGGCGGACTTCTTCTGGAAATGCAGTGGAAAACATCAAAGCATATCTACATTCCCTATGAAAATTCAGACGGAATATGGGGGAAACTGCTGATATCGGGACTAATAGCTGTTGTGTGTCTGTATATCTCGTCAGCCGGAATAAAAGCGATGGGCAGAGCTTCTGTAATAGCGGCATTTATCGGAGCGATATGCCTTCTTATAGCAGCGGTAAGCGGTATATCTCATCTTGAGCTTGAAAATCTCAGACGTGCAGAAAGCGGACGGACACTGACAAAGGAACTCATAACGGGATTTGCTGTCAGCGGAGGAACGGGAAGTCTTGCTATTCTGCTGGGAATAACAAAGGGACGTTCTCTGAAGAATGTATCGCTGTATTTTATCGGAAAGGGGATATTGACAGCCGCTGTCACTCTGACAGCAGTTTCAGTCGCAGGAGGAATCATGGAAATAACCGATTTTCCGGTAGTTACAGCGGCACAGGTATCACAGCCTTTTTCGTCCCAGCGAATAGACTCGCTTTTCCTGATAGTCTTTGCAATATTCGCTGTATTTTCAATAGCTGTACAGACTGCCGCAAGTGCTTATGTTCTTGGTGAGCTTTTTCCGGAATTTGTCAGATTTCGCAGCAGTGTTTCGCTTCTGCTGATAATCGGAGCAGCTTTTCTTTTATGGAAAATCCCTCTGAACAGCGGAATTATCGGAATCGGAGCAATAATTGCTCTTTTTGTGATTCCGTTTATTGTGCTGATATGCAAAAGCTACGGTATGCAGAAAGGCAGGGTGCAATGATAAAAAAACTGCTGGTGATAATATGTATCGGAATGATATCGCTGACCGGATGTGAAAACTCCGGACTTGTCAACGATAAGCACTATCTTCGTGCAGTATCTATAACTGAGGGGACTGAAGCTGAACTTACACTCGTGTTTTTCACGGAAAACGACGAAGAGGTCACCGTGAGCGGAAGGGATATTTCCACGGCAATTAAAAACGCTGAGATTCTAACCGGAAAGAAAATATTTACAGGCTATACAGAGCTTGCGATACTTGGAGACTGCAACTATGAGGATACTCTGGAGCTTTTGCTGAACGACTGGAAGGTGTCGCCGACCTGTATTATCACTCACAGCGATGAGGGAGCAGAAATACTGTCTCAGAGAAGCGTTGAAACACTTACCGGATCAGTCAAAAGAGCTCAGAAACAGGGAAAAGCTCCCGACTGCGGTATTATATCGGTTATCGGTGATGTTCTCGATGAAAAAAGCTTCGCTGAAATACCCGAACTCCATACAGACGGCAGAGTAGGGAGATACAGAATATCTGAGGTAACATAAAAGACAATATTAAACTGATGTAGGAATTATAAAAAGGGGACGCCATGTAAGAGAAGGCGTCCCCTGAAGTGTATCAGTTTATTTTCAGTTCTGATGTCTTACAATACGGTATTCGTCATCGAGTTGGTAATACGGGCAGTTATAGTTAGTTCCCTGAAGGAAGCGATACATTTCGTCCTCATCGAGATTTATCATACACACATAGCAGTCGTAGTCATCATCGTAGACGAAATTCGTGCAGGACTCGCAGTTAGTAGATTTTTTCTGGTTCATTCAGATATCCTCCATAGAAAGCGTAGCAACAGCATTAAGACTTTCATCGGCGGTAATTCCGGCAAGCAGATTATAGCTTCCCTGACAGGCAATCATAGCACCGTTGTCGCCGCAGAGCTTCTTTTCCGGCATATAGAATTCAAATCTATTTTTTTCGCAGGCATCGGAAAGTGCCGCACGGACTCCGGTATTAGCCGAAACACCTCCGGCGAGAGCGATTTTTTTATATCCGAGAGACTGTGCCGCACGGATAGTGTGATCAGTGAGTATATCAGAGATAGTCTTTTGCAGACTTGCAGCAAGATCGTTTTTGTTGATCTCAATACCCTTCTGCTCAGCGTTGTGAAGCAGATTTATCACATTTGTTTTAAGACCGGAGAAGCTGAAATCGAACTCATTTCCGGCAACGACAGGACGAGGGAGTTTAAATGCTGTCGGATCGCCGTTTGCCGATGCGTTGTCGATGTGAACACCGCCGGGATAGGGGAATCCCATAGCACGGGCACACTTGTCGAAGCATTCGCCTGCCGCGTCGTCACGGGTACGTCCGACAACACGAAATTTCGTGTATGAGAGGACTTCTATGATATGGCTGTGACCTCCGCTTGCCACGAGACAGAGATAAGGCGGCTCAAGGTCGGGAAATGTAAGATAATTGGTTGCTATATGACCGGCAATGTGGTGAACAGGAATAAGCGGTTTTCCGGCAGACATGGCAAGAGCCTTTGCGAAGCTTACTCCGACGAGGAGTGCACCGATAAGTCCGGGAGCGTATGTAACAGCTATGCCGTCAAGATCGGCAACAGTCACATTTGCATCATCAAGAGCCTTTTTCACAACGCCGAGGATGTTTTCACAGTGACGGCGAGAAGCGATTTCCGGCACAACACCGCCGTATTTTTTGTGTTCCTCTATCTGGGTGGAGACTACGGATGAGCATATTTCACGGCAATCCTTAACAACGCTTGCGGCAGTTTCGTCGCATGAGCTTTCAATTCCTAATATAAGCATAATCAGACCTCACAGGTAATAGATTTTTTCATAACAACAGCATTTTCACGGGGAGCTTCATAGAAGTTCTTCCGAACCGCAATAGGCTGGAATCCGCATTTTTCGTAAAGTGAAACAGCGGCGGAGTTTGATTCACGGACTTCAAGGAAAATATCCTCTGTATCATCCGGAAGCAAAGCTTCAAATTCGCTGATAAGCTTCAGTGCAAGACCTCTGCGGCGGAAGTCGGGATGTACGGCAACACTTGTGATATCGCCCTCTCCGACAGCGAAATATCCACAGATAAGAGCGGCTATGCGGTTGCTTTCGGTGATATACAGGACGATACCGTTATCCTTTGCGGCTTCGCTTTCAAAGGAGTCAGCCGACCAGCCCTCTGCGCCGACGCAAAGGCGGTCAAGTGCTGAAAGCCCCACGAACAGTTCACGGGGATCTCCGGCAGCCGCTTTTTTTACACAAAATTCCATATTATCAGCCCTTTGCATCGTACCAGCTGAATCCTGTATTGACATCCACAGCGAGCGGCACTTTCATGTCGTAAACGCTCTGCATTTCCTCTTTGAGTATCTCTGCGGCACGCTGGGAATCAGCGGCGGAGGATTCAAGGATAAGTTCATCGTGAACCTGAAGAATCAGCTTTGCGTCAAGTTTTTCGGCTTTAAGACGGCGGAATACGTTTACCATTGCAATTTTTATAAGATCAGCGGCAGTTCCCTGAACGGGGGTATTCATAGCAATGCGTTTTCCGGCAGCCTGAAGCATCTTGTTTGAGGAGGAAAGCTCCGGAATACGTCGTTTTCTGCCGAACATTGTGGTAACGCATCCTGTTTTCATAGCTTCGTCAACGACATTTTCAGTGAATTCCTTGACCTTCGGGAAACGGTCAAGATAATCGGAAATGTATTTTTTTGCCTGAGCAACGGAAATTCCTATATCCTTGGAGAGTGAGAATGCTCCGATACCGTAAATTATTCCGAAGTTGACGGCTTTTGCGGCACTTCGCATTTCGGGAGTTACCATGAATACAGGCATATCGAATACCTGTGCCGCCGTTGAGGTATGGAAATCCTCGCCGGAGGTAAATGCGGAAATCATATTTTCATCGCCGCAGAGATGAGCCATAATGCGAAGTTCGATCTGGCTGTAATCGGCGTCAATCAGAATTTTGTCAGGTGCGGCGGTGAAGAATTTTCTCATCTGCGAGCCAAGCTCCGTGCGGACAGGAATATTCTGCATATTCGGCTCAGTGGAGGAAATACGTCCTGTTCGTGTTTCAGTCTGCTTGAAGCAGGTGTGGATTCTGCCGTCATCGGCAATTTTGTCGGTAAGACCGGTTACATAGGTGGAATTAAGCTTAGTATACTGGCGGTATTTCAGTACGTTGTCTACAAGGGGAGAATGTTCACGAAGTTCCTCTAAAACATCAGCACTGGTGGAATATCCGCTTTTGGTTTTCTTTTTTGCAGGAAGTCCGAGTTCCTCAAAAAGTACGGTGCTAAGCTGTTTAGGGGATGATATATTGAATTCGTGACCGGCGTCGTCGTAGATCATCTGCTGTGTTTCTTCGATTTTTTCCGAGAGCATAACACCGAAATCCTCAACGCCCTTCTTGTCAATGCAGATACCGGTATCCTCCATTGAGGCGAGTACTTCGGTGAGAGGAAGCTCAATATTTTCAAGAAGATCGGTCATACCCTGTTCTTCGATATTACTGCGAAGCTTATCTGCAAGACCTTCAAGGGAGACGAGATCAGCATTTTCGTTCTGATCGGCATAGTAATGAACGCCGTATTCAGCACAGAGCTTGTCAATTGCGTAGTCAGAAGCCGAGGTGTTGAGAAGATATCCGGAAACAGAAGCATCGTTGCGGATATTCCGGAGTTCGCTGTTTCGTGCCATGGCATAGCGATAATGGGGTTTTGCGTCGTCGGTGGATTTAGTGCAGTCCGAGGAGAAGAATTCAAGTATAAGATCTTCGCTGTCAGTTGTATAGATGTTATCGTCACTGCGGACGGAAAGCATACCGTCTCTGAAAATGTAGCTGCATTCCGTCAGCGAGGAAATAATTCCCTTTGTAAGCGGAACGGATGTCATGCTGAGTTCTGCCGGTGCTTCGCTTTCAGGAACAGCGGAAACAGATTCCGAAGCGGAGATACCAAGCTTGTCAAGAATCTTGAACATTTCAAGCTCAGAGAGCAGGCGGCTCAGAGCAGC
The DNA here is from genome assembly GCA_045587105.1 of Ruminococcus sp. Taxonomy (GTDB): domain Bacteria; phylum Bacillota; class Clostridia; order Oscillospirales; family Ruminococcaceae; genus Ruminococcus. The sequence goes on from JAZNBR010000076.1 coordinate 9,229, forward strand.
ATTATCCGGCGGAGCAGGGATATAGCAGTCAGGGGTGGAGCAGACGGGAGCATTTCTGACGATAGTTGCAAGCCACTTGCTTTCCGCAGCAGAAGCTTTCCCGTTTTCAAGCTTTGCTTTTACGCCTTTTGTCAGGGATGAATCCGCATATTTTTCATAAAGCTCCTCGATAGAGCCGTATTCTTTAATAAGAGATGCTGCCGTTTTTTCTCCGATACCAGCCACACCGGGAATATTATCAGAGCTGTCGCCCATAAGAGCCTTGAGGTCAATGAGCTGAATCGGAGAAAAGCCGTAATCTTCCGTGAATTTTACCGTATCATAATGGATAGTCTCCCTGTTGGTGGCAAGAAGGACGGTTACATTGTCGCTGATAAGCTGGAGACTGTCACGGTCGCCGGTGAGGACATAGCAGTGATCGCCTGATTCTGTACAGGACTGGGCGAGCGTTCCGAGTATATCATCAGCCTCGAAGCCTTCGCATTCAACGACTTTAACGCCCATATATGTGAGAAGCTCCTTGATAATGGGGAGCTGCTGGGCGAGCTCCGGAGGCATGCCCTTCCGGTTTGCCTTGTAATAGGATACAGCCTTATGACGGAACGTGGGTGATCGCAGGTCAAAGGCAACGGCAACGGCATCCGGAGAGACGTCGGCGAGATTTTTCAGATATATATTCATGAATCCGAAGACGGCATTGGTAAAAACGCCGTTTTTATTGGAAAGCAGCTTTATTCCGTAAAAAGCACGGTTAAGGATGCTGTTTCCGTCTATGGCAAGAAGCTTCATAATGCAGGTTCCTTTCTTACAGAGATGAATTACATATATTATACCATATAATAATAGAAATAGCAAATTAATTTTAACGGCAGTATGTGTAAAATAAATATAGGTAATGTAGGGTGTGATGCCTACATCGTACCGCAGACAAATCACATTCATATCATAACGGGCGGATGTAGGCATCCGCCCTTACAAAAGTAATAAAACAATAGAATATATCTGCCTACGAAAATTTTACACATACTTAACAGCATAACGTATAAAGGTGTTAATCAATTGTTCATAGTGTTTTGTAACTTTGTATCAATATGCTTTTCCGGAAATAAAAAAATTGGGGGAATTCACAAAATCATCTGAAACTACTTGAAAAAATGCACAAATACTGTTATTATATGAAGGATTCTTTATTGTTTTCGAGGATGAAAAATGGAAAGATTTATAAAAAAGTGTGTATCTGTTCTGCCGAAACCATTGCAGGACATCTATTATAAATATGAAGAAAAGTGGCTTTACCTCGTGTTCGGAGGACTGACCACAGTAATTTCGATAGTGACGAAGCTGTTGTTTTTCGCAGTTGTTCCGGGCGAGCCCTTCTGGGAAACAACGGCAGGAGTTGTTTTTTCGTGGATATGTGCTGTGACATTTGCATTCTTCACCAACAAGAAGTATGTATTCAGGAACGAAACGAATACACGTCGGGAGTTCTGGAAGGTGTTCTTCTCATTCTACGGAGCAAGACTCGCAACTCTTGCAATGGAATGGGTGATATTCCTTGTATGCTGTGACTGGCTTGGTATCAGCAGAACACTGATAACCTTCCTGAGTCAGGTGTTTATATTCATAGCGAATTATGTTCTCAGCAAGATGTTTGTATTCCGTAAAAAACCGGAAAATGAAACGGAGCAGGCAAATGACTGATACAGTGAATATCGGCGGAGTGGCTATCAAAAAAACTGCGGTACTTGCCCCGATGGCAGGTGTTGCAGATCGTGCATACAGGCTTATGTGCAGAGAATTCGGTGCGGCATATATGGTAAGTGAGATGGTCTCCGCCAAGGGGATATGTTACAGCGACCGCAAAACTGCGGAGCTTTGTACAATAACTGATGAGGAACGCCCAATGGCAATTCAGCTTTTTGGAAGCGAACCGGATTTCATGGCAGAGGCAGTAGGAATTGTCTTGCAGTATGAGCCGGATATTATAGATATAAACATGGGCTGTCCCGTTCCGAAGGTAGTCAATACCGGAGCAGGCTCGGCTCTTATGAAAGATACTGATCTTGCGGCGGCGATAACGGAGGCGGCTGTAAAGGCTGCCGGAAAAACTCCGGTAACGGTAAAATTCCGAAGCGGCTGGAATGCCGATAACGTAAATACCGTTGAATTCGCAAAGGCTCTTGAAAATGCCGGAGCCGCAGCTCTTACTGTTCACGGGCGTACAAGAGATCAGTTTTACAGCGGAACATCAGATTCCGGAATAATAAAAGCAGTAAAGGAAGCGGTCAGCATTCCCGTTATAGGCAGCGGTGATGTTACGGATCTTGCTTCATGTCTTGCAATGTATGAGGAAACAGGCTGTGATCTTGTAATGATAGGCAGGGGAAGCTACGGAAATCCGTTTGTTTTCCGTGAGATAGACAGCTGGTTCGGTGGAAAACCGTATACTCCTCCGACTGTTGAGGAAAAAATGGAGGTAATGCTCAGGCACATCAGGCTGATAATCAGTCTGAGTGAAAAAACAGAAGAACTGGCAATTCACGAGGCACGGAAGCATGCCGCATGGTATATGAACGGCTGCTACGGATCGGCTAAATTCAGGGGACGCTGTTATCAGCTTTCTTCATACGAAGAAGCAGTCGGGTTGGCTGAGGAATTTATAGAACTCCAACATTGGCATAATGCACAAAAAAGGTGATTAAACTTCGTATACACGCACAAAAGGCACGGAAGGTGAAAAATGACAGCCGGAAATTGCCTTAAATACGTCATTTAAAAGGTGGGAATCCTCTTTTTTATGATGTGCGAAGCTTATCGCCGGGTATAATTTGCAATTGCCAAATTCCGGATTGTGTGTTATAATATATGTTATAGCAGTGGAACTCCGGCGGCAGAAATCACATAGGTATAAATTTATGCGCGCCTCACTGCATCGGTTTTGCCGGTGCTCCGGATCTTGTATCCGGTGCGGGGTATAACAGGAGAAAAATGATGAGAATTAGAAAAAAACATTCTGTTGCAGCTGTTTTTGCAGCAGCATTATTGTCTTTGTCGGCTGTAAGCTGCGGCAATGTTGAAGAAGTCGGACGTGTTGAATCGGAAGGTACTGTTGTATCGACCTCCGGTGAAGGCGGTCCGGAAGAAACTACTGTTCCGGCGACAGAGCCGACTACGGAACCTATACCGGAAGACAAGACGGTTCATGTGTGTGCGGCAGGCGATAATCTGATACATTACTCGGTTTATAAAAATGCTGAGCAGTATGCGATTGCCGCAGGAGAGGGTGCAGCGTATGATTTCGCACCTCTCTACGAGAATGTCCGCTATATCATCGAGGACGCTGATGTTGCAATCCTCAATCAGGAAACAATTATATCACAGAGCAACGAGGTAAGAGGAGCAAACGGCGGAGCACTGCTGTTCAATTCTCCTCCGGAGGTTGCTGATGCTGTGATTGATCTTGGATTTGACGTCTTCACAATGGCTAACAATCATCTGCTTGATTTCGGGCCGGCAGCTCTTGAAGAATCCATCAACTTCTGGAATCAGAAGGCTGAAACATACGATCTTACAGTGCTGGGAGCCTATCTTAACGAGCAGGATGCAAACAACATCCGGATCCGTGAGGTTAACGGCGTGAAGATTGCATTTCTTGCCTACGCAGAGCATATAAACGGCTTCAGTATTCCGTATGATTCTTCGCTCAGGGTTGTAATGAATTACGAAACAGATGTCATTGAAAGACAGATAAAAGAGGCTTCTCAGATAGCCGACGCTGTTATAGTTTCTGCCCATTGGGGAGTAGAGGACACTCATTTTGTCAGCGAGGACAGAAAGCTTCTTGCCCAGAACATGGTGAACTGGGGCGCGGATGTTATTCTCGGATCTCATACACACACATCCCAGACAATGGAATGGCTCGAAAGACCGGATGGAACACGAGGCTTCGTCTTTTATTCTATGGGAAATTTTGTCTGTGCACAAACGGATAATTTCAATCTTATAGGCGAAATTCCGGAGTTTGATCTTGTACTTGACAGCGAGACAAATGAGTTGACTGTCGAGAATGTTTCGTGTGTTCCTACTATTGTCCATTATGATGACGGAAACTTCTCAAATATGAGGATTTATCCTTATAGTATGTATACTCCCGAGCTTGCGGCGAGTCATGGCGTTCCGTATGCAATACCTTACGGAACATACAATACGTTCAGCTGGGATATCGTAAACAGCATAATTGAGGAGAATATTCCGCAGGAATTCCGCGTGTTGGAAAGATGAATTAATTTATTCATTTTTTGTACAAAAGTAACCCTTTTTTAAGTATTTTGCAAAAAATAGGCATTGTGCAAACCGTTCAAAAAAGAATATAGCTGTTTATATAAAATACCAAAAACAATATAAAGCTATTTACATTTCAAAAAGGTTGTTATATAATAAAGTTAAGAATAAATATAGATTTGGGATGAAGTATCTCATCATGGCAGTATGATGCGTCTTTCGCTTTAGCTGCTGATCAGAGAACGTGTTGTGACCGCTGTTTGAGGTCGGCAAAACCTATGTCTGTATCTCTTACTAATGTATAACAGCAGTGTCAGATTCAGTTTTTGACGCAGCCGCTTTTGCGGATCCGGCAAAGGAGAACTGCCGGAATTAAGACAAGATATAATCAAAGGGGCATCCCGTTCCTTTATTATATAACATTAATAGAAGAAGGAGGAAAAAATAATGAAGACAAAAAAGGTAGTCGTTGGAGCAGTTGCTTCTGCGATGCTTTCACTTTCCGTATGCTCAATCGCTCCAGCCGTAGCTGCCGGCGAAACAGTGCAGATATCCGTTGGTACAGCTGAGGCTAAGGCAGGCGAGCAGTTTACAGTGAATGTGTCATTAGCTGATATTCCAACTACCGGTATTCAGGCAATTGACTTCACAATTGCTTACGACAACTCACTTATCACAATTGATAGTGTTAAGGCAGGTGCTATTACCTCTACGGGTGCACAGGAGGCTGATGGAACAGGTGATGTACAGCTGTTTGACAGCTCAATCATCAATGATGAAGGTTATGTGTATCTCGTGTGGTCAACATCTCTTGAAGATGCTTCTTATAGTCTCAACAAGGATGGCGTTTTCTGCTCAATTACCGGTACAGTATCAGACTCAGCTCCCGAAGGAACAGTAGCAGATCTTGAGATCCTTCCTGGCAAGCGTGAGACACATCCTGAGTCAGGAATTATGATTGACAAAATCGCATGTGGCTATTTCGACGGTACAAGCAAGGTCTTATATGAAGTTGCAACAACGAACGGTAAGGTTACTGTTCCGGACAGCGGTTTGTCAACAGGCAAAAGAGGCGACGCTAACTGTGACGGTAATGTTCTTCTGAACGATGCAATCCTTGTAATGCAGTCTATCGGTAACCCCGACGCTTACGGCGTTGACGGAAACGATGCGGCTCGTATAACAACACAGGGTATAAAGAATGCAGACGTTGCCGGTGGCGATAGCGACAAGGGCGGCGATCTTCTTACAAACACTGATGCACTTCGTATTCAGCAGTTCCTGCTTGGACTCGTATCTGAAATCTAATTTTCCATGATTATCTGATTTGTCCCCCCTTACAAAGGAATACGACCCATTTTTAAATTTATTAAAGGCTAAAAACCTAAGAAAGGAATTATTACAAATGAGAAAGTTTATTTCTGCAGTTACATCTTTGGCTATAACTGCAACAATGGCAACTGGTTTTGTGCCAGCTACCTCTATGGCAGCTGCTCAGGATGCATCCAAAGGACTCTCTCTGGAAGCATTCGCAGAGGCTGATTCCAAGTACTCTGCAATGGGATCAAACATCAAGGTTTCTGCTTCTGATATCGCAGCTGGTGATGTTACAATTCCCTGTGCTCTTTACCTCGATGAAGTAAATCACTCACAGACAATCGCAGCTACATGGTCTGTAAACGGTGGTGCAGATGCTGCTAATATCACATTCAAGGCTTATGACCCTAATAAGGACTATTGGGCAAGCTCAAAGTCCTACACAATCGCAAACGGCACATCATTCTCTACAAAGAAGTATGTTGGTTTCGCTGGTGCATACGATGATTTCGAAGAAATCTACATGAACCACGGTACATACAACATCACTTGCGTTAAGGGAATGAAGTTCGCTAACATCGAGAACTACTATATGTGCGTAGGCTGGACAAACGGCGGTAGTGACTATGAGTACACTGGCGACAAGTCTGACTCACATCCTGTTGCTGTATTCGACGTAACTCTTCCTAAGGGAACAGCTGCTGGCGACTACACTCTCGATTTCACAAGCTACAATACATCAGGTGACGATACAAAGGTTAACCCCGCTACAATGATTGAAACAACAGGCAGATACACAGAGGCTCTCGGAAACCTCGATCTTACAAGCCTCAAGATCACTGTTGAAGGCAGCGGTTCATCCGATACAAAGACAACAACAACAACTACTACTACAAAGAAGCCCGATGGCGGCACAACAACAACAACTGTTAAGCCCAGCGGCGACATCGTATTTGACTTTGGTAATTACACAGCTAACCCTGGCGATACAGTAAAGGTTAGCGTGCTTATCTCACCTAACGGCAATCCTATTTCTGGTATCGACGCAGTTCTTAAGCACGACGCTCCTCTTGAGCTCACAAACATCGGTAAGTCATCTGCTGCATTCGATGGCAAGGCAATCCAGAGCAACCTCGAAGAACAGTCATGGAACATTATCACACTTTCAGGTGATAAGAACGATACACCTATGGTAGCAGAAGATGGATCACAGTTAATCGTCCTCGGCTACAAGGTGCCTGCTGACTGTCCTGACGGAAAGTACGAAATCGGCTTTGACGATAAGTGCATGGTATTCATGGACAGCACTGCTAACACATACAGCGTATCAAAGGTTAACGGCTTCATCACAGTTGGCGACGGTGGTTCGATTGTAACAACAACAACTAAGAAGCCTGACGGTAACACAACAACAGTTGCTGACGGGGATATCGTATTCGACTTTGGCAACTACGATGCTGAGCCTGGTGATACAGTCAAGGTAAACGTACTTATTACACCTAACGGCAATCCTATTTCTGGTATCGACGCAGTTCTTAAGCACGACGCTCCTCTTGAGCTCACAAACATCGGTAAGTCATCTGCTGCATTCGATGGCAAGGCAATCCAGAGCAACCTC
>JAZNBR010000077.1:0-14047 GCA_045587105.1 Ruminococcus sp.
ACAAGTACAACTACCTCAACCACTACAACTTCAACCACTACAACTTCAACCACAACAAGCACAACAACCTCAACCACTACGACTTCAACCACAACAAGCACAACAACCTCAACTACTACGACTTCAACTACAACAAGCACAACAACCTCAACTACTACAACTTCAACTACAACAAGCACAACTACCTCAACTACTACAACTTCAACCACAACAAGCACAACAACCTCGACCACTACGACTTCAACCACAACAAGCACAACAACCTCGACCACTACGACTTCAACTACAACAAGCACAACAACTTCTACCACTACGACTTCAACCACAACGACTACAACAACCTCAACTACTACAACAACTACAACAAGCACAACCACCTCGACCACTACAACTTCAACCACAACAACCAATGGTAAAAATGAAATAATAGTAACCGGTAATTGCGGTGCAGAAGGCGACAACCTTACATGGACTCTCGACAGCGAAGGAACTCTCACTATCAGTGGTGAGGGTGCGATGAAGAGTTGGAGCAGCACCAATTATATTCCTTGGCGTGAGTATACAGAAAAAATCACAAACGTTATTATTGAAAACGGTGTTACAAATATCGAAGATTATGCGTTTTATTATTGTAATAAATTCACCTCAATAACAATTCCTGATAGTGTTGCAAGTATTGGAGAGAGTGCTTTTTTCCAATGTGAAAGCCTGACATCAATTAAAATTCCGGACAATGTTGAAAGTATCGGGGATTCTGCATTTGGATATTGTATAAGCCTGACCTCAGTAAAAATTCCAGACAAGGTTACAATTATCGGGAATTCTGTATTTGAAAAATGCAAAAAACTGACCTCAGTAACAATTCCAGACAAAGTTACAATTATCGGGAATTCTGCATTTGGATATTGCGAAAGCCTGACCTCAATAAAAATTCCGAACATTGTTGAAAGTATCGGAGATTCTGCATTTGGATATTGTGTAAGTCTGACCTCAATAAAAATTCCGGACAATGTTAAAAGTATCGGGGATTCTGCATTTGGATATTGTGTAAATCTGACTTCAATTACTATAATGAATCCTGAATGTGAAATAGATGATTCAGCAAATACAATCAGTGATAGAGCAACAATCTACGGCTATGCCGGCTCGACCTCAGAGGCTTATGCTGAAAAATATGAAAGAAAATTTGTTGATCTGAGTATTGACCTTTCATGCGATATAACAGGCGACGGCGTTATAAGTGTCTCTGATGCGACTATCGTACTGAATGCGTATACAATTATCAACTCCGGAAAGAAATCTCCGCTTACTGACGAGCAGACAAAAGCTGCTGACGTTGATGGTGACGGAAAGATTACCGGCTCTGACGCTACTTTGATTCTGCGTTACTGCACGAAGCTTTCATCACTGCTTGGCGGTGAGAAGGTTCCTTCATTCAAGGAATGGTATGCAAGCGTAAATACAGATTGATTGACATCAGCAGAATAACTTGATAAAACCGCACAAGGTCTATAACGGACTTTGTGCGGAATTTTTTTCTCATGTATTTACAAATAAATATTTTTGTGGTATAATATAGAATGAATAATTGTACGGAATATTCCGGAATATCATTACAGAAAGAGGTAAAATCGCTTTGGCTAACGAAAAGATCAGAAATTTCTGCATAATCGCTCATATAGATCACGGTAAATCCACGCTTGCTGACAGAATTCTTGAAAAGACAGAAACAGTTGCTATCCGTGACATGGAGGAACAGCTTCTTGACAACATGGACATCGAGCGTGAACGCGGAATCACCATAAAGGCTCGTGCAGTCCGTCTGAAATATACTGCGTCGGACGGAGAAAACTACATCTTTAACCTTATTGATACACCCGGTCACGTCGATTTCAACTATGAGGTGTCACGTTCTCTTGCTGCCTGTGAGGGTGCGATTCTTGTTGTTGATGCTTCTCAGGGAATCGAAGCTCAGACGCTTGCAAATACCTATCTTGCCATTGAACACGATCTTGAAGTCGTTCCTGTCGTGAACAAGATTGACCTTCCCTCTGCCGATCCGGAAAGAGTCTGCACTGAGGTTGAGAATATCATCGGAATTCCGGCAATGGATGCTCCGAGAATCTCTGCAAAAATGGGTACGAACATTGAAGCTGTTCTTGAAAGTATCGTTACTGATATCCCTGCACCGAAGGGTGATACACAGAAGCCGCTGAAGGCTCTGATTTTTGACAGCTACTACGATTCCTACAAGGGCGTTATTATTTACGTCCGTGTGAAGGAAGGAACAGTAAAGGTCGGCGACAGTATCCGTCTTATGGCGACTGGAGCAGTATTTAACGTAGTTGAAGCAGGCTTCATGGACGCCACGAATCTCATCAACAGCGGCTCTCTTGAAGCCGGAGAGGTTGGATATATTGCGGCTTCTATCAAGAGCATCGGAGATACTCAGGTAGGCGATACCGTTACTAATAATGACAATCCTTGTGATGAACCTCTCCCCGGATACAGAAAAGTAAATCCCATGGTATTTTCCGGTATCTATCCTGCTGACGGAGCAAAGTACGGCGATCTCCGTGAGGCACTGGAGAAGCTTCAGCTCAATGATGCTTCACTCTCCTTTGAGCCGGAAACCTCTGTTGCACTTGGCTTCGGCTTCCGCTGCGGATTTCTCGGACTTCTTCACATGGAGATCATTCAGGAGCGTCTTGAACGTGAGTACAATCTTGATCTCATTACAACTGCTCCTTCCGTTATATACAAGGTAACAATGACAAGCGGCGAGGTTGTATATATCGACAACCCGACAAATTTCCCCGATCCTGCACTCATTCAGACGGCAGAGGAGCCTATGGTAAAGGCTGATATCCTTGCACCGTCAGAATATGTCGGCAATATCATGGAGCTTTGTCAGGACAGACGAGGTACCTTCAAGGATATGCAGTATCTTGACGATACAAGAGTAAATCTTCACTATGAGCTTCCTCTGAATGAGATTGTATACGATTTCTTCGACGTGCTGAAATCCCGTACAAAGGGCTATGCTTCGTTTGATTACGAGATGCTTGGATATGTTCCGTCAAAGCTTGTGAAGCTTGATATTCTCCTTAACGGAGACGTGGTTGATGCACTGTCGTTTATCATTCATACAGATAAGGCATACGGCAGAGCAAGAAAAATAGCTGAAAAGCTTAAGGAAAACATTCCGCGTCAGCTCTTTGAGGTGCCGATTCAGGCAGCTATCGGCGGAAAAATTATTGCCCGTGAGACGGTCAAGGCAATGCGTAAGGACGTTCTTGCGAAGTGCTACGGCGGTGATATTACCCGTAAAAAGAAGCTTCTTGAGAAACAGAAGGAAGGTAAAAAGCGTATGCGTCAGCTCGGAACAGTAGAAGTTCCGCAGGAAGCCTTCATGAGCGTTCTCAAGCTTGATACCTGATACAGGAGGGATTTTCGTGTTGAATTATCTGATACTTGCAGTGCTAGGTGCAGGAGTTGTTCTGGCTCCCGTTTCAGTTATTGCAGAAGCCGTTTTCCGTCGGAACTCAAAACCGTACAGATTCTTCAGAGTAATATGGCTGTTCCTCAGGGAACTTGATTCTCTCCGCTTCGGAGTAACTTCAGTTCTGCTTCTTTTCTGGGGACTTGCGTCCGGTGACGATAATTTCTACGGTATCTGGATGGCAATTGCAATGATGCTTGCAATTCTTGTTGTCGTTCATGCAGATGATTTCTTCACCTTCAAAAAGCGTCGGAAAAAGGCGGCAGAAAAAAAGAACATCCTCGGAAGGACGGGACTTCTTCCTCTTTCCAAGGAGACTCCAATTGCTGGAGAGGCAGAGGTGCTTGTTCCGATGATTTCCGGAAATGAGCAGATTTCATCTGATCCGGCATGATATTTTTACAGATAGGACTGATTTCATTATGAGTATATATACTTGTCCCCACTGTGGGGAAAAGGGATTTACCCCTCTGACAAAGGCACTTGCGGGTAAGATGAATTCCAAGGGAAAGCCGTGTAAGCATTGCGGCACAAAATGTGTGAACGGCAAGGGAGCAACAATCTTCAATGCGATATACAGCGTGATTGTGATTGTGTTTATGGTATGGTATTTTCTGAATGTACCGAAATATGACGCTCTTGCAATAAGAGAAATTCCTGTTTTTATGCTGCTGATTCTTTCGGAATTTGTAGTTCCTGCCGTTGTGAATGCCTTCTTCTTTAAAATGGAAGAATCCATACGTATTGACGTTTCATGAGCGATCTCGGAATATACATCCACGTTCCGTTCTGCGGAAAAAAATGCGGATACTGCGACTTTTATTCCCTGAAATACTCCAGAGACGGTGCAGATGCCTATGTACAGGCAGTTCTGCGGAATATCGACCATTACGGAGCTTCCGGAGCCGATGTTGATACAATCTATTTCGGCGGCGGAACTCCGTCTCTTCTTTCTCCGGAGCAGCTTATGCTTATTATAGAACGCATCAGAAGCCGGTTTCGTGTGAATGAGAACTGTGAGATAACTCTTGAAGCAAATCCTTCGGGACTGTCGCCGGAAAAGCTCCGGAAACTGCGTGAAACAGGGGTAAACAGACTTTCATTAGGAGTTCAGTCGATGGTTGACAGTGAGCTTGGATTCCTCGGAAGAAGCCACAGCTCCGACAGAGCCGAAAGAGCTGTCCTTGACGCTGCCGAAGCTGGATTCAGTAATATTTCGTGCGATCTCATGCTTGCGATTCCTGAACAGACAATAGCTTCGCTCGAAGTCTCAGCGGAACGTCTTGCACGTCTGCCGATAACCCATATATCCGCTTACATCCTCAAAATAGAAGCCGGAACTCCCTTTGACTGCTCAGAGATACGCTCTGCTGTTCCGGATGACGAAACATCAGCGGATTTATATCTCCATGCGGTATCTGTTCTTGAAAGTCTGGGATTTCGGCAGTATGAGGTTTCAAATTTTGCTGTTTCCGGCTATGAAAGCCGTCATAACTGCCGTTACTGGCAGTGCAGGGATTACATCGGCATCGGACCTTCTGCACACTCGTGCTTCGGCGGAAAACGCTTTGCCGCTGAAAGCTCTCTTGATGAGTTCATACGCTCTGAAATTCAGCCGATATATGTCACGGATGAATCTCCGTGCGGCTTTGAGGAATACGCAATGCTCCGGCTGAGACTCCGTGAGGGACTTGATCTGCGGAATATCGGGGAAAAACGTACTTCTATCGAAAAAAAGCTTCCGCCGCTGATTTCATCGGGATACGTTAATTTCGACGGCGATGTAATTTCACTCACGCCGAAAGGATTTCTGATGTCAAATTCGGTAATAGAACACATTATTTTTTAGCTATTTCAGAAGCTCCTCCCTCATACGGGCAAGGAGCTTTTTTTCACGCCTTGAAACCTGAACCTGAGTCATTCCGAGAGCCTTTGCGGTTTTCGACTGTGTAAGACTCCTGAAATAACGCAGCTCCAGAAGGGCACGGTCATCCGGATCAAGCTGAGCCATAATCTGTCGTAGAGCAATGAGGTCAACGATTGCTTCATCCGGAGACGGCTGAGGTATTTCGATTTCACTGCCGTCCTCATCACCTGAGGTCAGCGAAAGTACAGGCTTGCTGACGCAGAGAGCTTCTGATACATCTGATTCCGATTCTCCGGACAGCTGTGACAGCTCGGATATTGTCGGTTCTCTGCCGTTGTCACGCCGGAACTGCTCGCAGAGCTTCTGCAATGACATGGAAAGTTCCTTAAGACTACGGCTTACATGAACTGCTCCGCCGTCACGGAAAAGACGCTTTATTTCACCGAGGATAACGGGAACGGCATACGTTGAGAATTTCACGCCTCTTTCCGGATCAAAAGCCCTCACCGCCTTGAGAAGTCCGATACATCCGGCAGAATAAAGATCCTCATATTCAATTCCACGGCTCCGGAATTTATTGGCGCAGAGATGTACAAGTCCGAGATTTTCCTCTGCAAGAGGATGTGTTGATTCAGTTTTCATGAGGAGAAAGCCTTTTTCGCATGACGACTGTCGTGCCCTTTCCAACGACGCTTTTAACTCTGAGGATATCCATAAAGGATTCCATTACTGAAAATCCGAGACCGGAGCGTTCTTCCTCCGGAGCAGTAGTAAAAAGCGGTTCCATTGCCTGCTTTACGTCGGATATGCCGCATCCTTTGTCCTTGATTCTTATGTATATTTCTCGTTTTCCGAGAAGCTTAACAGTTAGCTCGACATTGCCCTTGGAGTTCCGGTAGCCGTGAACGACAGCGTTTGTTACGGCTTCGGAGACGGCTGTTCTGATATCTGAAAGCTCCTCAACAGTGGGATCTGCCTGTATCAGGAACGACGATACCACTGCACGGGCGGCAGCTTCGTTGACCGACAGTGCCGGCATGGTGAATTTAATTTCGTTGATGATTTCCATTATTTCTCCTCCTCAGGTGATTTTTACGATACGCTCAATGCCGGAAAGCCTGAGCACACGGCGGATATACGGCTGGGTATTTGTTACTTCAAGACTGCCGCCGCACTCCTTGATAAGCTTTGACCTGCCCATAATCAGACCGATGCCGGAGCTGTCCATGAAGGTTATATTCCTGAAATCCATGACAAGCAGTTCGGGCTGGACGGATATGATGAATTTATCAAGCTGTGAACGCAGTTCCTTTGCGTTGTGGTGGTCAATTTCACCGCTTAGCAGTGCAGTTGCAGATCCTGAACCGGATTTTATTTCCATTTTCATAGTGACGCCTCCTTTTCCTGCCATATTATACCATTGAATGACTGCGAAATTTGTCGTACTGCGGAGTGGAAAGTGTGTTTAAATTTAATTTTTCGTAGGCAGATATATTTTATAGTTTTATTACTTTTGCAGGGGCGGATGCCTACATCCGTCCGTTATGAATGTGATTTTTCTGCGGTGCGATGTGGGCATCGCACCCTACACCGTAGGGAGTTACCCGACATTGCCTATATTTATTTTTACACATACGAGTGGAAAAAGATTGTTGAAAATAATGCTCAGGTATGGTATAATTAAAAAAAGGAAGGTGATTGAAATGCCAAAGCAGTTCTGGAAGGGGAGTGCACTGCTGTCGCCTGTTCCGGCGGCTCTTGTAAGCTGCGGAACGGTAGATTCTCCGAATGTTCTCACAATAGGCTGGACGGGCATAGTATGTACGCATCCTCCGATGACGTACGTTTCAGTCCGGCCGCAGAGGTATTCCTATGAGCTTATAAAGAATTCCGGAGAATTTGTGATAAATCTTACAACTGCGTCCATGTGCCGTGAGACCGATCTCTGCGGAGTAAAAAGCGGTAAGGATACAGATAAATTTGAGCTATGCGGATTTCATGCCGGAGCGTCCCGTGAGGTATCGGCACCGCTTATCGAGGAATGTCCTGTAAATCTTGAGTGCAGAGTGACAGAGGCAAAGGCTCTGGGAACACATACAATGTTTCTGGCGGAGATTGTAGGAATCAACGTGGATGAGGAGTATATCGACGAAAACGGACGTCTTGACATGGAAAAATGCGGACTTATGGCTTATGCACATGGAGAATACTTCTCGCTCGGAAGAAAGCTCGGAAGCTTCGGCTGGTCAGTTCGTAAAAAAAAGAAAAAAAGGAAAAAATAACATTTTTCCGGAGAAATACATATATTGTACAGAAGCAAGAAATCAAGAAGCAGGATGACAGGGGGCTTCCGTTCTTGCTTCAGTGACTCCTGTCTCCTGAAAAAGGGGGGCTGATTTTGACAGTCATCATTATGGAAATGCCCTCTTATACCTTTGCAGTAAAAGGCGAAAAGCTGCTTAAAGCAAGAGGGATATCCTGCGAACTGAAAAGGAATATCAATGCTTCTCCCGGCAGCTGCGGCTATTCGCTTCATGTAAGAGGCGATTTCAGCAGGGCTGCCGAAATTCTTAAAAAGAATGGCGTTCCCTTTATTGTGAAGGAAAGAGGGGGCGGCTGAAATGATTATAAATTTTGATAACGCTGCAACAACCTATCCCAAGCCGCTGAGTGTGAAAAAAGCCGTTGCGGAGGCAGTTGAAAAATTCGGCGGAAACTCCGGCAGAGGAGGTCATGCTCTTGCGATGCGTACCTCCCGTGCATTGTATTCGGCAAGAAATACAGTGGCTGATTTCTTCGGAGCACAGCCTGAGAACGTCGTTTTCACCATGAACTGCACTCATGCTCTTAATCTTGCGATTCAGGGAATAATGAAGGACGGCGGTCATCTTATCATAAGCAGCATGGAGCATAATTCGGCGGCACGTCCGGCGGCAAGGCTTGCTCTTGACGGAAGGGTGAAGCTTTCCATTGCTGAGGTATGTCCGGATGACAGCGATACAATCGGGAATTTCCGGCGGCTCATCAGACCGGATACAAAGGCAGTGGTATGTACTCTTGCAAGTAATGTTACCGGACAGCTCATGCCGTGGAAAGAACTCGGACAGCTCTGCCGTGAACATGATATCTGCTTCATTGCGGACGGAGCTCAGGCGTGCGGAGTAGTGGATATAAACATCGCCGACGGAATAAATATTCTCTGTACTGCCGGTCACAAGGGACTTTACGGCATAACAGGAACCGGACTTCTTATAACTGACGGAAAATACAGGATATCTCCCATAATTCAGGGCGGTACGGGAAGCTCGTCGCTCAGTCTGAGACAGCCGGAGATTCTTCCGGACGCTCTTGAAAGCGGTACACCGTGCGTGATTGGTGCGATGTCGGTAAAAGCCGGAATTGAATTCATACAGAGAAAGGGCATAGACCGGATATCCGCACACGAGGAGCGTATATGCCGCCGCTTTGTAAGAGAGCTTGAGAAAAACAGGAACATCACGGTATATCGCAGTCCTCGGAGCAGCTATGTCCCTATTGTATCGTTCAATGCGGAGGGGATTCCATCTGAAAAGCTTGCCGGAGAGCTTGCAGACCACGGATACTGCCTGCGTGCGGGATTTCATTGTGCGTCGCTTGCCCATACTCAGCTCGGAACGGAAACGGGAACAGTCAGATTTGCACCGTCAGCATTCAGCACAGAGGCGGACGCTGTATCGCTTGCTGAATTGATTAACAATATTGCCGACCGAAAAAATTTATAGAAAATTATAAAAAAGGTATTGAAAATATCTGAAATTGTGATACAATATATAATAGGATGTTATGTATGGCACTGCATGGACGATCCCGTGCAGTGCTGTCTGTGCATGAACGAAGGATATTACTCGTACATATAAATGCTGTATGGATTCAGCATTTTAAAAAGGAGCAGGTGAGATAAAGATAAATACCGTTCCGCTTATGAAAAAACGAAAGGATGTGAAAATATGTCCTTCCATGAATTGAAATCAGCTTTTCTCAGTGTGGTAAGCACGATTGAGCTGATTGATATTATAGATATCGCTATTCTTGCATATCTTATATATCTTCTTCTTAAATTTATCCGTGAAACCCGTGCAGGTCAGCTTGTAAAGGGTATTCTCTTCCTCGTTGCAGGATATTTCCTCAGTCTCTTCTTCGGATTGAAGGCTATATCGTATCTTCTGACACAGGCTCTTGATATCGGTCTTATCGCAATGATCGTGCTTTTCCAGCCGGAGCTTCGCCGTATGCTCGAAAAAGCCGGACATACACGCTTCGGCGTACGCTTTCTCAGCCTCGGACAGAGCGTCGATGAACTGAGAAAAACATGGGAGCCTGCAATCGAAGCCATATGCGATTCCTGCGTGGAGCTTTCCGCAACGTGTACCGGTGCACTCATTGTAGTTGAACGCCGCGTTCGTCTCGGCGAACAGATAGAAACGGGAACAATTCTCAATGCAGAACCCAGCAAGGAAATTTTCGGGAATATCTTCTACCCGAAAACACCGCTTCATGACGGTGCCGTTATAATGAGAGACGGTGAGATTCTTGCGGCGGCGTGCTTCCTGCCGAAGCCGCAGAAGGACGCTCAGATTGACAAGAGACTCGGTTCACGTCACAGAGCCGCTATCGGAATGAGTGAGAATTCTGACGCTATTGTAATAGTTGTTTCAGAAGAAACAGGACAGATTTCCACTGCGATGAACGGTGTTCTCGTCAGGGATTATACCCGCGATAAGCTGAAGAAGTTCCTTGCGGATAATATCTTCGAGGATAAAACGGAAATTACAATTCCCGGCAGGAAATTCTTTTCCTCACGCAATGAAAGGAGGAAAAAGAAATGAAGCTTTTGAAGAAAATCAGAAACAATATTCTCGCGAGAGCGAAAAATAACCTTTTACTGGCGGTGTATTCTGTTGTTGCCGCCTGTATACTGTGGTTTATTATCTCAATGGCGTTGTATCCATCCGTTACAAAGCAGATAAGAAGTGTGGAGATCAGCCTCGATATTTCGGGAACATCTGCATCTGAAAACGGACTCAGCGTTATTTCGTGCAATATAACCGACGTCAATATTGTCGTGAAGGGAAGCCGTACGCAGGCTTCAAAGCTTAATGCAGAGAGCTTTGTCGCATATATTGATACAAGCGGAATCACTACGCCGGGAAGAAGGGCACTTCCGCTGAAGGTACGCAGTAAGGATAATATCCCGTTTGAGGTTGAATCAATCACACCATCGACTGTTGTTGTGAATCTTGATAAATACGAGACGGTAGAACTTCCCGTAGAGCCGGATTGTCCCAATATTTCGGCAATAAAGGGCAAGGTTATCTATGATAAGGAATACAAATGCAGCCCGTCAATCGTAAAGATTACAGGACCGTCAGTGCAGGTGGCAAAGATTTCAAAATGCAAGGCTTATTCTGACAAGGAAATGGTGCTTGAATCCTCAGTTGATCTCACAACCGATAAGCTTCAGCTCCTTGCAGAGGACGGAACTATCATAGACCAGTCAATGATGGAATTCAGCAATACAAGCTTTTCGATAAATGTTCCTGTTCTCACGCAGAAAACGGTGAAGCTTTCAGTTCAGGTAGTCGGCGGCTCAACCGAATTCGACAAGAGCAGTCTGGAGTTTGATCTTTCAGCCGATTCTCTGACAGTTGCGTCAAGGAACAGCCAGCTTGAAATTCCTGATCCGCTTGATATCGGAAAGATCAATATCAGCGATGTCGGACCGGGATATACGAAATCCTTTGACATAAACGCTCTGCTTGAAGAAAGCAATGTCATAAATATGTCAGGACTTGAAACTGTCGTCCTCACGCTTGACGATACCAACCTTGAAACAAAGGAGTTCACTCTCGATAAGAGCAGTATCAATATAAGCAATAAGCCGGGCGGAAACGAGTATGACTATAATCTGATCAGCCAGAATGTAAGGATATGCGTCATGGGACCAAAGGATGTAATTGCCGGACTTACTCCTGCTGATTTTGTTGCAGAGGCAAATCTGCTGAATGGAGAATTTGCTGTCGGACAGTTCTACTTTGATGTTACTGTTCATTGTCTTGCCTCTGATAAGGTGTGGGCAATAGCGAATCCCTCCAGACCGACAGTACTGATTCAGAAGACTAAGCATATCGAGCCGGAGGACACGACAAAATCTGTTGAAGGAAGTACTGTTCCAGTTACAAACCAGAGAGCATAAAAGCGATAATTGAATATCGGATTATTACTGAATAAATCCTGAGAATCGTTGTATTCTCAGGATTTTTTTGCAATTTATCCAAAAAAATCAGAATGGCAAAGAATAATTTCTGTATCTGAAAGTAAAAAAATTGTAAGAAAATGTTTATTTTTATTTTGAAATGTGATATAATTGAAAAAATTGTTTTATTATTTTGGGAGGGAACAAATTGAAAATCTTAAAGTTTTTAGCAATTGCTGTCTGCTTTGCGATGTGCGTACCGTTTATTCCGGCAGCTGATATCGCAGCGGCGGCAGAGAGGGTTTCTTTTTCCGACGAATCTGTATCTGATAATATAGAAGTAAGCGGAGAATCAGAAACAACAACGACAGCAAAAAAGACCACAACGACAGCCACAAAGACTACAACAAAGAAGACAACCACAACTAACACAAAGACCACAACAAAGAAGACAACCACAACTACCACAAAGACTACAACAAAGAAGACAACTACAACTACCACAAAGAAAACAACAACTTCGACCACAAAACCGAAAACTACTGTCACTACGACTGTAAAGACAACAGCAACGGAGTCTCCGTATATGCTCGGAGATATTGACAACGACAAGAAAATCACAGGCTCGGATGCGACAAGAATTCTGCGTGAGTACACTCTTATTTCAAGCGGTTCGGAAGGTGAACTGACACAGATTCAGAAGGACGCCTGCGATGTTGACGGTGACGGAAAAATAACAGGATCTGACGCAACACTGACGCTTGCCTATTATACATATCAGGGTTCCGGCGGAGTGCTTGATTTCGAGGATTATATGAAGTATGGTCCCATTGATATACAGCAGGGAACTAATACAACAACTACTGTAATTACTACAACTACTACAACTACGGCTACAAGCACAGCGACAGAATCAACGTCCGCAACAACGACGACAACGACAAACAATGCTCCTGATACAGTTCAGGAGATAAAGCTCAGTCACTACGAGGTTACACTCCTTGTTGACGGCGGAGATATGCCGCTTGTAACGATGTATCCCGAAACAGCTCCGGATAAGTCGGAAAAATGGTGGAGCAGTGATACGTCAATTGCAACGGTCAATTATGAGGGCTGGATAATCGGAATTGCTCCCGGAGAATGCACAGTTACGGTTCAGAGCGTAAATAATCCCGATGTTACGGCAGAAATCAAGGTTACAGTTGTCGAAAATAAGGTAAGTGAAATAAAGCTTGATAAATATGAGGTAAGAATTGCAGTGGGCAAAGGTGATATGCCTCTTGTAACGATGTATCCCGAAACGGCTACGGATAAGTCTGAAAGATGGTGGAGCAGCGATTATTCGATTGCAACGGTCAACGAAGAAGGCTGGATTGTCGGAGTTGCTGTCGGTGAATGTACAGTAACTGTCCGCAGCGTGAATAATCCCGATGTTACAGCAGAAATCAAGGTTATAGTAACCGATGAGGGACTTGTAAAAGAAATAGTTCTTGACAGATATGAGGTTGAACTTACAATAGGTAAGGGAGATATGCCGCTTGTAACGATGCTTCCGGCGGATGCTGAGGATAAATCGGAAATATGGTGGAGCAGTGATGCTTCGGTTGCAACGGTCAACTATGAAGGATGGATTGTCGGTACAGGTGTCGGAGAATGTGTCGTGACCGTTCAGAGTGCCGCAAACCCGACAATAAAGGCTGAGGTAAAGGTTATTGTAAAGGAATAACGTTGTTGAAAACCCGAAGGGCAGGTGTGCTTTTCGGGTTTGATTTTTGTTTGTTGTAACTTTTAGACAAAAAGATGTTGAAAACTAAGAGGATAAATTTACTTGACAACCCCGAAAAAAGGTGATATAATAGAGAAGCTGTCGGACAGGGAGTCAGGCGAGTGAAGTTAAAGGAAGATCTGAACGCAAGGCAAAGACGTTTTACAGAGCCGGAGACGGAGCGAGAAAAAAATTCAAAGAAATTTGAAAAAAGTGCTTGACAAAAGAAAGACAGTGTGATATAATATAAAAGTTGCGTCTCACAGAGACGACAACGCACAGTGAAAAAGAATTTGAAAAAACTTCTGAAAAGGGGTTGACAAATTAAAGAAGCTGTGATATAATAAAAAAGCTCACCACTTCGAATAGAGAAGTAGGGAGAGTAAACAGCATCTTGAAAATCGAACAATGCAAGAAAGTAACGACCCTTGAGATTCCTATTGAGAGATAGGGAAAGCTCAAGCAAAGAGTAAAAAATGCGCAGTAATAACGCAAGCGTTATTGAACAGGATTAAGATATTTTAGTTCTAAGGAACTGACATATACTATTTAATGAAGAGTTTGATCCTGGCTCAGGACGAACGCTGGCGGCACGCTTAACACATGCAAGTCGAACGGAGAATTTTGGATTTATTCAGAATTCTTAGTGGCGGACGGGTGAGTAACACGTGAGCAACCTGC
>JAZNBR010000078.1:0-30109 GCA_045587105.1 Ruminococcus sp.
TCCTTGTCGGATTTCCTGTCATCATCTTCATCGTCGTCATCCTTGTCGGATTTCCTGTCATCATCTTCATCGTCGTCATCCTTGTCGGATTTCCTGTCGTCATCTTCATCATCGTCATCATCATCATCGTTGTCATCAGATTCAGAAGATGACTTCTTTCCGGACTTTTCGCTGTCGCTGTCATCAGAGTCTCCGCAAGCTGTTAATGTACAGAAGCAGGTTGTTATCGCCATAAGAAATGCAAGTAATTTTTTCATTATTTTTCCTCCAATAAAATTATCATGCGGATCAGTTATTATTCTCATAATCCGTACTTAAATATTATAACACTACATTTATTCAATGTCAACACAACGACAAGAAATTTCTCTTTAAATACAAAAAATACCGGATATAAATACATATATCCGGTATTAATTCAATATGCGTCAGAAACGAAAATCTCTCTTTCCATTCTTTATATCCTTAAGATTCTGAATTGCTCTTTCAAGAACCTTCGGGTTTGTAACCTTATTTATCTCGCGTGAAATAAGCTCTTCTCCGGCTTTCTTTGTCTCAGGAGATGCGTAGTCTTCAAGGAATTCCTGAAGCGTCATGAGTGCATTAGGATGGCAGCAGTTCTGAATTTGTCCCACCTTACAAAGTGCCATGAATCTGTCACCTGTTCTTCCTTCACGATAGCAGGCAGTACAGAATGACGGAATGTGTCCTGTATCAATGAGCCACTTTACAACCTCGTCAAGTGTTCGCTGGTCTGATACATCAAACTGCTCTGTATCATGAGGTCGTTCCTCGGAAGAATATCCTGCATATCCGCCAACTGATGTTCTTGAGCCACCGGATATCTGGGATACACCAAGTTCAAGAACTCTGTCTCGACATTCCTCACTCTCACGGGTAGAAATGATCATTCCAGTATAGGGAACAGCGATTCTTATACAGGCAATAATCTTTGCAAATATTTCATCATCAATACTGTTATCAAAGACATTCGGATCAATATCTGCAGCTCTCTTTATACGAGGAACGCTGATTGTGTGCGGTCCTACACCGTGAACAGCCTCAAGATGCTCTGCGTGCATAAGGAGTCCTGCAAATTCATATTTATACTTATCAAGTCCGAAAAGAACTCCAAGTCCTACGTCGTCAATGCCGCCTTCCATAGCTCTATCCATAGCTTCGGTATGGTATGCGTAATTATGCTTAGGTCCTGCCGGATGAAGCTTTTCGTAACTTTCCTTATGATATGTCTCCTGAAACAGGATGTATGTTCCTATTCCGGCATCATGAAGCTTCTTATAGTTCTCAACCGTTGTTGCGGCAATATTAACATTCACACGTCTGATTTCTCCGTTTTTGTGCTTGATTGAGTAGATTGTCTTTATACATTCAAGAATATAATCAATCGGATTATTTACCGGATCCTCTCCGGATTCAATAGCAAGTCGCTTATGTCCCATATCCTGAAGGGCTATTACTTCGTTGCGGACTTCTTCCTGAGTAAGCTTCTTTCTTGGAATTTCCTTATTCTGGATATGATACGGACAGTAAACACACTGATTAACACAGTAATTTGAGAGATAAAGCGGAGCAAACATTACTATTCTGTTTCCGTAGAATGCTTCCTTGATTTCACTGGCAAGAGAATACATCTTCTCGTTCAACTCAGGAATATCACACGCAAGAAGGACGCTTGCTTCACGGTGAGTCAGTCCGGCACATTCAACGCCCCTGCCCGTCTTTTTAGGAGCTGCTTTTTCAAGTATTTCCTCAATCAGCTCACGATTATGCTTGTTTTCCTCAGCATAAGCGAGTGTATCGAGAATTTCCTTATCGTTAATAAATTCCTCCGCTTTCAATGATCTGACATCGTACATAATTTTTACCTCACTTCTTTGAAATTGCGGCTTTGACTGAAACACCGCTTATTTTTCCGAGCCGTCCTGTAAGACTGCTGATTACATCCGTTTCTGCATCAACTGCAACAGATATAAGAGAGATTCCTCTGTCTTTGTAAGGGATACCCATTCTACCGATTATTATGTCGCTGTATTCATGCAAAACTCTGTTCACCTCTATGGATGCAGAATTTTCATCAATTACAACGGCAATAACTGCAATTTTTTTCTCCTCCATTATACCTCCAAATAAAAAATCCGCCATTTCGGGCGGAAGAATACACGAATATACTGTAATTCTATGTGATCCGATAACAGAATTCAATCCTGATGCCCGAAAACAAATATATTTTAACCATCCGGCGACAGAATAAATCCTGCTGTCAGATTGATATAATTATAACACATAAAATCTCATTTGTCAACAAAAAAGTACCTTCGGAAATATCCAAAGGTACTTTAAATCGTAAATTATTCCTTTACACCACCGAGTGCAACGCCGCCAACGATCCACTTTGAAAGGAGAACGTAAGCAATTACAATCGGAATGATAGAAAGAGCAATACAAGTATAAACAATACCGAAGTCGGTAAACTTATCAGAAGCCTGAACAGCCTGTACCATCATCGGCAGTGTCTGTTTTGTCTTGTCACCGTCCATAAGGATCATAGAAGGTGTATAGAAGTTATTCCAGTTAGCAACGAAAGCGAAGATTGCCTGAACAGCAACAGCCGGCTTCATCATAGGAATAGCAATTGTAAGGAATGTTCTGAACTCGCCAGAGCCGTCGATACGAGCAGCTTCAACGATATCCAGAGGGAATGATGATTTCAGATACGACCTCATGAAGAATATTACTGCCGGAGCTGCGATAGCCGGAATAATAAGAGGAATGTATGTGTTATGTAACTTAAGTCTGATCATGAATTCTACGAAACCAGCTGAAGTTACCTGTGTAGGAACCATCATGATAAGAAGGATAAATGTGTATGAAATTTCCTTAAGCTTGAAATCATATACATGAATACCATAAGAAGTAAGTGCTGAGAAGAAAACAGTGAGAATAGTAGCACTACAAGTAATGATAGCACTGTTTCTGTAACCAATTAAAGGCTTAAAAGCATCTTTTACATAATCAATTGTAATCATATTCTTGAAGTTTTCAGTAAAATGATTACTTGGGATAAGAGTAAACCCACTGGAAATTTCATTATTACTTCTTGTTGCATTAATAAGAAGTGCATAAATAGGAAGCAGACAGATAACAGTAAGAATAACAAACCAGATAAAAAGTATTGTAGACTTTATTCTGATCTTAAGCATATAGTTATCTTTACCCTGTCCATAAACAGACTTCATATCACTCATATGCTTAGACCTCCAAACTGCTTATTTTTAATCTTTGCCTGCTGTGCAAGCTTTTTACGCTGCTTCTTCTTTGCAATAGCATCCTTGTCTCTGTTGAGATAGAATGTAATAGAACCAAGAGCAAGTGTAACAATAAACAGACATACAGATGCTGCACCAGAGTAACCATACATTTTATGTTCTGCATGGAATCTCTCGTAAATAAATACGGCAACTGTACGAACATTAGGATTGATACTACTGATACCTGTTCCCTTATGGAAAAGGAAAGGAATATCAAACATCTGAAGACCACCGATCATAGATGTTACAAGAGTGTAAACCATGATAGGGCTGAGAAGCGGGAGAGTAATCTTTCTGAATACCTGCCCACTACTTGCACCGTCGATGCTTGCTGCTTCGAACAGTGAGGGGTTGATACCCATAATACCAGACATGAGCATGATCATAGTATTACCGAACCACATCCATGTCTGGATAAACATAATAACAAATCTCGGTTCCCATGTACCTGAAACGAATCTTACAAAGTCCTTTGAAGCATTGGATTCAATATCCTCAACAACACCAAAGCTATGTAAAATCTGGTTTAAAGCACCATACTTTGTTTCGGAACAAAGTGAAAGGAACAATACAGCTACTGAAGCAGCTGTGATGATGTTTGGCATATACATGACTATCTTAAAGAAGCCCTTTCCAGGAATTTTAAGCATTGCATCTGTAAACCAAACAGCAAGAGAAAGAGACAGAATAATCTGAGGAATAAAGTTACCAAACCAAAGAATCAGTGTATTTCCAAAAGATTTTTTGAAAAATTCATGCTGAGACTGGATTGCCTGCTTATCCTGCTCTGCCTTAATTAATGCCTTCTTTTCTTCTCCGGACACACCTTCAAGCTTGGGAGATGTTCTAAGAAGAATCTCGTCATCAACTTCTGTTTCAAAAAGAATAGCCTTATAGTTATCTAAGCCAACAAATTTATTACCTTCAGAATCATTTCCTTTAAAACTAAGTACAAAAGTATTAATCAAAGGATAGAACTGAAAAAAGAAATAAACAAGAAAAAACGGAAGAATAAATATATAGCCATATTTAGCATAGCTTATAGATTTAATTCTTCTCTGGGCTGCTGATGCCATAGCTACACACCCTCTCGTAAAATAGTTTTAAAATTACGAATAGCTGCCTGCAGAATTAATCCACAGGCAACTATTCTGAAATTAGTCAATTACTGAATCAACTATTATATCAATTAGCCGAGCTCGGGGATTGCAGCTGTTACGTCTGTAATAACCTTGAGCTGTACATCGTCCCAAGAAGCACCGTTCTGGCAGTATTCCTTAGTTACAGCATCGAGGAATGTGCTCTTGCAAGTAGCGTCATAAGGAGTGATAAGATCCTTAAGATCGATACCAAGAACGCTCTCGTTGAGAACTTCGAAGTAGTTCTGACCACCGAGGTTATCAGTTACAAACTTGTTGGGGTTCTCACCATTGTCGATGATTTCCTTCATAGCACTCATGTTATTTACATACTCAGGCTTGCTGATAGCGTAGCTCTTCATAGCAGACTGATCAACAGCAGAGTTGAGGATGAAGCTCTGAGCTTCATCAGCATTGTCTGTACCAGGATTTACAACGATCCATGTACCGCCCCAGAAGTAGCTGTCAGGACCCTGGCAGAGTGCCCACTTGCCGTAGGACTCAGAAGAAGCCTG
The DNA here is from genome assembly GCA_045587105.1 of Ruminococcus sp. Lineage (GTDB taxonomy): Bacteria > Bacillota > Clostridia > Oscillospirales > Ruminococcaceae > Ruminococcus. The sequence continues at coordinate 4,984 of JAZNBR010000078.1, forward strand.
GCCGAAGAATGCCTGCTCGCCGAAGCCCCATGTAGATACGAAGTAACCCATGCATGAGCCATCCTTACCAGCAGGGATCCAACCATCAGACCACTGGCTGTTGTGTGTTACACCGCCGTTGTCCCAGAGTGTCTTAGCGTAATCAGCGAATACCTTGCAGGAATCGTCGATTTCGAGAAGTCCGTCAACAACCCAAGGAGTTGTTCTGTTAGCAGCGAATACCTGCCACATACCACCAAGTGAGTCAGCAAGTGCAACCTTACCGCCGGAAGCTTCAGCAACTGTTGTAGCAGCAGCAACAAAGTTGTCCCAACCTTCGATCTTAGCCTGCATCTCTTCAGGTGTCTTAACGCCGAGGTACTGCTCTGCGAGGTCTGATCTATAAGCGAATCCGCCTGCAGCTGCCTGCCATGAAGCACCTACCATCTTACCAGCATTCTTACCCTCAGTAGCTCTACCGATTTCCTGTGTGTAAGCGAACTGATCAGCAAAGTTAGCGTCTGTGAATCCAAGATCCTCAAGAGCAGCTGTCTTTGTATCGTCGTTGATATATCTGAGAGCCCAGTCAGCTTCACAGAAGAATACGTCGAGGTCGTCACCAGACTTGAAGAGGTTGTCATACTTTTCAGGAGCGTCACCGCCGCCGCAACCGAAGTTAACGAAGTTAACCTTATCCTTGTCGTAGCCAGAAGCAGCTGTCCAAGCATCGATAAGAGCAGGAACGTCATCAGGGTTCCAAGCAACAACTGTGAACTGATCGCCGCCTGTTGCGAGCTTTACAGCACCAACTTCTGTGGAGTTACCACCAGTAGCAGCAGGAGCATCTGTTGCAGCGTCTGTTGCAGCGTCTGTTGCTGCATCTGTTGCAGCGTCTGTTGCCTTTGTGTCGTCAGCCTTTGAGTCTGAGCTGGAATCGTCCTTGCCGCATCCAACGAATGCAGTAGAAGCCATTGCAAGTGTAGCTACTAAAGCTAAAGTTTTCTTAAGTGTGTTCATAAGAATTTTCCTCCTTAAATATGTATATTATACTCATTTTCAAGTATAATATGTTTGGATATTTTTTCCGCACCGGATTTTTCAGACCGCATAAGTCCGGAAAATGTACTCTCCGTTTTCCGGATCCTACTTTGCCAGTGCATTACACCGACATAAAGCCAATGTAACTTCAAGCAATCACGGAAATACCACACAGACTTGCCATGTGCTTTCAACCCTGTTTCCGTCAGAGTGCGGTTATAAACCCGGACTTGTACAGAGTATACAAGCATAATTGCCTTTTGTAATATCAAATATACCCTATTTTTTTGTCAAAGTCAATGCTTTGTATCGTTCTTTAATATTTTTTGTGCGTAATGTATATTTTCAACACCATTTTTTCAGTAATATTAATACAATTAATAACTTCAAATTTCAAAAATTACAAATCGGTAACACCTATTTTATTAAATATACAAAACATCCCCCTTTATTTTATTGCTATCGCACATACAATTAAAATAATCTGTAAATAAATATGGCTTTTTTGTTCAATATTGTTAAACTATTGCCATTTAATTATGCACCGGCATTTACACCTGACGAAATCTGCGTATAAAGCACCAGAATTAATGTTGCATCTGAGCCTGTAATTAATCCGTCCTTGTCGTAATCTGCTACTTCAAGTGATTTTCCTGAGAGATTTCCTTCGTTTCCGGAAGATATCAGCGTGTAATGTCTCAGAACAAGCGTAGCGTCAGATCCTGTAATTATTCCATCACCGTCAACATCGCCCATAAGCACTTCCTTAGCCACAGGATCAATATAAACGCTCTTTGAGGCAAAAGAACTATCAGTTGCACAATATCTTACAGCAAGCTTGTTTCCAGCCGTATATTCAGCACTGATATCCCATTCAGCATTGATATATTTTATTATAATATCGCTGTCAGTTGCCTGCATACGTTCCTTCATCAATTCCTCATACTGCTGGATATCGCTATATCCCCATTTTGAGGCAAACTCCTCCATTGATGCAGATTCTTCTGTCATCGGAGATGCGATTTCATAGCTGAAATCACTGATAGTACATATATCTCCGCTTATTTTATATTCCGGTATTTTTTCAGGAGCCTCCGGAGCTGCTGGGATTTCAAAAACTGCCGGACTGCTCTTGAATTTACCGTTTCCTGCTGCCACCCTGAGTGTAACAGTCTCTCCGGGAATTACAGCAAACGCCTTATTCATTACCATGCCGGAATTTATCCATGTACCGTCAAGCAGACGACCTTCGGCACTTACATAATCTCCGTTTGACGGCTTTTCTTTTACTGAATATTCCAGAAGCTCTGCCGTTTCATTGGGAATGAATCCAAGTGTCTCAAAGTAATAATTCAGTTCCATATCCGGAATCTGGTTTCTTTCCGGAAGTACATATTCTATATTTTCCAGCCCCACTGAGGCATATATCGTCTGTCCGGCAAGATTTCCGATATATGAATTATCGGGAATCTCAGCTCCATCGGCATCATACACATAATCCGCACCTGTATATTTCAGCGTCTCATTTGTCAGATTAATCTCAATAGGTGATTTTTTGATTATAAGCCTTACAGTGTTATCAAGTGCGTTTTCCTTCGCCAGCTCAAAGATAATCTCGTTTTCACCGTAGCCTATCTCTATATTATCTGTCCGTTCATATTTTTCTATCTTTTCGCCGTTCATGGTAATATCAGCGTCTGTCAGCGGATACAAATACAGATTTGTATCCGTACCGGTAAGTTCGATGATATATTCGCTTTTGCTTATTCTCTTTGCACTTTTTGTATCAGTTCTGTATCCTTCTTCTGTTACATAGCACAGCTCGAAAAACTGTGCAGTCGCCGGCTCGTATGTACGCTCCGTAAAATTGAATTTATCTGTTGTTGCGGATATTGTCATTTTCTCCGTAACTGAAATTGGTCCGGTATACGGCTGATATTCACCTCCGTTGATAGATACCAATATCTCTCCGCCGCTCGAAGTACGGAGAGTTACAGCTTCATCTGACGAAACTTCTCCAGAAATGTGTGAAAACTCCACAGCTGCCGCATTGTTTCCGAATGCCTTCATTGATATGTTTCCGGATATTATTTTCAGATCGCTTACCTCAAAGATTTTTGTATATGAATCAAGAATCTGCTGTGCTTCGGCCAGAAGCTTTGTATCCTTCTCCTCAAGACCGTCAAACAGCTCCGCCTTAAGATTTTCCAGCAGGAACGCTTTTTCCTCATCGCTGTATTCATATATTTCACAGCCAGCATCGCCCCAGTGAACACCATCAGAACTGTAAAGGCTTTCGTTCTTACCTGTATTTGCTTCAATTCTTTCCTTTGAAGTAAAAGTACTGAGATCTGTTATAGTGCCATTATTCTTATTCTCCGCATACAGACTCGTCTCAACAGGGATCACATACGGCGTATCGGGACAGAAGAGCTTCACAACTACGCTGAAATCCCCCGATTCAACCCAGACGCTTTCATCGAAATCAATCGTCTCATATCCTGTAAAGCTGTTTACTCCCGACGCAACAGTTCTGCCTTTTCCGGATGTCGGGTCAGAGGGATCCTTCAGACCGCTGTATACCGTCACCTCATACTCTGTTCCTACCGTTGTGAAATATGTGGAGATTGCCTCTATCTCCTCACCAGAATCAGAATTGTATATACTCGCCATATACGAAGGAAGAGTCGGAGACGCATCAATATGAGCCGACATAGTGTTTGTATATACAAATGTATCATGCTGGTGGATGTTGTCATAGTTGTCCTTATCACCAAGATCAAATACACCAAAATCCACTAACGACTTATCGTAATATGATATCCAGAAGTATCCTTCCTCTCCAAAATGGGAACCCCAGCTGTTCTTTACAAGCCATCCACCGTTGCCCGCCGGTGAATTCCTGAACTTACTTGCCGGAAAATTATCATCCCAGCCGCAGATAGTTACGGCATGATCGGCAAATCGTGGCGGTCTGCTGGAATTTGAAGTATTATAGCTGTAATTATAATTCACTGACTGATCACTGTAAAACGATACATCAATACCCTGCCCATTATAAATGAAACCCTTTATGGTGTTGTTTACATCATCAAAATTCGATCTGTCACTGTTGTAATTAAACATATATGCGTTTTCGAGATGATAGTCACTGTCTGCCTTAAGTTTTTCGAGCTTTTCAGGTGTATCGAATACCGAATGATCGCCATACGGCATTTTTTCCTCATAAACCGGACCTATCCACTGTGCCCACAAATTTGATACAGCATAGATATTTCCGCCCTTATTGAGAATATCGCTGATTTTTTCAGATTTGGGATCCACCTGATCTTCACCATAATATGTGAAATATGCAGTGTGCAATTCGGAAAGGTCAACCGTCGGATTACTGCTCAGAATTCCGCTTTCCGCACTCGACGCAGAAGAATGTGCCCAGCAAGTTCCGTATGCCCCCTGATTTTTTACGCTCGTCATGCCGGACGCTTCACGAAGGTCAAACGAGGACGGCATGGCAGAGCTGCCGCTAAACACCGATATTCCGGCTGAATCCACACGGGGAGCCATGGGTTCCACAGAAATCCCGCTTCCATCGTGTATATGCACAAATTCCGGAAGTGCCATTGATAATGATGGTGTGTTCATGCTTCTGACCAATGACTCTTCCTTGTCAGATGTCTTATCAACGGTGCCTGATGCCGCTGTAAGACATAGCGATGCCGTTACTGATACTGCCGATGTCACGGAAATCATTCTTTTTAAAATGGTATTCATTTTTATTCCTCCCGTACATTATATATATATTAATTATAACATACGAATCTTTATTTGTAAACAAAAATTCTATGAACTTGTCACAGAAATTTCCTATAAAGAATATAATATAATAAGAATCTGAACGGAGGCACACTATGAGAAAGAGAAAACACAGAAAAAAACAGCTCCGGACTATTCTCGGAGCCGCAATTTTTATTTTAATAATAGTTCTGTTGTTCATATGCGTTATAAAAACAGATAAGGCTCTGCGTCCTGCTGCCGCCGCACAAGCGGAATACTTCGCCCGTACAACTGCTGAAAAGGCTGTATCTGAATCCGTGAATGAATATCTGAACAAAAATCAATTTACATACAGCGATTTCGCCGCCGTTCTCTACGATGAAAACGGCAGTCCGGTATCAATTGAAGCTATCCCCTCGAATATCAATCGTGTTCAGTCAGAACTCATTATCCTTATACGAAAAAAATTCAGCCGGATGTCTGATTCCACTCACAGAATATCAGCAGGCGATCTTACCGGCTCGTATATGCTTGCCGGAAAAGGTCCTGATATCAAAATAAGAATCTGCCCTGCGGAAAAAATTTCCGTCCGTCTGAAAAGTACTTTCGACAACGCCGGAATCAATCAGACAACACACCGGATATCCGCAGTTGTACGGACAGAAATAAAATCCTCTCTCCCGATATATTCATTTTCTACTGAAATGGAATTTGAATTTCTGCTTGCTGAAACGGTTATCATCGGAGATGTTCCGGACTTTGCCAGATATTCATGGAATGAAATATAAAAGGCGGTCAGACCGACCGCCTTTAAATTATTACTCTACTGTAACGCTCTTCGCAAGATTTCTCGGCTTATCAACATCATATCCCTTGGCAACAGAAACATAATAGCCTAAAAGCTGAAGCGGAATAACCGACAGACTTCCTGCAAAATGAGGATCTGTATGCGGAATGTAAACCGTAAAGTCAGCAGTATCCTCCATGCTGTAATTGCCGTATGTGGTAAGTCCCATAAGAGAAGCACCACGGCTCTTTACCTCTACCATATTGCTGACAGTCTTTTCGTAGAGTTCCTGCTGTGTGAGAACACCGATTACAAGAATTCCATCCTCAATCAGGCTGATAGGTCCATGCTTAAGCTCACCGGCAGCGTATGCCTCAGAATGGATATAGCTGATTTCCTTCATCTTGAGACTTCCTTCAAGACTGATCGCATAATCAATACCTCTGCCGATAAAGAAAGCGTCCTTTGAACCGGCAAGCTTGTTTGCAAACCACTGGATTCTTTCCTTATCCTCAAGAATCTTTTCGATTTTATCGGGAATAGTATTAAGCTCATTTAACATTTCAGTACACTTTTCCTCAGATATTTCTCTTCTCGCAAGAGCAAACTGCATAGCAAGAAGATATCCGGCTATAAGCTGTGTGCTGTATGCCTTTGTAGTTGCAACAGAAATCTCAGGTCCGGCAAGTGTATAGAAAACATTATCTGCTTCACGGGCAATCGACGAACCAACTACATTTACAATTCCGAGTGTTTTTATTCCCTTATCCTTTGCTTCTCTGAGAGCTGCAAGGCTGTCGGCAGTTTCTCCCGACTGGCTTATTATGATAACAAGACTATCCTTTGCAAGAGTCATCTTTCTATACCGGAATTCAGATGCAAGTTCTACTCTTACAGGAAGTGAAGTAAGATCTTCGATTACATACTGCACTGCCATTCCGACGTGATATGCCGAACCACAGGCAACAATATATATCTGGCTGATCTTATTCATTTCTTCATCAGTAAGACCAATCTCACTGAAATCAATTTTACCGTCCTTTACAACGGAATTGATTGTATCTCTTACAACTTTGGGCTGCTCGTAGATTTCCTTAAGCATGAAATGCTCATAGCCGCCCTTTTCAGCTGCTTCAGCATCCCACTTGATCTCAACGATATCCTTCTGGATTTCCTCACGGTCAATGTTGTAGAAGGTAACATTTCCCTTTTCAAGTCTGGCAATTTCCATATTGCCGATATAATATACATTTCTTGTATATTTAAGTATTGCCGGAACATCAGACGCAACGTATGTTTCTCCGTTAGATACTCCGATAATCATGGGACTGTCCTTGCGGGCTGTATAGATTTCGCCTGAATAATCTCTGAACATAACGCAGAGAGCATACGAACCCCTGATGCGTACCATTGCACGACAGATTGCGTCAACAGGACCAAGATTATACTTTTTATAATAGTAGTCAATAAGCTTTACTGCCACCTCAGTATCTGTCTGTGATCTGAATTCGTAGCCTCTCTTGAGAAGCTTTTCCCTCAGCTCATGATAATTTTCGATAATTCCGTTATGTACTGCAATAACGTTGGAATCGTCGCTGCTGTGGGGGTGTGCATTGAGAGTAGAAGGCTCGCCATGCGTAGCCCATCTTGTATGACCGATTCCGCAGCTTCCGCTTACAGCATTACCGTTATCAGTCATCTTTTTAAGTACAATAAGCTTTCCCTTTGCCTTGACTACTTCTGTTTCTCCGTTTTCATCCAGAACAGCAATTCCGGCGGAGTCGTATCCTCTGTATTCAAGCTTTGAAAGTCCGTCAAGAAGTATAGGTGCTGCCTGTGAGACTCCCGTAAAGCCAACTATTCCACACATAATAAATCCTCCATTTATATAAAGACTGTTTTTTGTTTGTATATACATATTTATTATACAACAAATATTATGATTTTGTCAACAAAAACTTACCGTTTTTTTCTCAGCCTTGGAAGAAAGCTTCTGCAATATGATTTATAAAGAAATGTAAGATTGTAATCATACAGTACAAAAATGACATCCGCAGCGACAAGCATGATATATCCGCCGTATTTTCCGAAATCGCCCATTTCCGTGAGCATCTGGTCAAGCCCGAAAACATACACCGTTGTATAGAAATATGCGATTATACAGACATTGAAAATAATGAATTTTATAATCCGTCTCAGGACTCTTAATCTTATTTTCCCAAGATACATCCTGAGAATAGGATAATGCCCGAAAAACAGAATAAACAGCAATGCCGCTTCCTTATCGAATGTAATCAGCAATGAAAGCAGACTTACAGCTATGTAGGTAAGCAGTGCCCAGCTGCGGCTGACCTCAACAGCAATTATCATCATAAGTACACCGGCGATCATCGGGAATAATATATACAAAGGTGCAATGATTCCGGCAAGAAACATTGTCAGAAGACACAACGCTGATACTATACCGCCCAGTGCTACACGATAGCTTACATCATTCATGGCTTCGTTACTTTTTCTTCTCATCAGACGATTTCTTTGCATGCTGAACATTATATACCACCGATGACAGAAGCTTATACGGTGCAAAACGCTGACTGAAAGCGCACAACTTTGTTGTAAGTCCCGGAACAGCAAGAAGACTTCCGGCAAACGCCTTTTTCAGTGCATACTCTGCAACCTGATCAGCAGAAATTGGCTTTGCACTGAAATTCACTCCGGCACGGCTGTTGAAGCAGGTATTTACCGGCCCCGGACAAAGTACAGTGATGCTCACATTTGATTTTTCACGACGGAGTTCCTCATGAACAGCCATTGAAAGCCTCAGCACATAATTCTTTGTAGCGTAGTATCCCGACATAAGAGGTCCGTGCATAAATCCTGCAACAGATGCAACATTCAGAATGATTCCACTGTCACGTTTTCTGAAGTCACGGAGAAAAAGCTTCATAAGTATATGGACGGCAGTTATATTTACCTCCATCATTTCAAGCTCCTTATCAAGATCGTTTTCTGCAAATTTTCCAAACACACCGAAGCCTGCATTGTTTACAAGCATATCAATATCACGATCCTTACAGAATTCATAAACTCTGTAAACATCTTTTCTTTCTGAGAAATCCGCAGTAATTATTTCAGTATTCCCAAGGCGATTTTTCATTTCTGTCAGTATTTTTTCATTACGTCCTGTGAGAATAAGCTCCCAGCCTCTTTCGCTGAGCTTTTCAGCTATCTTTTTTCCTATACCGGAGGTAGCTCCTGTAACAAGTGCTTTCATTCCGACTTCCTTTCTTCCAGCGGTGTTACCAGTACATCAAATAAATTTTCATCATCCATACTGTCTATTCCGAACAGAAAAAGTATCTGCTCATAGTTTGCGGGATCAACATATTTTTCAACAGAGCCTTCCATATATTCCGGCGCTATTACATCTATTTCGCTGTAATGCTGCGTGAGAAACGGTATGAAGCAATCGGCAAAGCTGTCCTTTATCACGAGAAGCTTTCTTTCATTGTTGACCGTTGTTCTCAGCTTCACAAGCGGACGCTTCTCTCCGAGATACATATCATACATATCTCCTGATTCAAGAAGCGATTTATCATAAAGCTCACCTGAAAAGCTCTTCAGATCGTTATCACAGCCGGTGCAGCTGAGTATCTCTGCACCATCAGGATATCTGTATATATCAATTATATCCGGTTTTACATCGGAATAAAATGTCCTTTCATACAGATTTCCTCTGAAATCGTCAGCAACATGATCTATGGTGTACTTATCGTAAGCTGTGGGACTGAAACCAAGCTTCTGGATAACTGTTCTGTATACACAGTACGCCCCGTAACTCGTCCATTTTGTATCATTCCGGTAGTAGATATAGTTTTCATTCAGCATTTTCAGAATATTATATGCGTCTATATCGCGTATATTCTCATCAAGCTCACTGTACAGACTGTTTATCTGCATACTTTCCGTATTTTTACGGAGATATTCCGGAAAATAATTGTCATATACACCTGATGATGTCGGAACTGCCGTAAAATAGACAGTGCCTTCATATCCCGAACAGAATCTGTTAATTATAGCGGCATTCTCACTCATTGTGCCTCTGTCTGATATCTCAGCGTTAAGAAGCATCTTTTCATCCACATATACACCGTTTACGATATTTTCCGTAAAAGCCGACCTGATTCCGGAATCGGCTGAAATCATGTGATTGCGTGCAGGGAAATCCGTTGAAATACGCTCAGAAATATATTTGCCGAATTTTCCGTTCATTATTCCAGAAAGAGAAAAAGCTTTTTCTTTATCAGTCTTGTCGCCGTATATCGGTACACCGCTGCTTTTTCCAAAGAAAATAAAAAACATAACAGCCGATATATATATCAGCATGATTACTGCGGTTATTTTATTGACCGTATTTTTCATAATTCCCTCCTTATCACAATTTCAGCAGACAATATCTGCCGGAGACTTCCTGTAACTTCCGCATTACCGGATATTCCTACATTTTAAGCAGAAGAATCTCCGAGCTTCCACGGTACGAAATAAGAACTGTACAGAGAATCATCATTGAAATTACGATTACCGGTGAAAGTGCCGTAATGATATTCTGTACTTTCTTCATTCGTGAACGAACAATAATATTTCTGAAAAAGCTTGCGGCTGTATATATACTTACAATAAGAATAAGAACATAGGATTTCAGAAGATACAGCGACTGTGAATCAGCAAGAACCCTGTTTCCGCCAATCATGGCGAAAAGGTATTTTATCGAATAGGCAGAGCTTTCGCCTGCCATGAATACTGTACATATTACAGCTATAATAAAAGTGTATAATCTTCCTGTCACCTGAAGATGCTTATCCTTGATAAAAAATGTTTCTGCCGTTACGGCTATTCCAAATATTATTCCGCATATTGCACCGCCTGCGTCAAATGTATACCAGAAGCCAATCAATCCTCCAACTGCAATAAGTACGATATCCTTATACAGCCTGATATCTGATATTGAAGAAAGAGGTCTGGCAACATATTGTCTGAACCACTGTGACGCCTGTATATGCCAGCGGGCAGTAAAGCATCTGACATTCCGACTGAATACCGGATAATTGAAGTTCTTTGACATTCTGAAACCAAAGCAGCGTGATATTCCAGCACTCATATCGGAGAATCCGGATAGAGTGAAGTAAAAACTCAGCAGATACGAAACAGCTCCGAGCCACGCTGTAAGTACCGGCATTTTCCCGATATCGACGCTTACAGATGCACTATAAAGAGCATAAAGGCTATCGGCTGCTATGACTTTTTTTGCAAATCCCTTTACAAAAAGTGTAACTCCTGCTCCTATATCGGCAAGTCCGGTGTGCTGACTGCGTAACATTCTCCGGAAACCTGAATATCTCAGCGGAGGTCCCATGATAAGACGTGGGAAAAACATAATATATAAAGCAAAGGTCACAAAATTCCTGTTATGCTCTGTCTTTCCGTTATATACATCGGCAAGAATTCCCGCTGCTGAAAGTGTGAAAAACGATATCCCCACCGGAAAGAATTCTTCCGGAATTGACAGCAATTCCCTGTACGCACTGAAGAAATCGCTGCGGAATATAAATACAGCAGATATATCAAGCACCAGTGCAAGTATCATGATGCTTCTGGCTATTCCTTTGTTTTTTCTGTATTTCCCGATCATATGACAGGCAGCAAAATTCATTGCTGTATATACTGTCATGAAGATGAGAAAACCCACACCATTCATGGCACAGAAAATCATACTCAGCACAAGAAGCGTGACATTCCTGTACTTTGCAGGAGTAACATAATATGCAAGCAGAGATACCGGAAAGAAAATATATATGAACAGCAGACTGCTATATATCATTGAATTCCTCCTTTATCTCTGTAATCCGCTGTCTTAGTTCATCAGCGGTCATCATTGTATTGAGTACCTCAACAAGAGACGAGGCTGACATTACCGAAGGCAGTCCGAGACTTTTCTGGAGACGCTCACGCAGAAAACTGCTGTTATCCGAGCCGCTTAGTCCGTACTCGAACAAAGTCAGCTTTGATATATCACCCTTTCCCGAACTTTCAGAAGCAGTTATTCCTGCCTTCTCAAAGGCTTCAAGAAGAATTTCTGCATTCATGCCTTCAACACCAAGCTTTCCCTCAGCAGAAGGTTTTTCCTTCCTTTTTTCCTTACCAAGAATATCGGGTATATACACATTGCGAATATCTCCGCCTTTTACTGATCCTTTTATATATCCGCGTATCTTTCTTCCTGCACTGTCGGAATCAGTAAGAATTACTATTCCTGTCGTTGAAGCATAATAACGTATAAGCTCCAGCTTTTCCTTATCCTTGAAAATCCTGAATCCGTTTGTAACTATTATTATTCCGTCAATTATTGACGACAGCTTGATCTTATCGTATTTTCCTTCGACAATCACAGCCTGATTAATTTTTATCATATTATCACCGTTAGTTTTTCAGTGCAAGCATTTTTGTAACTGCCTGCTCAAGAACAATCTTTTCATCTCCGCCGGTCGAATTGAGCGTCATTGCCGTATCACGGAGTATTGCAAGACAGCTTCTCAGACGTGCAAGACTTATCCTTGAAGGTGAACGATACATCTTTTCAATAACAAATGCTCTGTTGAAATATCCGAAGTCCTGAACCACCTCCGAAGCAGTATGTCCGGACTGCTTCGCCGTCAGAACACGGTACATATCAAGAAACGAATTGGTGATGCTTGCAAGAACTGAGCCTCTGTTTTCCTTCGACTGCATCAGTTCGTCAAGAGCTTCAAACGCCTGTTTTCCGTCAAACGCCGCAACAGAATCGGCAAGCCTGAATACAGTCACACCCGTCTGTCGATGCACCATGGAATCAATCATATCATAGGTGATCTCTCTCCCCTGAGCATACGAACACAGCTTTTCTGTTTCATTTTCAGCGGCAAGCGGATCACATAGACATCGTTCTGCAATCTCACGGGCATTGTCAAGGGATATCGCTCCGCCCCGTGATGATACGGCAGCCGAAATATCCTTTGCAAGCTCCTGCGGAGTTTTCAGAGAAAAGCAGACAGCAGCACCATTCTTCGCTATAACATCAGCGATCTTCTTGTTCTTATCTGCAATCACACGGCTTTTCGTCTTATAATCAAACTTCGTTTTTATCTCAAAGCCGGTAACATTCATTATTACTATTGTCATCGGCGGAACACTTTTTAGAACTTCCACAAGCTGCTTCGTTGTTTCCTCGCGCTGCTCCTCACAATTATAATCGTTTATAAGTATACAATTATATTCCGCCATCATCGGCATCATTTCCGTAAGATCACGCAGTTCCGGAATATCAAGCTTTTTTCCGCTGAGGCGGCTGAGTGCAAAATCCTCATTATCCCCCACAGCCGTTTTTATAATCTGAGATGTCAGCTTTTCAACGCCGCTGATATCCTCTCCGTAAATATAATACAGATTACACAGCTCGCCCTTTCTGAGCTGCGTTTTTATTGTTTTCGCATCAGTATATGCCATCACAGCCTCCTGAATTCATAACTGCCATCTCCGGACAGCGTAATCTCAAAATTATTCAAGCCGGAATTTTCTTCCTTATCTATCAGTATATCCTGCGGCAACACGTCTCCGCTTACAACGAATGCTCCTCTGTTTCCGGAAGGCTCAATTGTGATTTCAGTTCCGCAGAATTCAACGGATAATGCGTTACTCCGACAGAGTATTTCCATCCCGTTGCCTGAGAAGCGTATTTCTTCACCGGCAGAAATTAAATTTCCTCCGGCAGCATATAAATCATCGTAATTATACCACTTGCCTGCATTTAATGGTGCAAGCTCAGAAATATATGCGGCATACTGAGAAGGCTCGTTTTCAAAAAGAAAGATGATATCTGCATAAGAGAACCCGTTTTCTGAAAAATATTTCCTGACGTATACCGGACTGTTATAGTATCCGCTGAGATCAAAAATCTTTGTTACTCCCTTATATGATACAACTGCTGCCGTATTTTTTCCTTTGCCGAGAAACGCTATTCTGAATGAATCATACGTCTTTTTCCCTGTAACGGCAGTGTATATCATAGCGGAACAGAATGCTGCTGCCATTGCCAAAGCAGTAAATGCTCTGTTGTTATACAACACATGAATCACAACAACAGCCGCAGCAAGAGCAAAAATAATCTCTGCTGTGTTTTCTCCGCAGCAGCAGAAATATACAATTCTGCTCTCTGATATAAAATTCATAACAGCAATTACAGGATGAAGAAGGTATTCTGCTATTTCGAGTACAGGCAGTATTCCGCCTGTCATCACATAAAATACTCCGATAATAAGTGCAGCCGAGCAAAGCGGCAGTAAAATCAGATTTGTTACCGGAGATATGAGAGAGGTTTCCCCGAAATATTTTACTGTCAAAGGGAAGATACATAGACTTGTACACACCATTATCAGGAAGCTTCTGACTATACTGCTTCCTGTGAAATTTCTTGTCATATACGGTCCGAATACTCCTACTCCGAATGCCGCTGTTACAGACATAAGAAATCCACTGCTGTATACTGCAAAGGGATTTGCAATACATATAACAAGAACAGCTCCTGCAAGTGAGTTCAATGTATCGCTCTGACGTCTGAAAAGCTTCGCGGAATAGACGAAATCAGCCATTATCAATGCTCTTACTGCTGACACTGGCCATTCCGCCATAGTGATGAAAACAAACAACAGCAAATTCATCAGTATGAATGGTATGATTCTTCCCAACCGGAGTCTGCTGAAAATCGTCATAAGCATTACGGCTATTATTGAAACATGAAGTCCTGATACAGACATTACATGACCGATACCACTCATGCTCAGCGATGTTCTCATATCGGGATCAAATCCTCTTTTTTCACCGAATATCATCGCCCCAAGAAAATTACCGGTTTTTCCGCCCATACCGCTCCTGAACCGGGACATTATATCCTCACGGTAATCCATAAGAGCGTTTTTAATTTTCCTTGAATGTGTACGCTCTACGCTGACGCTTTCCGGATAATCAGCACTCAGAAAAATCTTCTCTGACATGAAGATATCCTTGTTCCTGAACACATAATCATTTTTATGCACCGAGAACTTACATCCCTTAAGATTCAGTATATCGCCGTATCCGGCATTAAGTGTACTGCCGAAATATATAATCCTTACATCCTCGATGCCGTCAAGCTCTCCCTCTATGGTATACATTGCAAGATCACCGGCATAGCTTTCAATACCCACGATGCTTCCGCTGAAATCTCCTGTTCTTCCCGAATATGAAGATATTCTGTCATAGCAGGAATATCTGTATACCCTTGAAACAGTAAAGGCAGCGATGAAGAATACAAGCAGCATTATCAGATCCTTTCCTCTGATTCCGCCGGCAAGTATAAGGATCACAAGAAAAAGAAAAATAACAGCAGATATTATTCCTGTAAAAAATGAAGCGAAAAACAATCCTGCCAGATAAGCCGCCGCAGCACCAATCATTTTTCGCTTCATGATAATTCACACCTTATTTGAAGAATAAAGGCAGCTTTTCAAGGAAGGTTATATCCTCCCTGTCAGCCGCATCGCCCTCTGCAAGAACAGCTGCTTTTCCGGCTATTTCACCGCCTGCCGCTTCTGTAAGCTTTACAAGAGCCGCAATGGATTCTCCGGTGCTTATTACGTCATCGGCAAGAAGCACACGTTTTCCCCTGAGCATAGCAGCCTTCTCCTGTGAGAGATAAAGCGTCTGCTCAGCGGCAGTAGTTATTGATTTTACTGTAACCGAAACAGGCTCTGTCATATAAAGCTTGACAGACTTTCTTGCAACAACATAAGGCTTTCCGGATTGCCTTGACATCTCATAAGCAAGCGGAATACCCTTTGACTCAGCAGTAAGGATAACGTCAAAATCCGGACATTTCTTCAGCAGTTCTTCTGAAGCAGCAACAGTAAGCTCTGTGTCAGAGAACATGATAAATGCCGCAATATCAAGCTTTTCGTTGAGAGGGCAGAGAGGAAGTTCCCTCTCAAGCCCTGCTATTGTCATTTTATAGGAGTTCATAATCCGCCCCCTCCTTACTCAGTCTTTCCGAGTGATTCAGGTCCCCATCCCATTTTTACTCCGGCGAGCAGATGGAAATGAAGATGCTTTACAGTCTGACCGGCATCATCGCCGCAGTTGGTGATAATACGGTAGCTTCCGATCCCCTCAGCCTTTGCAATCTTTGCAGCAGCTTCAAATACCTTTGCAACTAAAGAAGAATTCTCCTCAGTGATCTGATCTGCTCCGCTGATATGTGCCTTAGGTATAATCAGATAATGTACAGGTGCTATCGGAGCAATATCCTTGAAGCAGAATACATACTCGTCCTCGTAAACCTTTGTGCTTGGTATATCTCCATCAACTATTTTACAGAATAAGCAATCCATATTAATTTCTCCTTCAGCAAATAAATTCCTTGGCAATTGATTTGAATGATATCAGTGCTTCATCAACCATGTATGTCTTTCCGATACCTGCCATAGCACTGTCAGGACGTCCGCCGCCCTTACCGCCGGTAACAGCAGCAACTCTCTGAACTATCTTTCCTGCATGAGCACCCTTTTCAATTGATCCTGCATTACATACACAATAGAAGGTTCCCTTTTCACCGTCAACTCCGGCAAACATTGCAATAACGGGTTCAGCCTTATCCTTTACGCTGTCTCCGAGCTTTCTGAGAGCGTCAGGAGAAACACCTGTCATCATTGCAGAAATAACCTTTACTCCGCATATATCATCTGCATTATCGAATATTGCAGCTACCTTGGCATTGGCAATCTGCTGTGTAAGACTCTCGATTTTCTTATCCTTCTCCTTCATTTCAACAGCAGCTGACGCACATTTTTCAGGAAGCTCCGCAGGATTTGAAACCTTGAGTGCCTTTGCAGCACGAAGAACCGTATTCTTGTATTCACCAAGAAGTGCAAGTACTCCGGAACCAGTAACAGCTTCAATTCGGCGTACACCGGCAGCTACCGAGCTTTCGGAAACAATCTTGAAAAGACCGATCTGCGATGTATTTGATACATGAGTACCACCGCAGAATTCAATTGAATTATTTGCAGTAACAACCCTTACAGTATCGCCGTACTTTTCACCAAAAAGTGCCATAGCTCCGAGCTTTCTTGCCTCGTCAATGGACATTTCGTTCATTGTAACCTCAATTGCACTGAGAATATCAGCATTTACGAGTTCCTCAACCTTTGCAATTTCTTCCTCTGTCATTGCACTGAAATGATTGAAATCAAATCGGCAGGCTTTTTCGTTTACAAGCTGTCCTGCCTGATGAACGTGATCGCCAAGTACCTGACGGAGTGCATACTGAAGAAGATGTGCAGTTGTATGGTTTCTCATAATGGAAAGACGGCGTTCCTTTTCAACCTGTGCAAGAACCTTATCGCCCTTTGAGATGCTTCCCTGCTCAATAGTAGCCATGTGGAGGAAGTGTCCCTCAGACTTGATTGTATCATCAACAGCAGCAATGCTTCCGCCGTCAATAAGCACACCTGTATCACCTGTCTGTCCGCCTGATTCTGCATAGAAAGGAGTAATATCAAGAACTATAACAACATCGTCGCCTTCAACTGCATTTTCGATCTCGATACCGTTCTTGTAGATTGCAAGAACTTCAGCGTCCTTTACCTCGAATGCAGTATATCCTGTGAATACTGTATCAGGAGCGTCAATTTTTATGCTGTTGTCAGCCCATGATGATCCAGCCTTTGCAAGGTGATCTGCCTTTGCAAGATTACGCTGCTCAAGAGCAAGCTCCTTGAAGCGGTCAACATCAACATCAAGTCCCTTTTCCTCACAGATCTCGATTGTAAGATCAATCGGGAATCCGTATGTGTCAGAAAGTCTGAATGCGTCATCGCCGGAAAGAGTATTCTTCTTTTCAGCAGCAAGCTTATCCATATACTGATTAAGAAGCTCTGTTCCCTTGTCAATAGTTTTCGCAAAAGCTTCTTCCTCAACACTGATAATCTTCTTGATGTAATCTCTCTTTTCTGCAAGCTCAGGATATGCTCCGGCATTTTCATTGATTACAGTATCAGCAACCTCGCAGAGGAAAGGCTTTGTAATACCTAAAAGTCTGCCGTGACGTGCAGCACGTCTGAGAAGACGTCTGAGAACATAGCCTCTGCCTTCGTTGGAGGGCATGATTCCATCGCCGACCATGAAAGTTGTGCTTCTGATATGGTCTGTGATAACACGGAGAGAAACGTCAGTTTTAGCGTCATTCTTATATTCTACGCCGGCAAATCCACAGATATGCTTCATAATTTTCTGAACAGTATCTACCTCGAAGATATTGTCAACGCCCTGCATTACGCAGGCAAGACGTTCAAGTCCCATACCGGTATCAATGTTCTTGCTTTCCATTTCAGCGTAATTTCCGTTGCCGTCGCTGTCGAACTGGCTGAATACAAGGTTCCAGATCTCGATAACACGGTCGCAGTCGCTTGCCTGTTCAAAATTTTCAAAAGGACCATATGCCTCGCCTCTGTCGAAATGAATCTCTGAGCAGGGACCGCAAGGACCTGAGCCATGCTCCCAGAAGTTATCCTTCTTGCCGAGACGTATGATTCTGTCCTTGGGGATACCGATGTTCTCCATCCAGATCTGTTCAGCTTCATCGTCGCTTTCAAAGATGGTAATCCAGAGTCTTTCAGCCGGAATTTCCAGAGTCTTTGTCAGGAATTCCCATGCCCATGCAATAGCCTCCGGCTTAAAATAATCACCGAAGGAGAAGTTTCCGAGCATTTCAAAATAAGTACCGTGACGACCTGTTTTTCCTACACTTTCGATATCAGGTGTTCTGATACATTTCTGGCAGGTTGTAACTCTCTTGTTAGGCGGAACAGCCTGTCCGAGGAAGTATTTTTTCAAAGGTGCCATACCAGAATTTATAAGCAGAAGGCTCTTATCGCCCTGCGGCACAAGTGAAGCACTTGCCATTCTCGTATGGTTCTTGCTCTCGAAAAATGAGAGATATTTTTCACGAAGATCATTTAATCCGGTCCACTGCATATTGATTACTCCTTAAATTTAATTAAAAAAGCCCCGCCGCTATGGGACGAAGGCTCTCGTGGTACCACCCAAGTTCAAAGGAAGAATCCTTTCTCTTTTTCCTTAACGCAGAAAAAACGCTGCGGTTTTCCGCAGAAGCTCAGGGGCAGCACCCATCCTTAGTGTAAAAGCTCGCACCAGCCGCTTTCTCTCTGAAACACCTTGCAGACAGTCAATCCCGTCAATGCTATACTTCTTTTATTATAGCATATTTTCTGGAAATGTCAATGGTTTTCCAGCATTTTTAACCTTTTTTCTTTCAATTCAACTGCATTGACATAACAGAACCCGGAGAAGATGCTGCTTCTTCTCCGGTATATTTTACTTTTCTTCATTATAGGCATATCCGAAATGAATCGGAGGAGCTGTTACTGATACATAGACAAATTCAGTATCGCCGTCATTCCGAAGTCCGTGAACATCCTTGTCTGCAAAACGCACAACATCACCTGCTCTGAATTCCTTTTCAGCGTCATCTGCAAGGAGAAGCTTTCCGCATCCCTTGGTCGCATACCATATCTGCTCTGACGCTTGATGTGTATGTCTCGGCTGACATGCTCCGACCTCTAAATGCACTTCTGTTATTGTAACTCTCCTACTTTCAGAATTATCAGGATTAAGCAGCTGTCTTGATACAACACCCGGATTGGCAAGACCTTTGATATCTTCTGATTTTATAAATTCCATTTATATTCCTCCTTAAAACGCAAGCCGTTTCTGACATAACATCAGAAACGGCTTTATTGTGCTTCATTATTTACCGATCATTTACTGAACGGATTTTTGACGGAATTACTCAGCGTCGCTGTCTTCCTCATTAAGCTCCTCAATTTCCTCAATGCTGAGGTCGTCATAATCGAATTCAAGAAGCTCGTTGCAGTTAGGACAGTTTATAGAGCCCTCCTCAAGCATTCCCTCGTCAAGAAGGATAGTATCGCCGCAGGAAGGACAAGTAATTTCATAAAGCTCGTCGTCATCTTCATCATCATCAAAGTCGTCGAAATCGTCGTCCTCGTCACTCCAGTCATCCTCATCGCAGTTGTCACAGTCACCGGAGCATTCAAATTCATCGTCATCATAGAAGTCGTCCTCAACAGAACCGAGATCCTGATCAAGGATATCGCAGAGCTCTGTAAGCTCGTCCACCTGTGACTGAAGATCATCTACATAAAGAACAAGTTCTGACATAACTTCTGCCATCTTTGTGATAGCCTTGCCTTCTTTTGTTGAAGTATCGAGTTCAAGACCTGCAAGAAGTCCCTGAAGATATGACATTTTTTCATTGAGATTCATAATTATTCCTCCTGCAAATTAATTTATGAGGTGATCAGGCTCTTGACATATATTCGCCTGTTCTTGTGTCGATCTGGATCTTTTCGCCTTCGTCGATAAAGAGCGGAACCTTTACCTCTGCACCTGTCTCAACGATAGCCGGCTTTGTAGCATTTGTAGCTGTATCGCCCTTGAAACCGGGATCTGTCTGAGTTACAACAAGCTCTACGAAGTTAGGCGGCTCAACGCCGAATACAGTTCCCTTGTAGGTGAGGATCTTACAGATCATTTCTTCCTTAACGAACTTGAAGTTATCGCCAAGGATAGAAGCACTGATCGGAACCTGCTCATAGCTTTCCATATCCATGAAGTAGTAAAGATCGCCGTCATTGTAGCTGTACTGCATATCCTTTCTTTCAACGAAAGCTGTGGGGAATTTTGCAGTAGGGTTAAAAGAAGTTTCAACAACTGAACCTGTAATAACGTTCTTGTACTTTGTTCTTACAAAAGCTGCTCCCTTTCCGGGCTTAACGTGCTGGAATTCAACAACCTGAACTACCTGACCGTCAAGCTCAAAAGTAACACCATTTCTGAAATCTCCTGCTGAAATCATGAGAAATACCTCCGTATAATTTAAACTATAATAATATATATTTATATTTTACCACATTTCTTTATCTTTGGCAATACCTAAAATGACATTATTGCAAAGATATTAATTTTTTTGCACATTTTGTCAGATTTTCGCATCCGTTTTCGGTTAAAATGACAAAATCTTCAATTCTTACACCAAATTTTCCAGCCAGATAAATTCCCGGTTCGATAGTCACGACCGCCCCTTCATTGAGAGGAAGCTCGTTCCCCTGCGAGGCATTAGGTGCTTCATGAATTTCCAGACCTACTCCGTGACCGAGAGAGTGTCCAAAGCAATCGCCATAGCCGGCTTTTTCTATGATATCACGGGAAATCCTGTCAAGCTCACGTCCCGTAACACCTGATTTTGCCGCTTTTATTCCGGCAAGCTGAGCTTCAAGAACAATATTGTAGACTTTTTCCATTTCCTCAGAGGGTTTGCCAACGCATACTGTTCTTGTCATATCACTGTGATATCCGTTCCATACTGCTCCGAAATCAAGAAGAACAAATTCGCCTTCTTCAACTTTTTTATCAGATGGAACTCCATGCGGCATAGATGTATTTGCTCCGGCAAGAGCTATTGTATCAAACGAAAGCTCCTCTGCACCATGAAGGAATATAAGACGATTAAGTTCCAGTGCAATTTCACGCTCCGTCACGCCTGTCTTTATGAATGGCAGAAGCTCATCAAAGGCGGTTTCAGCAATCTCCTGAGCCTTTCTGATACAGGCAATCTCATCGTCATCCTTAGTCATTCTCAGTTTTTTTATTGCATCGCTGAGAGCGTCAGAAGCGTCAAATTCCACTTCACGGAATGTGTGCTTAAAGCTGTTGAATTTCCTGATCGTCATTGCTTCAGACTCAACAGCTATTCTTGAAACACCATGCTTTTTTATAAGCGTACTCATCTGCGGCTGGAGCCTTTTAATTTCAATAACTTCTGCATCAGTGACTGTATTTCTCGCCTTTTCGATGTACCGGAAATCAATAAGCAGATATGCTTTCTCAGGAAATGCCAGAATATAGCCGTCAGACGACTTCATACCGGTAAAATACCGTCGGTTCACATCGGAAGTAATAAGAACACATTCGGCATCAATTTCCTGAAAAAGTCTTTCAAATCTTGTCGACATATGCACCTCACAGTTCAGCGAGTGCCTGCACAGCAAGGAAATAGCTTCCGAATCCGAAGCCGCAGATACTTCCCTTGCAAACCGGTGCTATTACCGACTTTGAACGGAATTCATCCCTTGCAAAAACGTTGCTGATATGTACTTCTATACAAGGAATCTTTATAGCCGATATAGCGTCCCTGATCGCATAGCTGTAATGAGTATATGCACCGGCATTTATGATAACTCCGTCAAAGCTCTTTCTTGCGGCATGCAGCTTATCAATTATAGCTCCCTCATGATTTGACTGGAATATCTCACATTCAAGTCCCTGATCACGGGCACGATCTATAATACTGCTGTTGAGATTCTCGATGGAATCGCTGCCATAAATTCCCGGTTCACGCTCACCAAGAAGATTGAGATTCGGTCCATGTATAACAAGAATTTTCTTTATCATGATTTTTTCTCCTGTTCGTTATAGTATTTTTTTGGCAGAAACGGCTTTTCGCATTTTCTCTTTATCTTGAAAAATGTAGTTTTTTCATACTCTATCGGATCAACATAGAGCATTTTCACTCCGAAAAGTCCTGCACCGAGAACATCCGTATATATCTGATCTCCCACTGCTGCGATATATTTTTTCGGAATTCCCATTTTGCTGACTGCTTCCTTAAAGCCCTTTGTAAGAGGCTTTTTTCCTTCGCTGACAAAATCAAGTCCAAGCATATCAGCAAATGGCTTAACTCTCGGCGGATGATTATTTGATACTATCATCAGCTTAATATTATTTTTCTTCATGATATCAAGCCAGTCAAGAACGCCATCTCCTGGAACGGGATTATCATGTGTTGTCAGTGTATTGTCAAGATCGAGAATAAGACCTCGGATTCTAAGTTTTTTCAGGATATCCGGTGTTATTTCAGTAACACTTCGGAATGCCGCTGTAATTCCAAACCGCATAATTCCTCCATAATCTACAAATTTTTCATATAAATGAAAAAGCGAACCCTTAGGGCCCGCTTTTATCAGCACGATCAGTCTGCAAGATTAATACTTGCGCTTACGAGCTGCTTCAGACTTCTTCTTGCGCTTTACAGAAGGCTTTTCGTAGTGTTCTCTCTTACGAACCTCAGCGATAACGCCATCCTTTGCACATGATCTCTTAAATCTCTTAAGAGCTGTATCCAAAGACTCGTTTTTACCAACGCGAACTTCTGCCACTTAACTTTCCCTCCCTTATTCAGAGGTTGCCCGGAATTTCTTCTGAGCTCTATACTAATCATCCCATAGGATGCCAGTCAGTATATACCCCGAAAAACAGCAGATAATACTTGAAATAATATAATATTATTTTATCACACTTTACCTTTATTGTCAAGGCTTTTTTTCACTCTTTAAAATTTCGTTATTTTGCAACAATATTAACAAGTTTATTTGGTACATATATCTGCTTAACGATATTCTTGCCGTCAACAGCTTCCTTTACCCTTTCGTCGGCAAACGCCATTGCGAGAACCTCATCCTGAGCACTATCGGGAACAATATCAAGCTTAGCCTTGATCTTACCGTTGATCTGTACGACAATTTCAATCGTGTCCTCAATAAGCTGAGCCTCGTCGTATGTGGGCCAGCTTTCAAATGCAATTGTATCGTCATGACCGAGAATGCTCCAGATTTCTTCACCGAGATGAGGAGTGATACATGAAAGCATTTTGATGAGTCCCTCAGCGTACTCCTTGGGACACTTGCCATTCTTGTAAACCTCGTTCACAAATATCATCATCTGGCTGATAGCTGTATTGAATGCAAGCTTCTCAAAATCATCGGTAACCTTCTTGACTGTCTT
This sequence comes from Ruminococcus sp., assembly GCA_045587105.1. Classification (GTDB taxonomy): domain Bacteria; phylum Bacillota; class Clostridia; order Oscillospirales; family Ruminococcaceae; genus Ruminococcus. Next base: position 28,568 of record JAZNBR010000078.1, read on the forward strand.
GTGGTAGATCTTTGTAAGGCTTCCGTCGTTGTCGTCGGTAATATTTTCAGACTCTGTGAAGAAGTTCCATACTCTGTTGACGAACTTTCTTGCACCCTCAACGCCGTTCTTGCTCCATGGTTTGCTTACCTCGAGAGGTCCCATGAACATCTCATAAAGACGAAGTGTATCTGCACCGTAATCTCTTACGATATCAGAAGGGTTCACCACAAATTCGGGGAAACGCTTACCCATTTTGATGCCATTCTCTCCCAGAATCATTCCCTGATGAACAAGCTTCTTAAACGGTTCCTTTGTGGGAGCAAGTCCCTTGTCATAGAGGTATCTGTTCCAGATTCTTGAATACATAAGGTGTCCTACGGCATGCTCCGGACCGCCTATGTAAAGGTCAACAGGCATCCAGTGCTTCAGAAGCTCCTGATTTGCGAATTCCTTGTCGTTATTGGGGTCTATATATCTGAAATAATACCAGCTTGAACCGGCACTTCCCGGCATTGTTGAGGTCTCACGGAGTCCCTTGACACCGTTATTGTCGTACTGTTTCCAGTCAACTGCATTTTCAAGCGGAGCCTTGCCGTTCTTCCCCTTATAGTCGTCAAGCTCGGGAAGAATGAGGGGAAGCTCGCTGTCGTCAAGTGAATGAATCTGTCCGTCCTCCCCATGAACAACGGGAACAGGCTCGCCCCAGTAACGCTGACGTGCAAATATCCACTCACGGAAATGATAATTCACAGTACGCTTTGCTCTGCCCATTTCTTCAAGCTTCTTTGTGATTGCTTCCTTGGCTTCTTCAACAGTGAGACCTGTGAACTCCTCTGAATTGATGAGCTTATAGCCCTTGCCAAGATATCCCTGCTTCTCGAAGGCAGCCTCTGAAACATCAACGTGACCGAGCTTTTCGTCGCCGTCGATAACCTGAATCATGTCTATATTATGTGCAATCGCATACTCAAAGTCTCTCTGGTCATGGCTCGGAACTGCCATTACCGCACCTGTTCCGTAGCTTGCAAGAACGAAGTCACCGATAAACATTCTTACTTCCTTACCGTTTACAGGATTGATACAGGTTACACCCTTAAGCTCACAGCCTGATTTGGTCTTGTTAAGCTCTGTACGGTCCATATCATTCTTCTTCTTTGTCTCGTCGATGTAAGCCTGAACTTCTTCTCTGTTCTGAACCCTGTCAAGAAGGCTCTCTGTTACGGCACCATCGGGAGCAAGAACCATGAATGTAATACCATAGATTGTCTCGATACAGGTTGTGAAGATTGAGAACTTTCCTCCGCCAACAATGTCAAACTCAACCTCTACGCCTGTCGATTTTCCTATCCAGTTACGCTGGATAGCCTTTGTGGACTCAGGCCAGTCGATTTCATCAAGTCCCTCAAGGAGCTTCTCAGCAAATGCAGGCTGGTCGATTACCCACTGCTTCATATTCTTTCTTACTACGGGGAAGCCGCCTCTCTCAGATTTTCCGTCGATGACCTCATCGTTGGAGAGAACTGTACCAAGCTCCTCGCACCAGTTTACAGGCATATCAAT